>UBNE01000023.1:115162-117337 GCA_900466745.1 Hyphomicrobiales bacterium | reverse complement strand
GCCGGCCGCCGCGCCGCCGATACGCCGGTGCTGTTCGCCCGCGCCGTCGGGCGGCCGGACGAGAGCCTGCGCATCCTGACGCTGGCGGAAGCCCGCGCGGCGGCCGGCACGGCCGACATGGCGACGCTGGTGATGATCGGGGCGTCGGGCACGCGGCTGATCGCGCGCGAAGGCGGCGCGCCTTACGTCTATACGCCGCGCTCGGTGGCGAAGAGCCCCTGCGCCACCAGCCAGGGCAGGACCTGATCGATATGGTCGACGGTCTCGACGGCGGGCTTGGGCGGCCGCTCCACCATCACCACCGGCAGGGAGAGCCGGCGCGCCGCCACCAGCTTGCCCACCGTCGCCGGGCCGCCGGAATTCTTGCTGACCAGGACCTCGACGCCCTCGCGGCGCATCAGATCCTCCTCGTCATCGGCGTCGAAGGGGCCGCGCTGCTGGATGAAGGCGACATGCGGCACCGGCAGACGATCGCCGATCGGCTCCACGGCCCGCACCAGATAGCGGTGCTGCGGGGCATCGGCGAAGGCCGGCAGCTCGAGCCGGCCGACGGTCAGGAAGACCCGCCGCGGCGTCTCGCCGAGGGCGCGCACGGCCGCCTCGATATCGGGCACGCAGGTCCAGCGGTCGCCGTCGCGCGGCTTCCAGGGCTCGCGGCGGATGGCGAGCAGCGGCACGCCTTCCGCCTTGCAGGCATGCTCGGCGTTGAACGGCATCACCGCCGCGAAGGGATGGGTCGCGTCGATGACCGCGACGATGCCTTCCTCGACCAGATAGCGCCGCAGGCCCTCGATGCCGCCGAAGCCGCCGATCCGCACCGGCAAATTCATCGGCCGGGGATCGACGGTGCGCCCCGCCAGCGAGATAATGGCGCGAATGTCCGGAGCCTGCTCGGCGAGCAGCCGGTCAAGCGCAGCAGCTTCGCTCGTTCCGCCAAGGATGAGGACGGTCATGACGACCATGTTACGTGAATCGGATGCCCTGTCGAGCCGGCAGGAGGAACCCTGGCTCTCCCTGATCGGCCTCGGCGAGGACGGCGCGGCCGGGCTCTGCCGCGAGGCGCTCGCGGCGCTGAACGCGGCCNNGTGGGCTCGGTGCCGGGCGAGCTGCGCCCCTGGCCGCAGCCCTTCCGCAACGCCCTGCCGCAGATCCTGAGGGAGCGCGGCCGCAAGGTCTGCGTGCTGGCGACCAGCGACCCGTTCCATTACGGCATCGGCAACAGCCTGAGCCGCGCGATCCCCGCCGGGGAGATGCGGATCATCCCGCAGCTCTCCTCCTTCTCGATGGCCTGCACGCGGATGCGCTGGCCGCAGGAGGAATGCGCGCTGGTCTCGCTGCACGGCCGCACGCTCTACCGCATCGTGCCGCATCTCCAGCCGCAGGCCCGCATCCTCGCCCTCTCCTGGGACGAGACCACCCCGCGCGCCGTCGCCGCGCTGATGACCACGCGCGGCATGGGCGCCAGCCGCATCGTGGTGATGGAAGCGCTCGGCGGGCCGCAGGAGCGCATCCGCGAGAGCCGCGCCGACGCCTTCGCGCTCGACGACGTCGTGCCGCTCAACCTGATCGCGGTCGAGGTCGCCGCCACCCAGGATTCGCGCATCCTGCCGCTGGCGCCGGGGCTCGACGAGGAGTGGTTCGCCCATGACGGGCAGATCACCAAATCCGAGATCCGCGCCATCACGCTTTCGGCCCTGGCGCCGCGCGCCGGCGAATTGCTCTGGGATGTCGGGGCCGGCTCGGGCTCCGTCGCGGTCGAATGGTGCCAGCGCCATCTCCGCAACCGGGCCGTCGCCTTCGAGGCCAGGGCCGATCGGGCCGAGCGCATCGCCCGCAACCGGCTCGAGCTCGGCGGGCTCTCGGTCGAGGTCGTGGGCGCGGCGCCGGCCGGCTTCGTCGGACGCGAGGCGCCGGACGCGGTGTTCATCGGCGGCGGACTGACGGAGGCGGGGCTGTTCGAGGCCGCCTGGGCGGCGCTGAAGCCGGGCGGNNCGAGGGCGAGGCGAAGCTCGCGGCGCTCCATGCCGAGCATGGCGGCTCGCTGCGGCGGATCGCGATCGACCGGCTCGCCCCCGTCGGGGGCAAGCATGGCTGGCGCCCGGCCATGCCGGTGACGCAGTGGCGGGTCGAGAAGCCTTGAGGCGCTTCATTCCATGCTCGCCGTCATCCCGGACA
>UBNE01000023.1:0-115110 GCA_900466745.1 Hyphomicrobiales bacterium | reverse complement strand
CATGGATCCCGGGTCTCGCTTCGCTCGCCCGGGATGACTGCGGATAGAGTGCGGGTTTCGTCGTGACCGGCGGCCTCGTCGCCGGCATCGGCATCCGGCCCGGCACCGCGGCCGCCGACATCCTCGCCTGCCTCGACGAGGCGCTGGCGATCGCCGGGCTCGCCGGCGCGCCGACGCCGCGCTTCGCCACGCTGGCGAGCCGCGCCGGCGAAGCCGGCATGGTCGCGGCGGCGGCGGACCGCGCGGCGGAGCTGGTCGCCGTCCCCGACACGGCGCTGACGGATTTCGCGGCCGCCTGCGCGACCCATGCGCCGCGGATCGTCGCGCGCTACGGCGTCGGCTCGGTGGCGGAAGCCGCCGCGCTCGCCGTCGCCGGCCCGGGCGGCGCGCTCGTGCAGCCGCGGATCGCGACCGGGCGCGTCACCTGCGCGCTCGCCCGCACCGCCTCATGAGCCCGCGCCGCGCATGACCGTCCATTTCATCGGCGCCGGCCCCGGCGCGCCGGACCTGATCACGCTGCGCGGGCGCGACCTGATCGCGACCTGCCCGGTCTGCCTCTATGCCGGCTCGCTGATCCCGCAGGCGATGCTGGGCTGGTGCCCTCCCGGCGCCCGCATCGTCGACACCGCCCCGCTCGCGCTCGACGCGATCATCGCCGAGATGGAGGCCGCGCATCGGGCCGGGCAGGACGTGGCGCGGCTGCATTCCGGCGACCTCTCGATCTGGAGCGCGACGGCCGAGCAGATGCGCCGGCTCGATGCGCGCGCCATCCCCTATACGGTGACGCCGGGCGTGCCCGCCTTCGCCGCCGCCGCCGCCGCGCTGAAGCGCGAGCTGACCCTGCCCGGCGTGGCGCAGTCGCTGGTGCTGACGCGCACCTCGGGCCGCGCCTCGGCCATGCCGGAGAAGGAGACGCTCGCGACCTTCGCCGCCTCCGGGGCGACGCTCGCCATCCATCTCTCGATCCACGCGATCGAACAGGTCGCAGCCGAGCTGACGCCCTTCTACGGCGCGGACTGCCCCGTCGCCGTGGTCTTCCGCGCGACCTGGCCGGACGAGACCGTCCTGCGCGGCGATCTCGCCGGCATCGCGGCGCAGGTCCGGGCGAGCGCGCTGGAGCGCACCGCCCTGATCCTGGTCGGGCCGGCGCTGGGCTCCGCGGATTTCGGCGAGAGCGCCCTCTACTCCATCGACTACGACCGCCGCTTCCGGCCGCGAGGGGGCGCATGACGGCTCGCCGAACCCGGGACGGCCTCGTCGCCCAGGCACCGCGCAACGACGCAAGGGGCTTCCCGTGAGCGCGCGCGGACTCCTCGTCGCCGCCCCGCGCTCGGGCTCGGGCAAGACCACGCTCACGCTCGGCCTGCAGCGGGCGCTGGTCCGGCGCGGTCTGACCGTGCGCGGGCTGAAATGCGGGCCGGACTATATCGACCCCGCCTTCCACGCCGCCGCGACCGGGGCGCCGAGCGCCAATCTCGACAGCTACGCCATGAGCGACGGGCTGCTCGGGCGGATCGCCGGCGAGGCGGCGCTGGCAGCCGACATCGTCGTCGCCGAGGGCTCGATGGGGCTGTTCGACGCCGTGCCGGGCCCCGAGGGGCATACCGGCGCCAGCGCCGACATCGCCGCGCTGACCGGATGGCCGGTCCTGCTCGTCGTCGACGTCTCCGGCGCGGCGCAGTCGGCGGCGGCGGTGGCGCTCGGCTGCAAGCTCTACGACCCGCGCATCCGCATCGCCGGCGTCATCCTCAACAAGGTCGCGAGCCCCCGTCACGAGCGGCTGGTGCGGCAGGGCCTGGAGCGGATCGACCTGCCCGTGCTCGGCGCGCTGCCGCGCGAGGCGAGCCTGATCCTGCCCGAGCGCCATCTCGGGCTGGTGCAGGCGGGCGAGACGGCCGATCTCCATGCCCGGCTCGACGCCCTGGCCGAGGCCGTCGCCGCCGCCGTCGACCTCGATGCGGTGCTGGCCCTGGCCGGCGAGACGCGGCTGCCCGCCCTGGCCGGCGGCGGCCTCCCGCCCCTGCCCGCGCCCGGCCGGCGGATCGCCCTCGCGCGCGACGCCGCCTTCTCCTTCGTCTATCCGCATGTCGAGGCCGGCTGGCGCGCGGCGGGCGCCACGCTGGTGCCGTTCTCGCCGCTCGCCGACGATCCGCCGCCGGAGGAGTGCGACGCCTGCTGGCTGCCCGGCGGCTATCCCGAGCTGCATGCCGGCAGGATCGCGGCCGCCGGCCGCTTCCTCGACGGGCTCAGACGCTTCGCCGGGACCCGGCCGGTGCATGGCGAATGCGGCGGCTACATGGTGCTCGGCCGCAGGCTGACCGATGCCGCGGGCGCGATCCACGCCATGGCCGGGCTGCTCTCGGTCGAGACCTCCTTCGCCAGACGGAAGATGAATCTCGGCTACCGCCGCGCCGTGCTCGCGGCCGAAGGCCCGCTCGGCCCGGCCGGCACGGTGCTGACCGGGCATGAATTCCACTATGCCAGCATCGCCGCGCAGGGCGAGGACCCGCCTTTCGCGACGGTGAGCGATCCGCATGGCTCGCCGCCGGCAGCGGCCGGCAGCCGGCGCGGCCATGTCACGGGCTCGTTCTTCCACGCCATCGCGGCCGCCGGCTGAGGCGCCGGCACGGGCTCGCGGGCCGGGAGGCTTCAGCCGCCCGCCCGCCGGGCTGGGGCCGGCTGCCGGGCTGGCTGGCGGCGGAGGATCTGGCGCGGGGGCGGCTGGTGCGGGTCGGGACCGGCGTGCTCGGCCGGCAGGCCCGGCTGCCGATGGAAACCTATCTCGGCCACCGCCTCGACGAGCCGCTCGGGCCGGCCGCCCGCAGCTTCGCCGCCGCGCTCGCCCGGCTCTGCGCCGGGGCGCAGGCCGCCCCCGAAACGACGAAAGCCGGCCCTTGAGGCCGGCTTTCGCGAAACGCCCGGCTGGGATCGCTCAGCGGCCGAGGATGCCGCCCATGATGGCGCCGCCGATGATCGAGCCGATGGCGGCCGCCCCGGCCGAATCGGAAGAGGCACCGCCGCGCTGGCGCACGCGCCCCTGATAGCCCGAGCTGGTGGTGCCGACGGCACGCTGGCCGGCGGGGCCCTGATAGGCGACGCCGCGCTCGCGGGCGAGGTCGCGCTGATACATCTCCTCGCCCGCATCGGCGACGCCGCCGCGGGTCTTGCCGGCCCTGCCGCGATCGGCCGCCCGGCTCTTCTTCTCGGCGGCGGCCTTGGCCTCGTCCGCGAGCAGGCGCTGATAGGCCGGCTCGCTCTGCTCGCGCAGCGCCGTCGCCTGCAGCGCGGTCAGGAAGCCGGTCTCCGGGATGCCGCGCGACTTCTGCCACTCCAGGATCGCCTTGCGCTGGCTCGGCCCAAAGCTCGCGGCGAGCTTGCCCGGCTGGAAGCCGCTGGCGCGCAGGCGGGTCTGCAATTCGCGGCGGGCCTTGGCGTCGAGCTTCATCGCGGTCTCGGTCTGGGCGGTGCCGGTCTCGGCCTTGAGCGCCTCGTCGGTCACGCCCGGGGTCGCGGCCGCGACGGCGCCGGCGGCGTTGGCCGGCGGGGTCGCCGCCTCCAGGCTCGCCAGCCGGTTGCGCGCGAAGGTCGCGAACTGGCCGGAGGGGAAGGCGTCGAGATAGGCGCGGTAGTCGGCGGCGGAATTGCCGCGCTCGGCCGCCTCCCAGGTCTTGATGTCGATCTGGCTGCGGTCGAAGACCGGCGCCGACGGCATCGCCGGCGCGGGAACGGCCGCGTTGATCGCCTTGGCCGCGCTCGCATCGGTCGGGTCGGCGGAGGCCAGCTTCACCGTCGGATTGAGCTTGAACTCGCCGATGATCGAGGAGTTCGTCCAGGGCTTCTGCTTCTTGCCGGTCGCTTCCCAGACATCGGCGCGGACCCGGTCCATCACCGTCGTGATCGAGACCTCGGGGGTCTCGATATGCTTGAGCAGCGCATCGGTGAAGGGGCTGTGCCCGTCGCGCTCGCCGTCCAGCGCCGTGGCGCGCGGATCGGTGGCGAAGGCGATCAGGATGCCGGAGGCCGACTGCGTCTCGATCGGCGTCAGGCCGCGGGTGACGGCGCGCGACTTAGCCGCGAGCTGGGCGGCGAAGGGATTGTCGCGGCAGGCGTCGAGGATGACGATGTTGACCCGCTCGTCGCGCTGCATCTGGCGCAGCACGAGCTGGACGTTGACCGCGCGGAAATCGAGATCGGCCTCGGAGCGCAGCGAGGCGTCGACCGGGATCAGGTAGTTCTCGTCGCCGACCGCGATGCCGTGGCCGGCATAATAGACCAGCCCGGCCTTGGCGCCGTCGAGCTTCTGGGCGAACTGGCGCACGACATTGGTCATGTCGTCCATCTTGAGGTCGTAGCCCTCGACGACCTCGAAGCCGAGGCGCTTGAGCGCCGCGGAGACGCCCTTGGCGTCCCGCATCGGGTTGGCCAGCGGCGGCACCGCCGTATAGGCGCTGTTGCCGATGACGAGCGCGACGCGGCGCTCGGGCAGGGCCGCCTCGGCCCCCGAAGCCAGGGCCGAGCCGCAGACCACCAGCGCAAAGGCCGCGGCCAGCCGAACACGGAATGCCGCAATCCGAGTCGCGAAGCTCACGACAACCTCCCAGCTCTAGCGTGGCGCCGACACCACCGATGGCGGCCTTCCGCCACGATACGGTTGAAATATCGAAACAGCGGGGTCGAAGAGGGCGGCATATACCGCAACCGCTCCGGCCGGTAAACCGGCTCCCGTTCGTCGCAGGCCGTGGCGGGCGGGTTCAACCGGAAATCCACCCCTTCCGCTACGATGCCAGTCTGCGCGCAGGCGCGGCGCCCGACACCCCCCGTTCGGAGGGGGAAGCCTATCAGACAAAAGGATGAAATGGCCGCAGGAGGGGGTTTGCGGCGGCGCGAAGCGTTGACTTATGCCTTGAACGCGGTGCAGCATGCCATGCAAGGGGAAACGTTAAATCAAGAAAGATCAGCCCAATGAAGGCCGCTATTTCGCATGGCTGAAGACATTATTCTGTCGACAGCAGGGTTAACCAAGGAGTTTGCCGGCTTCCGGGCTGTGAGCGGGGTCGACCTGAAGGTGAGGCGCGGGTCGATCCATGCGCTGATCGGTCCGAACGGGGCGGGGAAGACGACGTGCTTCAATCTGCTGACCAAGTTCCTTGCGCCGACGCGGGGGACGATCGTCTATAACGGGCGCGACATCACGCGCGAGAAGCCGGCCGAGATCGCGCGGCTCGGGCTGGTGCGCTCGTTCCAGATCTCGGCGGTGTTCCCGCAGCTCTCGGTCAAGACCAATGTCCGCATCGCCCTGCAGCGCAAGCGCGGCGACTCCTTCGACTTCTGGCGCTCGGAGCGCCGGCTGAAGAGCCTCGACGCCGAGGCGGAGGCGCTGGTCGAGGCGGTCGGGCTGACGCCGTTCCGGGAGCTGAGCGCGGGCGAGCTCAGCTACGGGCGCAAGCGGGCGCTGGAGATCGCCACGACGCTGGCGCTCGATCCCGAGATGCTGCTGCTCGACGAGCCGATGGCCGGGATGGGGCGCGAGGACATCGACCGCATCGAGACGCTGATCCGCAAGGTCTCGGCGCAGCGCACCATCCTGATGGTCGAGCACAATCTCTCGGTCGTCGCCTCGCTGTGCGACCGCATCACCGTGCTGGCGCGCGGGCAGGTGCTGGCGGAGGGCGACTATGCCGGCGTCTCGAAGGACCCGCGGGTGGTCGAGGCCTATATCGGCTCGGGAGGCGGTCATGGCCATCACTGAGGCGGCAAGGGCGCCGGCCGGTGCCGCAGGCGCCGCCCCGCTGCTGACGGTGCGCGGGCTCGAGGCCTGGTATGGCGAGAGCCATGTGCTGCACGGCATCGATTTCGATGTCGCGCCGGGCGAGGTGGTGACGCTGCTCGGCCGCAACGGCGCCGGCAAGACGACGACGCTGAAGTCGATCATGGGCGTGATCGGCAAGCGCAAGGGCTCGGTCGCGCTGGAGGGCAAGGAGACGATCGACCTGCCCTCGCGCGCCATCGCCCGGCTCGGCATCGGCTTCGTGCCGGAGGAGCGCGGCATCTATTCCTCGCTCTCGGTCGAGGAGAACCTGATGCTGCCGCCGAAAATCCGCGAGGGCGGGCTCTCGCTGGAGCGCATCTTCACGCTGTTCCCCAACCTGAAGGAGCGGCTGCGCAGCCAGGGCACCAAGCTCTCCGGCGGCGAGCAGCAGATGCTCGCCATCGGCCGCATCCTGCGCACCGGCGCGCATCTGCTCCTGCTCGACGAGCCGACCGAGGGCCTCGCCCCCGTCATCATCGAGCAGATCGGCCGCACCATCGCCGAGCTCAAGCGCGAGGGCTTCACCATCATCCTGGTCGAGCAGAACTTCCGCTTCGCCCAGACCGTCGCCGACCGCCACTACGTCGTCGAGCAGGGCAAGGTCGTCGACATGATCCCGAACGCCGAGCTCGACGCCAATATCGACAAGCTCCACCGCTATCTCGGGGTCTGACCCGCGCAGGCCCCGCAACGGAAAAAACCGGCCAACGCCGACATTCTCAGAGGGAGAACGACGATGAAGCTCAGGACGTTCCTCGCGACGGGCGCGCTCGCCGCATTGCTGGCGAGCCCCGCTTTCGCGCAGCAGATCTCGGTCAAGGCCGGCGTGCTCAACGACCGCTCCGGCATCTATGCCGACCTCGCCGGCGAAGGCTCGGTCATCGCCGCGCGCATGGCGGTCGAGGACTTCAAGGCCGCCGAGAAGGGCATCAAGGTCGAGATCGTCTCGGCCGACCACCAGAACAAGCCGGATGTCGGCTCGACCATCGCCCGGCAATGGTACGACCAAGACGGCGTCGACCTGATCCTCGACGTGCCGACCTCCTCGGTGGCGCTGGCGGTGAGCCAGATCACCAAGGAAAAGAACAAGATCAACATCAACTCGGGCGCCGGCGCCTCCGACCTCACCGGCAAGGCCTGCAACGCCAACACCATCCACTGGACCTACGACACCTATGCGCTGGCGCAGGGGACCGGCGGCGCCATGGTGAAGGCGGGCGGCGACACCTGGTTCTTCCTGACCGCCGACTACGCCTTCGGCCATGCGCTGGAACGCGACGCGACCGAGATCATCAAGAAGGCCGGCGGCAAGGTGCTGGGCTCGGTGAAGACGCCGTTCCCGGGCACCGACTTCTCGTCCTTCCTGCTGCAGGCGCAAGCTTCGAAGGCCAAGGTCATCGGGCTGGCGAATGCCGGCAGCGACACCACCAACGCGATCAAGCAGGCGGGCGAGTTCGGCATCGTCGCCGGCGGCCAGAAGCTCGCGGGCCTGCTGGTCTTCGTCAGCGACGTCCATGCGCTCGGCCTGCAGGCGGCGCAGGGGCTGGTGCTGACCGAATCCTTCTACTGGGACCGCGACGACCAGACCCGCGCCTGGTCGCAGCGCTTCGCCAAGCTCAACAACGGCAAGATGCCGACCATGGTGCAGGCGGGCGTCTATGCCGGCTTCCTGCACTATCTCAAGGCGGTCGAGGCCACCAAGAGCAAGGATACGGCGACCGTCATGGCCAAGATGAAGGAGATGCCGACGGACGACCCGCTCTTCGGCAAGGGCAGCATCCGCCCCAACGGCCGCAAGATGCACGACATGTATCTCTACGAGGTCAAGAAGCCCTCCGAGTCGAAGGGCGAATGGGATCTCTACAAGCAGATCGCTGTGCTGCCGGCCGAGCAGGCCTTCCAGCCGCTGGCCGAGACCGGCTGCCCGCTGGTCAAGTAGCCCCGGCGGATAGCGGCCAAGGCCGTTCCCGGACAGGCTCCGGGAACGGCGCCGCAAGCGACCGCCGGCTCGCCGCCGCGGCCGGAGCGCGCCCGGCTCCGGCGGGCGCGGCGGCCCGAGGGCAGCGGGGCGGGAACCGTTCCGGACGTCCCCCACCTTTCGATCGAGCCATACATTGAGCCACGCATGTTCGAGCTATTAGGGATTCCGCCGCAGGCGCTGTTCGGCCAGGTTCTGCTGGGCCTGATCAACGGCTCGTTCTACGCCATTCTGAGCCTCGGCCTGGCGGTGATCTTCGGGCTTTTGAACATCATCAACTTCGCCCATGGCGCGCAGTACATGATGGGGGCGTTCGTCGCCTGGATGGCGCTGAACTATCTCGGGCTGAACTACTGGTTCGCGCTGGTGCTGGCGCCGATCGTGGTCGGCGCCGTCGGCGTCGTGATCGAGCGGCTGCTGCTGAAGCGCATCAGTCATCTCGACCATCTCTACGGGCTGCTGCTGACCTTCGGGCTGGCGCTGATCATCCAGGGGCTGTTCCGCAACCAGTACGGCTCGTCGGGCCTGCCCTACGGCATCCCGCCACAGCTTGCGGGCGGGCAGAATCTCGGCTTCATGTTCCTGCCGAACTACCGGGCCTGGGTGATCGTCGCCTCGCTCGCGGTTTGCCTGGCGACCTGGTTCCTGATCGAGAAAACCAGGCTCGGCGCCTATCTGCGCGCCGCCACCGAGAACCCGACCCTGACCCAGGCCTTCGGCATCAACGTGCCGCTGCTGGTGACGCTGACCTACGGCTTCGGCGTGGCGCTGGCCGCCTTCGCCGGGGTGCTCGCCGCGCCGGTCTATTCGGTCAACCCGAACATGGGCGGCGACCTCATCATCGTCGTCTTCGCGGTGGTGGTGATCGGCGGCATGGGCTCGATCATGGGCGCCATCGTCACCGGCTTCGCGCTCGGCCTGGTCGAGGGCCTGACCAAGGTGTTCTATCCGGAAGCCTCCTCGACCGTGATCTTCGTCATCATGGTGCTGGTACTGCTGGTGAAGCCCGCCGGCCTGTTCGGCCGCCCGGCCTGAGAGTTTTCGACATGACCGATCTCGCGACCTCCGAAGCTCCCGCCGGCGCCGCCCTCGCCGAGACCGACGACGGCACCGCCCGGCTGCACCGCGCCATCCTGATCGGCATCGCCGCGGCGCTCGTCGTCGCCCCCTTCGTCGCCTATCCGGTCTTCGTGATGAAGGTTTTGTGCTTCGCGCTGTTCGCGCTCGCCTTCAACCTGCTGCTCGGCTATGGCGGCCTGCTCTCCTTCGGCCATGCCGCCTATTTCGGGATGGCGAGCTATGTCTGCGCCTATACCGCCAAGAACTGGGGCCTGACCCCGGAACTCGCGATCCTGCTCGGCACCGCCGTCGCCGCCGGGCTCGGCACCGTCTTCGGCGCGCTCGCCATCCGCCGCCAGGGCATCTACTTCGCCATGATCACGCTGGCGCTGGCGCAGATGGTGTTCTTCTTCTCGCTGCAGACGCCGCGCTTCACCGGCGGCGAGGACGGCATCCAGGCGGTGCCGCGCGGCAAGCTCCTCGGCCTCCTCGACCTCACCGACGACCGCGCCCTCTACTGGCTCGTCGCCGCCATCTTCATGGCCGGGCTGCTGGCGATCTACCGCATCATCCACTCCCCCTTCGGCCAGATCTGCAAGGCGATCCGCGACAACGAACCCCGCGCCATCTCGCTCGGCTACCGCGCCAACCAGTACAAGCTCATGGTCTTCGTGCTCTCGGCCGCGCTCGCCGGCCTCGCCGGCGCGACCAAGGCCATCGTCTTCCAGCTCGCCTCGCTCACCGACGTCTACTGGACCATGTCAGGCGAGGTCGTGCTGATGACCCTGGTCGGCGGGCTCGGAACCGTCTTCGGACCGATCGTCGGCGCCATCGTCATGGTCACCATGCAGAACTACCTCGCAACCCTCGGAGCCTGGGTCACCGTCATCCAGGGCGTCATCTTCGTCGCATGCGTCCTCCTCTTCCGAGAAGGAATCGTCGGCGTCATCGCTAAAGCGATCAAAAAGCCGCTGTAAACCGCGGCGCGGCCATCAGCGGATCAGCTTCGAAACCGCCCTGAACTGCGGATGCGCGGCCGTCCGCAACCACTCGAACAGCACCATCTCGGTGGTGACGATCTCGGCGCCATGCGCGGCGAGGCGGCGGATCGCGACCGCGCGCGATTCCGGCGCCCGCGAGCCGACCGCGTCCTGCACCACCACGACGCGGCGGCCGCACTCCAGCAGGGTCAGCGCCGTCTGGCCGACGCAGACATGCGCCTCGCAGCCGCACAGGACGATATCCCGGTCGCCGCCCAGCGCCGCCAGCACCGCCGGCTCGGCGCAGGCGTCGAAGCTCATCTTGGCGATCGCCGGCGGGAGGCCGGCGAGCTCCGGCACCGTCGGCCCGAGCTTGCCGGGGTTCTGCTCCGTCACCACCACCGGCACCGCGAGCAGCCGCCCCGCCTCGAGCAGGCGCGCGGCGTTGGCGACGACGCGGGCGCCGTCATGGATGGCCGGCATCAATCGCGCCTGCAGGTCGACCACCAGCAGAAGGGAATTCGGCAGGTTCAAGAGCGGCATCGTCCGGCATCCTCGCGCGACAGGCCGGCCCATGGCAGCCGCCGCCGGCGGACCCGTCAAGCCCTGGCGCCCGTTGCGGCGCGGCGCCTTGACAAAAGAGTTGATATCAACATGAATTCGGCGATGATCCCGCCGCCCGATGCCCGCCCCCGATTCCGTCGCCTTCCTCCGACCCGCCGACCGTCATCCACCCCGCGGGGACCGCATCCGCCGGGGGCGACGCCCGCTTCCCGCCCTCCGGGGCCGCCTCCGAAGACGCCGGCGACGGCGCGCTCCGGCGGCTGCGCCTGAACCGACGACATCCGCCTCACCACCGCCGAAGGACACGCCATGCCCCAGATGATCTTCCTCAACCTGCCCGTGAAGGACCTGCCCGCTTCGATGGCCTTCTTCCGGGCGCTCGGCTTTTCGTTCAACCCGCAGTTCACTGACGACACCGCCGCCTGCATGGTGATCAGCGACACGATCTTCGCGATGCTGCTGACGCATGAGAAATTCGCCGGCTTCTCGCCCAAGCCGATCACCGATACCGACCAGAGCGTCGAGGTGCTGACCTGCCTGTCGCGCGAGAGCCGGGAGGCGGTTGACGCGATCGTGAAGGCGGCCGTCGCCGCCGGCGGCAGCACCTACCGGGAGCCGCAGGACCACGGCTTCATGTACGGCCACGGCTTCCGCGACCTCGACGGGCATGTCTGGGAGGCGGTGTGGATGGATCCGGCGGCGGTCGCGGGCGGGGCCTGATCCGTCCCCGCCGCAGGGCGGACCCGACGCCCCGCCTCTAGCGCATGGCTTATCGCGCCACTAACCTGCAGCCATTCCCCTGATGCAAGTTTGACTGCAGGCTCCATGGACAAGCGGGTCGACACCCAGGCGCATGCCGCGCCGCTGACGCATGCGGATATCCGCTCCATCCTGATCGGCGTGATGGTCGCGATGTTCCTGGCCGCGCTCGACCAGACCATCGTGGCGACCGCCCTGCCGACCATCGGCCGCGAGCTCGGCGACGTCGCCCATCTGCCCTGGATCGTGACGGCCTATCTGCTGGCCTCGACCGCCGTCACGCCGCTCTACGGCAAGCTCGCCGACATCCATGGCCGACGCGTCGTTTTGCTCTCCGGCATCGTCGTCTTCATCCTCGGCTCGATCGCCTGCGCGCTGGCGCCCAATCTCGGCACGCTGATCGTCGCCCGCTTCGTCCAGGGGCTCGGCGGCGGCGGGCTGATCGCGCTGGCCCAGACCATCGTCGGCGACATGGTGCCGCCGAAGGAGCGCGGGCGCTATCAGGTCTATTTCGCCAGCGTCTTCCTGTCCTCCTCGCTGATCGGCCCGGTGCTCGGCGGCATGCTGGCGGAGAAGCTGCACTGGTCGGTGATCTTCTGGATCAACCTGCCGCTCGGGCTCGGCGCCTACTGGATGTCGAGCGAGGCGCTGAAGCGCCTGCCGCGCCATGAACGGCCGCACAAGCTCGACGTGCTCGGCGCCGTGCTGATGACCGCCGGGACGCTCTCGCTGCTGCTCGCCCTCTCCTGGGGCGGCACCGCCTATCCCTGGGGTTCGCTGCCGATCGCCGGGCTCGCCGCCGCGACGCTGGTGCTGTGGTCGTTCTTCGGCTGGCGCCAGCGCCTCGCCGCCGAGCCGCTGATCCCGCTCGACGTGATGAACAACCGGGTGGTGCGCTTCGGAACGGTCTCGGCCGGCCTCGCCATGGGCGCCTTCATCGGGCTGACGATCTATCTGCCGCTCTATTTCGAGACGGTGATGGGGCTGAGCGCGACCTATTCCGGCCTCGGCCTGCTGCCGCTGACCTGCGGCACCGTCGTCGGGGCCACCAGCTCCGGACGGGCCATGACGCATATCAGGCACTACAAGCGCGTGCCGATGGTCGGGCTCGCGGTCTCCTGCGCCGGCACCAGCCTGCTCGCCCTGTTCTCCGGCCGGATTCCGCTCGCGCCCTTCTGCGCCATCCTCGCCGTCGTCAGCATCGGGCTCGGCACGCTGCTGCCGGTCGCCACGGTCTCGATCCAGAACGCGGTCAGGCCGCACCAGCTCGGCACGGCGACGGCGGTGGCCAATTTCTTCCGCCAGATCGGCGGCGCGCTGATCGTCGCGATCTTCGGCGCGATCGTGCTCGGCGGCGTCGGCGGGCAGGCGACCCATCTCTCGCCCGAGGCGCTGCAACTGGGGACGGTCGACCGCGCGACCATGGTGACGCTGTTCAGCTACGTCTTCGGCGCCGCCTTCCTCGGCTTCGCGCTCGCCCTGCTCGCGCTCTGGCTGATGGAGGAGCTGCCGCTGCGCGGCGGCGCCGCCGAATCCGCCAAGGCCGCCGCGCTGGAGTGACGGAACCGGCGCCGCGGCGCCCGCGTTTCCATTGGCCTGTCATCTGTCCGGGGCAGGCTGGGTTGCCGCGCATCCGGCAGGACGCGACCGCGGCGATCCGTCGATCCGTCAGTGCACCCGCAGCAGGAGTTCCGCCATGTCCGATCTCGTCGTCATCGTCTATCCGACCGAGGCCCGCGCCGAGGAGATGCGCCAGAAGCTCATCGGCCTGCAGAAGGAATATCTGATCGAGATCGGCGACGCCGCCATCGCGGTGATGCACGAAGGCGGCAAGGTGAAGCTCAACCAGCTCCTCAACACCACGGCGCTCGGCGCGGTCTCGGGCTCGTTCTGGGGCCTGCTGATCGGCGCCATCTTCCTGATGCCGATCTTCGGGGCGGCGCTCGGCGCGGCCTCGGGCGCGCTCGGCGGCGCGCTCACCGATTACGGCATCGACGACAAGTTCATGAAGGACCTCGCCGGCAGCCTGCAGCCCGGCAACGCCGCGCTGTTCGTGCTGGTCAAGAAGGTGACCGGCGACAAGGTGCTGGAGGCGCTGCGCGGCACCGGCGGCACCGTGCTCAAGACCTCGCTCGACCGGTCCCAGGAGCAGAAGCTGCGCGACGCGCTGGCCGATGCCCACGCCGCCGCGCCCGCCCCGGACGCCGCGCCGGCGCCGCAGGGCACGGGCGCGCCCTCGCCGGTGGGCTGATCCGTCCGCCGATTTTTGCACCGACACACGCGGTCATCCCGGGCTTGACCCGGGATCCATGCCGGAGCGCTTCCGACGGAGGTTCAGGCATGGATCCCGGCTCTTCGCTTCGCTCCGGCCGGGATGACTCGCGTTTCGGCGCTCCCGCGTTCTGCCCTCAGTCCCTGAGCAGCTCGTTGATGCCGGTCTTGGAGCGGGTCTGCGCGTCGACCGTCTTGACGATGACGGCGCAGGCGAGCGACGGCCCCGGCGTGCCGTCCGGGAAGGGCTTGCCCGGCAGCGAGCCCGGCACCACCACCGAATAGGGCGGCACCTTGCCGATATGGACCTGGCCGGTGGCGCGGTCGACGATCTTGGTCGAGGCCGAGATGAAGACGCCCATCGACAGCACCGAGCCCTCGCCGACGATCACGCCCTCGACGACCTCCGAGCGGGCGCCGATGAAGCAGTTGTCCTCGATGATGGTCGGGTTGGCCTGCAGCGGCTCCAGCACGCCGCCGATGCCGACGCCGCCCGAAAGATGGACGTTCTTGCCGATCTGGGCGCAGGAGCCGACCGTCGCCCAGGTGTCGACCATGGTGCCGGAATCGACATAGGCGCCGATATTGACGAAGGAGGGCATCAGCACCACGCCGGGGGCGAGGAAGGAGCCCTTGCGCGCGGCGGCGGGCGGCACGACGCGGAAGCCGGCGGCGCGGAAGCGGTTCTCGCCCCAGCCCTCGAATTTCGACGGCACCTTGTCCCAGAACACGCCCTCGCCCGGACCGTTGGCGATGATCGCGTTGTCGGTCAGGCGGAAGGAGAGCAGCACCGCCTTCTTCAGCCATTGATGCACGACCCAGTCGGCGCCCTGCTTCTCGGCGACGCGGGCCTTCCCCGAATCGAGCAGCTCGATCGCCTGCTCCACCGCCTCGCGGACGGCGCCCTTGGTCTGGACGCCGATCTCGGCCCGGTTCTCCCAGGCGGCGTCGATGGTGGCGGCGAGATCGGCGAGGGACATGGGGCACGGCTCCGGCGCTGGACAGACGGCGGGAGCGATGGCGGATGAGGACGCGTCCGTCAAGCCACGGCGCGCCGGCGCAGCAGATAGGTGTCCATGATCCAGCCATGGCGGGCGCGGGCCTCGGCCCTGACCTGCGCGATCAACGGCGCCGTCTCGGCGAGCGGGCCCGAGAGCAGGATCTCGTCGGGCATGCCGAGATAGGCGCCCCAGAAGATCTCCAGCCCGGCCGGATCGAGCTTGGCGAAGGCCTGCTCGCCGTCGAGCATCACGACGACGCTGTCCTGGTCGGCCGGGAAGCCCTGCGCCAGGCGCCGCCCCGTCGTGAGCAGGACGGGGGCGCCGATGCCGTTGAGCGGGATGCGGTGGCGCGCCGCCAGAACCTGGACGCTGCTGATGCCGGGATGGACCTGCCAGTCGAGGGCGAGCCCCGCGGCGGCGACGCGCTCGACGACCCGCAGCGTGCTGTCGTAGAGGGCCGGGTCGCCCCAGACCAGCAGGGCGCCGGTCTCTCCCTCCGCCAGCTCCGCCTCGAACAGCCCGCGATAGGCGGCGGCGATGCGCGCATGCCAGTCGTCGACGACGCCGCGATAGTCGCCGCCGGCCTCGGCCCGGCGCGGGATCGGCACGGCGACCGTGCGGTAGCCGGGCGCGCGGATGAAGCGCCGGCAGATGGCCTCGCGCAGATGGCGCAGCCCGGCCTTCTCCGCGCCCTTGTCGGGAATGAACAGCACATCGGCGCGGTTGAGCGCCGCGATGGCCTCGACGGTCATGTGGTCGGGATTGCCGGCGCCGATGCCGATGACGAGGATGGTTCGCATGCCGCTCCGCGCGTTTCGCAGCGGCTTAGAGCATCGGCCCGAAAAGTGGAACGCGGTTTTCGGGAAAAGACGCTGCAAAATCACCGAGCAAGCGGCCGCAAGGCGCGGTCAGGCCCGGCCGAGCACCGCCATGCGGGCGAGGTCCGGCGGCGCGGCCGGTCCCGCGCTCAGCGCCAGCGCCGCCTGAAGCGCCGCCAGATCCGCCGCGAGGCGCGGCCGCCAGCCGCAAGGGCATGGCTGATCACCGCAATGAGCATCCGCCACCTCTCTGTAGACCGAGCCGACCGCCTGCGCCGCCAGCTCGATCAGGGTGAGCGGCGGCAACCGAGTATCCTGCAGCGCCGCGCAAAAAGCCGTCAGGACCGCCTGCCGGATCCCGGCACGGGCGGCCTCCAATGATTCGGCGCTCCCCTGATCAGGCGGCACGTTCGACGCCCTTCATGGCGGCAGGGTGGCGGTATTGCGGTCCCTGCAAAGGCCTGGGCCCCTGCTCGGGCAAGGTCACGGCCAGCAGATCGACCAGGCGCTGCATCCGCGGCGGCAGCGCCGCATCGGCGGCGAGATCGCCCGGTCCCTTGGCCAGCGCGAGCGCCCGGCGCAGCTCCGGCCGGCTCGCGCCGGTGCGGACGATCTCGCGAATGATGATCTCGTCGATCCGGCCGATCGCGGCCGCGACATCGACCTCGGTGACCCCAGCCATTCGGTTTCTCCGTCGGTTGATTCACTGATCGCCGGGAGAGATAGGCAGCTCCGAGATTCGATGCAAGCCCTTGTTTTCACTAGATAAATAGAACGATTCGAAGGTAACGGGCCACTCTCGCCGGCAAGCGTGACCGGATCATGACGCCGCCGGCTCAGGGCGCGCCGACGATCTCCAGCGCCGCGCCGTGGCTCAGGCCGGCGGCGAGCGCCGCGTCGCCGGGGCCGTGGAAGGCGACCGCGCAGAGCCCCTGGCCGCGGGCCGCCAGATGCGCCGCCGTTGTCCGCGGCTCGACCAGCGAGAGGATCTGCCGTCCGAGCCCGAACTGGACGAGGCCGAAGCCGAGCCCCGGAACGGCGCCCTTCGCGAGCGGCTCGCGGCCGAGCAGAGCGCGATAGCGGGCCGTGGTCCGTGCGAGGTCCCGCACCGCGACCGTGACTCCGGCGATGCCGGTGACGCCGTTCGGGTGACGACGTGCCGCACCCGCCGGAACCCGCAGATCGCGCGGCGTGAGGTCCGTCACCAGGAAGGGGATGTCGGGCTCGACCGGACGGGCGGAGCGCCAGGCGATGCGGCTGCCGTCGGGCTGGAGGCGGCTGCCCTCGACGGGACCGTCCAGCGCAATGCCGGCGGCGCGCTGGCGGGCGATGCCGGCCTCGAAATCGCCGGGCAGCAGGGCATAGTCGACGAAACCGGGGCCGGCGGCGCGGAACAGCTCCCACCAGCGGAAGCCGGGAACCGCGACCGGAAAGGCGATGATCTCGAGATAGGCGCCGTCCGCGAAGGCGACCAGCGCGTTGCGGGAGCCGCGCGGATGCTCGCCGCCGGGAAGGACGGTGAAGCCGAGCGCCTCGTAGTCCCGCCTCGCCTGGTCGAGATCGGCGACGGCGATGACGATGTGGTCGATGCCGAAGGAATCGCGATCGGAGGAATCGCTGCTGAAGGACATGGCCGCTCCCGTTCAGGCGCCGTTCGCGATGGCCTCGATCCGGTCGAGGCCGCCGAGCTGCGGGGCGAAGCCCGCCCAGACCTTGCGCGCGCCCTCCTGCCAGCCGGCGCGGTCCTCGGGCTGGAAGACGCGGCCCCCCTGCGCCGCCGCCTGCGCCATCGAGGCCTCCTCGTCGGCCAGCATCAGCCCGTCGAAATAGCTCACCCCCTCGGCGGCGGCGGCCGCGAGGGCCTCGCGGTCCTGGGGCGCCAGCCCTTTCCAGAACGGCGCCGCGACCATCACCACGCCGCTGGCCCAGATATGCCCGGTCTCGACCAGGCAGGGCACCACCTCGTACAGCCGGAAGCCGGCATAGGCGGATTTGGTCAGGTCCATGCAGTCGACCACGCCGGTCTTCAGGGCGTTGTAGGTCTCGGGGATCGGGATCGGCGTCGGATAGGCGCCGAAGCCCGACCAGAGCGCGGTGTGAAGCGGGCTCTGGATGACGCGGATGCGCTTGCCCCTGACCGCGGCCGGGGTGGTCAGCGGCTCCCTGCCGAGCAGATGGCGGGCACCGTAATTGATGAAGCCGAGCACGACGAAGCCCTGCGCCTCGTATTGCGCCTTGAGCGCTGCGCCGAGCGGGCCGGCGAGCACCCGCCGCAGATGGTCGCGGTCGCGGAACAGGAAGGGCAGGTCGAGGATCTGGCCTTGCGGCACCCAGGCCGAGAGGGTCGAGATCGTCGAGAGCGCGGCCTGGATCGAGCCGATTCGCAGCCCTTCCGCAACCTCCTTCTCGCCGCCCAGCGCGGCGTTGGGCACGATGCGCAGATCGAAGCGGCCGGGCGCCGTCCGCGCCAGGGTTTCGGCGATGTGGCGCCAGATCCTGGTCTCCGGCTTGTCCTCGCCGAGCAGGGAGGCGACCGTCACCGGGCGGCCGGCGGCAGCCGCCCCACCTGTCAGGAGGGCCGGCAGGGCGACGAGGCCGGCGGAAAAGCGGCGGCGGGAGATCGGCACGGGCGCGGCTCCTTCATCGCCGTCGCGGACCGCCGAGGAGACGGCCCGCGACGGAAGGCGGTTCGTTCAGGCGGGAAAGGCGCCCTCGAAGGCCGTCGCCGACAGCGGATTGCGCGGGCTCGGCGTCTCGCGCGCGCGCAGGGCTTCCGGCAGTTGCGCCTTGTCGCCCGGCTTGCCGATGGCGACCGCCGCCTCGACCCGATAGCCCCCCGGCAGGTTCAGCTCCGCCGGGGCGCGCTCGCGATCGAAGCCGGCCATGCCATGCGTCTGCCAGCCGAGGCGCACGGCCTGCAAAGCGAGGTTGGACCAGGCCGCCCCGGCATCGAAGGAATGGCTGTAGGAGGGCACCTCTTCCTCCTTGCCCGGCACGGCCATCGTCTCCTTGGAGATCACGAAGAGCAGGGCGGCGGCGTTCTGCGCCCAGGAGCGGTTGAACTCGTTGAGCAGGCCGAGCAGCTTCGGCCAATGGGCGCTGCCGCGCCGCGCATAGACGAAGCGCCAGGGCTGCGAATTATAGGAGGACGGCGCCCAGCGCGCCGCCTCGAGCAGCGTCTTCAGCTCCTCCTCGGAAATGATCTCGTCGGTGAAGGCGCGCGGCGACCAGCGCTCCAGGAAGAGCGAATCGATGGCATGGTCGGCCGTGCGGCTGTTGGCGCTGGTGGTCATGACGGGTCCCGGAAGCAGGAAAGGGTAAGACGGGGCGCCCTCGCGCGGAGAACCCCGGATGACTGGCAAGATCGGGGGCTTCCCTTCGCCGGTCAAGGAAAGGCCGCTCTCTATTCCGCGCATGGAACGCCGGAATCCGCTACGGGCCCGCATCCGGGGGAAATGACAGTACAGCGCCGCGGCCACGGCATGCGCGGCGTTTCCGCGGCGGCGCCGATGCGCTAATCGGAAGGCCGCGCATGCAGGAGGACAGGATGACGGACAGCCACGAGATCGCCGGCGGCCGGCTGCGCGCGACGATCCGCGCCCAGGGCGGCGAGCTCGTCGCCTTCTCCGATGCCGACGGTCCCCTGCTCTGGCATGGCGGCCCGGAATGGCCGCGCCATGCGCCGGTGCTCTTCCCCGTCGTCGGGCGCCTCGCCGAGGACAGGCTCGTCCATGAGGGACATTCCTACCATCTGACCCAGCACGGCTTCGCCCGCGACAGCCTGTTCGCCTGGGCCGAGCGCAGCGGGAGCCGCGCCGTGCTGGAACTGCGCGAGAGCCCGGCGACGCTGGCGCTCTACCCGTTCCGCTTCGTGCTGCGCATGATCTACGAGATCGCGGACGGCGCCCTGTCGGTGACGACGCGGGTCACGAACCCGGGGCAGGACACGCTGGTCTGCGGGGTCGGCGCCCATCCCGCCTTCCTCTGGCCGCTGGCGCCGGGCGTGCCGAAGCAGCGCCACAGGCTGACCTTCCCGCAGCCCGAGCCCGGCCCGGGCCTCGCCGTCGCGGGCGGCCTGCTCGGCCCGGCCATCCCGCTGCCCTTCGCCGGGCGCGAACTCGACCTGGACGAGGCGCTTTTCGCCGATGATGCGATCGTCATCCCGAACGTCGCCAACGCGGCGGTGCGCTTTGCCGCGCTCGACCCGGCCGGGCGCGAGATCCGGGCGCTCAGCGTGAGCTGGGAGGGCTACAAGGATCTCGGCATCTGGTCGAAGCCGACGGGGGCGCCCTTCCTCTGCATCGAGCCCTGGTTCGGCATGGCGAGCCCGGTCGGCTGGCACGGCGAATTCGCCGACAAGCCGGGCGTGCTCAAGCTGGCGCCGGGCGCGAGCCGCGACTTCGTCTGGCGCGCCACGCCGCATTTCGTGCCGACGGCATCGCCCGGCTGAGCCCGCGGGGCCGCCTCGAGCGTGCCGATTTCACCGCACCGGGCGCTAGCCGGCGCGCTCCAGCCGCAGGACCCGCGCCCGATGGCCCGCGACCCGCAGGCGGTCTTCGCCGTCGAGCCAGAGGCAAGGCCGCGCCCGCCAGGGGCCGTGCGTCAGATCGGCCAGGGCGCGGGCGCCCGGCAGCGGCGTCAGCCGCGTCGCCTTGCCGCCCGCGGGCCAGGGCCAGAGCGCCGTGCCGTCCGGCCGGATCGCGATCTCGGTGCCGAAATGCGGGTCGCGCCAATGGCCGAGGAGGCGGGCATCGAGCCGGGTATCGGCCGGGACGCGCCGCAGCGCGCGCCGGACGCCGCCGATCAGCCCGGCGAGCCGGTCTTCCCCGTCGCGCCGCAGGCGGATGTCGAGATAGGCCGGCAGGCTGCGCAGGCCGCCCGCGCCATCGGCGACGAGGCGCTCATAGCCGCCCATGAAGCTGATCGAATCCGGCGTCAGCTCGGCCCAGAACGGCCCTTCCTCGCTGGCGAACAGCCCGGCCGGGGCCTCCGCCGCCGCCGGCAGGGGCTCGCCCAGCAGCGCGGCGAGCACGGTCAGCGCCGGCCAGAGCGCCTCCTCCTCGCGGTTGCTCAGGACGACAACGCCGACACCGGGCCCGGGCGCGGTGAGGACATGGTTGCGGTAGCCGGTGAGCGAGCCGCCATGGCCGACCACATCGAAACCGCCGAGCCGGCTGCAGACCAGCCCGAGCCGGTAGACGCTCTCGCCGCCATCGGCGAAGCGGCGCGGCGCGGTCAGCCGCTCCAGCATGCCGGAAAGCGCGCCGCGGCCCGCCAGCAGGGCGGAAAACCAGCCGGCGAGATCGGCAGCCGAGCCCGCGATACCGCCCGAGGCGGAGAAATGGAAGCCGTAATGGCCGCGCCGCCAGCGCGCGCCGTCGCGCCAGTAGCCGGTGGCGAGGCCCGGCACGATCTCGGCGCTGTCATAGGGCAGGCGGAAGGCAAGGCCGAGCTCGCCCGAAAGCGCCGCGACGGTCTCGCCATAGGGCCTGCCGGTGACCGTCTCGAGCACCCGCTGGGCGAGCCTCCAGCCGGTGTTGGAATAGGCCATCTCGGTGCCGGGCGGCGCGCTGAGCGAGGGGAAGCGGCAGGCCAGCGCATGGATCTCGTCGGCGCTCAGGGTCGCGGTGAAGGGCACGCCCTGCTGCCAGAACGCCTCCATCATGTCCGGCAGGCCGCCGGTCATGTCGAGCGCCCGGCCGAGCTCGACCCCGGCCAGCGGCGCCGGCAGTTCCGGCAGCCAGCGGCCGAGCGGCGCATCGAGCGGCATGCCCTCGCGCAACAGCGCGACGGCGAGCACATGCTTGCTGATCGAGGCGAAGCGGTTCGCCGTCTGCGGCGTGAAGGGCAGGCCATGCTCGACGCTGGCAAGGCCGCCGGCGAAGGCCTCGCGGACGCCGTCCCGGTCGAACAGCACGACCGCCCCGCCCGGCCCGGCCTCGCGCTGCCACCCGGCGGCGATGGCGGCCGCGCGCGCCGCGGCTGGCGTCCAGTTCGCGGTCATCGCGCCTCCTTCAGGCCGGGCGGGCTTCGCCGAGGAGATTGCGCAGGGTGCGCATGAAGACGCGGGCGCCGGTAGCGATGGCATCGTCCGGGAAGTCGTAATCGGGGTTGTGCAGATGGGCGGTGTCGCCGGAGCCGAGCAGGAACATCGCCGACTTCGCCTTGCGGCCGAACAGGCCGAAATCCTCCGAGCCGCGCGAGGGCGGCGTCTCGCCATGCGGGACGTTCTCCTCGTCCATCGCCCGGCGCAGCATGGCGACGACCTCCGCGTCGTTCTCGCAATGGTGGAAGATGTCGTGATAGCTGATCTCAAGCGAAAGCTGGTCCGCAATGGCGGCCTCGCGTGCCAGCATTTCCGCCGCCTCGCAGAGCGCCCCCATCTGCGCGTCATTGACAGTGCGTAGCGTCGCCCAGAGCTCGCCATGACCCGGCGCGATGCCGAACGCCTCTTCGCCGATCAAGACATGGGTGACCGTAACCAGCCGGAATTGCGCGTCGAGCGGTCCGCCGGGCCCCAGCGCGGTGAGCGCGGGAATCAGCGTCGCGATGGCCGGCGCGGGCGAGCGGCCATGCTCCGGCGTCGAGGCATGGGAGGTCTCGCCGGTGAGCACGATCTTGATGCCGCGCGAGGCGCAATTGGCCGCGCCTTCCGAAATCCGGGCCTGGCCGAGCGGCACGCCGGGGCGGTTATGCAGCGAAATGGCGTAGTCGGGCGCGATCTCGGCGAATTTCGGATCGGCAATGACGGCGGCGGCGCCGGCGCCGGTCTCCTCGGCCGGCTGGAAGAGCAGGATGGCGCGGCCGCGCTGCGGCGGGTTGCGGTTGAGCCCGCGCGCCAAGCCCGCGAGGATGGTCATATGGCCGTCATGGCCGCAGAGATGGCCCTTTCCGGAGATTTCCGAGCGATGGTCGCTATTGGAGATTTCCTCGATCGGCAGCGCGTCGAGCTCGGCGCGGACCATCACCGTCGGGCCGGGCTCGGCGCCTTCATAGATCGCCGCGACGCCATGGCCGCCGAGGCCGGTGACGATGCGGCTCGGCTGCGTGGGCTTGAGAAAGTCGACGATGGTGGCGGCGGTCTCGCGTTCCTCGCCCGAGATCTCGGGACGGCGATGCAGCCGATGCCGCAGATCGACGAGATCGACCATATCGCTGTTGGTCAGGAACATCCGCAAAACCTCCCTCGGCCGGCCGCCGCTTCAGGCGGCTCCCTGGGCCAGAGAGGTTCGACAATTCTCAGGCGCCCGCAAGCCTCGCGGAGGCCGGGGCGCCATGCAGCGACGGCTCAGTGATCGAGCTCGGCGTCGATCTCGGCGTTGAAGGCCTCGGCCAGCAAGGCGCGGCAGGCCTCGGCCTGCTCGCGGGCGGAATCGAGCGCGATATGGGGCAGGATCTCGGCCAGGTCGCGCAGGGCGAAATCGACCGCCGACATCAGGCCCAGGACGGGCGGCCCCGGCGGGGCGGGCTGCGGCGGGCGACGGAACGCGATGACCTGACCCATAGGCATACTCACACTGAAGGCGAATCGGCCTTCAGTGTGCGGGGGGAAATTTCAGGAAGTGGTTAACGGCGGAACTATGGCCGGCGCAGTCGCCCGTGAGGAAGTCCTCAGCCGAAGCCGTGCAGCCCCGCCCCATGGCGCTTGAGCCAGGCCTCCGCCTCCTCGGTGCGCGGGCAGAGCCTGTGCGTCAGCGCCCAGAAGCGGTGCGAATGGTTCATCTCCCTCAGATGGGCGACCTCATGGGCGGCGAGATAGTCGAGCACGAAGGCGGGCGCCAGGATCAGCCGCCAGGAGAAGCTGAGATGCCCCTGCGAGGAGCAGGAGCCCCAGCGGCTCGTGGTGTCGCGGATCGTGATCCTGCGGGCGGGAATGCCGAGCCGGGCGGTATGGCGGCGCACCGCCTGCTCCAGATCCGCGAGCGCCAGCCGCCGGAGGAAGTCCTTGACCCGGCGCGGGACATGGGCGGCCTCGCCAGCCACCGCGATGATCGGCGCGCCCGCCTGGTCCGTCGTCGCCTGCGTCAGCCCGCGCGCCTTCGACCAGTGGACGATGCGATGCGGCACGCCGCGCAACGGAACCATCTGCCCCGGCTCGAAGGGCACGGCGAGCGGGCGCTTCGCGACGCGCGCCGCGATCCAGCCGCCATGGCTCTCGGCGAAGCTGCGGCCGGCGGCGAAATCGACGCGCTCCGGCAGGGTCAGCGTGATCTCGCCGGTGGCCTGCGAGACGCGCAGGGTCATCCGCCGCGCATTGGCGCGCCGCTTCACCAGGACGGGATAGCGCTGGCCGGCATGGACCACGTCGAGCCGGTCCGGGTCAGGCTGGCGCTTGAACAGGGAGATGCGCATGCTGGCGCGATTGTGCGGGATTCGCGGGCGCGGCGGAAGAGGCCCCGCCGCCGCGACGGGCCCCGTCAGCCCACGACCTTCAGCGCCTTGCGCCGCTCGCCCGCGCTGTCGCCGCGGCGGCCCTTGGCGGCCTCCATGTCGAGGCTGACCATGAAGTCGGAGATGCGCGGCTGGATCTCGGCGCGGAAGCGCGAGCCGTTGAAGACGCCGTAATGCCCGACCTTGGGCTGGAGGTAATGCACGCGCTTGTCGGCCGGGATGTTGACGCAGAGATCATGCGCCGCCTTGGTCTGGCCGACGCCGGAGATGTCGTCGAGTTCGCCCTCGACCGTCATCAGCGCGACGCGGCGGATGGCGCCGAGGTCGACCGGCTTGTCGCGATGCATCATCTCGCCCTTCGGCAAGGCGTGCCGCACGAAGACGGTGTCGATCGTCTGGAGGTAGAACTCGGCCGTCATGTCCATGACCGCGAGGTATTCGTCGTAGAAATCGCGGTGCCTCTCGGCCGAATCGCCGTCGCCCGAGACGAGGTGCTTGAACATCTCGTAATGGGCGCTGACATGGCGGTCGATGTTCATCGCCATGAAGCCCGAGAGCTGCATGAAGCCGGGATAGACCTTCCGGAAGGCGCCCAGATGCGGGAAGGGCACGACGGTGATGCAGTTGCGCCGGAACCAGTCGGTGCCGCGCTCCATGGCGAGCTCGTTGACGGCGGTCGGCGAGCGGCGGGTGTCGATCGGACCGCCCATCAGGGTCATCGAGCGCGGCGCGTCGTCGTCGCCCTCCGCCTCCATCCGCGCGATCGCGGCGATGACCGGCACGGCCGGCTGGCACACCGCCATGACATGGGTGTCCGGGCCGAGCGTGTGCAGCATGTCGATGACGTAGTCGATATAGTCGTCGAGG
Organism: Hyphomicrobiales bacterium; assembly: GCA_900466745.1. Classification (GTDB taxonomy): domain Bacteria; phylum Pseudomonadota; class Alphaproteobacteria; order Rhizobiales; family Beijerinckiaceae; genus Allobosea; species Allobosea minatitlanensis. The sequence continues at coordinate 90,613 of UBNE01000023.1, read as the reverse complement.
TCGAAGCGCCCCTCCGAGAGCGGCACCAGCCGCGCATCGGCCCAGTCGGTGATGTAGACCTCGTGCCCGGGCAGGAAGGCCTCGACGGTGCCGCGCAGCAGCGTCGCGTAATGGCCGGACATCGGCGCCACCAGCAGCACCTTGGGCTGCGGCTTGCGCCGGCCGGGAATCCGGCGGTCGAAATAGACCAGCCGGCAGAAGGGGCGCTCCCAGACGACGCGCTCCTCGACCGGGACCGTGACGCCGTTGATCATCGTCTCGTTCAGGCCGAAGGCCGGCTTGCCGTAGCGGCGCGTGACCCGCTCGAACAATTCGCAGGAGGCCGCGACGGTGCGGCCGAGCGGCGTATAGGTCAGCGGATTGCCGGGATTCTTGAATGCCAACTGGACGGCGTCCGAGACGCCGCGCATCGGGCTCACCATCATGTGAACCGCTTCATAGGCATGGTAGGCAAACGACATGGCGGCCCCATACATGCGATTTCGAGGTCCTCTGGCGGCGCAACATGCGATGATGCGTCGCAGCGAGCAACGCACCTTACGTTGATTTTGTTCTCATTCAACCCGGCTAAAGGCTAAAGAATCTCTGACATGTGGATGCCCGACGGCAAAAACCTCGCATCAGACGCCGGCACCGGCACGCGACGAGCGGCGGTCACGGGGGCCTGGAAGCGGTGATGGCAGCAGATTTCTCGGCGCCGGCGCTGATGCGCTCCAACCGGCATTTGCGGCTCGACACCCTCGTGCGCCTGCGCTGGCTCGCCATCGTCGGGCAGAGCGTCGCGGTGGCGGGGGTGCATTTCGGCCTCGGCTTTCCGCTGCCCTTCGGCTGGTGCTTCGGCGTCATCGCGATCTCGGCCTGGCTCAATATCGGGCTCAGGGTGCGCTTTCCGCTGAGCCATCGCCTCGCGGACGGGCCGGCGACGGCACTGCTCGCCTTCGACATCGTCCAGCTCGCGGCCCTGCTCTACATGACCGGCGGGCTGCAGAATCCCTTCGCCATCCTGTTCCTGGCGCCGGTGCTGATCTCGGCGACGGCGCTGCCGACGCAGCGCACGCTCGTCCTCGGCGTGCTCGCCGTCGGGCTGGCGACGCTGCTCAGCCGCTTCCACATGCCCTTGCCCTGGTCGGGGCCGGACCGGCCGATCCTGCCCGCCTACTACCAGGGCGGAACCTGGGTGGCGCTGGTGCTGGGGCTCGCCTTCACCGGCATCTATGCCTGGCGCGTCGCCAAGGAGGCGCGCGACCTCTCCGACGCGCTGGCGGCCACCGAGCTCGTGCTGGCGCGCGAGCAGCATCTCTCGCAGCTCGACGGGCTCGCCGCGGCGGCGGCGCACGAGCTCGGCACGCCGCTCGGCACGATCGCGCTGGTGGCGCGGGAGCTGACCCGTCTCGCCCCGCCGGACGGCGAGATGGCGGAGGACATCGCCCTGCTGCGCGAGCAGGTCGAGCGCTGCCGCGGCATCCTGGCCAAGCTCTCCAGCCTGCAGGACGAGGATGCCGGCCCGCTCGACCAGCTCACCTTGCGCCTGCTGATCGAGGAGGCGGCCGGCCCGCAGCGCCCCTTCGGCGTGCCCTTCGAGATCACCCTGCAGGGCGAGAAGCCGGAGCCTGTCTGCCGGCGCAATCCCGGCATGATCTACGGCCTCGGCAACATCGTCGACAATGCCGTCGACTTCGCCCGCTCGACGGTGTCGATCCAGGCCGGATGGAGCACCAGCCATGTCACCCTGACCATCGCCGATGACGGGCCGGGCTTCCCGCCCGACGTGCTGATGCGCGCCGGCGAGCCCTATCTCTCGCGCGGCGCCGGCGAGAACCGCGCCGGCGGGGGGCTCGGCCTCGGGCTGTTCATCGCCAAGACGCTGCTCGAGCGCGGCGGCGCCACGCTCGAATTCTCGAACCGGCCGGCGCCGGAGAGCGGCGCCTCGATCCGGATCGTCTGGCCCCGCGCGGTCTTCGAAGCCCAGCCTCCCGCCCTCGGGGGTACCGACGGCGCGCCATCCGCGCTACATGAGAGGAGTTGAGCGCCTGCCGCCAGGCCGGCCTCGACCCGAACCACCCCGGAAACCGCGCAACCGCAGCGCGCATGGACAAGCGGCAAGGAGATGACGATGCAGGGCGTCGAGAACGCAAGCGAAGGACCCGGACCGGGAGACGACATGTCCCTGCTGCTGGTCGACGACGACAAGCCGTTCCTGACCCGCCTCGCCCGCGCCATGGAAGGCCGCGGCTACAGCGTGCGCACCGCCGACAGCGTCGCGGCCGGGCTCGCGGCGCTGGAGGAGGCCGCCCCCGCCTTCGCCGTCATCGACCTGCGCCTCGGAGACGGCAACGGGCTCGACGTCATCGCAAGGCTGAAAGAGCGCCGGCCGGATGCGCGCGGCGTCGTGCTGACCGGCTACGGCAACATCGCCACCGCCGTCAGCGCCGTGAAGCTCGGCGCCTTCGACTTCCTGGCCAAGCCGGCCGATGCCGACGAGATCCATGCCGCGCTCGCCGCCGCCCGCGACGCCCGCCCCTCGCCGCCGGAAAACCCGATGTCGGCCGACCGGGTGCGCTGGGAGCATATCCAGCGGGTCTACGAGCTGTGCAACCGCAACGTCTCCGAGACGGCGCGCCGCCTCGGCATGCACCGGCGCACCCTGCAGCGCATCCTGGCCAAGCGCGCTCCGCGCTGAGGCCCCGAAGGGCGCCGGCAAGCCGCCTTTTCGCCCGCGCTCCGGCTCCCGCGGCGGAGATCGACGCCGCGCAGCCGCGGCGCGGTCACGGGCCCGGCGGATCCTCGCTCTGCGCCAGCCGCCCCGCCGCCAGCCTGGCGAAGGCGATGGTCAGCATCTTGCGCCGGGCCGGCGCGAGCGGATGGCGCGGCGGCTCGCGCAGCACTTCGCCGCCATAGGCGTCGGCGACGATCAGCCCGACATCCTCCGGCAGGATCTCGCGCGGGAACTCCGGCGCGACCGCGAAGAGGAAGCCGTCGCAATAATCGCGATAATCCGGCCATTTGCCGTCGACGCGGTAATCGGCGAGGCCGGACTTGACCTCGACCACCCAGAGCTCGCCCGCGGGCGACAGCGCGACGATGTCGCCGCGCCGGCCGTTGGCGAAGGTCATCTCCCTGACGATGGCATAGCCGCGCTCGCGCAGGTGCCGGCTGGCGCCGCGGCAGACGGCGCGGGTGATGTCCGGCCGGGCGGGCGGCGGATTGAGGATGCTGTCGGCGAGCGGCATGGCCTCATGTTCTCTCTTTGTTTCCGACAATGCAAGCCGCGAGGACCGCCGGGCCGGTCAGCCAGCAAGGCAGCCGGGTGCGGCAAGGTGCGTCCATGCACAACTGGAGAACCCGACGTTACGGCTAGTCTCGGGGACGCAGCCCAGCCTATAAGGACTCAAAATACGATAATCGGAAACGTCTCCATGGATGCTCACGGAGCCAGCCTGCCGGGCTCGGCCGATCTCTCCCCGACCGCGCTCGGCCGGCTGGCGCGCCCGCTCGAACGCGCGCTCGGCACCGTCGTCTCGTTCTTCGCCGCCGTCCTCGTCGTCTCGGAGGTCGTCATCCTGGGAGCGGGCGTGACGGCGCGCTACGTCCTGCATACGCCCCTGATCTGGTCGGACGAGCTGGCCTCGATCCTGTTCCTGTGGCTGTCGATGCTGGGGGCGGTGATCGCGCTGCAGCGCGGCGAGCACATGCGCATGACCGGGCTGGTGACGCGGGTGCCGCCGCGGGCGCAGGCGCTGCTCGAGGCTGTCGCGATCACCGCCTCCATCGCCTTCCTGCTGATGATCCTGCCGCATGCGCTGGAATATGCGCAGGAGGAGAACTTCATCGTCACCCCGGCGCTGGAGATCTCCAACGCCTGGCGCGCCGCGGCGCTGCCGGTCGGCATCGGCCTGATGCTCGCCGTCGCGCTCCTACGGCTGGTGCGCTTCGGCTCCTGGAAGCCGGTCTTCGCCGCCGCGGCGCTGACCGCGCTGGTGATCGCCCTGTTCTGGCTGGCGGGGCCGGCGCTGAAGCCGCTCGGCAAGCTCAACCTCCTGGTCTTCTTCGTCGGCGTCGTCGCGCTCAACGTCTTTTCCGGGGTGCCGATCGCCTTCTCCTTCGCGCTCGCCACCTTCGGCTATCTCGCGCTCACCACCTCGACGCCGCTGCTCGTCATGGTCGGCCGGCTCGACGAGGGCATGAGCCATCTCATCCTGCTCGCGGTGCCGCTGTTCATCTTCCTCGGGGCGCTGATCGAGATGACCGGCATGGCCAGGGCGATGATCCAGTTCCTCGCCTCGCTGCTCGGCCATGTCCGCGGCGGGCTCTCCTATGTGCTGATCGGGGCGATGTACCTGGTCTCCGGCATCTCCGGCTCGAAGGTCGCCGACATGGCGGCGATCGCGCCGGTGCTCTTCCCCGAGATGCGCCAGCGCGGCGCCAAGCCCGGGGATCTGGTCGCGCTGCTTTCCGCCACCGGCGCGCAGACCGAGACGATCCCGCCCTCGATCGTGCTGATCACCATCGGCTCGGTCACCGGCGTCTCGATCGCGGCGCTGTTCACCGGCGGCATGCTGCCGGCGGTGGTGCTGGGCGTCGCGCTGTGCTTCGTCGTCTGGTGGCGCTATCGCGGAGAGGATCTCAGCCACGTCGCGCGCCAGCCGAAGCGCGTGATGACCAAGCTCGCGCTGATTGCGGCGCCGGCCATCGCGCTGCCCTTCGTCATCCGCGCCGCCGTGGTCGAGGGCGTGGCCACCGCCACCGAGGTCTCGACCATCGGCATCGCCTATGCGGTGCTGGCCGGGCTCCTGATCTACCGCCAGTTCGACTGGCGCCGGCTGCCGAAAATGCTGGTCGAGACCGCCTCGCTCACCGGGGCGATCATCTTCATCATCGGCGCCGCCACGGCCATGGCCTGGGGCCTGACCCAGTCCGGCTTCTCGCGCGACCTCGCCCAGGCGATGGCCTCGGTGCCCGGCGGGCACTGGGGCTTCCTCGGCATCTCGATCGTCGCCTTCGTGGTGCTCGGCTCGGTGCTGGAAGGCATCCCGGCCATGGTGCTGTTCGGCCCGCTGGTCTTCCCGATCGCCAAGGCCGTCGGCATCCACGAGGTGCACTATGCCATGGTCGTGATCTTCGCCATGGGCATCGGCCTCTTCGCCCCGCCCTTCGGCGTCGGCTATTACGGCGCCTGCGCCATCTCCAAGATCAACCCCGACGAGGGGCTGAAATATATCTGGGGCTACATGCTCGCCCTGCTCCTCGGCCTCCTCGTCGTCGCCGCCGTGCCGTGGTTCTCGATCGGGTTCCTCAAGACCTGAGGCCTGCTGCCGCTTGAGGGCAACGGAGCATTCCGGATGCATCCCCGGGCCCGGCCTGCGGCCGGCCCGGCCGGGGAGCCGGCGATTTGGCACGGCGTCGCCTCCCATGCTCTAAAACTGGAAGAATTCGATTTGCCTCGAGGCCTTCCCGATGACTTTGCGTCTGAGCCGCTTCACCACCCTCGCCCTGTGCGTTCTCGCGGCTCTCATCCTCGTCCCCCTCGCCTTCCGCCATGGCTGGGTCTGGTTTCCGGCCGTCCTCGCCGTGCTGCTCTCGCTGCTCGGCCTGTGGGACCTCGCCCAGCCCGAGCATGCGATCCGCCGCAACTATCCCGTCATCGGGCATATCCGCTGGTTCGCCGAGCTCGTCCGGCCGGAATTGCGCCAGTACCTGTTCGAGGCGGACGAGGAGGCGGCACCGTTCTCGCGCTCGCAGCGCTCGCTGGTCTATCGCCGGGCCAAGGGCCTCGCCGGCGACCATCCCTTCGGCACGCTGCTCGACGTCTATCGCGACGGCTACGAGTTCATCGGCCATTCGAGCCGGCCGGTGCCGGCCTCCGACCCCGCGAGCTTCCGCATCACCATCGGCAACGAGCAGTGCGCCCAGCCCTATTCCGCCTCGATCTTCAACATCTCGGCGATGAGCTTCGGCTCGCTCTCGGCCAACGCCATCCGGGCGCTCAACACCGGCGCGCGCATGGGCGGATTCAGCCACGACACCGGCGAGGGCAGCATCAGCCCCTATCACCGCGAGGGCGGCGGCGACATCGTCTGGGAGGTGGCGAGCGGCTATTTCGGCTGCCGCGACGATGAGGGCCGCTTCGACCCGGAGCGCTTCGCCCGGCAGGCGCGGGAGCCCCAGGTCAAGATGATCGAGATCAAGCTGAGCCAGGGCGCCAAGCCCGGCCATGGCGGCATCCTGCCGGCGCCGAAGGTGACGCCGGAGATCGCGCAGACGCGCGGCGTTCCGGTCGGGCAGGACTGCATCTCGCCGCCGAGCCACAGCGCCTTCTCGACGCCGCTGGAGATGATGGGCTTCATCGCCCGGCTGCGCGAGCTCTCCGGCGGCAAGCCGGTCGGCTTCAAGCTCTGCCTCGGCCATCCCTGGGAGTTCATGGGCATCGTCAAGGCGATGCTGGAGAGCGGCGTGGTGCCCGACTTCATCGTCGTCGACGGCGCCGAAGGCGGCACCGGCGCCGCCCCGGTCGAATTCAGCGACCATATCGGCCTGCCGATGCGCGAAGGCCTGCTCTTCGTCCACAACGTGCTGACCGGCGCCGGCCTGCGCGACAAGGTCAGGATCGGCGCCGCCGGGCGCATCGTCAGCGCCTTCGACATCGCCAGCGTGCTCGCCATCGGCGCCGACTGGGCCAATGCGGCGCGCGGCTTCATGTTCGCGCTGGGCTGCGTGCAGTCGCTGTCCTGCAACACCAATCGCTGCCCGACCGGCGTCGCCACGCAGGACGCCGTGCGCCAGCGCGCGCTGGTCGTGCCCGACAAGGCGCAGCGCGTGCATCGCTTCCACGCCAATACGGTGCAGGCGCTGGCCGACATGCTGGCCGCGGCGGGGCTGAGCCATCCCTCCGATCTCGGCCCGCACCATCTGGTGCGCCGCGTCAGCACCACCGAGATCCGGCTGTTCTCGGACCTCCACGTCTTCCTCGAGGCGGGCGAGCTCGCCGAAGGCCGCTGCGAGCACAGCTTCTACCGCCGCAACTGGGACCTCGCCCGCGCCGACAGCTTCGACCGGGCGGCGTAACCTTATACGACGCGGTCGCGCTCCGGCACCGGCTCGCCGCGCGAGACATGCGCGATGTTGGCGAACATGCGCTTCACGGTCGGCTCGAAGGTGTCGGCGGCCATCGCGGCGAGATGCGGCGTCACCACGAGATTGTCGAGGGTCAGCAATTCGCTGTCGGGCGGCAACGGCTCGACCGCATAGACGTCCATCGCCGCGCCGGCGATGGTGCGCGCCCTGAGCGCCGCGACCAGATCGGCCTCGTTGACGACGCCGCCGCGCGCGACATTGACCAGCACCGCCGTCCTCTTCATCGCCGCGAGAGCATCGGCGTCGATCAGGTTCTCCGTCTCCGGGGTCAGCGGGCAGTGGAGCGAGACGATATCGGCCTCCGCCAGGATCCGCGCCAGCGGCGCGTGCCGGGCGCCGAGCGCCTGCTCCTGCGCCGCGGCAAGCGGCGTGCGCTTGCTGTAGAGGATGCGGCAGCCGAAGCCCGCGAGCAGCCTGGCGAGATTCTGGCCGATGGCGCCGAAGCCGACGATGCCCACCGTCTTGCCGGAGAGGGTGAAGGTGTCTCCCGGCAGCCTGCCGGTGGCCCAGCGCCCCGTCTTCAGCTCCGCATGGCCATAGGCGATGAAGCGCAGCGCCGACAGCATCAGCCCGAGCGCGAATTCGGCGACGGGAAGCGCGTTGGAGCCGGTGGTGCGCGCGACCTGGATGCCGAGCGCCTTCGCCGTGGCGATGTCGATATTGTCGTAGCCGACGCCCCATTTGTGCAGCAGCTTCAGCTTCTTCGCGGCGCGCAGCACCTCGCCCGGGACGGCGACCTGGCCGGAAATGGCATAGTCGGCCTCGGCGATGATCGCCTTCAGATGCTCCTCGCCGCGCTCCGTCCCATGGGTCAGCACGAAGCCGGGCGGCAGCAGCGCTCGCAGGCGCTCGGCGCGCTGCGGCGTCGTCATGTCGAGCAGGACGATGGTCTCGGGCATCAGGGGATTCCGGTCTCGGGCGGTTCGATGCGATGTGGCTCAACCGTTCCGGGCCCGCGAGTCAAGCGCTTCCGGACAGGTCCCGCGCGCGGCGCCGGCCTGGGCGGGCGCCGTAGCCGAAGCAGCCGGCCACCATAGGCCATCGCCTCCGGCGCGGATTGAGCGAGCGCAAAGCCGCGCCCCGCCCGACCGGCTAAGCGGGGCACCCTGCCCGCGGGCGGGCGATGCGGCGAGGGCGGCGATGGATGGCGGCAAGGACACGGCCGGGGGCAGGCGCGACAGGCGGGATTGCGCCGGACATGGACGCATGCGCGCCCGCGCCGCAAGCGGCTTGGCCTGGCCTCGCGCTTCCCGCATGCTAAGAACGATGCCCGCCCACCCCGTTTCCGTCACGCTTCCTTCGGAGATCTAAGATGCGCCGCTCTCGAGCCGTTACGGCAGCATTTCTCGCTGCGCTCGTCCTGCAGGCGCCCGGCGCGCAGGCGCAATCGCGCATCAAGGCGCTGATCGAGAGGCTGCGCGGCGACACGATGCCGGAGGGCATCGTCAAGACCAATGGCCGGATCGAGGCGACCCAGATCGACGTCTCCTCGAAATATGCCGGCCGGCTGGCCGAGGTGAAGGTCAAGGAAGGCGACGAGGTCACCGCCGGCCAGGTGATCGGGCGCATCGTCTCGCCCGAATACGAGGCGCAACTGCGCGCCGCCGAGGCGCAGGTGCTGCGCGCCAGGCAGGCGCTGGCCGAGGCCGAGGCCCTGATCGCCCAGCGCAAGAGCGACCAGATCCTCGCCCGCACCGACGCCCAGCGCGGCAAGGAACTGGTCGCCAAGGGCTATCTCAGCAAGCAGGTCGACGACCAGCGCTCGGCCAAGGCCGACGCCGCCGACGCCGCCCTGCGCGCCGCCGAGGCGCAGCGCGACCAGGCGCGCTTCGCCATCCGGGCCTCGGAAGCCGATGCCGAGCAGATCAAGGCGATCCTGGTCGACCTCGTGCTGGTGGCGCCGCGCAGCGGCCGCGTCCAGTATCAGCTCGCCCGCTCGGGCGAGGTCGTCGCCGCCGGCACGCGCGTCATCACCATCCTCGACCTGTCGGACGTCTACATGACGATCTACCTGCCGGCGGCGCAGGCCGGGCAGCTCGCGCTCGGCGACGAGGCGCGGATCATCCTCGACCCCGTGCCGCAATATGTGATCCCCGCGACGGTCAGCTTCGTCGCCGCCGATGCCCAGTTCACGCCCAAGGCGGTCGAGACCGCCGAGGAGCGCGAGAAGCTGGTCTTCCGCATCAAGCTCCAGCTCGACCGGGAGCTGCTCGCCAAATATCACCGGCAGGTGAAGACCGGCGTGCGCGGCCTCGGCTTCGTGCGCACCGCGCCCAATGCGAAATGGCCCGATTCGCTGGCCGTGAAGCTGCCATGATGCAGGCCGAGCCTGCCGCGCGCCTCGACGCCGTCACGCATCGCTACGGCAGGGTGACCGCCCTCGACGCGCTGACGCTCGCCATCCCGGCCGGCCGGATGATCGGCGTGATCGGACCGGACGGCGTCGGCAAATCGACCTTGCTGGCGCTGATCGCCGGCGTGCGGAGGATCCAGCAGGGCAGCGTCCATGCGCTCGGCGGCGATCTCGGCGTCAAGGCGCAGCGCGAGGCGCGGCGCGGCCGCATCGCCTATATGCCGCAGGGGCTGGGGCGCAATCTCTACCCCACCCTCTCGGTGTTCGAGAACATCGACTTCCATGCCCGCCTCTTCGGCCAGGACGCGGCCGAGCGGCGCGGCCGGATCGACGAGTTGCTGAGGGCGACCGGACTCGACCCGTTCGAGGGCCGCCCGGCCGCCAAGCTCTCCGGCGGCATGAAGCAGAAGCTCTCGCTCTGCTGCGCGCTGATCCACGACCCCGACCTGCTCGTCCTCGACGAGCCGACCACCGGCGTCGACCCGCTGTCGCGCGGCCAGTTCTGGGACCTGATCGACACGATCCGCGCCCGCCGGCCGGGCATGAGCGTCATCGTCGCCACCGCCTATATGGAGGAGGCCGAGCGCTTCGACTGGCTGGTGGCGATGGACGAAGGCAAGGCGATCGCCACCGGCACGCCGGCGGAATTGCGCGAGAAGGCCGGGCAGGCGACGCTCGAGGCCGCCTTCGTGGCGCTGCTGCCCGAAGCCAAGCGGGCCCAGCACCGCGAGGTCGTGCTGCGGCCGCGGACGGCCAGCGACGACGCCACGCCGGCGATCGAGGCCGAGGGGCTGACCCGGCGCTTCGGCGATTTCGTCGCGGTCGACCATGTCAGCTTCCGCATCGGGCGCGGCGAGATCTTCGGCTTCCTCGGCTCGAATGGCTGCGGCAAGTCGACCACGATGAAGATGCTGACCGGCCTGCTGCCGGCGAGCGAGGGCACGGCCAAGCTCTTCGGCCAGCCGCTCGCCGCCGACGACATGGAGACGCGGCGGAACGTCGGCTACATGTCGCAGGCCTTCTCGCTCTACAGCGAGCTGACGGTGCGGCAGAATCTCCTGCTGCATGCCGAACTCTACCATCTGAAGCCGGCCGAGATCCCCGGGCGGATCGCCGAGCTCCTGAGCCGCTTCGACCTCGCGGACGTCGCCGACGAGCGGCCGGAGAGCCTGCCGCTCGGCATCCGCCAGCGCCTGCAGCTCGCCGTCGCCGTGCTGCACCGGCCGGCGATGCTGATCCTCGACGAGCCGACCTCCGGCGTCGACCCGATCGCCCGCGACGCCTTCTGGCGCACGCTGATCGACCTCTCGCGCGACGACGGCGTCACCATCTTCCTCTCGACCCATTTCATGAACGAGGCGGAGCGCTGCGACCGCATCTCCTTCATGCATGCCGGCAAGGTGCTGGCCGTCGGCACGCCGCAGGAGCTGGCGGCGCAGCGTGGCGGCGGCACGCTGGAGGACGCCTTCGTCGCCTATCTCAAGGAGGCCTCCGGGATCGAGGACGCGCCGGAGGAGCCGGTCCCGGCGGCCGCCGAGACGACCCAGCCGGCCGCGCCGGCCCGCCGCTTCGACCCGCGCCGGCTCTGGGCCTGCGCCCGCCGCGAGACCATGGAGCTGCTGCGCGACCCGATCCGGCTGAGCTTCGCCTTCCTCGGCCCGCTGCTGCTGATGCTGGCCTTCGGCTTCGGCATCTCCTTCGACGTCGAGAAGCTGAAATTCGCCGCCTTCGACCAGGACAACTCGATGGAGAGCCGCCAGTTGATCGAGGCCTTCTCCAGCTCGCGCTATTTCGACGAGCAGGCGCCGATCCGCTCGGCCGGGGAGCTGGACCGCCGGATGCGCAGCGGCGAGCTCCAGCTCGCGCTCGAGATCCCGCCCTCCTTCGGCCGCGACCTGATGAGCGGGCGCCTGCCCGAGATGTCGGTCTGGCTCGACGGCGCCATGCCGTTCCGGGCCGAGACGACGCGCGGCTACGTCACCGGGCTGGCGACCCAATACGCGCAGGGCTTCGCCGCCGACCATGCCGCCTCGAGCCACGCGCCCGCCGCCGTCACGGTGGAAACCCGCTTCCGCTACAACCAGGACTTCAAGAGCGCCAATGCGATGGTGCCGAGCGTGATCATGCTGATGCTGATCGTCATCCCGGCGATCATGTCGGCGATCGGCGTCGTCCGCGAGAAGGAGACCGGCTCGATCGCCAATTTCCGCTCGACGCCGATCAGCCGCTTCGAATTCCTGTTCGGCAAGCAACTGCCCTATATCGCCGTGGCGATGGGCAGCTTCGTGATGCTGGTGCTGATCGCGCTGTTCGTCTTCGGCGTGCCGATCAAGGGCTCGGCCTGGGTGCTGGCGCTGGCGACCCTGCTCTACGTCTCCGCGACCACCGGCTTCGGCCAGCTCGTCTCCAGCTTCACCCGCACGCAGGTCTCGGCCGTCTTCGCCACGGCGATCCTGTCGATCATCCCGGCGATCAACTTCTCCGGGCTGATGGTGCCGGTCGCCTCGCTCTCGGGCGGCGGCCGGATCATCGGCATGAGCCTGCCGCCGGCCTGGTACCAGCCGGTCAGCGTCGGCGTCTTCACCAAGGGGCTCGGCGCGGCCGAGCTCTGGCCGAACCTCGCCATGCTCACCTTCTTCTTCCTGCTCTTCCTCGTCGTCGCGCAATTCGCCCTGCGCAAGCAGGAGGCCTGAGATGGCCGGGCTCGTCATCCATCTCCAGAACATCCTGCGGCTGGTGGTCAAGGAGCTGCGCAGCATCCGGGCCGACCCGGTCATGCTGCTGCTGGTGGTCTATGCCTTCAGCTTCGCGGTCTACACGGTCGCCACCGGCGTGAAGCTGGAGGCGCGCGACCTCACCATCGGCATCGTCGACGAGGACCGGTCGGAATTCTCGCGCACCCTGCTCGGCGCCTTCGGCCCGCCGCTGTTCAAGATCTCGAAGCGCATCGCCCCCGGCGAGATCGATTCCGAAATGGATTCCGGCCGCCTCGTCTTCGTGCTGGAGGTGCCGCCGAACTTCCAGGCGGACCTGCAGGCCGGGCGGCAGACCTCGCTGCAGCTCAATATCGACGCGACCGCGATGACCCAGGCCGGCAACGGCGCGGTCTACATCCAGCAGATCGTCGCGCAGGAGATCGCGAATCTGCAGGCCGGGCGCGAGACCACCACGGCCCTGCCGATCAACCTGGTGGTGCGGGCGCGCTTCAACCCCAATCTCGATTCCGGCTGGTTCAGCTCGGTCATGCAGGTGCTCAACAACGTCACCCTGCTGACCATCATCCTGACCGGCGCGGCGCTGATCCGCGAGCGCGAGCAGGGCACGGTCGAGCACCTGCTGGTGATGCCGGTGACGCCGGTCGAGATCATGCTCGCCAAGATGCTGGCCAACACGCTGGTCATCCTGGTCGCGGCGGTCGCCTCGCTCGTCCTCGTCGTCGAGGGCGCGCTCGGCGTGCCGATCGCCGGCTCGCTGCCGCTCTTCGTGCTGGGCACCGCGATCTACGCCTTCACGGTCGCGGCGCTCGGCATCCTGCTCGGCACGCTGGCCACGACGATGGGCCAGTTCGGCCTGCTCGCGATCCCGGTCTTCGTGGTCACGCAGCTTCTCTCCGGCGCGACGACGCCGATGGAGAGCATGCCGGTCTGGCTGCAATGGACGATGCGCACCCTCAGCCCGACGCCGCATTTCGTCGCCTTCTCGCAAGGCGTGCTCTATCGCGGCGCCGGGCTCGACGTGGTCTGGCCGGAGATCGCCAAGATCGCCGCGATCTGCGCGGCCTATTTCGCCTTCGCGCTCGCCCGCTTCCGCAAGGTGATCTTCACATGAGCGCCGCGCCCGACCGTCATGCTCCTGTCGGGATCGCGGCGTCCGGTGGCCCGATGCCGGGCGCGGCCGGAGCCCGCCCACAATTCGACGCAGACACGGCACGCAGGGGCGTGCCGGTGCTTTGGCAGGAGGTTGCGACCCGACCATGACCGCCCGCAAGACGACGGCCGCAGCCGCATCGCCCGGCGCCAGCCGCCCCGCCGAACTCAGCCTGCCCTGGTTCTGGCCGGTCGACGCGGCGCTGCGCCTGACCCAGCGCAATCTCGACTTCCTCTCCCAGGCGGCGAAGATCACCCGGCCGCCGCCGCCGGGCTGGGCGACGCCCAACACGGTCCGGCTCGACCTGCCGACCATGTTCCTGCGCGAATTCGGCACCGCCGCGGCCGGGCGCGTGCCGGTGCTGATCGACGCGCCCTATGCCGGGCACAGCGCGACCATCGCCGATTACGGCAAGGGCCAGAGCCTGGTCGAGACGATGCTCGCCAACGGCATCCCGCATGTCCTCGTCACCGACTGGAAGACGGCGACGCAGGAGATGCGCTATTTCAGCATCGACACCTATCTCGCCGAGCTGAATGCCGCGATCGACGATCTCGGCGGCGTCGTGCATCTGGTCGGCCTGTGCCAGGGCGGCTGGCTGAGCGCGATGCTGGCCTCGCGCTTCCCGCGCAAGGTCAGGTCCCTGGTGCTGGCGGGCGCCCCGATCGACACCGATGCCGGGGACGGGCCGATCAAGCAGATGGCGCACGACATGCCGCTGAAGAGCTATCGCGACATGGTCCGGCTCGGCCGCGGCCTGATGCCCGGCCGCTTCATGCTCGCCGGCTGGAAGAACATGCATCCGGCCGAGCACTACGTCGAGAAATACGTGCGGCTCTACCAGAACCTCGCCGACCGCAACTATCTCGACCGCACCGAGGCCTTCGCCGCCTGGTACGAGAATCCGCTCAACCTGCCCGGCGTCTATTACCTCCAGGCGATCGAGCAGATCTTCAAGGAGAACCGCTTCGCGAAGGGCGAGTTCGTCGGGCTCGGCCGGCGGCTGGCGCTCAAGGACGTGACCTGCCCGCTCTATCTGCTGGCCGGGGCCGAGGACGACATCACCACCAGCGAGCAGGTCTTCGCGGCCGAAGGGCTGGTCGGGACGCCGCGGAAGCGGATCGAGAAGGCGCTGGTGCCCGGCGGGCATATCGGCTTGTTCATGGGCCGCAAGACGCTGAGCGAGACCTGGCCCGGCATCGTCCGCTGGATCGCCGCACAGGACGGGGCCGCGCCATGACCGCGCTGACCTCCGCCGAATATTTCCAGCTCGTTCTCGGCCGCTGCCGCGACCGCCCGGCCGTGCGGACCGGCGTGGTCCACCCCGTCAAGGCGAATGTCGTCGAGGCGGTGGCCGACGCCGCGAGAGAGCATCTGATCGAGCCGGTCCTGATCGGCCCGGCCGCACGCATCCGCGCCGCCGCGCAAGAGGCCGGCGTCGATATCGCAGCCTGGAAGCTCGTCGACACCGAGCACAGCCATGCGGCGGCGGCGAAGGCCGTCGCGCTGGCTGCAGCCGGCGAGCTCGGCGCTTTGATGAAGGGCTCGCTGCACAGCGACGAACTGCTCGGCGCCGTCGTGCGGGCCGATTCCGGCCTGCGGACCGAAAGGCGAATCTCGCACGCCTTCGTCATGCATATCGAAAGCTACCCCAAGCCCTTCATCATCACCGACGCGGCGGTCAACATCGCCCCCGACCTCGCCGCCAAGGCCGACATCGTCCAGAACGCGATCAATCTCTGGCATGTCGCCCTGAACGGCGCCGAGGAGCTGCCGAAGGTCGCCGTGCTGGCGGCCGTCGAGACGGTCAACCCGCATATGATGGCGACGCTCGACGCCGCCGCCCTGTCGAAGATGGCCGAGCGCGGCCAGATCACCGGGGCGATCGTCGATGGGCCGCTCGCCTTCGACAATGCGATCAGCGCCGCGGCGGCACAGGAGAAGGGCATCGTCTCGCCGGTGGCCGGCCATGCCGACATCCTGCTCGTGCCCGGGATCGAGGCGGGCAACATGCTGGCGAAGCAGCTCACCTTCCTGAGCGGCGCCGACGCGGCCGGCATCGTGCTCGGCGCGCGCGTGCCGATTATCCTGACGAGCCGCGCCGACAATCTGCGGGCGCGCCTGCTCTCCTGCGCCCTGGCGCTGCTGCTCGCCGATGCGCGCCGCGCGGGCCGGATCAAGTGACCGGCCCGCTCCCGCTCAGTAGGTAGCGCGAGCGCCCGACAGGTCGAAGATGCCGCCGGTCGAGAAGGAGCACTCGTCCGAAGACAGCCAGAGCACCATCCGCGCCACTTCCTCGACCTCGACGAAGCGGCCCATCGGAATGCGCGAGAGGATGTCGGCGCGGCGCGCGGCGGAGATCTCCTTCGCCATCGCGGTCTCGGCGGCGGCGGGCGTGACCGCCGTGACGACGATGCCGTCGCGCGCCGTCTCCTTGGCCGTGCTCTTGGTCAGCGCGATCACCCCGGCCTTGGAGGCGGAATAGGCGGCGGCGAGCGCCATGCCCTCCTTGCCCTGGATCGAGGCGATGTTGACGACATGCCCACGCAGCGCATGGCCACCGATGCCCGGGCGCGGCTCCTGCAAACGCATGCGGCCGAGCAGGGCCCGGCTGACGAGATAGGTGCCGAAGAGATTGACCCGCAGCACCGCCTCGAAATTCCGGGGGTCGGTCTCCCAGACCGGCTTCACCTCGCCGAGGATGCCGGCATTGTTGACCAGGATGTCGATGCGGCCATGCGCGGCGAAGGCTGCGGCGGCAGCCTCGTCGACCGCCGCGGGATCGGTGATGTCGACCGGCCGCCGGCCGACGCCCAGCCCGGATGCGGCCGCGTCGAGCGCGCGGGGGTTGGCATCCCAGAGTTCCACCGTGGCGCCGGCGTCGCGCAGCGCCGCGGCGATGCCGCGGCCGAGACCGCCCGCGCCGCCGGTGACGATGGCCCTGCGGCCGGCGAGATCGTAGCGGGCATCCATCAGCCGGCGCTCCAGGCGGTCTTGGTGCGGGTGATCTGGTGACGGTAGAGGCCGAGCGAAGAGGGGCCTTCCCCGCCGATCGCGTCGAGCGCGGCGGGGGACAGCGCTTCTTTGGCCAGCGCGGCGAAATCGGCCTCGTCGCCCCAGCCCTCGAGCAGCAGCACCCGGCGCGGCACGGCGTTGGCAACGCCGCGGGCCTCCTGCTCGGCGGTGGCGACGCCGCTCGCCTCGGCATCGGCGACGAGCCAATGCACGCCGGCGACGCCGGGCCTGTCGAGCAGATCCGGGACGAAGCGGCGCGTCAGCGCCTCGCGATGCTCCCTGTCCCGCCCCTCGGGCACGTCGTAGCGCAAGGTCGCGATCAGCCCGCCCTGGGCCGGGCCGCTGCTGAGCGCGACGCGGCAGATCGAGCGGGCGACCGAGCGGAAATGCCTGACGGCGCTCAGCGTCCAGGGCGTCGGCGCGTTGACGCGGGCGGTGTAGTCCTGGCTCTTCAGGGTCTCGACGCTCAGCGCCTCGTAAAGGTTGAAGAACTCCAGCTCGGCATCGAGCGCGACATAGCGGCGCCCGCGCAGGAAGCCGGGAATGCCGACCCGCTCCGGCATGTGCTCCCGGCCGTGCCAGGCGTAAAACTCGTCGCGCCCCTCCGGCGCGATGTCGTGCCAGATCGCGACCGCCCCCTCGCCCGCCAGACTCATGCGCCCTCCCGCTTGCCGATCCGCAGCCGCGTTGACTCGGCTTCGTCCGGCTCTTATACGGAAACGAATTCTGAATTGGAAATCATTTCCAAAATAATCCGAGGGCGGACAGCGGGTGACGATCGCGGCGGTTGACCGGGCTCTGAAGCTGATGGAGGCGCTGGCCGGCGAGCCGGACGGCGTCGATCTCAGCCTGCTCGCCGACCGGCTCGGCCTGCCCTTCAGCGCCACGCACCGGCTGCTGGGCACGCTCGCCGAGCGCGGCTTCGTCCGGCAGGACCCGCATTCCGGCGCCTATGGGCTGACGCTGAAGCTGGCGCAGCTCGCCTTCCGCGACCTCGACAGCCGCGGCCTGCCCGATGCCGGGCAGATCGTGCTCGACCGGCTGGCTTCGGCGACGCGGGAATATTGCCGGCTCGCCGTGGTCGAGGGCGGCGAGCTGATCTGGATCGCCCGGGCGCAGGGCGCGACGGCGGGGCTGCGCTACGAGCCGCCGATGGGCGCGGGGCCGGTGCTGCACGCGACCGCGACCGGAAAGGCCTGGCTCGCCTCGCTGCCGGAGGCGGAGGCGCTGCGCATCGTCTTCGCCCATGGCTTCGACGGGGCCGGGCGCACCGGGCCGAACGCGCTCAGGGACGTCGATGCGCTGCGCGCCCATCTCGACGAGACGCGCCGGCGCGGCTTCGCCGTGGCGGTCGAGGAGGGCGAGATCGGCATCGTCGCGATGGCGAGGGTTTTCCGCGCCGGCCGGGACCCGGCCGCGCCGGCCGCCGGCACGCTCAGCGTCGCCGGCCCGCTGCCGCGCATGCCCGAGGAGCGGCGCCCGGCCATAGCCGAAGCGCTCCTGCGCGCGGCCGAGGACATGACCGGGATCTGGCCGCTGCGGCGGCGCCAGATCCAGCCGGCCAAGGCCGCGCCCGCCGGCGAGACCCAGCAGACAGGAGCATCGGCATGAGCGACGCAGCCGCCACCCCGGCTCTCCCGGCGGCCGCGACCGGACGGAGCCGGCTGCGCGACTGGGGTTCGGCCCTCGCCTGGCCGCTGGCGAGCTTCGCCGTGCTGCTCGCCGCCTGGGAGTGGCTGGTGCCGCTCGCGCGCATCCCGGAATACATCCTGCCCGTTCCGAGCGCCTTCTTCGAGCGGCTCTGGACCGACCGGGCCGAGATCTTCCAGCATACGCTGGTGACGGCGAACGAGGTCGTGCTCGGCTTCCTGATGGCGGCAGCGGTCTCGATCCCGCTCGGCTACGTCATCGTCTCGGTGCGCCTGCTGGAAAAGGCGATCTACCCGGTCATCGTCTTCTTCCAGCTCGTGCCGAAGATCGCGATCGCGCCGCTCTTCGTCGTCTGGTTCGGCTTCGGCCTGTTCCCGAAGGTGCTGCTGACCTTCCTGCTCTGCTTCTTCCCGACGCTGGTGGCGAGCATGACCGGCTTCCGCGCGCTGGACGAGCGCGTGCTCTACCTGACCCGCTCGATGGGCGCCTCGGCCTGGCAGACCTTCCGCTATGTGCGTGTGCCGGCGGCGCTGACCTATATCTTCTCCGGCCTCAAGGTCTCGGCCGTCTTCGCCGCGACCGGCGCGATTGTCGGCGAGTTCGTCGGCGCCAATGCCGGGCTGGGCTATCTGCTGCTGCGCGGCACGAGCTTCCTCGACATGCCGCTGATCTTCGCCTGCCTCGTGGCGCTCAGCGTCGTCGGCATCCTGTTCAGCTACATCGTCGACGGCCTCGAGGTCCTGCTGATGCCCTGGCAGCGCAAGGGCTGACCACCACACCGCAATAAGCCGGACGAACCGGCTCAAGGGAGGATAATCATGAACAGACGCATGCTGATCGGCGCCGTCGCGGCCCTGGCGCTCAGCGCCTCGGGCGCGCTGGCGCAAGGCGCCGGCAAGCCGATGAAGATCACGCTCAACTTCCTCGCCGCCGCGCCCAATGCCGGCTTCATGATGGCCAAGCAGATGGGGCTCTACCAGAAGGCCGGCATCGACCTGACCATCGAGGAGGGCAAGGGCTCCGGCACCACGGCGCAGATGGTCGCGACCGGCCAGAGCGATCTCGGCTTCGCCGACGCGCCCGCCGCGATGCAACTGCGCACCAAGGGCGCGCCGGTGAAGATCATCGCGCCGATGCTGCAGACCAACGGCTTCGCCATCATCGCGCTGGAGGACAGCGGCATCGCCGCGCCGAAGGACCTCGTCGGCAAGAAGGTCGCGGTCCAGCCCGGCACGGCGCAGACCACGCTGCTCGACGCCATCCTCGCCAGCAACCAGATCGACAAGAGCAAGCTCGACATCATCAATATCGACCCCGGCGCCTTCGTCGGGGCGCTGCTGGAGAAGAAGGTCGACGCCATCCTGGGCGGCGCCGATTTCCACTCGGTGCAGATCCGCGAGCGCGGCTTCAAGGTGCGCGACATCTTCTACCGCGATGTCGGCGTGCCCACCGTCGGCCTCTCGATCATCGCCCGCGACGACAGGATCAAGGCCGATGCCGCGCTCTACAAGAAGTTCGTCGAGGCGAGCCTGCTCGGCTGGGACGCCGCCCGCAAGAACCCGGACGCCGCCGCCGACGCCGTCGTCACGCAGTTCCCCTCGGTGAAGAAGGCGCAGGTGCTCGCCCAGTTCGACGTGGTCGACAAGCTGCTCTGCGCGCCCGGCGCGACCGCGCTCGGCAGCGTGCCGGAGGCGAACTGGAGCAAGAGCTTCGAGCTGCTGACCCAGTATCTCGGCCTGCCCAAGGACAAGCCGATCGGCGACTACTACACGACCGAGCTGCTGCCGGCCTCGGCCCCGGCCTGCCCCTGACAACCCGGCCGCTGTCATCCCGGACGGAGCGAAGCGCAGATCCGGGATCAACTTGGATTGATCGAGACGCCAACATGACAGCCACAGCCGCCCGCGCCGCCGCCTCGATCGAGGGGCGCGGCATCATCAAGACCTTCGGCGGCTTCACCGCCGTCGACGGGCTGAATCTGAACATCCGCAGCGGCGAGTTCGTCAGCCTGATCGGCCCCTCCGGCTGCGGCAAGAGCACCTTCATGCTGATGGCGGCGGGGCTGATCCCGGTCAGCCGGGGGGAGCTGCTGGTCGACGGCAAGGCCCTGACCGCGCCGCTCACCGATATCGGCATCGTCTTCCAGGACCACCTGCTGCTGGAATTCCGCACGGCGATGGAGAACGTGCTGCTGCAGGCGGAGATCCGCGGCCTGCCGCTGGAGCCGGCGCGCGAGCGGGCGCTGGAGCTCTTCGACAAGCTCGGCATCGCGCATGCGGCCGACCGCTATCCCAAGCAGCTCTCCGGCGGCATGCGCCAGCGCGTCTCGATCGCGCGGGCGCTGATCCACAATCCGGCCGTGCTGATGATGGACGAGCCCTTCGGCGCGCTCGACGCCATCACCCGCACCCAGATCCGCCACGATCTCGAGCTGCTCTGGATGGAGCAGGCCAAGACGGTGGTGTTCATCACCCATTCGATCGAGGAGGCGATCGGCCTCTCCGACCGCGTGCTGGTGATGTCGCCGACGCCGGGCCGGATCGTCGACGAGATCGCGATCGAACTGCCGCGCCCGCGCCCGGCCCATCTCGGCGACTATCCGAGCTTCAACCATTATGCCGACCGCATCCACGACGCCTTCCGGCGCTTCGGCGTGATCAGGTACTGAGACGCCTCAGAGCGACGAGACGAGGTGGCCGCCATCGACCTCGATGGTCGAGCCGGTGATGTAGCTGCCGGCCTGCGAGGCGAGCAGGAGCAAGGCCCCGTCGAGCTCCTCGGGCCGGCCGAGCCGGCGCTGCGGAATGCGGCGGATCAGTTGCTGGCCGGGCTCCGACGCGAAGAAATCGCGGTTGATATCGGTCTCGATATAACCGGGACAGAGCGCGTTGACCCGGATGCCGTCGCGCGCCCATTCCAGCGCCAGCGCCTTGGTCAACTGGATCACGCCCGCCTTCGAGGCGGCATAGGCGCTGACGCCGCCGGCGACGCGATGCCCCAGGATCGAGGCGATGTTGACGATCGCGCCGCCCCGGCCGGAAGCGCGCATGCGCCGCGCCGCCGCCTGCGCCACCAGGAAGACGCCCTTGAGATTGGTGTCGAGCACCTGGTCCCATTCGTTCCCGGAGAGGTCGGCCGCGCGGGCCGCGCCGCTGACCCCGGCATTGTTGACGAGGATGTCGAAGGAGCGCCCCTCCAGCGCCTCGCGGACCGAGCGCGCATCGGTCACGTCGAGCGCCACGCCCTGCGCCTCGCCACCGGCATCGGCGATCTCGGCGCAGGCGCCGTCGAGGGCGGCCTTGCGCCGCGCCGCCAGCGTCACCGCGACGCCGTAGCGGGCGAGCAGCCGCGCGAAATGCAGGCCGAGGCCGCCGGAAGCGCCGGTGACCAGCGCGGTCTTGCCGGACAGGTCGCCGAAGAGAAGGATCGGATCGCGCTCGCTCATCCCGGAACATTCGGCCAGCCGGACGAAGGGATCAAGAGCCGCGCCTCAGGCCGAAGCGCGGGGCGGCAGCGGCGCTGTCCGCAGAAAATGACCCGGGTAAAATCCCTTGCGCTCTTTTTACCCGGGTTATAATAAGCCTGACCGACACAGCCATAGCCGTTGGAAGCGATGCGACAGGAAGACAGGAAGGCGGCGCTCGCCGCCTACAGGGAGCGCAAGACCGCAGCCGGCATCTACCTGCTGCATTGCGTGCCGAGCGGCCAGCGCTGGGTCGGCCGGGCGACGGATCTCGCCAGCATCGAGAACCGCCTGCGCTTCACCCTGCGCCACCGCAGCCACAGTCATCGCGGATTGCAGGCCGCCTGGGACGCGCATGGGCCGGAAGCGTTCAGGCTGGAGGAGATGGAACGGCTGGAGGAGGAAAGCCTCGCCTATCTGCGCGACCGCATCCTCAAGCAGCGGCTCGATCACTGGCGCGCAAAGCTCGGCGTCGAGGCGATCTGAAGCCCACGCCT
Organism: Hyphomicrobiales bacterium; assembly: GCA_900466745.1. Lineage (GTDB taxonomy): Bacteria > Pseudomonadota > Alphaproteobacteria > Rhizobiales > Beijerinckiaceae > Allobosea > Allobosea minatitlanensis. Next base: position 68,637 of record UBNE01000023.1, on the reverse strand, counting down.
CGCGCCATGCGAAGCCGACGGGCCCTCCCCGGCGGCCCGCCGATTCCGATCTTCGATCGGCCCCGGGACAGGCTCGGGGAGGTCCGGGACCGGAAGCGGCCGGCCGCTGCCGTCAATCGTCCATCTTGAGGGCGGCGATGAAGGCTTCCTGCGGGATTTCGACCTTGCCGAACTGCCGCATCTTCTTCTTGCCTTCCTTCTGCTTCTCCAGAAGCTTGCGCTTGCGGGTGGCGTCACCGCCATAGCATTTGGCGGTGACGTCCTTGCGCAGTGCCCGGATGGTCTCGCGGGCGACGATCTTGCCGCCGATCGCGGCCTGCACCGGGATCTGGAACATGTGCGGCGGGATCAGCTCCTTGAGCTTCTCGCACATGGCGCGGCCGCGCGTCTCGGCCCGCGTCCGGTGGACCAGCATGGAGAGCGCGTCGACCGGCTCGGCATTGACCAGGATCGACATCCGCACCAAGTCGCCCTCGCGATAATCGGTGATCTGGTAGTCGAAGGAGGCGTAGCCCTTCGAGATCGACTTCAGCCGGTCGTAGAAGTCGAAGACCACCTCGTTGAGCGGCAGGTCGTAGACCACCTTGGCGCGCGAGCCGACATAGCCGAGGTCGATCTGCAGGCCGCGGCGGTCCTGGCAGAGCTTCAGCACCGAGCCGAGATAGTCGTCGGGCGTGAAGATGGTGGCGCGGATCCAGGGCTCCTCGATCGCCTCGATCTTCATCACATCCGGCATGTCGGCCGGGTTGTGCAGCTCCTGCACCGTGCCGTCGCGCAGGCGCATGCGGTAGACGACCGAGGGCGCCGTCGAGATCAGGTTGAGGTTGAACTCGCGCTCCAGCCGCTCCTGGATGATCTCCAGATGCAGCAGGCCGAGGAAGCCGCAGCGGAAGCCGAAGCCGAGCGCGGCGGATGTCTCCATCTCGTAGGAGAAGCTGGCGTCGTTGAGCCGCAGCTTGGCCATGGCGCCGCGCAGATCCTCGAAATCGGCGGCGTCGACCGGGAAGATGCCGCAGAACACCACCGGCACCACCGGCTTGAAGCCCGGCAGCGGCTCGGCGACCGGCTTCTTCTCGTCGGTGATGGTGTCGCCGACGGCGGTGTCCGCCACCTCCTTGATCGAGGCGGTGAAGAAGCCGACCTCGCCGGGGCCGAGCTCCTTGACCTCCAGCATCTTCGGCTTGAACACGCCGACGCGGTCGACGCCGTAGGAGGCCTTGGCCCGCATCATGCGGATGGTCATGCCCTTGCGCAGATAGCCGTCGATGACGCGCACCAGGACGACGACGCCGAGATAGGTGTCGTACCAGCTATCGACCAGCATCGCCTTCAGCGGCGCCTCGGGATCGCCCTTCGGCGGCGGAAGCTTCTCGACGATCGCCTCCAGCACGCCCTCGATATTGAGGCCGGTCTTGGCCGAGATCGGCACCGCGTCGGAGGCGTCGAGGCCGATCACATCCTCGATCTGCTCCTTGATCCGCTCCGGCTCGGCCGCCGGCAGGTCGATCTTGTTGAGGACGGTGACGATCTCGTGATTGGCGTCGAGCGCCTGGTAGACGTTCGCCAGCGTCTGCGCCTCGACGCCCTGCGAGGCGTCGACGACGAGGAGCGAGCCCTCGCAGGCCGCCAGCGAGCGCGAGACCTCATAGGCGAAGTCGACATGGCCGGGCGTGTCCATCAGGTTGAGGACGTAGTCCTTGCCGTCCTTGGCCTTGTAATCCAGCCGCACCGTCTGGGCCTTGATGGTGATGCCGCGCTCCTTCTCGATATCCATCGAGTCGAGGATCTGGTCGCTCATGTCGCGGGCCGCGACGGTGCCGGTCTGCTGGATCAGACGGTCGGCCAGCGTCGACTTGCCGTGGTCGATATGGGCCACGATCGAGAAGTTGCGGATATTGTCGATGGTGCGGGTGCTCATGCGCGCGCCATAGCAGCGAAGCCGCGTGGCGCCAAGCGGCTGGCGCGGTTCGAGCCGCATCAAAGCCCTTTGCGGGCCCAAGAACCGCACGGTCCTCGCGGCAGCCCAGCGGGTCCGGCCTTCGGCGGGCCGGCGGCGGGCTCCGGCTGGGCGCGGCTTCGCCGCTTGTCCGGGATGAGGCGAGGTTCTCCCGATTTCCGAAAGCATCTTGAAAATTCCAATATACAGGAATTATTCTCCATCCATGGAGATCGACCACGACACCGAGATCGACCGGCTGCTCGGCCAGCGGCTGAAGGCGGCCCGCCGGCGCCACGGCCTGACGCTCGAAGCCCTCGCCGAACGCAGCGGCGTCAGTCGCGCCATGATCTCGCGGATCGAGCGCGGCGAATCGAGTCCGACCGCGCCCCTGCTGGTCCGGCTCGGCTCCGGGCTCGGCCTCTCGCTCTCGGCGCTGCTGGAAGACGGCCCGGGAGCCGGGCCGCTGGCGCGGCGCGATGCCCAGCCGGTCTGGCGCGATCCGGCGAGCGGCTATCTGCGTCGCAACGTCTCGCCGCGCGGCACCGGCTCGGGCTTCGAGATCGTCGAGGTCGCGCTGCCGGCCGGCGCCGAGGTGCATCTCACCAGCGCGTCCGGCGCGCCGGCACTCGACCAGCAGATATGGGTGCTCGACGGCCGGCTCGACCTCACCGTGGAAGGCGCCCGGCACGACCTCGCTGCGGGCGACTGCCTGCAGATGCACCTGCGCGGGCCGATCATCTACCGCAATCCGGGCAGCGCGCCCGTCCGCTACGCCGTCATCCTCGCCGCGGGCAGCGGCGCCTTTCCGGGACATGCCGCATGAACGCCCCCGCCGCGAGCACCGCCATCGCCATCGGCACTCTCGATGCCCCCGCCGCCGCAGCCGCGATACCGGCCCTGGCGGAGATCCTGCGCGACTGCGTCGCCAACGGCGCCTCCGTGGGCTTCATGAGCTGGAACGGGGCGGCGGATTACGAGCGCTTCTGGCGCGATGTCGCGGCCGGCGTCGCGAGCGGGCAGATCGTCCTGTTCGCCGCGCGGAACGCGGAGGGGATCGTCGGCACGGCGCAGCTTCACCTGGCGGCCAAGCCGAACCAGCCGCACCGGGCCGAGATCGCCAAGGTGCTGGTGCATTCGCGCGCGCGCCGGCAGGGCGTCGGCGAGGCGCTGATGCGCCGGGCCGAGACGGTCGCGCGCGAAAAGGGGCGCGACCTCCTGGTGCTCGACACCGACGAGAACGGCGCGGCCCGGCGGCTCTACAACCGGCTGGGCTGGACGGAGCTCGGCACCATCCCGCGCTTCGCGCTGATGCCGGACGGCACCGATTGCGGCTCGACCTTCTTCTACAAGAGCCTCGCCTGAGGCGTGTCGACGTTTGATTGCGGTAGCTTAGCGCGCATTGTCGTTCCGGGGCTTCGCGCAGCGAAGAACCCGGAATGACAGCCGCGCCTCAACCTTCCCCGGCTTCGCCGCGCACATAGGGCTCGACCGGGCCCTTGAGCGTGATCGTCATGGGGCGGCCGAAGCGGTCCTTGGCGTTGCCGGCCGCGACCTTCACCCAGCCTTCCGAGACGCAGTATTCCTCGACATTGGTCTTCTCGACGCCCTTGAAGCGGATGCCGATGTCGCGGGCGAGCACGTCGGCGTCGTAAAACGGGCTGTCCGGATTGACGGACAGGCGGTCGGGAAGCTGCGCGGACATGGCGGGAACCTGCGGAAACGGTTGCTTTATGCGCTCGATAGCCGCTTCCGGGCTCAAAGCCAACTCAGGGCTTCACGCGCCCGCCCGCCTGCTCGATCAGCCTCGCCACGGCGGCCTGCCCCCTCGCGCGGGCATGGGCAAGCGGCGTCACGCCGTCGCGGTCGGCTCCAAGGGCAAGAGCCGCAGGCAGCGCCTCACCGAGCGCCATCCAGCAGGCGGCCGACGACCTTGGCGGTGTAGTCGACCATCGGGACGATGCGGGCATAGTTCAGCCGGGTCGGGCCGATGATGCCGACGACGCCGACGATGCGCTGCTCGGCGTCGCGGAACGGCGCCGCCACCATCGAGGACCCCGACATCGAGAACAGCTTGTTCTCCGAGCCGATGAAGATGCGCACGCCGTCGCCCTCCTCGGCTCGGGACAGGAGGTCGATCACGTCGGTCTGCGTCTCGAGATCGCCGAAGAGCATGCGGATGCGCTCCAGATCCTCCTGCGCCCGAAGATCGTCGAGCAGATTGGCCTGGCCGCGCACGATCAGGTGGCGGTCGCCGCTCGGGCCGGAGGCGGTGGCGATGCCGCTTTCGACCAGCCGGGCGGTCAGGGCGTCGAGCTCGCTCTCCATCCGCGCCCGCTGCGCCGCGATCTCGCCGCGCAATTCGCCGAGCGTCTTGCCGAGGATGCGGGCGTTGAGGAAGTTGGCGGCTTCGGTCAGGGCCGAGGCCGGCAGGCCCGGCGGCAGCGCCAGCAGGCGGTTCTCCACCGTGCCGTCCTCCGCCACCAGCACGACGAGGGCGCGGACGGGGTCGAGCCGGACGAATTCGATGTGCTTCAGCCGCGGGTCGGCCTTGGTGGTGACGACGACGCCGGCGCCGCGCGACAGGCCGGAGAGCAGCGCCGAGGCCTCGGTCAGCGTCTGGTCGAGGTTGCGGTGGCCGGCGCCGGCGCGGATCTGCGCCTCGATGCGGGCGCGCTCCTCGGAGGTGAGGTTGCCGACCTCCATCATCGCATCGACGAAGAAGCGCAGGCCCCGCTCCGTGGGCAGGCGCCCCGCGGAGGTGTGCGGCGCGTAGATCAGCCCCGCCAGCTCCAGATCGGTCATGACGTTGCGCACCGTCGCCGGCGAGAGCGCCATCGGCAGCAGGCGGGCGATGTTGCGCGAGCCGACCGGCTCGCCGGTCGCGAGGTAGCCGTCGACGATCTGGCGGAAGATCTCGCGCGAGCGCTGGTCGGTCTCGACCAGGCCGCTCGTCGTCTCGGGGCGGGAGGTGTGGGCGCTCATGAACCTCGGCTGCGAAAACCGCGCACTGATCCCTTATTGTCGTCATGCCGCGGGCATGGATCAAGAGGCCCGCGCGCGCGGCGCCTTGCCGTGCGGCCTGCGAGGGCCTAAAAGCCGCCTCTCCCCGCCAGACAGGACAGTTTCATGCGACCCTCCAAACGCGCCGCCGACGAGATGCGCAAGGTCACGCTCGAACGCGGCGTCGTGCGTTATGCCGAAGGCTCCTGCCTGGTGACCTTCGGCGAGACCAAGGTGCTCTGCGCGGCGACCGTCGAGGAGAAGGGGCCGCCCTGGCTGCGCGGCACCGGCAAGGGCTGGGTCACGGCCGAATATTCCATGCTGCCGCGCGCGACCCATGAGCGCACGCGCCGCGAGGTCACCTCGGGCAAGCCCTCCGGCCGCACCCAGGAGATCCAGCGCCTGGTCGGCCGCTCCTTGCGCGCCGTGGTCGACCTGACCGCGCTCGGCGAGCGTCAGATCGTCGTCGACTGCGACGTGCTCCAGGCCGATGGCGGCACCCGCACGGCCTCGATCACCGGCGCCTGGGTGGCGCTGCACGACGCGCTGAAATGGATGGAAGGCCGCAACCTGCTCAAGGGCACCAACCCGTTGAAGGACCATGTCGCGGCCGTCTCCTGCGGCATCGTCGCCGGCCAGCCGGTGATCGATCTCGACTATGTCGAGGATTCCGGCGCGCAGACCGACGCGAATTTCGTCATCACCGGCGCGGGCGGCCTCGTCGAGGTGCAGGGCACGGCCGAGGGCGCGCCCTTCTCGGAGGAGGAGCTGCTCAGCCTGCTCAAGCTCGCCAAGGGCGGGGTCGGCAAGCTCGTCGCCTTGCAGAAGGCGGCGGTGGCCTGATTCGATGCTGGAGCGGTTCATCTCGACGGGTCATCCCGGCCGGAGCGGCGTCAGCCGCGCAGAGCCGGGATCCATGCCCGAACCGTTCCGGCATGGATCCCGGGTCTCCCTTCGGTCGCCCGGGATGACCGTGGACATTCGAGAGGGCTGGAATTGAAATGACCAATCACCGCCTCCTCGCCGGCAAGGTCGTGATCGCGACCCACAACCCAGGCAAATTGCGCGAGATGCGCGACCTGCTGGCGCCTTACGGCATCGAGCTGGTCTCGGCCGGGGAGCTCGGCCTGCCCGAGCCGGTCGAGGACGGCTTCATGTTCTCCGAGAACGCGGCGATCAAGGCGGTCGCCGCGACGCGGGCAAGCGGACTGCCGGCGCTTTCCGACGATTCCGGCATCTGCATCGACGCGCTCGACGGCGCGCCCGGCCTGTTCTCGGCCAACTGGGCCGGGCAGGCTAAGGATTACGCCGCGGCGATCGCGCGCGTCCAGATCGAGCTCGCCAAGCGCGGCGCGCTGTCGCCGGCGCAGCGCAAGGCGCATTTCGTCTCGGCGCTGGTGATCGCCTGGCCGGACGGCCATCAGGAACTGTTCGAGGGCCGCGTCTTCGGCACGGTGACCGAGCAGGCGCGCGGCACCAGCGGCTTCGGCTACGATCCGATCTTCCTGCCCGACGGCCACGACAAGACCTTCGGCGAGATGAGTTCGGAAGAGAAGCACGGCATTCCGGCGGACGGCTCGCCGGGCCTGTCGCATCGGGCACGCGCCTTTCATGCGCTGGCGGCCGCTTGCCTGAGGAAACCCGCGTGAGCCTCGCGGCCGCCCTGTCGGAGCGGCCTTTTACCCCGCATCCGACCGCGGATGCGGGCTTCGCCGTCTATGTACACTGGCCGTTCTGCCTGGCCAAATGCCCCTATTGCGACTTCAACTCGCATGTGCGGCTGCAGCCGCCCGACCAGCAGCGCTACATCGCCGCCTTCCGCCGCGAGATCGCGCATCGCGCCGCGCTGGTGCCGGGACGCACCGTCTCCTCGATCTTCTTCGGCGGCGGCACGCCCTCGCTGATGGAAGGCCGCACCGTCGGCGCGATCCTCGACGCCATCGGCGCGCATTGGGCGGTCGATCCGAACTGCGAAATCTCCCTGGAGGCCAATCCGACCAGCGTCGAGGCCGGGCGCTTCAGCGATTTCCGGGCGGCCGGGGTCAACCGCGTCTCGCTCGGCGTGCAGGCGCTCAACGACGCCGATCTCAAGGCGCTCGGCCGGATGCATTCGGCGCAGGAGGCGCTGGCCGCGGTCGCGATCGCGCGCCGCTATTTCGAGCGCTATTCCTTCGACCTGATCTATGCCCGCTCGCCGGCGCAGACGCCGGCGCTGTGGCGCGCCGAGCTGGAGCTGGCGATCAGTCATGCCGCCGAGCATCTCTCGCTCTACCAGCTCACCATCGAGCCCGGCACCGCCTTCGACCGGCTGTTCCGCGCCGGCAAGCTCGCCATTCCCGACCACGACACCGGCGCGGCGCTCTACGAGACGACGCAGGAGATCACGGCGAAGCATGGCCTGCCGGTCTACGAGATCTCGAACCATGCCCGGCCTGGCGCGGAGTGCCGGCACAACCTCGTCTACTGGCATTATGGCGAATATGCCGGGATCGGCCCCGGCGCCCATGGCCGGCTGGTGACGGCGCAAGGCCGCATGGCGCATTCGACCGAGAAGCGGCCGGAGATCTGGCTGGACCGGGTCGAGGCTGAAGGCCATGCCCTCGTCGAGGACGACCGGCTGAGCGAGGAGGCGCAGGGCGACGAATACCTGCTGATGGGGCTTCGCCTGGTCGAGGGCATCGACCCGGTCGTGTTCAAGGCGCTGTCCGGCCGCGCGCTCGACGCCAGGCGCGTCGCCGGCCTGATCGAGGAGAAGCTGCTGATGCGCCGGCAGGGCGGCCGGCTCGCGGCGACGCCGGAGGGCGCGCTGCTGCTCGACGCGCTGGTGGCGGATCTCGCGGCCTGAGGCGCCGTCTGCTCCACCCTCATTCCAGGGCATCGCGCAGCGATGAGCCCGGACCGACGGTGGAAAAGGGTCCGGGCCTCAGTCCTTGCCCAGCCTCGCCCCCGTCTTCGGGTCGAAGACATGGACCTTGTCGGGATCGACCGTGATCCAGAGCCGGCCCTCCTGCGCGGCGACGTCGCCGGTCGCAGCCTGCATGACGAAAGGCTGGCCGGCGAGCTTGCCGTGGAAGAGCTGCGTCGCGCCCAATTCCTCGACGAACTCGACATCGAAGGGCAGCGAGCCGGCGTCGTCGTCGGAGACGATCTCGACATCCTCCGGCCGCAGGCCGACCTCCACCGGCGTCTGCGCCGGCAGGTCGTCGCGCAGGTCATGCGCCTGCAGCACCGTGTCGCCGAGCGCGACGATGCCATGGCCGTCGACCACGCCGGGCAGGATGTTCATCGGCGGCGAGCCGATGAAGGTCGCGACGAATTTGCTCGCCGGCTTGCGGTAGACCTCGGCCGGCAGGCCGATCTGCTCGACCTGCCCGGCATTCATCACCACGAGCTTGTCGGAGAGCGTCATCGCCTCGACCTGGTCGTGGGTGACGTAGATCGCGGTGACGCCGAGCGAACGCTGCAATTTCTTGATCTCGACGCGCATCTGGACGCGCAGCTTGGCGTCGAGGTTGGACAGCGGCTCGTCGAAGAGGAAGACCTGCGGGTTGCGCACGATGGCGCGGCCCATGGCGACGCGCTGGCGCTGGCCGCCGGAGAGCTGGCGCGGCCGGCGCTCCAGATAGGGCTCGATGGCCAGGATGCGGGCCGCCTCCTTCACGCGCCGGTCGATCTCGTCCTTCGGCGTGCCGCGGTTGCGCAGGCCATAGGCCATGTTGTCGTAGATGTTCATATGCGGGTAGAGCGCATAGTTCTGGAACACCATGGCGATGTCGCGGTCGGCCGGCTCGACCTGGTTGACGACGCGGCTCCCGATCGCGACCTCGCCGGAGGTGATCGTCTCCAGCCCGGCGACCATGCGCAGCAGCGTGGACTTGCCGCAGCCGGAAGGGCCGACGAGCACGCAGAAGCCGCCATCGGGAATGTCGAAGGAGACGCCCTTCACGGCCTCGACGCCGCCGGCATAGACCTTCTTGACGTTGCTGAGAGTGACCTGGGCCATGGTTGTCCTTGGGCAGTCGGCAATCGGTGATGCTTGGTCGGCAGCGGGCGGTCGGCGGTCGGCAGTCGAGGCGCATGCTACGCCTGCCGACTGCGCATTGCCGACCGCCCTATTTTTCCGTCTCCACCAGGCCCTTCACGAAGAGCCTCTGCATGGCGATGACGACGAGGACCGGCGGCAGCATCGCCAGCATGGCGGTGGCCATGGCGAGCTGCCATTCGGTCAGGGCGTCGGCGGTGACGATCATCTTCTTGATGGCGATGACGATGGTCTGCATCGAGTCCTTCGTCGTCACCAGGAGCGGCCAGAGATACTGGTTCCAGCCATAGATGAACTGGATGACGAACAGCGCCGCGATCGTGGTGATCGAGAGCGGGATCAGCGTGTCCTTGAAGAACTTGAACGGGCCGGCGCCGTCGATCTTGGACGCTTCGAGCAGTTCGTCGGGGATCGTCATGAAGAACTGCCGGAACAGCAGCGTGCCCGTCGCCGAGGCGATCAGCGGGACGGCGAGGCCCTGATAGGTGTCGAGCATCCGCAGATCCGAGACGATCTTGAAGGTCGGGAAGATGCGGACCTCGACCGGCAGCATCAGCGTCACGAAGATGATCCAGAACGCCGTCATCCGGAAGGGGAAGCGGTAATAGACCACGGCATAGGCCGAAAGCACCGAGATGAAGATCTTCCCCAGCGCGATCGCCATCGCCATGATGAAGGAGTTCAGCATCATGTTGATCACCGGCTCGCGCGTGGTGCTCGAGGTGCCGACGAACAGGATGCGGTTGTAGTTCTCGAGGAAATACGGGCCGGGCCAGAGCGGCATCTGGCCGTTGATCACGGTGGCGGCGTCCCAGGTCGAGGCGACGAAGGTCAGCCAGACCGGGAAGGCGACGATCAGCACGCCGATCGTCAGGATGACATAGGCGATCGCATCGCCCAGGCGCCGGTCCTCGACCATCAGGCCCTCCCCATCTCGCGCAGCAGCCCGGCCAGCGCCGCGGCGCAGGCATCGAGGCAGGCGCGCCCCTTTTCGACGCTGGCGCGGCGCGCATCGCCGACCACGCCGGTCTCCGTCATCTCGCGGAAGGAGCGGTGGCGGGAGACGTTCGCCCGGCCGGGCAGGCCCCCGCGCGCGCCGAAGGCCTCGCCGAGACGGGGTTCGCGCAGCGCGCCCGGCGCCAGCGCCATCATCATCGAGGTCTCGACCTCGCAGGCATGCTGGACGCCGGCCTGGTCCTCCAGCAGCGGCCCGAGCGCCGCCTCGGCCAGCAGGAAATAGGTGGTGGCCTCGACATGCAGCCGGGTCTCGCGGGCGAAATCGGGCAGGAAGGCGGTGAGCGCGGCGATGTTGCCGCCATGGCCGTTGACGATCAGCACCCGGTGGAAGCCATGGCGCTCGATGCTCTTCAGCAGCGCGAGCAGCACGGCGCGATAGGTCGGGATGTCGAAGGTGAAGGTGCCGCCGAAGGCCATGTGATGCTCGGCCATGCCGCACCACAAGGTCGGCGCGACGACGACGTCGACATCGGCGGCGCGCTCGGCCGCCGCCTTGCAGACGCCGCCGCACAGCACCGTGTCGACCCCGACCGGCAGATGCGGCCCGTGCTGCTCGATCGAGGCGACCGGCAGCACCACGACGGCGTCCCGGGCCGCCCGGGCGCGCAGTTCCTCGGCGGTGAGATCCTGCCAGAGCACGGAGGTCATCAATAGCTCACCTTGCGCTCGATGAAGCGGAACTGGATCGCGGTCAGCGCGATCACCATGACCAGCAGCACCACCGACTGCGCCGCCGAGCCGCCGAGGTCCGAGCCGCCCTTGCCGTCCGAGAAGACCTTGTAGACCAGCGTCTCGGTCGCGCCCGAGGGGCCGCCGCCGGTCACCGCGTCGATGATGCCGAAGGTGTCGAAGAAGACATAGACGATGTTGACGACGAGCAGAAAGAAGGTCGTCGGCGAGAGCAGCGGGAAGACGATGGTCCAGAAGCGTCGCATCGGCCGGGCGCCGTCGATCACCGCCGCCTCGATCACGCTCTTCGGGATCGCCTGCAGGCCGGCGAGGAAGAACAGGAAATTGTAGCTGATCTGCTTCCAGGTCGCGGCCAGGATGACCAGCAGCATGGCGTGGTTGCCGTCGAGGCGCGGGTTCCACGGCACGCCGAGCGACTGCAATCCGCGCCCGAGCATGCCCAGCGAGGGGTCGAACATGAACAGCCAGAGCACGCCGGCGATGGCGGGCGCCACCGCATAGGGCCAGATCAGCAGGGTCTTGTAGATCTCGGCGCCGCGGATCTGGCGGTCGGCCATCACCGCGAAGAGCAGCGCGATCGAGAGCGACAGCACGCAGACGAAGGTCGAGAACACCGCGGTGTTGATGAAGGCCTTGAGGTAGCCGGGATCGGCGAAGAGCGCCTGGTAGTTCTCGAACCAGACGAACTGCGTCGAGGTGCCGAAGGCGTCCTCGAGCAGGAAGCTCTGCCAGACGGCCTGGGTCGCCGGCCAGTAGAAGAACACGACGGTGATCGCAAGCTGCGGCAGGAGCAGCAGGAAGGGAATCGTCAGCCCCTTGAAATAGGCGTTCTTCTGCATGCGCGGCCTTGTCCGACGAGGTCATTCCGGGCGCCCGCTCGGTCCGATCCTCGATCGGCCCAAGGGCAGGCTCCGGGAGACCCGGGATCCATGCCGCAACCGTTCCGGCATGGATCCCGGATCTACGCTTCGCTACGCCCGGGATGACGCAGCACTGGCGGAAACCACGCTCACTTCGACGCGGTCCGCTCGAACTGGCGCAGCATCTGGTTGCCGCGCTCGACGGCCGCGTCGAGGGCCGCCTTCGGGCTCTTCTGGCCGTTCAGCGCCGCCTCCAGCTCCTCCGACCAGACGTCGCGGATCTGGACGAGGCTGCCGTAGCGCAGGCCCTTGGAGTTGTCGGTCGGCTCCTTGTTGGTCAATTCGAGCAGCGGGGTCTCGAGGAAGGGCTTGTCCTTGTAGAAGCCGGAGGCCTTGACCTTCTCGTAGGCCGCCTTGGTGATCGGCAGATAGCCGGAGTCGGTGTGCAGCTTCACCTGCCGGTCGACGTCGGAGAGGAAGGTGAAGAACTTGGCCACGCCCTTGTACTCGTTAGCCGGCTTTCCGCCCATCACCCAGAGCGAGGCGCCGCCGATGATCGAGTTCTGCGGCGCGCCCTGCACCTCCGGGTAATAGGGCATCGGGGCGTTGCCCCAGTCGAACTTGGCGTTCGCCTGGACATTGCCGAAGAAGCCGGAGGAGGTCAGGAAGATCGGGCATTCGCCCGAGGTGAAGCGGCCTTCGCCATTGTTGGTGCGGCCGGAATAGTCGTAGGTCTTGTCCTTCTGCAGCTCGACCAGATTGGTCCAGTGCTTCAGGAAGAGCGGGCTCTGGTTGAAGGTCATCACCGCGTCGGTGCCGGCCATGCCGTTGACCTTGGTCGAGAGCGGAACGTTGTGCCAGGCGCCGAACTGCTCGATATTGGCCCAGGTCGCCCAGGCGTTCGAGAAGCCGCATTTGTCGTAGCCGGCGGCCTTCAGCTTCTTGGCGTCCTCGAACACCTCAGGCCAGGTCTTGGGCGGCTTGGCGGGGTCGAGGCCGGCCTTCTTGAAGGCGTCCTTGTTGTACCACATCACCATCGACGACGAGTTGAAGGGGAAGGAGAGCATCTCGCCCTTCGCCGTCGAGTAGTAGCCGGTGATCGCCGGCAGATAGGCCTTCGGATCGAACGCCTCGCCGGCGTCCTTCATCAGCTCATAGACCGGCTTGATCGCGCCCTTGGCCGACATCATCGTGCCGGTGCCGACCTCGAAGACCTGGAGGATGTGCGGAGCCTGGCCGGCCCGGAAGGCGGCGATGCCGGCATTCAGCGTGTCGGGATAGGAACCCTTGTAGACCGGGACGACCTTGTAGTCCTTCTGGGCGGCGTTGAAGTCGTTGGCGAGCTTGACGATGACGTCGTTGTTGGCGCCGGTCATCGCATGCCACCACTGGATCTCGGTCTGGGCGAAAGCCGGCGAAGCACCGGCGAGCGCGAAGGCCGCGACCGACATCAGGATACGCGATTTGATGGTCATGGAGTGTCTCCCTTCCGCGGGCGGCTCCCCGCCGCGGTTCTTGTCGTTGGTGCGCAAGCTAGCATGAAGCGCGGGCGACAGTTCAATGACAAATCGATGACGCCCGAAGCAATCCGCCTATGGTCGCGAACCGGCTTGCGCATTTGCGCATAAGCGGCTGTTCTCCGGCTTCGACGAATTCTCTCGCGGACGAACGACATGCCCGATTTCTCCCTCTCCGTCGCCAACGCCCTCCCGCAGGATGCCGGCGCCGCCGTGCTGGCCGGCCGCGTCTGGCGCCCCGACCGGGGCGGGCCGGCGGTGGTCACCATCCGCGACGGGCAGGCGATCGACGTCACGGCGCATTTCCCGACGAGCCGCGACCTGTGCGAATCGACCGACCCGGCCAAGGCGCTGCGCGCCGTCGAGGGCGAAGCCGTCGCGCCCCTCGCCGAGGTGCTGGCCAACACGCCGGTCGACAGGCGCGACCGCAGCAGGCCCTGGCTGCTCTCGCCGCTCGACCTGCAGGCGGTGAAGGCGGCCGGCGTCACCTTCGCCGTCTCGATGCTGGAGCGCGTGATCGAGGAGAAGGCGCGCGGCAACCCCGCCGCCGCCGCGACGATCCGCGCGGAGATCGGCAAGCTGATCGGCGACGACCTCTCGAAGCTCAAGCCCGGATCGCCCGAGGCGATGCATCTCAAGGAGGTGCTGATCAAGCAGGGCGCCTGGAGCCAGTATCTCGAGGTCGGCATCGGCCCCGACGCCGAGATCTTCACCAAGGCCCCGCCGATGTCGACGGTGGGCAGCGGCGCCGATGCCGGGCTGCACCCGGCCTCGAGCTGGAACAACCCGGAGCCCGAGATCGTGCTGATCGTCGCCTCGGACGGGCGCATCGTCGGCGCGACGCTCGGCAACGACGTCAACCTGCGCGACGTCGAGGGCCGCTCGGCCCTCTTGCTCGGCAAGGCCAAGGACAACAACGCCGCGGCCGCGGTCGGCCCCTTCATCCGCTTCTTCGACGACGGCTTCACGCTCGACCATATCCGCCGGACGACGGTGACGCTGACGGTGGAGGGCGAGGACGGCTTCCGGCTCGAAGGTTCCTCCTCGATCGCCAGGATCAGCCGCGACCCGGCCGACCTCGCCGCGCAGATGATCGGCCCGCACCACCAGTACCCGGACGGGGCGGCGCTCTATCTCGGCACCATGTTCGCGCCGATCGAGGACCGCGACTCGGCCGGCGGCGGCTTCACCCACAAATACGGGGACATCGTCACCATCGCCGCGCCCGAGCTCGGCAGCCTGGTCAACCGGATGAAGCGCACCGACGAATGCGAGCCCTGGACCTATGGCGCCTCGCATCTGATGCGCCATCTGGCGAAGCGCGGGCTGCTCTGAGGGGACCGGCCGGTTTCTGCGACCGCGTCAGGCTGCTGGTAAGGTTTTCCTGTCATAAGCCAGGCCGGACCAGGAGGGTTCGGCGTGGCGATGAGCGACATCGGGAGACATTCTCCGACACGGAGCGGCCGGAGAATCGCGGGGCTGCTGCTGTCGCCCGGCGCATGGATCGCCGCCTTCGCCGCCCTGGCGGTCCTCGCCTTGCTCCTGCCGCTGCGCCTGCCGCTCGGCCCCAACGCCTGGGACACCGTCGTCTATCTCGACGCCGCCTGGCGCATCGTGCTCGGCCAGGTGCCGAGCATCGATTTCTTCGCCCCCGTCGGGCCGCTCGGCTTCTACCTGACCGCGGGCTTGCGCGATCTCTTTCCGCACGCCCAGCCGATGCTGCTGGTCAACTGGGCGCTGCTGCCGATCATGCTGCCGGTGCTGGCGCTGCTGGCCGGCCATGTCGCGCGGCGGTCGCGCGGGCAGGCGCTGGCGCTCGTCCTGCCCTTCCTGCTGTTCGCGGCGCTGCCGATCAACCTGTACGCGCTCTTCCCCGCGCCGGGCTTCGACGGCTACGGCTTCTACAACCGCCACGGCGCGCTGCTGCTCTATCTGCTGATCGCGGCGCTGCTCTTCGCGCGGCATCGCGGCCTGCAGACCGGCCTCGTCGCCGTGCTGATGCTGGCGCTGTTCCTGACCAAGGTCACCGGCGCCGTCTCCGGCACGCTGCTGGTCGGCTACGCCATGCTCAGCGGGCGGATGCGCCTGCGCGACGGCGTCGCGGCGGCCGCGGCCGTGCTCGCGACGCTCGGCCTGCTCGAAGCCGCGACCGGGCTGACCTCGGCCTATCTCGCCGATATCCTGACGCTGCTCGAGCTCAACACCGGCACGCTGCTGCCGCGCTTCCTGACCGTCGCCTCGGTCAAGTTCAACGTCGTCGGCCCGGCGCTCGCCCTGATGGGGCTGCTCGCCTATGCCGCCTGGCGCGACGGCCCGCCGCGCACGCCCGCGGGCTGGCGCGCGCTCGCCGATGCCCCGCTCGGCTGGATGGCGGCGGGCTTCGCCGCGCTCGCCTTCTTCGAGACGCAGAACACGGGCTCGCTCGAATTCATCGGCCTGTGGCCGATCCTGCTGCCGCTCCTGCTCGGCGCCTGGCAGCAGCAGGACGGCCGGCTGCGCCCGGCGATCCTCGTGCTGGTGCTGGCGACGGCCCTGCCCTCGGCCGTGATCTGCCTGGAGCGCGGCATGCGCGCCGTGATGAGCGCGCCGGGCTATGCGGCGCTCGACCTGCCCGATCTCGGGCCGCTCGGCCGCGTCAGCGTGAAGCCGGAGATCGCCGCGCGCGCCGCCGCGATGCTGGAGCACTATGCCGCCTTCCCCGAAGGCTATCGCGACCTCGCCCGGCGCGACCTGCTGCCGTCCTACATCTTCTATTCGGAGATCGACTACCAGGCGAGCTGGCTGCTCGAGATCCAGCAGGGCATTGCGGCGCTCCGCGCCTGGGAAACGGCGAACAAGCGCCAGCTCAACGAGGTCTTCACGCTCGATTTCGTCGACCCGATGAACCTGCTGCTCGAGCGCAGCCCGCCGACCGCCGTACCGGTCGGCGTCGATCCCGGCCGCAGCACGCCCGATCTCGAGCCCGACACCTTGTCGCGCCTGCGCGAGGTCGACGCGATCCTGGCGCCGAAATGCCCGGCGACCGGCCCGCGCGAGGCCATCCGCCAGCATTTCGCCGGCGCGCTCGCAGGGCGCGACCGCATCGCGCTGGCGCCCTGCTGGGACATGTATCTGCGGCCATAGAGCAGCGGCCCGGCCCCTCTTCCGGTAGCGGATCATGCGCCGATACCGACAGCCCGGGCGAAGCGCATACGATAGTCAGTCCGGCGTTTTGGAGCAGCCCGCGGGCTCAGCCGGCGGCGGCCTGCCCCGCCTCCCATCCGAGGATGGCGCGCTTGCGCGTCAGCCCCCAATGATAGCCGGTGAGCGCGCCGGACTTGCCGATGACGCGGTGGCAGGGCACCACGAAGGAGATCGGATTCTTGCCGACCGCCGCGCCGACGGCCCGCGCCGCGCTGGGCTTGCCGATATGGCTGGCGACGTCGCCATAGGTGGTGGCGCAGCCGACGGGGATCCGCAGCAGCGTCTCCCAGACCCGGACCTCGAAATCGGTGCCGATCAGCACGACGCGCAAGGGCGTCTCCGGCGTCCACGCCTTCGGCTCGAAGATGCGAGCGGCATAGGGCGCCGTCAGCGCCGGGTCGTAATGGTAGTCGGCATGGGGCCAGCGCCGCATCATGTCGGCGAGCGCCTCGGCCCGGCCGCCGACGACCTTGCCGCCGTCGACGCTGTTCGAGACCCAGCCGAGCCCGGCGAGGCCGCGGTCGGTCATCACGATCAGCGCCTCCCCGAAGGGCGAGGGGTGGAAGCCGTAGGACAGCTTCAGCCCCTCGCCGCCGAGCTTCCATTCGCCCGGCGACATCGCCTCATGAGTGACGAAGAGATCGTGCAGCCGGCCGGGGCCCGAGAGCCCGACCTCGAGCGCGGTATCGAGAACGCTGGCCGACGAGGCCAGGAGCCCCTTGGCATGGTCGAGCGTGATCGCCTGCAGGAAGGCTTTCGGAGTCAGGCCGCACCAGCGCCGGAAGAGGTGGTGGACATCGGTCGGCGTCGCGCCGGCCGCCTCGGCGATCGCCTCGATCGTCGGCTGCTCGCGCCAGTTATGGGTGATGAAGGCGAGGATGCGCCGCACCGTATCGTAATCCGAGCCCGGCGCCGGCGCGGGGAAATCCGCCGCCGGCGGCATGGCTTCGGCGGCGCGCGCCAGCACCGCATTCGAGAAGCGCGTCGGGGTCATCGCCGTTTTCATCGGAGCCTGAGCGTTCATGGCCAATCTCGCATCTGCCGTCATGATGCGAATCTAGGGCCCGCAGCTTGCCGTTCCCACCCGAAAGCTGGCAAGGACAGGGTTTCCCATGCCCCATTGCGCGACTTGAAGAGCAAGCGCGCCGGACCTGCCATGACGAATCCTGCAGGCGGCCTGCAGGCGGCGGGCATACGATCGGGCTGGCGCAGAAGCGCTGAAGCCGGTCAGGGCGCGCCGTAATCCGGTCCGCGGCGCGCGCTCGCCAGCGCCGCGCCGAGCGCGTCGGCGAAGCCCGCCCGCTCCTGCGGCGAGAGCGCCGCCGCGACCGCGACGCTCTGCCCGCGCGAGACCAGGGCGAGGCCGAGCAGGCCGTAATCCTCGTCGGTCTGCCGTTCGAGACGGGTCCAGACCGGATTGAAGCGCCAGACCGCCTCGCGGCCGTGATGCGAGACCTTGCGCAGCAGGACCTCCAGCGGCGTCACCACGATGCGCTCGAAGGCGCGGGCGTGGCGGAAATTGACGTGGAAGGCAATGAATAGCGCCAGCACGTCGAGGCCGAAGAAGCCGGCGACCGGCCAGGCGCCGAGCACGACGAAGGGAACCGAGGAGACCACGCTCGACAGGCAGACCAGCGTCATCACGATGCGGAAGCCGTGCTGGCCGAGCGAACGATGCGGCGTGATGGTCGCGTCGAAGACCGGGCGCCGGGCGGCGTCGCTCCTGTCGTCTGCGGGGCTCTTGTCGAGGTCCATACGCGGATTATAACGCCGTCATGGACCAGCAGAACAGGCCCCCGCGCAAGGCCGCGCCCGCAAAGCGCATCACATTGGCGCGCGCCCGCAAGCCGGCCGAGATCCGCGAGATCTTCGAGCGCTTCCGGGCCGCCAATCCCGAGCCCAAGGGCGAGCTCGAGTCGGTCAACGCCTTCACCCTCCTGGTCGCGGTCGTGCTCTCGGCCCAGGCGACCGATGCCGGGGTCAACAAGGCGACGCGCCCGCTCTTCGCCATCGCCGACACGCCGGAGAAGATGGTGGCGCTGGGCGAGGACGCCGTGCGCGACTACATCAAGACGATCGGCCTCTACCGCAACAAGGCGAAGAACGTCGTCGCGCTGAGCCAAAAGCTGATTACGGAATTCGGCGGCGAGGTTCCGGCCACGCGCGAGGCGCTGGAGAGCCTGCCCGGCGTCGGCCGCAAGACCGCGAATGTCGTGCTCAACATCGCCTTCGGCGGGATCACCCACGCCGTCGACACCCATGTCTTCCGGGTCGCCAACCGGCTACGGATCGCGCCGGGCAGGAACGTGATGCAGGTCGAGCTCGGGCTGGAGAAGGCGGTGCCGCCGGAATTCGGCCGCCACGCCCATCATTGGCTGATCCTGCACGGGCGCTACACCTGCAAGGCGCTGAGGCCGGAATGCGCCCGCTGCATCCAGAACGATCTCTGCGACTCGCCCGACAAGCGCGTCGCCTGAGGGCGGGCAAGCCGCGCCCGGCGCGCGCCTTGGAGCCAGGCCGCGCCGGACCGGGGAGACGCCGCGATGCCTCAGGCGGTCGCGTGCGGCTCGTGGCGATAATCCCAAACCGCCCAGGCCGAGGTCGCCGCGGTCAGCAGGCCGAGGACGAGATGGGCCCAGAAAGCGGAGGGATTGCCGGTGAAGCCGAGCACCCAGGGCGAGGCCACCAGCCAGAGCCCGAGCGCGAGGTTCAGCCATTCCTCCCATTCGGCGAAGGCCGAAAGCGCGGCGATCGCGATCAGGGCGAGAACCACGCCGACGACCCAGGCATTGCGCGTCGGCATGATGTCGGCGGCATAGCCCATGTACCAGGGCGAGAAGAACAGCAGCGCGGCAAGGATCAGGTTCACCCAGTCCTGGGAGCGTCTGGCATTCGCATGCGCGGTCAACATGATCACCTCCATCGGTGACGATCATCCAACCACCGCGCCTCGCGCACGAGGCGCTTGGTCGTCGCGATTATAGAGTTAGGCCGGCATGAACGCAAGAACAGACGAGGAACGCCCTCAGCAGGCGAAGGCAGGCCGATCGCTCAGTATCCGCGCGCCGGGTCGACGGCGTGCAGCAGCGGCTCGCCGGCCTCCAGCCGCCTGATCTGGGCCGCGACCACGGCGGCGATCGCCTCCGGCTCGGACATCGCCGCGTTGTGCGGGGTGATGGTGATGCCCGGATGGCTCCAGAGCGGCGATTCCGCCGGCAGCGGCTCGGTCTCGAAGACGTCGAGCGTCGCGCCCTTGAGCGTGCCCGCATCGAGCGCGGCGACGATGTCGTCCGCGACCTGAAGCCCGCCGCGGCCGGGATTGATCAGGAAGGGCCCGCCGAGCCGGCCGTCCTGCGCGAGCCCGGCCAGCAATTCGGCATCGAGGATGCCGCGCGTCTCCGGCGTCAGCGGGACCAGGCTGACCAGGATGTCGGTGCGCGCCAGGAACGCCTTCAGCCCCGCCTCGCCGGCGAAGGTCTGCAGCCCCTCGACGGTCTTCGGCGAGCGGCTCCAGCCGGCGACGTCGAAGCCGATCACCCTAAGCTTGGCGGCGGCGTCGAGGCCGAGCTCGCCCAGCCCCATGATGCCGACGCGCACGGCGCGCGCCGCCGGCTGGCTGCGGTCGTCCTGCCACAGCCTCGCCTGCTGCTGGCGCATGTAGCGGTGCTGCTGGCGCAGATACATCAGGCAGTGGAGCACGACATATTCGCTCATCCGCGCCGTCAGGTCCGGGTCGACGACGCGCGCGATCGGCACCTCCGGCAGCTTGTCGTCGGCGAAGAGGAAATCGACCCCGGCGCCGAGCGAGAAGATCGCCGCCAGATTGGGCAGGCCGGTGAGGCTCCCGGCCGGATGCTTCCAGCTCGCGACATAATGCACGGCACGGCGGTCGAAGGGCTCGCCCAGCACCACGACCGGCATCTCCGGCAGCAGTGCCTGGAAGCGCGCCCGCCAATCCTCGGCATGCCAGCCCGTCATGGCCAGAAGCAAACTCATGCCCGTGCTCTCTCCGTGATCCTTGCGGCGATCAGTTCGCCTCGTGCCGCACCCTCTCCGATCCGATAGGCCTTGCGCAAGCGCTCGGCCGCCGCGCCGGCGGCCTCCTCGCTGCGGGCATGGACGATGGCGAGCGGCCGCTCCGGCCCGACCTCCTCGCCGATGCCGGCGAGCTCCGTCAGGCCGACGGCCGGATCGATGCCGTCCTGCGGCCGCACCCTTCCGCCGCCGAGCGCGACCACCGCGAGCCCGACGGCGCGCGTGTCGATGCCCGCGACCCGGCCCGCCGCCGCGGCGAAGACCGGCCGCGCGACGGGCGCCGCGGCGAGGTGCCGCGCCGGCGCCTCGAGCAGGTCGGCGGGGCCGCCGAGCGCAACCACCATCCTGGCGAAACGCTCCGCCGCGGCGCCGGAGGCGAAGGCCCGCTCGATCCGGCCGCGCGCCTCGTCGGGGCCGGCGGCCAGACCGCCGAGCAGCAGCATCTCGACCCCGAGCGCGACGGTGACCTCATGGAAGCGCGGCTCGCGCCGGCGGCCGGTCAGATGGTCGAGCGCATAGGCGACTTCGAGCGCATTGCCGGCCGCGCTCGCCAAGGGCTCGTCCATGTCGGTAAGCAGTGCCGTGGTCGGCAGGCCGGCGCCGTTGGCGACGCCGACAAGCACCTGCGCCAGGGCGCGCGCCTCGGCCGGCGCGGGCAGGAAGGCGCCGGAGCCGAACTTCACATCCATGGCGAGGCCGTGCAGCCCGGCGGCGAGCTTCTTCGACAGGATCGAGGCGGTGATCAGCGGCAGCGATTCCACCGTCGCCGTGACGTCGCGGATGGCGTAGAGGCGCTTGTCGGCGGGCGCCAGATCGGCGGTCTGGCCGATGATGGCGCAGCCGGCCTCGCGCACCGCCTTGCGGAACAGCGCCGTATCCGGCTGGCTGACATAGCCCGGCACCGCGTCGAGCTTGTCGAGCGTGCCGCCGGTATGGCCGAGGCCGCGGCCCGAGATCATCGGGACATAGCCGCCGCAGGCCGCGACCGCCGCGGCGAGCGGCAGGCTCACCGTATCGCCGACGCCGCCGGTCGAGTGCTTGTCGAGGGCGGGGCCGGGCAGATCGTCCCAGTTCAGCACCGTGCCGGAATCGCGCATGGCCAGCGTCAGCGCCACGCGCTCCTTCGCGGTCATGTCGTTGAAATAGACCGCCATGGCGAAGGCCGCCGCCTGTCCCTCGCTGACAGAACCGTCGGTCAAACCGGCGATGAGCTGGCGGATATCGGCCTCCGGCAGCTCCCGCCCGTCGCGCTTCGACGCGATGATCTCCTGCGTCAGCCGCATCAATAGGATCCCGTCGTCGCCTGGCCGGCCGGCCCGCCGTCCATCGCGCCGATCAGGGCGCCGTAGAGTCCGCTCGCGCCGAAGCGGAAGCTTCGCGGCGTCGCCCAGTCCGGCCCCATGATCGCGTCGGCGAGGTCGAGATAGGCCTTCGCATCGGCCAGCGTGCGGATGCCGCCCGAGGGCTTCAGCCCGACCGGCCGGCCGGCCCCGGCGATGACGCCGAGCATCGCCCGCGCCGCCGGCAGGCTGGCCGAATGAGCGGTCTTGCCGGTCGAGGTCTTGATGAAATCGGCGCCCGCGGCGATGGCGAGACCGGCGGCGACCGTCACGCTGTCGGGATCGGGATATTCGCCGGTCTCGAGAATGACCTTGAGCAACCTGTCGCCGCAACGCGCCTTGACGTCCCGCACCATCGCGCTCCCCGCCGCCGTGTCGCCGGCGAGCACCGCCCGCCAGGGCAGGACGAGGTCGATCTCGTCGGCGCCGGCCGCCAGCGCCGCCCCGGTCTCGCCGATGACCGCGGCGACCGGGCTGTCGCCATCCGGGAAATTGACGACCGTCGCGATCCTGACCGGGCCGTCGCCCAAAGCCTCCCGTGCCACCGCGACGAAGCGCGGCCAGAGGCAGACCGCCGCCACCGGCACGGGGCCGCAAACGGCGCGGCGGCAGAGCGCGCGGGCGCCCTCCGCCGTGGCGTCCTCGGCGAGGTCGGTCAGGTCGAGCAGCGCCAGCGCCCGCCGGGCCAGGATGCCATTGGCACGGGCTTCGTCCGACATCGCCATCTCAGAGCTCCGAAAGGAAGGCGCGCAGCAGGCGCCGCAGCGAACGCGCGGCCATGGCGGCGACGTCGCGCGTCTCGCTGTGATGCGGGGCGCCGCCATGGAGGCCGGCGCCCATATTGGTGACGATGGAGAGGGCGGCGACGCGGATGTCGCGGCGACGCGCCAGGATGACCTCCGGCACGGTCGACATGCCGACGAGATCGGCGCCGAGCGTCTTCGCCATGCGGATCTCGGCCGGCGTCTCGAAGCTCGGGCCGGAGAACCACATATAGACGCCCTCGCCGAGCGGCACCCCGGCATTCGCGGCCGCCCGCTTCAGGCGCCCGCGCAGCAGCGGATCATAGGCGTCGACCATCGGCACGAAGCGGCCGTCGCCGCGGTCGCCGACCAGCGGGTTGGGGCCGTTGAGGTTGATGTGGTCGCAGATCAGCGCGAGGCTGCCCGGCCCCATTTCCGGCCGGAGGGAGCCCGCCGCATTGGTCAGGATCAGCGGCGGCGAGCCGAAGGCGGTGAGCAGGCCGAGCGGGACGCGCATCACCGCCGGATCGCCGCCTTCGTAGTAATGGGCGCGGCCCTGATAGATCAGCACCTTGCGGCCGAAGAGCGTGCCGTAGCAGAGCTGCCGGGCATGGCCGGAGACCTCGCCCTGCGGAAAGCCGGGAATGTCGGCGTAGGCGATCCGCACCGGATCCTGCATGTCGTCGACCACCGCGCCGAGCCCGGTGCCGAGCACCAGCGCGCATTCGATCGGACCGTCGACGCCCTGGTCGATCAGCGCTGACGCCGCCGCGTCGAAGGCCGGATCGGCCGCCATGCCCACTCCTTCCGGCCATCCTCGCGGCCGCCGCAAATCACCGCGGCAGGTTGGCCGGTCCGAAGGACGCTGGCAACAGCTCTTCCAGCGTGAAACGGGCGCGGATGCCTTCCGGGCCGGCGATCGCGACCGGCGTCTCGGGCGCGGCGAATTCGCGGATGCGCTGGCGGCAGGCGCCGCAGGGCGTGACGCGTTCCGCGCCCTCGCCGAAGACGAGAATCGCGCGAATCACCCTGGCTCCGCCCGCGACCATCGCGGAGACGGCGCCGGCCTCGGCGCAGGAGCCGACCGGATAGGCGGCGTTCTCGACATTGCAGCCGACATAGATCGCGCCGTCATCGGCCAGCAGCGCAGCGCCGACCTTGAAGCGCGAATAGGGCGCATAGGCCTGGCGCTGGATGCGGGCGGCGGCGGCAAAGAGCGCGTCGAAATCGGGTTCGGCCGGGTCGGCGTTCTTCACGTCAGCGTTCCTTGACATAGGGGGTTCCGGAGGCCTTCGGCGGCGTCGCCTTGCCGATGAAGCCGGCGAGCAGCACGATCGTCATCAGATAGGGCAGGGCCTGGATCGCTTCCACCGGCACGAGGCCGATTCCCGGCAGGCTGACGCCCTGGAGCCGGATGGCGACGGCATCGAGCAGGCCGAAGAGCAGGCAGGCGCCCAGCGCCCGCCAGGGCCGCCAATTGGCGAAGATCACGGCGGCGAGCGCGATGAAGCCGCGCCCCGCCGTCATCTGCGGCAGGAAGCCGGCCGATTGCGCCACGGCGAGATAGGTGCCGCCGAGGCCGCAGAGCAGGCCGCAGATCGCGACCGCCGCATAGCGCAGCCCCGCCACCGAAATACCGGCCGCGTCGACCGCGGCAGGGTTCTCGCCCACGGCCCGGATGCGCAGGCCGAAGCGGGTGCGCTTCAACAGGAACGCCGTCGCCAGCACGCAGGCGAAGGCGAGATAGGCCGGCGCGGCGTGGCCGGAGATCACCTCGTCATAGATGAGGCCCAGCCCCGGGACATGCGTGCGGGCCCCCTGCGCGAAGGGCAGCGCCAGCTCGCCGAAGCGGGCGGCGCCGTCGAGCGGCGGCGTGCGCCCGCCCTGCCCGTACCAGGCATTGCCGAGCACGACGGCGAGCCCCGCCGCCAGCATGTTGACCGCGACGCCCGAGACGATCTGGTTGCCGCGCCAGGTGATGGCGGCGAAACCGTGCAGCAGCGCCAGCGCGACCGAGGCGAGGATGCCGGCGCCCAGCCCCGCCCAGGCCGAGCCGGAGACATGGGCGGCGACCGCGGCGGCGAAGGCGGCGATCAGCATCTTGCCCTCGAGGCCGATATCGACGACGCCGGCCTTCTCCGACCAGAGCCCCGCCATCGCGGCGCAGATCAGCGGGATCGACAGCCGGACCGTGGAATCGAGCACGACGGCGATCGTCTGGAGGAGGTTCATCAGCCGGCTCCAGGTCCGGTGCGGGACACCCCAGCCGTCATTCCGGGGCAGGCCGAAGGCCTGAGCCCGGAACCCATGAACACGGGAACTGATCGTCGAAGCAGGGTGGCCCCCGCAGCGCCTCTTCCGGCAAGCCCCGGCGGATAGGGGTTCCGGGCTCTTCGCTGCGCGAAGCCCCGGAATGACAGGGTGTGTCCGAGCTTCGTCCTCACCCCATTCCTCCGCGACCCAGCACACCCGCCACCAGCTTGCGGAACAATCCGTCGAGCGCCCCGGCGAAGAGGATCAGCACGCCGCCGATCACCACCACCATGTCGCGGGTGATGGTCGGCTTGTCGAAGGAGAGCTCGGCGCCGCCCTGATAGAGCACCCCGAAGAGCAGCGCTGCCAAGCCGACGCCGACCGGATGGCCGCGCCCCATCAGCGCCACCGCGATGCCGACGAAGCCGTAGCCGGCGGTGAAATCGAGCACCAGCCGGTGCTGCACGCCGAGCGCCTCGTTGACAGCGAGCCCGCCGGCGAGCGCGCCCGAGATCGCCATGGCGATCATGGTCACCGCCGCCGGCGAGATGCCGGCATAGGCGGCGGCGCGCGGATTGGCGCCGACGGTGCGGATGGCATAGCCCAGCCGCGTGCGCCAGATCAGCAGCCAGACCGCGACGAGCGCCAGCAGCGCCAGCAGGAAGGCGGTGTTGAGCGGCGTCGCCGGCAACCTGACGCCGAGCGGGGCGAGGAGCCGGTGCATCGGGGTCAGAAGCACCTGCGCGGGGAAATCCGGCGTCTCGGGCTGCATCGAGCCGGTCCGGCCGATGATCTCGCGCAGCAGATAGACGGCGAGCGCCGCCGCGACGAAGTTCAGCATGATGGTGGTGATGACGACATGGCTGCCGCGCTTCGCCTGGAGCCAGCCGGGGATGAAGGCATAGGCCGCGCCGCCGGCCGCGGCCGCGAGGATGGCGACGGGCGCGGCGAGGAAGCCCGCGGCCGACAGGAAGCCCGGCATGGCCGAGAGCGCCGCGCAGGCGAGCGCCGCGCCAATGCCGGCAATGGTCGCCTGCCCTTCCCCGCCGATATTGAACAGCCCGGCATGGAAGGCGACCGCGACGGCGAGCCCGGTGAAGATGAAGTTCGTGGCGTAGTAGAGGGTGAATCCGATGCCCTCGGCGCTGCCGAGCGCGCCGCGCAGCAGCAGCGCCGTCGCCTCCAGGGGGTTCTCGCCGATGCCGACGACGACGAGGCCGGCGACGAGCAGGGCCGCCGCGGCCGAGACGAGCGGAACCAGCGCGTTGTCGGCCCAGCGCGGCAGCGCGACGGGCGCGGCGCTCATGCCGCCTCCTCCGCGACGCCGGCCATCAGCAGGCCGAGATCGCGCTCGTCCGCCGCATCCGCCCGGCGCTCGCCGGTGATGCGGCCGCCGCACATCGCCAGGATGCGGTCGGACAGCGCCATCACCTCCTCCAGCTCGACCGAAACGAGCAGGATGGCGACGCCGGCATCGCGCAAGGCCAGCAGCCGGCGATGGATGAACTCGATCGCGCCGATATCGACGCCGCGCGTCGGCTGGCCGACCAGCAGCACCCTGGGATGCCGCTCGATCTCGCGGGCGAGCACGATCTTCTGCTGGTTGCCGCCGGAAAACGCCGCGGTGCTGAGCGCCGGGTCGGGCGGGCGCACGTCATAGGCGGCGAAGGCCGCCCGCGCATGCGCCGCGATCCGCTGTGGCGACATGAGCGGGCCGGTGCCGAAGGCCGGATCGCGCTGATAGCCGAGGATCGCGTTCTCGGCGGCGCTGAAGGCGGTGACGAGCCCGCTGCGCTGGCGGTCCTCCGGGATGTGCATCAGGCCGCGCGCGCGCAGCCTCGCCGGATGGCGGTCCGCCGTCGCGAGTATCTTGCCATCAAGGCGGATGACGCCGCGCGTCGGCTGGAGCAGCCCGGCGAGCACCTCCAGCAATTCGCTCTGCCCGTTGCCCGCGACCCCGGCGATGCCGACGATCTCGCCGGCATGGAGCGTCAGGCTGACCTCCCGCAGGGTCTCGCTGCCGCGCGCGTCGCGGCAGGACAGGCCGACCGCCTCGAGCACGGGCGCGCCGCGCTCGCGCGGCGGCTTCTCGACCCGCAGCAGCACGTGCCGGCCGACCATCGCCTCGGCCAGGGCCGGCGGCGATGTCGTCGCCGTGACGAAATGGCCGACCATCTCCCCCCGGCGCATCACCGAGACGGTGTCGGTCACGGCCATGATCTCGCGCAGCTTGTGGGTGATCAGGATCACGGTCCGGCCCTGCGCCTTGAGCGCCCGGAGCAGGGCGAAGAGCTGGTCCGCCTCGGCGGGCGTCAGCACCGCGGTCGGCTCGTCGAGGATCAGGATCTCCGCCCCGCGATAGAGCGCCTTCAGGATCTCGACGCGCTGCTGCAGGCCGACCGAGAGGTCGCCGACAAGGGCGTCGGGGTCGATGGCGAGGCCGTATTCGCGCGAGAGGCGGGTCAGTTCCGCCCGCGCCTTCGCCAGCCCGCCCTTCAGCAAGGCCCCGCCCTCGGCGCCGAGCATGACGGTCTCGGCGACGCTCAGCGTCTCGACCAGCATGAAATGCTGATGGACCATGCCGATGCCGTTCGCGATCGCGTCGGCGGGGGAGCGGATGCGGCGCGGCTGCCCCTTGATCCGGATCTCGCCGGCATCGGCCTCGTAGAAGCCGTAGAGGATCGACATCAGCGTCGATTTGCCGGCGCCGTTCTCGCCGACGATGCCGTGGATCGAGCCGGCGGCGACCGCAAGCGTGACGTCCCGGTTGGCCGCGACCGCGCCGAAGCGCTTCGAGATGCCGGCGAGCGCGATCGCGGGAGGGGAAGGAGCGGTGCTCAAGAGCGCGGCCTGCGCCTCACATCGTGCATTTCTGGTCGGACATGTAGTCGTGAACCTGGATCCTGCCCGCGATGATGTCGGCCTTGGCCTTGTCGGCGGCGGCCTTCATCTCCGGCGTGATCAGCGCCTTGTTGTCGTCGTCCAGCGCCCAGTCGACGCCGCCTTCCTTGAGGCCGAGCACCGAGAGGCCCGGCTTCCAGCTCCCGTCCTGCGCCGCCTTGAAGGAGTTGTAGGCGGCGATGTCGACGCGCTTCAGCATCGAGGTCAGGATCTTGCCGGGATGCAGCGCGTTCTGGTTGGAATCGACGCCGATGCCGAGCCTGCCGGCATCGGCCGCGGCCCTGAGCACGCCGATGCCGGTGCCCCCGGCGGCGTGGTAGATCACGTCGGCGCCGCGGTCGATCTGCGACTTGGCGAGCTCGCCGCCCTTGACCGGATCGGCCCAGGCGGCCGGGGTCGAGCCGGTCATGTTCTGGAAGATCTCGGCATCGGGCCTCGCCGCCTTGATGCCCTGGACGTAGCCGCAGGCGAATTTGCGGATGAGCGGGATGTCCATGCCGCCGACGAAGCCGAGCTTGCCGGTCTTCGAGGCCATCGCCCCGAGCAGGCCGACGAGATACGAGCCCTCATGCTCCTTGAACACGATCGACTGCACGTTCGGCAGGTCGACGACCATGTCGATGATGGTGAATTTCAGGTCCGGGAACTCGGCGGCCACCTTCTGCAGCGCCGTCGCCTGGCTGAAGCCGACGGCGATGATCGGCGAGTTGCCGTCGCGGGCGAAGCGGCGCAGCGCCTGCTCGATCTGGGCGTCGTTGTTCGGCTCGAAATCGCGGAAGGCGACGCCGGTCTCCGTCCTGAACCGCTCGGCGCCGGCGAAGACGCCCTCGTTGAAGGATTTGTCGAACTTGCCGCCCTTGTCGTAGACGACCGCCGGCTTGATCGGCTGCTGCGCGAAAGCCGCCATGGCGGACAGCGCGACGCCCGCCAGCGCCGCCGCGAGAGAACCCAGACGCATCGCATCGTCCCCTGTTGAAGCCGGGGCCGTTGACCGGCCCTCGAGCGCGCCACGATGGCATGATGCGGCGGCCCGGCCAAGCCGGCGAAAAACCGGGTCGCCGCCGCGACGCGATTGCCGAGGCGGGGCCTGCGGCCTTATCCTGGGGCACCATGCTGAACGACGACGAGATCGAGCGCTATGCGCGCCATATCGTCCTGCCGGAGATCGGCGGGCCGGGGCAGCAGAAGCTGAAGAACGCCCGGGTGCTGATTGTCGGTGCGGGCGGGCTCGGCGCGCCGCTGATCCAGTATCTGGCGGCGGCGGGCGTCGGCAAGATCGGCATCGTCGACGACGACATCGTCTCGCTCTCGAATCTGCAGCGGCAGACCATCTTCGCCACCGCGGATATCGGCAGGCGCAAGGCCGTGGCGGCGGCGGACTTCATCCGCCGGCTCAACCCCAACGTCGTGGTGGAGGAGCACGTCACGCGGATCGACCCGCACAACGCCCGGGCGCTGATCGCCTTCTACGACGTGGTCGCCGAGGGCTCCGACAATTTCGCCACGCGCTACGCCGTCTCCGACGCCTGCTTCCACGAGCATCGGCCGGCGGTGATGGGCGCGCTCGGGCGTTTCGACGGCTCGCTGACCACGATCCGCGCCCATGAGACCGGGCCGGACGGGCGGCCGAACCCGACCTGGCGCTGCCTGTTCCCGGAAGCGCCGCCGCCCGGCGCGATCCCGACCTGCGCGGAGGCCGGCGTGCTGGGCGCGCTGCCCGGCGTCGTCGGCTCGCTGATGGCGCTGGAGGTGGTGCGCGCCGTCACCGGCTTCGGCGAGCCGCTGGTCGGCAAGCTGCTGCTGGTCGATGCGCTGACGATGCGCTTCGAGACGCTGCGCTATGGCTGGGACGAGGCGAACCCGCTGAACGGCACCGGCGCCGCGGCCTGATTTCGAGATAGTTCAAACGGTGTCATCCCGGGCGACCGAAGGGAGACCCGGGATCCATGCCGGAACGGTTCAGGCATGGATCCCGGATCGGCGCCGCTGAAGCGGCTTGTCCGGGATGACACGCGGAGGTGGAAATCTCAGCGCTTCGCCTCGATCACGTCGAAGAGCTGCGCCGCGAGGTCCGGGCCGCCGAGCTTCTTGATGGCGCGCACGCCGGTCGGCGCGGTGACGTTGATCTCGGTGAGCTTGCCATGGATCACGTCGATGCCGACCAGCAGCAGGCCGCGCCGGCTGAGCTCGGGGCCGATCGCCTCGCAGATCTCCAGCTCCTTCTTCGACAGGTCGGTCGGCCGGGCCGCGCCGCCGCGCACCATGTTGGCGCGCAGGTCGCCCACCGCCGGCACGCGATTGACCGCGCCCGCCGCCTTGCCGTCGATCAGGATGATGCGCTTGTCGCCCTCGCTGACCTCCTTGATGAAGCCCTGAACCACCCAGGGCTCGCGGAAGAGGTTGCTGAACAGGTCGAAGAGCGAGCCGAAATTCGGGTCGGTCCGGCTGGTCTTGAACACGGTCGCGCCGCCATGGCCGTAGAGCGGCTTCATGACGATCTCGCCGTATTCGTCGCGGAAAGCCTCGATCTCGGCCCGATCGCGGGTGATCAGCGTCGGCGGCATCAGCTCCGGGAAATGGGTGACGAAGATCTTCTCGGGCGCATTGCGGACCTCGGCCGGGTTGTTGACCACCAGCGTCTTCGGATGGATGCGCTCCAGCATATGGGTGGTGGTGACATAGGCCATGTCGAAGGGCGGGTCCTGCCGCAGCAGCACGACGTCGAGCGTCGAGAGGTCGATCTTCTCCTCGGCTCCGGCGGTGAAATGGTCGCCCTCGACGTCGCGCACCGTGACCGGGCGCATCGGCGCCGTGACCTTGCCGTCGCGCAGCGAGAGCCGGTCGGGGGTGTAGGTGTAGAGGGTGTGGCCGCGCGCCTGCGCCTCCAGCATCAGCGCGAAGCCGGTATCGCCGGCGATCCGGATGCGCTCGATCGGGTCCATCTGGATGGCGACGCTGAGAGTCATGGCAGGCTTCCTGTTGCAGGCGATTCTTATCGGGCCGCGGAGCGGGTTCCCGCAAGTGGGGCGCCCTGCATCACAGGACAAGCGCGAAGGCGGCCGGGACATGGCGCGGCCGGCGCCAGGGCGCCAGGAAAACCGCATCGGCCCTGAGATCATAGGCCATGGCCCAGGGATTGCGGGCGAGCCATTGCCGGACGCGGCGCGCGACGAGGCGCCGCTTTTCCTGCGTCACGGCCGCCATCGCATCCTCCAGCCGGCCGCGCGCCTTGACCTCGACGAAGGCGACGGTGCGCCCGCGCTTCATCACGATGTCGATCTCGCCGCCCTTGCCGCCGAAGCGCCGCTCCAGCAGCCGGTAGCCCTTCGCGCTGAGCCAGAGGATGGCGAGCCATTCCGCCCGCCGGCCGGAGAGGCCGGATCGCCGCGCCCGGCGGCTGCGCCGTTCCGCGCGCGCCGCCCGCTCCGTCACGGATCGCCGCGGGTCAGTTCGAGGGCCCGCGCATAGACCTTGCGGCGGGGCTGGCCGGTCTCGGCCGCGACCTGCGCCACCGCCTCCTTGAGCGAGAGCCTGGCCAGAGCGGCGCGCAGGCGCGCGTCGACGACGTCGCCGGCCGGCCGCAATTCCTCCGCGCCAGGCGGGCCGATGATGACGACGATCTCGCCGCGCGGCTCCTCGTCTGTCTCGTAATGGGCGGCGAGATCGGGCAGCGGGCCGCGGCGCACGGTTTCGTGGAACTTGGTCAGCTCGCGCGCGACCGCGCCGGCACGGGTGCCGAAGACGGCCGCGGCGTCGGCCAGCATCTCGGCGAGGCGGCGCGGCGATTCGAAGAAGACCAGCGTGCCGGGGATGGCGGCGAGCTCCGTCAATCGCGTGCGCCGCGCCGCCGATTTCGGCGGCAGGAAGCCTTCGAAGAAGAAGCGGTCCGTCGGCAGCCCGGCCAGCACCAGCGCGGCCAGCACCGCCGAAGGGCCGGGGATGCCCGTGACGGGCAAACCTTCCGCCACCAGCTCCGCGACGAGCTTGTAGCCGGGATCGGAGACCAGCGGCGTGCCGGCGTCCGAGATCAGGGCGAGCTTGCCGCCCTCGCGCAGCCGCGCCAGCACCTTCGGCCGCATCTGCGCGGCGTTGTGCTCGTGATAGGGCAGGAGCGGCGTCGCGATGCCGTAATGCGCCAGCAGCGTCTTCGAGGTGCGGGTGTCCTCGGCCAGGATCGCATCGGCGGCGGCGAGCGTCGCCAGCGCGCGGAAGGAGATGTCGCGCAGGTTTCCGATCGGCGTCGCGACGATGTGCAGCCCCGGCGCGAGCGGCTCGGCCTCGGCCCTGAGCCCGAAGGCGGTATAGCTGGCGGGACGGGGATCGGAAGCGCTCGACATCGCCGCAAGCTGCCACAGCCGCGGGGCCGGCGCCATGCCGGCTCTCGCGCCGCGTTGTGCAACCTAGAGTTAACAACTTGAAAATAGCATGGCGCACTGGCACGAGAGTCCCGCGGGGGGACTGTATCGCCGGGCAAGGCGTCGCCGGCCCGGTCACGACTGGAGATCGCCCGTGTTGCACCATCGGCACTTCGCACCGGTTCTGCGGTTCAAGGCGGGCGCACTCGCCGTCTCGCTCGGCCTGCTGCTCGCGAGCTGCGGCGGCGGCACCTCGGGCCTGCCCGGCTTCGAGGGCGCGACCCCGGCGGAGCCGGCCGCGCCCAGCGGGGAAACCATCGGCACCGGCAAGGTCAAGGTCGGCCTCGTCCTGCCCCTCAGCGCCGAGGGCCAGGGCGGCGTGGTCGGCAACTCGCTGAAGAACGCCGCCGCCATGGCGCTGGCCGAATTCCCCAATGCGGACCTGACGCTGCTGGTCAAGGACGACCGCGGCACGGCGGAAGGCGCGCGGGCCGCGACGCAGCAGGCTCTGTCGGAAGGCGCCGAGCTGATCATCGGGCCGCTCTTCGCGCCCTCGGTGCAGGCGGCCGGGCAGGTGGCGCGCGCCGCCAACCGGCCCGTGATCGCCTTCTCCAGCGATTCCAACGTCGCCTCGCGCGGCGTCTACCTGCTCTCCTTCCCGCCGGAGAACGACGTCAACCGCGTCATCGCCTATGCCTCGCAGCAGGGCCGCAGATCCTTCGCCGCGCTGGTGCCGGACACCGCCTATGGCAAGGTCGTCGAGGCCGCCTTCCAGCAGGCGGTGGCGGCGCGCGGCGCCCGCGTCGCGGCGATCGAGCGCTTCGGCTCCGATCCGGCCGGGATGCGCAGCGCCGTCCAGCGCCTGATGCCCTCGCTGCAGCAGGCGGATGCGCTGTTCGTTCCCGCCGCGGCGGACGCCATGCCGGCGCTCGGCCAGGCCTTGCAGCAGGCCGGCTTCGACCCGCGCAAGGTCAAGCCGCTCGGCACCGGCGTCTGGAACGACAGCGGCATCGCGCAGGTGCAGGCGATCCAGGGCGGCTGGTTCGCCTCCCCCGACACCGCCGGCTTCAACGCCTTCGCCGGCCGCTATCAGCAACGCTTCAACAGCGCCCCGACCCGCACCGCCACGCTCGCCTACGACGCCGTCTCGCTCGCCGCCGCGCTGGCGCGCACGCAGGGCTCGCAGCGCTTCTCGGAAGCGGTGCTGACCAATGCCTCGGGCTTCGCCGGGGCCGACGGCGTCTTCCGCTTCCGGCCCGACGGGCAGGTCGAGCGCGGGCTCGCGGTGCTCGAGCTGCGCAACGGGCAGATCGTCACGGTCAATGCAGCGCCGCGCGATCTCGGGCCGCGTTCGCAGTAAGCTGGGTCCGCCTCACATGAAAGAGGCCGGGCATTTGCCCGGCCTTTTGCGTTCGAGAGGCAGCGACACTCAGCTCTGCGGGGCGTATTTCACGGCGCAGCCATAGGATTTCGTGCTGGCCTCCGAGACCGGCTTGCCTGCCTTCATCTCGGCGACGGCCTGGCGGATATAGCTCTTGGCGCCATTGAGGCTGGAGGGGCTGGCGGAGGGCTTGTCGTCGATCGCGCCCATATAGGCGAGCGTGCCCTTGGGATCGATGATGTACATGTGCGGCGTGGTCTGGGCGCCATAGGCGCGCGCCACCTTGCTGTTGGGATCGAGCAGGATGCCGGCCGGCGCGGCGTCGCGCTGCACCGTCAGTTCCTTGGCCTTCAGGCCTTCGACATAGCCCTGCTCGCCCGGCGGCGAGGAGATCACCGAGAGCCAGACGATGCCGTCCTTCGCCATGTCCTTCTGCAAGGTCTGCATGGTGGCGCTGTTGTAGTGCTTCCGCACATAGGGGCATTCGTGATTGGTCCATTCGAGGATAACCGTCTTGCCCGCGAACTCCGAGAGGCTGCGGGTCCTGCCGTCGGCATCGACCGCCTGGAAGGCCGGCGCCGGCTGGCCGACATGGGCCGCGCTTTCGGCGAATGCCGCGACGGTGGTGAGCGAGAGGCCGGCCCATGCGAGGCCGGCGATGAAAGTCTGTCTGGTCAGGCTTTCCATGTCTGTCTCCCTGGTGAGCGTTACGGCGCGTTGGCCGCTGTCTTCGCATCCCGGCCCGCCGCGCGCCGGGCGGCCGCGATCACCATGTCCGGGGTCAGGAGCTGCGGCAGGATCTCGGCCTGCCCGTCCCTGCGGCCCGGATAGAACAGATAGAGCGGCACGCCGGCGCGGCCCTGCTCGGCCAATGCCTGTGCGATGCGCTGATCGCGATTGGTCCAGTCGGCCTTGAGGTAGCCGACGCCGAGCTCCGCGAAGGCCTCCTTCACCTCCTGCCGCGAGAGCGCGACGCGCTCATTGGCGAGGCAGGTGATGCACCAGGCGGCGGTGAAGTTGACGAAGACCGGCTTGCCCTCGGCCTGCAGGGCCGCGACGCGCTCAGGGCTCCAGGGCTGGACGTCGCCGGCGCGCGCCTGCGTATCGGCGCCCGGCACGGCGTTCTCGACCGTGAACCAGCCGGCGCCGAGCGCGACCAGCGCCGCCAGCACCGTGCCGAAGGCCCGGCGTGCGAGGCCGCCCCGCGTGACGCCGACGAGCCAGACCACGAAGCCCGCCGCGAGCACCGCGACCAGCGCCGCCAGCACGCCCTGCGGCCCGGTCTGCACCGAGGCGACCCAGATCAGCCAGATCGCGGTCGCGAACATCGGGAAGGCGAAGGCCTGCTTGAGCACCAGCATCCAGCGCCCCGGCTTCGGCAGCAGCCGCAGCAGGCCCGGCGCGAAGGAGAGCGCCACCACCGGCAAGGCGAAGCCGAGCGCCAGCGCCATGAAGACGGAGAGCGCGACCGCCGGCGGTTGCGTCACCGCATAGCCCATCGCCGCGCCCATGAAGGGCGCGGTGCAGGGGGTGGCGACGATGACGGCGAGCACGCCGGTCATGAAGGCGCCGAGGCGCCCGCCCCGGCTGGCGAGCCCGTCGCCGACGCCGACCACCGCGCCGCCAATCTCGAAGGCGCCGATCAGGTTGAGCCCGATCAGCACCATCACCACGGCGAGCGCGATGACGAGCGGCGGCGACTGCAACTGGAAGCCCCAGCCGACGCTGCTGCCGAGGGCTCCGAGCGCGATCACCGCGCCGGCCAGCACGAGGAAGGTCAGCAGCACGCCGCAGAGGAAGAGCAAGCCCTGCTCGCGCGTCTCGGCCCGGCTGCGATGCGCCGTCTGCGCGAAGCCGAGCGCCTTGATGAACAGCACCGGCAGCACGCAGGGCATCAGGTTGAGGATCAGCCCGCCGGCGAAGGCGAAGGCCAGCGCGGCGAGCAAGGTGAGATCGGCGCCTTCCGCCGGAACCGGGATCCGCGCAGCCGGCGGAGAGGCGGCAGGCGCGCCCGCCTCCGCGGCCTTGCCGACCAGCGCCGGATCGGCATCCGCGACCAATGTCAGCGCGCGCATCTCGCCGCCCTCCCGGAAGGTCAGGACGCCGGAGATTTCGGGCTGATCGAGCTTGAAGGCGCTGGAGCGGGTCAGAATCACACCTGGCCCATCGCCAGGCTTTGCGGGCTGATCGGCGGCGTGCTCGATCAAGGTGTCGGAGACGGGGAAGAAGCGCAAATCTGTCGAACCCGCCGGCAGCCCGGGCAGCGCGAGCGCGAGCCTGTCGCCATCGGCCGCGAGCCTGCCGCGGAAACCCGCCGGCTTCGGCAGGGCGGCGAGCGCCGCGTCGATGCGCTGCTGCGCCGCTTCGTCGGTCACGCCGGCCGGACCGACGGGCAGGTCGAGCGTGAAGGTGCCGTCCTCGGGGATGCAGATCTTCTCGCAGACCAGCCAGGTCGCCTCGGCCTTGAGCGAGAAGGTCTCGCCCGGCTTCGCATCGGCCGGCACGGCGATCTCGACCGGCAGCAGGACCTGCCCCTCGAAGCCGAAATTCACCAGCGGATCGACGCGGATCGCGCGCGGCGCGGGCCAGGCGATCTCGCCGGCCTTCGCGCCTTCCGGCAGCGTCCAGTGGATCTGGGTCGGCTCGCCCGAATCGCCGGGGTTCAGCCAGTAGGTGTGCCAGTGCGGCGCGAGCTTCTGGACGAGGGCGACATGGAAGCGCTCGCCGGGAGCGACCGTGTCGCGGCCGGAGAGCAGGGTCGCGGTGACCCGCGGCGAGGTGACGGGCGCCGATTCGGCGGCGAGGGCGACGCCGGGCAGCGCCAGCCCCAGGGCCAGCAGCGCACCGCCCAGAAGCCGCCTTGCAGCGCCGGTCTTTCGGCCCTCGCGCCGGTCGCGTTGACGCATCATCGTTTCGCTCGCATGCCTGATCATGGCTGCCAGATGCCTCAAACGGCGGCCGGATGCCAATGACAAGCCGGTGAGGCGGAACCGCGCGGCCTCAGATCGCCGCGCCGTCCGAGACGATGTCGGCGCCAAGACCCTGCCGGACGGCGCGGACGATCGCGGCCTCGGCAGCCGCGCCGCGCTGGCGCGGACGGGCCGCGTCGATGCGGTGCTCGGCGATGATCTGGCCCGGCGCGCCCGAGAGGATCACGACCCGGTCGGCGAGATAGGCGGCCTCGTCGATGTCGTGGGTGACGAAGATCACGGTCTTGCCGGTGCGCTGCCAGACGCGGATCAATTCATCCTGCAGGTTTTCGCGGGTGAGCGCGTCGAGCGCCGAGAAGGGCTCGTCCATCAGCAGGATCTCGGGATCGACCGCGAGCGCCCGCGCCAGCGAGACGCGCTGGCGCTGGCCGCCGGAAAGCTGATGCGGCCAGCGCTGCGCCAGCCCGCCCAGGCCGACGAGGTCGAGCATCGCCTGCGCCTTCTTCAACCGCTCGCTACGCGAGGCACGGCCTTCGAGGCCGAAGCCGACATTGGCGATCACCTTGCGCCAGGGCAGGAGCCGCGAATCCTGGAAGACCAGCGCGACGGGGCGGCGCGTGGTGTCCTTTGCATGGATGACGACCTCGCCGCCGCTCGGCCTGGCCAGTCCCGCGATGACGCGCAGCAAGGTCGATTTGCCGACGCCGGAGGGGCCGACGATGGCGAGGAATTCGCCGCGCCCGACCTCGAGGTCGAGCTTGCGCAGCACCTGCGTCTCCTCGCCATCGCGGGTGAAGGTCAGCGACAGGCCCTTGATGTCGATCACGCTTTCCAACGCAGCACCCATCTCTGGAAGGCGACGAAACCGGTGTCGAGCAGGCCGTAGAGCGCCGCCATGGTCAGCATGTAGACCACGACGATGTCGGTCGCGAGCAGGCTCGACGCCTGCATCATGCGCTGGCCCACGCCGGCGACGCCGAAGATCTCGGCCGCGACCACCGCCATCCAGGCCTGTCCCAGCGCCGTGCGGAAGCCGACGAGGATGCCCGGCATCGCCGCCGGCAGCAGGATCTTGAACAGCCGCTGCCAGGGCGAGCGGAAGCCGAAGGCGTCCGCCACCTCGACGAGGTCGCGGTCGACGCCGCGGATCGCGCCCTGCGCCGCGAAGAAGCTGATCCAGAACACGCCGACCGCGATGATGAAGACCGCCGCGCCGGGCGTGACGCCGAACCAGATGATGGCGAAGGGCACCCAGGCGAGGCCCGGCACCGGCCTGAGCACGCGCACGACCCAGGCCGTCGCCTCCTCGGCGATCCGCGACATGCCGATCAGGACGCCGAGCGCGACGCCGAGGCCCGCGCCGACGAAGAGGCCGACGAAATAATGCCAGAGCGATCCCAGGATCGCGGCGAACCATGCGCCCGAGGAAAGCTCGCGCATGAAGGCCTTCGGCAGGGCGCTCGGCGGCGGCAGGAAGGCGGGGTTGACCCAGCCGAAAGAGGGCACCGCCTCCCAGATCAGCAGGAAGGCGGCGAGGCCGAGCAAGGCAAGGGCCGGCGCCCGCAATGAAGACAACGTCAAATCGCTCAGTCCTCGGCTCGCAAGAACACGGTCATCCCGGGCGACCGAAGGGAGACCCGGAATCCATGCCGGAGCCCTTACCGGACACGCTCCGGCATGGATCCCGGGTCTCCGCTTCGCTCCGTTCGGGATGACGCGCGTTTCTCTCCCGGTAGTTCCAAGAGGGTTAGATCAGCCGCCCGCCTTGATCGCCCGCTCGTAATACTGCGTCTCGAACAGCCCGTCGAAAGGCGCCTCCTTGTCGAGCGAGCCGAGCTTGACCTGATAGGCCTGCATGGCGCGGGCCGGCTCGATGATCTTGCGCGGGTCGATCTCGAAGCGGCTGGCCGGGGAGACCAGCGCCTTGCGGATCAGTTCGGGGTCGACGATGCCCTTGCCGAGCGCGGCGGCGACATGGGGCGCGGCCTTGTCGGGGTCGGCCTTGATCAGCGCCGCAGCCTTAACCAGGCCGCTGACGACCGTCTGCACGGCCTCGGGATTCTTGCTGGCGAAGGTGCCGGAGACCGCGACCACCGTGCCGGGCTGGCCCGGAAACACCTCCTCGCCGCCGGCGACCAGCTTGATCTGTGGATTGCGGCTCTGGAGGATGGTCAAAGCCGGCTCGCGCACGGTGCCGCCATCGACCGCGCCGGCCAGGATCGCCTGCTGCGTCGCGTCGATGCCCATCGGCACGATCGCGACATCGGCCTTGTCGACCTTGGCGACCTCCCAGAGCCAGTATTCCAGCACGGTGTCGGGCACGGAGCCCGGCGGCTGGGTGGCGAGCCGAGCCGGCTTGCCGGTCGCGGCGCGGAAGGCCTTGAAGGCCGCGGCGGGGGCGACGCCCTCGGTGAAGAACCTGGTCAGGGCCGGCGCGGTGACGACCACGTTCTCGCCCACCGCCGTCGAGGCGACGACGCGGATGTCGACGCCGCGCGAGCGGGCGACGGCGAGCGGAGCGACGCCGGCGACATAGATGTCGATCGTGCCCGAGGCCAGCGCCTGGATCATGTTCGGACCCGACTCGAAGACGGTGATCGCCGTCTCGATGCCGCCCTGCTTCAGCCAGCCCTCGCCATTGGCGACGAAGAACGGCGCGGTGCCGACGATCGGGATGTAGCCCACCCGCGCCGTGACGGCGGACTGGGCGCGGGCCGCGCCGGCGAACGGGGTCGCCGCCGCAAGGGTCGCACCCGCAATCAGAAACTGGCGGCGGTCCATCGCTCAAATCCTCTCTCGAAACGGCGCCGAACAGGCAGCCATTGACAGATGGAGAAAAGGATTTTCTACATGGATGCAATAGATCGCTGCTAAAAAGATATATTTTCTCTTTTTGCGCGATTTCTTGAAGCAAATTTCTCTCTCCGACGGATTTCAGAGAATGGACGCCATCGACCGCAAGATTCTCACGGTGCTGCAGGCCGACTCCAACATCTCGATCGCGGATCTGGCCGATCGCGTCGGGCTGTCGCAGACCCCGTGCTGGAAGCGTATCCAGAAGCTCGAGCAGGCGGGCGTGATCCTGAAGCGCGTCGCGCTGGTCTCGCCGGAGAAGATCGGGCTCGGCCTCACCGTCTTCGTGCAGATCGAGACGGCCGACCATTCCGGCCCCTGGCTCGACAAGTTCGCGCAGACGGTGGCGGCCATGCCGGAGGTGATGGAGTTCTACCGGATGGCCGGCGACGTCGACTACATGCTGCGCGTCGTGGTCGCCGACATGGCCGCCTATGACGGCTTCTACAAGAAGCTGATCGAGACGATCCCGCTCAAGAACGTGACCTCCCGCTTCGCCATGGAGCGGATCAAGGCGACGACGGCCTACAAGGTGCCGGAGCTGCCGCGGAACTGAATGGAAGAGGGACAGGACGCGGCCCGGAATTCCACGCGATTCTCGAATGAGAAAAGGGGCGCGTGTCATCCCGGGCGACCCACCGGGCCCGACCTTCGGCCCGACGGCTGCGAGGCTGCCAACGGCGCATGACAGGCCGCCGCCGCGGATGCTAGGAAACGGCAACACGACGCCTCGCCCAAGGAGCCGCCTTGTCCGCTTCCCGCTCCGTCCTCCTGATCATCGGCGGCGGCATCGCCGCCTACAAGGTGCTCGAAGTCATCCGCCGGCTGAAGGATCGCGGCATCGCCGCGCGCTGCATCCTGACCAGGGCCGGCGAGCAGTTCGTGACGCCGCTCGCCGT
This sequence comes from Hyphomicrobiales bacterium, assembly GCA_900466745.1. GTDB lineage: Bacteria > Pseudomonadota > Alphaproteobacteria > Rhizobiales > Beijerinckiaceae > Allobosea > Allobosea minatitlanensis. The sequence continues at coordinate 28,699 of UBNE01000023.1, read as the reverse complement.
CTCCTCGCTGGCCGGGGAGCGCTGCTTCACCGATCTGTTCTCGCTGACGGACGAGGCCGATATTGGCCATATCCAGCTCTCGCGCTCGACCGACCTCGTCGTGGTGGCGCCGGCGACCGCCGATCTCATCGCCAAGATGGCGAACGGCCATGCCGACGACCTCGCCTCGACGGCGCTGCTCGCCACCGACAAGCGCGTGCTGATCGCGCCGGCGATGAATCCGCGCATGTGGCAGCATCCCGCGACGCGCCGGAACATGGCGCAGCTCGAAAGGGACGGCATCCTCGTCGTCGGCCCCAACAGCGGCGCCATGGCCGAACGCGGCGAGAACGGGCCGGGCCGCATGGCCGAGCCCCCGGAAATCCTCGCCGCGATCGAACTCGCGCTCGCCGGAGACAAGCCCGGGGGGCAGCGCGCCATCGGCTTCCTCGGCCGGCTGCCGGGCGGCAACCATGCCGCAGCCGGGGGGGCGCTGGCCGGCAGGCATGTCCTGATCACCTCGGGGCCGACGCATGAGCCGATCGACCCGGTGCGCTACATCGCCAACCGCTCCTCGGGCAAGCAGGGCCACGCCATCGCCGCGGCGGCCGCAGCGGCCGGCGCCCGGGTGACGCTGGTCAGCGGGCCGGTGAGCCTGCCCGACCCGGCCGGCGTCGAGACGGTCCATGTCGAATCGGCCCGCGAGATGCTGGCGGCGGTGGAGGCCGCCCTGCCCGCCGACCTCGCCATCTTCGCGGCGGCCGTCGCCGACTGGCGCGTCGCCGATGCGGCGCCGGAGAAGATGAAGAAGGATGGCGGCGCGTTGCGGCCGCTCTCCCTGGTGGAGAACCCCGACATCCTCGCCACGGTGGCGCAGCGCACCGGCGGGCGGCCGGGCTTCGTCGTCGGCTTCGCGGCCGAGACGCAGAACGTGATCGACTACGCCAGGGCCAAGCTCGCCCGGAAGGGCTGCGACCTGATCGTCGCCAACGATGTCGGCGGCACCGGCGTGATGGGCGGCGACGCCAATACCGTGCATCTCGTCACGCCGGATGGGGTCGAGACCTGGCCGACCCTGCCGAAGGAGGAGGTCGCGAGCCGCCTCGTCGCGCATCTGGCGCGGCAGATCGCCGGCAAGGCGGAGTGAGCGATGGTGACCGTCGCGCTCAAGCGCCTGCCCCATGGCGCCGATCTGCCGCTGCCCGCCTATGAGACCGCCGGGGCGGCGGGGCTCGACCTGCGCGCGGCGATCGAAACGCCGCTCACGCTTGGACCGGGCGAGCGCGTGCTCGTCCCCACCGGACTTGCCATGCAGTTGCCGGAAGGCTTCGAGGGGCAGGTCCGGCCCCGCTCGGGACTGGCGGTGAAGCACGGCGTCACCGTGCTCAACGCGCCGGGTACGGTCGACAGCGACTATCGCGGCGAGGTCAAGGTGCCGCTGATCAACCATGGCCGCGAGCCCTTCCCGATCCGCCATGGCGACCGCATCGCCCAGCTCGTGATCGCGCCGGTGACGCATGCGGTGCTCGTCGAGACGGCCGCCCTCGACGAAACCGCGCGCGGAACGGGCGGCTTCGGCTCGACCGGCATTGCCGGCGGCGGAGGCAAGCCATGATGCTGCTCTCAAGGCGCAGCCTGCTCGCCATCGCGGCCGTGGTCGACATCGCGCTGCACGCCCGGCCGCAGCCGGTGGCGGCCAAGCTCCTCGCCGCGCGCCACGCCCTGCCGCCGCGCCATCTCGAGACGCTGCTGCAGGCGCTGGTGCGCGCCGGCATCCTCAAGGGGGTGCGCGGCCCGCGCGGCGGCTACGAGCTGGCGCGCGAGCGCCGCCGCATCACCGCCGCCGACATCGTCCGCGCCGCGATGCAGGACGGCGGCGAGGACGCGCTCGGGCCGATGCCGCATTCGCCGCTGATCGACCATGTGATCGCGCCCGAGGTCGAAACCGCCTCGACCGCCTTCCTGGCCTCGCTCGACGGGATCACCGTGGAGGAGCTCTGCCGGCGCGCCATCGCCCGGGCCGCGGCGGGCGGCGCGGGTTCCAATCCAGATTTCACAATATAAAGATGTAATTTATCTCTTTCTTCGACAACTGGCGTGAATTACGCTAGCTTCACCGGAAACAGGCCCGTTCCAAGGAGTTCCCCATGGCTGAAGCAGCGCAGAAATCCGCAACGACCCCCGCCAAGGCCCCGGGGCGCGGCCGGATCTATAATTCCATCACCGACACCATCGGCGACACCCCGCTGGTCAAGCTCAACCGGCTGCCGGCCGATCGCGGCGTCAATGCGACGATCCTGGCCAAGCTCGAATTCTTCAACCCGATCTCGAGCGTGAAGGACCGCATCGGCGTCAACATGATCGACGCGCTGGAGGCGTCCGGCGCGCTCAAGCCGGGCGGCACGCTGATCGAACCGACCTCGGGCAACACCGGCATCGCGCTCGCCTTCGTCGCGGCCGCGCGCGGCTATCGCCTGATCCTGGTCATGCCCGAGACGATGTCGCTGGAGCGGCGCAAGATGCTCGCCTTGCTCGGCGCCGAGCTGGTGCTGACCCCCGGCCCCGGCGGCATGCGCGGCGCCGTCACCCGGGCCGAGGAGCTCAAGAACGAGATCCCGGGCGCGATCATCCCGCAGCAGTTCGAGAACCCGCACAATCCCGAGATCCATCGCAAGACGACGGCCGAGGAGATCTGGAACGACACGGCCGGCCAGGTCGACATCGTCATCTCCGGCGTCGGCACCGGCGGCACCATCACCGGCATCGGCCAGGTGCTGAAGGCGCGCAAGCCGGGCGTGAAGATGGTCGCGGTCGAGCCGGAGGATTCCCCGGTCCTCTCCGGCGGCCAGCCCGGCCCGCACAAGATCCAGGGCATCGGCGCCGGCTTCGTGCCCGGCGTGCTCGACCGCTCGGTGATCGACGAGGTCGTCACCGTCGGCAACCAGACCGCCTTCGAGACGGCGCGCGCGCTGGCCAAAAGCGAAGGCATCCCGGCCGGCATCTCCTCGGGCGCGGCGGTCGCCGCGGCGCTGGAAGTCGGGGCCCGGCCGGAGAATACCGGCAAGACCATCGTGGTCATCATCCCCTCCTTCGCCGAGCGCTACATCTCCAGCGCTCTGTTCGAGGGTCTGTGAGCGAAGCCGCGATCCAGATCGTCCGGCTGGCCGAGAGCCTGCCGGACGACTTCGAGGCCCTGCGCCGGGAGGCCGGCGCGGAAAGCTACCGCTTCATCGAGGGGCTGCGCGAGGAATGGCTGGCGGGCCGCTATGACGGCGCGGACGAGCGCTTCACCACCTTCGCCGCCTTTCATCAGGGCGCGCTCGCCGGCATCGGCGCACTGACGCCCGACCCTTACGACCCCGAACCCGATCTGCTGCGTATCCGGCATGTCTATGTCCGGCCGCCGCATCGCCGCACCGGCGTCGGGCGGGGTCTCGCCGCCGCCCTGATCCAGCAGGGGCTGGCGCTGGCGCCGAGGCTGTCCCTGCGGGCCGCCGACCCCCGCGCCGCCGCGTTCTGGGAGGCGAACGGCTTTGCGCCCGACGAGGGCGGCACGCGCCGCTCGCATCTGTTGACGCGCTGAGCGGCTCAGCCGACCAGAACCAGCCGGTTTCTCCAGGGATCGATGATGGTCGGCGCGCCGTCGATCTCTTCGCCGCCGGCCGCCAGGATGCGTGCACGCATCGCCGCGAAATCGGAGGCGTCGCGCGCGACGACCTCGAAGCTGTCGAGCCCGGCCTCGCCCGCGGCGCGCGGGCCGGCGCCGCGGCTGCCCCAGACATTGCCGGCGATATGGTGATGGTAGCCGCCGCTGGCGAGGAAGCTCGCGCCCGGATAGCGCACCATCAGGTCGAAGCCGAGGAGGTCGCGATAGAAGGCCTCGGCCGCGGCCGTGTCGCCGACGCGCAGATGGATATGGCCCATGCCGGTGCCCTCCGGCATGCCGGCATAGGCGCCGGGCGCGGAATCGGCGAGCAGCCGATCGAGATCGAGACGTTCCGTCGCCATGGCGATGCCGCCGTCCGGGCGGTGCGGCCATTCGGCGCGCGGGCGGTCGCGATAGATCTCGATGCCGTTGCCCTCGGGGTCCGAGAGATAGAGCGCCTCGCTGACGAGGTGGTCGGAAGCGCCCTCGAGCCGGAGGCCGGCTTCGGCCGCATGGCGCAGCCAATCGGCGAGATCGCGCCGCGACGGCAGCAGCAGGGCGAGATGGAACAGGCCCGCCGCCGATGGCGGAGCCGCCGCGCCGGCGACGAGGCGCACCAGCACGGCCCCGCCGGCACCCAGCTCCGCCAGGCCCGGCGCTTCCCGCAGGAGCTTCAGCCCGATGGCGTCGCGATAATAGGCCGTGAGCCTCGGCAGGTCGCGCGCCCGCAAGGTCACCGCGCCGATGTGATAGGGCGCGTCATGGGCTTCCAGCCGCACGCTCTTCGCCTCGTCCCGAACCAGGGTCATCATGATGTCCTTTCAGGACGCCGCGGCGTCCGGACAGGAAGATGGCGTTTCGGCGGCGGCTTGTCGCCTCCGCGCGCGGCAAGGGCGAGATTGCAGCGCTGCAATTCCAACGACCTCTCGCCAGCACCGTCAGGCCGGACGCGGACGGTCGATGGCGAAATGGCGAAACCAGCGCTCCTCGCCGCCACGCAGCAATCCGCCGAGCAGCCGGGAGGCCAGGAAGCTGAAGGTGATGCCGTTGCCGCCATAGCCATAGGCGGCGAGCAGGCGCGGCCGGCCGGGCACGCGGCCGATCAGGGGCAAGCCGTCCGCGGTCTGTCCGAAAGCGCCGGACCAGGCACGGTCGAGTTCGAGCCGGGCTCCGGGGCGCAGCGCGCGAAGCCGGGCGCGCAGCGCCTCGGTCTTGGCCGGATCGAGCCTCTCGCGCCGATCGGGATCGGCGAAATTCTCGTCCTCCCCGCCGAAGACGATCCGCCCCTCCGGCGTCGTGCGGCAGTAGCAATAATCCCGGGAAGCCTCCCAAACCAGCGCTGCGCCCGGCCAGAGCGCCTGCGGCGGCTGCGGCACCGTCGCGATCGCCCAGCTCGACGAGGTGCTGTGCAGATCGTCGTCGATGCAGTCCGGCATGACGTACCCGGTCGCGAGCACGATATGGGCGGCCTCGACGGTGGCACCGCCGGACAGCGAGACGGCCGCCGACCTCCCGGCATCGTCGAAAGCGACGGCCTCGTCCCGGATCAGCCGGGCGCCGCGCCGGGCCGCCGCCGCGAGCAAACCATGGCAGAGGCAGAGCGGGTCGGCCTCGGCCGAGCCGGGCGAGACGATCGCGGCGGCCCGATCGAAGCCGAAGGCGGCCATGAGCGCGGCATGCTCGACCCACTGTCCTGGCAGCCCCGCCTTCGCGCGCAGACCGGCTTCGTCGAGCAGTTCGCGAGGGCCGACCTCGCCTGCCGCCAGATAGACCGTGTCCCGCCTGACGAAGCTGCAGGGCACGGCCAGGTCCCCGACCAGGGCGCTCAGCCCCTCGACGGCCCGGAAGCTCAGCCGGTAGATCTCGGCCGCCCGCTCGAAGCCATAGAGCGCCGCGAGCTCGCGCAGGGACAGGTCGATCTCCCATTGCAGCATCGCCGTCGAGGCCGCCGTGCTGCCGAAGCCTTCGCGCTCGCGGTCGATCACCACCACCTCGAGGCCGAGCGCCGTCAGATGCTCGGCGAGGAAAGCGCCGGTGATGCCGGCACCGACGATGGCGACGTCGCAACGCGTGTCGCGTTCGAGCGCGCGGCCCCGCGGACGCTGCAGGCCCGGGCGCCACGGGCCGGCGCCGCTGCGCAAATCGTCATGGCGTGTGGTCTCGGGATCGAGCATCGTTCAGCCGGCCCGCGGCGGCCCGACCCGATCCGCCAGCGCAGCGCCGCGCGCGCCGAGCGGCTTCGGCCGGCCGGTGGTGGTGTCGTGCGCCGTCTGGTGCTCCAGCTCGGCGTTGAGCTCGGCGCCCGCCAGCACGATCGTCGCCGAGAGCCAGAGCCAGGTCATGAAGACCACGACGGTCGCGAGCGAGCCATAGGCGGCCGTGTAATTGCCGAGCGTGCTGACATACCAGGAGAAGGCATAGGATGCCGCCGCCCAGAGCAGCGCGGCGGCGACGGCGCCGGGCATCACCCAGACGAAGCGCATGCGCTCGCGGCTCGGGCCGATCCAGTAGAGGCAGGCGATGGACAGCGTCGCGACGACGAGGAAGATCGGCCAGCGCACCAGCCGGATCAACCGCTCCAGCTCGGAATGGAACGGGAAGAGCGCGGTCACCACCGGCAGGCTCGCGATGATGACCAGCACCAGCGCGAGCAGGACGATGCCGCTCACCGTGGTGAAGAGCGAGATCGCGTTGAGCCTGAGGAAGCTGCGCTTCTCCTGCTCGCGGTAGATGATGTTGAGCGCGTCGAAGATCGCCTTCACCGCGGCGTTGGCCGACCAGGTGGCGACGAGGAAGCTGATCACGAAGGTCAGCGAGAGCGTGACGCCGGAATTGCCCGACAGGCGCAGCGCCTGCTCGTGGATGAGCTCGCGCGCCGCCTCGGGGAACACCGTGGTCACCGCGTCGAGCTGGCCCGCGATCGTCGCCGGGTCGGTGAAATAGCGGTAGATCGTGACCAGCAGGGAAAGCGCCGGCACCAGCGAGAGCAAGGTGAAGAAGGCGACGGCGCCGGCCAGCGAGGTCAGGCGGTTGTCGACGACATTGCCGGCGAAGCGCAGCAGCACGTCCTTCCAGCCGAGCCAGGTCATCTGCAGCGGCGTCCGCGCCATCCGGCCGCGCGCGGCCTCCCGCTCGCGCCGGCCGAGCCGGCCCGACACCACCCCCGAGAGATAGCCGAGCGCAACGCCTAGGCCTGCCGCGCCGGTCATCCGCTTCAAGAACGCCATCTCGGGATTCGATCTCCATTCCGCGGGCCGGCCGGCGTGACCCCGCTCCGGGCCCAGCTTGCGGGCAACAGGCCCGGACCGCAATGGTTCCCGAACCGCCCCGCCGCATCCCCGGCTTAGCCGATTGTTAACCTTAATGCTTCGTTATCGGGCCGCGCCGCCGCGACGGCCGGCGCGGCGATCCGACGGACATCCGATGACGAATCTGCTCAAAGCCGGCCTGACGAGCCTCGCGATCCTGCTGCCGGGCCTGGCCGCGGCGGCCGATCCGCACGGCGTCGCGCTGCCGCCGGCGCCGGAGCTGCCGGCGCTCTATTCCTGGACCGGAATCTATGCCGGCGTGCAGGGCGGCTATGGCTGGGGCAGCGGCCGCCTCAGCCTCGGCGCGCCCGGCGGTCCGCTCGCGCCGCAGGACCTGCGCGGCGACGCCGATGCCGCTTTCGGCGGCGCCCATGCCGGCTTCAACTACCAGTTCGGCGGCGTCGTGCTCGGGCTCGAGGGCGATATCGAGGCGATCGACGGCCGCCGCCGCCTCGACGGCGTCGGCCTCGCTGCCCGCCTCGATCAGGACTGGCAGGGTTCGGCGCGCGCGCGCATCGGCCTCGCCTTCGACCGGCTGATGATCTACGCGACCGGCGGCGCCTCCTTCACCGAGTTCGAGCGCCGTGTCTTCGTGCCCGGCAGCGGCCTCGGCGAAAGGCTGACGAGCGCGCGGACCGGTTGGAATGTCGGCGCGGGCCTCGACTTCGCCTTCACCGATCATCTGATCCTCGGCGTCGAATACCGCTACACCGATTTCGGCAAGGCCCGCTTCACCGGCTCCGGCATCGTCCCGGGCCTGGCCGGCGAGCAGGAACTGACCACGCACAGCGCCCGCGCCAGCATCGCCTACAAGTTCTGAAAGCCGACGCGCGCCGTCATGGCGAGGAGCGCAGCGAAGCAATGACGGGAAGCGTCGCCCGCTTCCTCAGAAGCCGGTGCGCTGGCGGATGGCGGCGGCCAGCGTGCCGTCGTCGAGATAGTCGAGCTCGCCGCCGACCGGCACGCCATGGGCGAGCCTGGTCACCTTGACCGGCAGATGCGCCAGGAGATCGGTGATGAAATGCGCCGTGGTCTGGCCGTCGACCGTGGCGTTGAGCGCCAGGATGACCTCCTTCACCTGCGGGTCGGAGGCGCGCGCCACCAGGGCGTCGAGCGAAAGATGCTCCGGCCGGATGCCGTCCAGCGCCGAGAGCACGCCGCCGAGCACGTGATAGCGGCCGGAGACCGCCCCCGAGCGTTCCAGCGCCCAGAGATCGGAGATATCGGCGACGACGACGATCAGCCCGTCGTCGCGGCGCGGATCGGTGCAGAGCCCGCAAGGGTCGCTGGTATCGACATTGCCACAGACCGAGCAGACGACGATGCGCTCGCGCGCCACGGCCATCGCCTCCGCGAGCGGGCCGAGGAGCTGCTCGCGCTTCTTGACCAGATGCAGCGCGGCGCGCCGGGCCGAGCGCGGCCCGAGCCCGGGCAATTTGGCCAGGAGCTGGATGAGGCGTTCGATCTCGGGGCCGGCGACGGCGCGGGACATGATGCTTCTCGGAAGAAGTAAGGTGTCATCCCGGGCGACCGCAGGGAGACCCGGGATGACCTGTGCGGATATGCTTTCAGAACAGCTTCATGCCGGGCGGGATCGGCAGGCCCTTGGTGACCTCGGCCATGCGCTCCTGCATGACGCGCTCGGCGCGGCCGCGGGCATCGGCGGCGGCCGCGACGATCAGGTCCTCGAGGATCTCGCGCTCGTCCGGCACCATCAGGCTGGGGTCGATCCTCACGCCCTTCAGCGCGCCCTTGGCGGTCATCGTCACCGTGACCATGCCGCCGCCGGCATTGCCCTCGACCTCGACGGTCTCGAGCTCGGCCTGCATGTCGGCCATCTTCTGCTGCATCTGCTGAGCCTGCTTCATCAGACCCATCATGTCGCGCATGGGAAATCCTCCTCGGAGAAGCGTGTAGTATCAGAAGTCGATGCCGTCGAAATCCGGCTCGGCATCGTCGAAAAGCGGTTCCTCGCCATCCGGCAGATAGTCGCCTTCGGCCCCCGACATGGCAGCATTCTCGGCCGCCTCCACGGCACGCGGATCGCGGACATCGACGATGCGCGCCCCCGGGAAGCGTTCCAGCACCGCCTTGACGGCCGGATGGGCGGCGGCATCGCTCTCGCGCCGGTCCTTGGCGGCGGCGGCCTGCTCGCGCATCGTCGCGCCGCCCTCGGCATTGACGACCGCGACCATCCAGGTCTGGCCGGTCCATTCCTTGAGCTTGCGCGACAGGTCCTGCGCCAGGGTGCGCGAGGCGCCCTCGACCAGCGAGAACTCGATGCGGCCGGGCTCGAAGCGCACCGGACGGACATCGCGCTCCAACGCGATCTTCAGGGTGATCTCGCGATGCTGCGAGGCGAGCGCCACCACATCCTCGATCGAGGCGACGATCGCCTGCGGCGCTGCCGCGGCGCGCGGCGCGGCGAGGGGCGCCGGATTGGCGCTGGCGAGGACCGGGCGGGCGGCGAGCGCGGTGTTGCCGCCGCCGGAAGGCGGGCGCGGCGCACCGCCGGCATGACCGTTTCCTTGGCCGTTCGCGCCGGGAACGGCGCCCGCGCCGTCGCGGAGCATCTTCAGGGCCTCGTCCGGCGTCGGCAGGTCGGCGGCATGGGCGAGGCGCACCAGCACCATCTCGGCCGCCATCACCGGCCGGTCGGCCTGCTTCACCTCACTGATGCCCTTGAGCAGCATCTGCCAGGTGCGGGCGAGCACGCGGATCGACAGGCGCTGGGCGAAATCGCCGCCGCGCACGCGCTCGGCCTGGGCCAGCGTCGCGTCCTTCACAGCCTCGGGCACGAGCTTGAGGCGGGTGACGAGATGGGTGAACTCGGCGAGGTCGTTCAGCACCACGACCGGGTCGGCGCCGGCATCGTATTGCGCGCGCAACTCGCCCAGCGCCGAAGCGATGTCGCCCTTCATCACCGCCTCGAACAGGTCGATGACCCGGGCCCGGTCGGCGAGGCCGAGCATGGAGCGGATGTCGTCGAGCGTGATCCGGCCCGCAGCATGGGCGATGGCCTGGTCGAGGATCGACAGCGAATCGCGCACGGAGCCCTCGGCGGCGCGGGCGATCGCCGCGAGCGCCTCGGCCTCGGCCTCGACGCTCTCGGTGCGGCAGATGCCGGAAAGATGGTTCACCAGCACGTCGGATTCGACGCGGCGCAGGTCGAAGCGCTGGCAGCGCGACAGCACCGTGATCGGCACCTTGCGGATCTCGGTGGTCGCGAAGATGAACTTGGCGTGGGCCGGCGGCTCCTCCAGCGTCTTCAGCAGCGCGTTGAAGGCGGCCGTCGACATCATGTGGACCTCGTCGACGATGTAGACCTTATAGCGGCCGGAGACCGGCGCGTACTGGATGCCCTCGATGAGCTGGCGGACGTTCTCGACGCCGTTGTTCGAGGCGGCGTCGAGCTCCATCACGTCGATGTGGCGGCCCTCGATGATGTCGCGGCAATGAAGGCCGAATTCGCGCAGGTCGGTGGTCGGGGCGCCGCCGCCATCCGCCGTCTGGTAGTTGAGGGCGCGGGCGAGGATGCGGGCGGTCGTGGTCTTGCCGACGCCGCGGACGCCGGTCAGCATCCAGGCCTGCGGGATGCGGCCGGCCGCGAAGGCGTTGGTCAGCGTGCGGACCATCGCGTCCTGGCCGATCAGGTCGCCGAAATGGGCCGGGCGGTATTTGCGCGCCAGCACGCGATAGGGCGTCGGCGCCGCGGCGGCGGGAGCCGGCGCGGGCGCGAAGCCGGCGAAGCCCGGCTCGTCTGCGGTGGCGGCGTCGATCGTGTCGGTCATGAAGCTGGTTTCGCCAATCGGGAGGCGAGGGTCAATGCCGCCGCCGGCCGATCAGGCCATTTACGCGGCTGGCATCAGGTGGGAGGCTGGACGAAGACCCGTTCGGTCTCGTTAGGGCTGCTTCCTTCCGGACCTGACCCGGTTGGCGAGTGAGACGTCCCTCGCCAACCTCCCGCCCGCTATATCGGGGATGTCGCGGCGAAGCGCAAGCCGGCTCGAAAAATCCGCGGGGCGCCGCCGCAGCTCCCGCTTCGGCATTGACTTGGCATCGCCCATCCGTCATAAGCCCGCGACCTGCGCAGCCGTGAGGCGGCGCCGACCCTTATTGCATGACAGGCTCGACCGGCCACGCTTTCCCGAGGAAAGCCGGGGCCGCCGCGCCGGCCAAGGCCCCGGAGACGGACCGTGAAGAGAACCTATCAACCCAGCAAGCTGGTTCGCAAGCGCCGCCACGGCTATCGCGCCCGCATGGCGACCAAGGGTGGCCGCAAGGTCATCGCCGCCCGTCGCGCGCATGGCCGCAAGCGCCTGTCGGCCTGACGACAGCGGCGCGTGATCCTCGCGCGCCCGTTCCGGAAGACTGGCCAATCGCCATGCGCCTTGCCCGTCTGACGCAACGCAAGCAATTCCTGGCGGCGGCCGAGCACGGCCGCCGCTTTCGTTCGTCCAGCTTCACCGTCCAGGTCCGCGACGCCGCGCCGGAAGAGGAACGCGAGGGCGAGGAGACAAGGGGCCTGCGCCTCGGCCTCACCGCCTCGCGCAAGACCGGCAACGCCGTGAAGCGCAACCGCATCCGCCGCCGCCTGCGCGCCGCTGCGGCAAAAGCGCTCGCGGACCAGGCCGATCGCCCCTGCGACGTCGTGGTGATCGCGCGGACCGAGGTGCTCGTCGCCGCCTTCGACCGGCTCGTCGCCGATCTTTCGGTTGCCATCGCGCGGGCAAAGCCTCACAAGCCGCAGGCCGACCGACGCCGGACGGCCCCGAAGCGCGGCGCGCCGCCTTCTCCTTCTGTTTCATCCGCCTGAACCAGCCGGACCCGAGCGAGATCCGTTTCCGACCATGATGAAAGAAGACAACCGCAATCTGCTTCTGGCGATCGTCCTGTCCGTGGTCATCCTGCTCGGCTGGCAGTTCTTCTATGCCAAGCCGCAGATGGACAAGCAGCAGGAGGTCGCCCGGCAGAGCCAGCAGACGCAGGGCCAGCCCGCTCCGGCCGGCACGGGCGGCGCCCCCGCCGCCTCCCCGCCCGGGCAGCCGGCCGGCTCGGCCGCTCCCGGCACGGTGCCCGGCGCCGCCGCCGCGCCGGCCGCCGCGACCCGCGAGCAGGCGCTGGCGGCGAGCCCCCGCATCAAGATCGACACGCCCAAGATCGCCGGCTCGATCTCGCTCGCCGGCGGCCGCATCGACGACGTCTCGCTCAAGGCCTATCACGAGACGGTGGACCCGAAGAGCCCGATCATCGTGCTGCTCTCGCCCGCCGGCGGCCCCAACGCCTATTATTCGGATTTCGGCTGGGTCGCGGCGCCCGGCAGCGCCGTCGCGCTCCCCAACGCCGCCACGGTCTGGACCGCCGACAGCCAGACGCTGACGCCGGCCAAGCCCGTGACGCTTTCCTGGGACAACGGCCAGGGCCTGACCTTCAAGCGCGTCATCGGCGTCGACGACAACGCGCTGTTCACGATCCGCGACGAGGTCGAGAACAAGGGCGCCGCCGCCGTGACCCTGTTCCCCTACGGACAGGTCGTCCGCCAGGGCAAGCCGCACACGCTCGGCTACTACGTGCTGCATGAGGGCCTCGTCGGCTATCTCGGCGAGCAGGGCCTGCAGGAATGGACCTACGACAAGCTCGACAAGGAGCCGGCGCTGGCGCCCGGCACCGTCGGCCGGTCGTGGAAGGATGCGGTCGGCGGCTGGGTCGGCATCACCGATAAATACTGGGCCGCGACCGTCATCCCGGACCAGCAGCGCAAATATGAAGGCCGCCTCTCCTCGGTCCAGACCGGCTCCGAGCGGACCTATCAGGCCGATTTCCTCGGCGAGGGCATCACGGTCGCGCCCGGCGCCAGCACCGCCTCGCAGGCCCGGCTCTTCGCCGGCGCCAAGGAGGTCACGGCGATCAACGGCTATGAGGAAAGCCAGAAGATCACCCGCTTCGACCTGCTGATCGACTGGGGCTGGTTCTATTTCTTCACCAAGCCGCTCTTCGTCCTGCTCGACTGGATCTACAAGCATGTCGGCAATTTCGGCGTCGCGATCCTGATCGTCACGGTGCTGCTCAAGGGCCTGTTCTTCCCGCTCGCCAACAAGTCCTACGCCTCGATGGCGAAGATGAAGGCGCTGCAGCCGGAGATGACGGCGATCCGCGAGCGCTACGCGGACGACAAGATGAAGCAGCAGCAGGCGCTGATGGAGCTGTACAAGACCCAGAAGATCAACCCGGTCGCCGGCTGCTGGCCGGTGCTGCTGCAGATCCCGGTGTTCTTCGCGCTCTACAAGATCCTGTTCATCACCATCGAGATGCGGCACGCGCCGTTCTTCGGCTGGATCCACGACCTCGCGGCGCCGGACCCGACCAATCTGTTCAACCTGTTCGGGCTTTTGCCCTTCACCCCGCCCGCCATGCTGCATCTCGGCCTGTGGCCGATCATCATGGGCATCACGATGTTCATCCAGATGAAGATGAACCCGGAGCCGCCGGACCCGGTGCAGAAGATGATGTTCACTTGGATGCCGGTGTTCTTCACCTTCCTGCTCGGCTCGTTCCCGGCCGGCCTGGTGATCTACTGGAGCTGGAACAACCTGCTCTCGGTCACCCAGCAGGGCTTCATCATGAAGAAGAACGGGGTGAAGATCGAGCTGTTCGACAACATCAAGCGGATGTTCGGCAAGGGCCCGCCGCCGGCCCCGGCGGCCGCCGCCCCGGCGAAGCCCGCCAACAGCAACAAGAAGTGACGGCAAGGGGCGGGTTTCCCGCCCCTTCGCTTTTCCGAGCCGGACCGCCTGCGATGCCCCTGCCCGACCCGACGACCCGCCACCCCATCCCCGGCTGGAAGGGCACCGCCTTCCTGAAGGCGATCGTCGACCACCCGCTGATCGCGGTCGGCGACTACAGCTACTATGACGATTCGCGCGGGCCGGAGCATTTCGTCGCGCGCTGCGTGCGCTATCATTTCGACTTCATCGGCGACCGCCTGATCATCGGCAAATTCGTCGCGATCGCGCAGGCGGCGCAGTTCGTCATGAACGGCGCCAACCATCCGCTCGGCGGCTTCTCGACCTTCCCCTTCCAGATGTTCGGCCTCGGCGATCCGGAGAGCCTGAAGCGGCCCGGCCCGAACAGCCGCGGCGACATGGTGATCGGCAACGATGTCTGGATCGGGCGCGAGGCGGTGATCATGCCCGGCGTGACGATCGGCGACGGCGCGATCATCGCCACGCGGGCGCAGGTGACGAAGGACGTGCCGCCCTATGCCGTGGTCGCGGGCAATCCGGGGCGGGTGGTGAAGATGCGCTTTTCCCCCGAGATCGTCGCGGAATTGCTGGCGATCCGCTGGTGGGACTGGGAGGCCGGCAGAATCGCGCGTCACGTCGCCGCGATCCAGGGCGCCGACATCGACGCGCTGCGCCGGGCCGTGTAGGCAGGAAACCATGACCGCCGCGACCGCCACCCCCTTCACCGACGACGAGATCGAAACCGCCCGCAAGCTCTTCGAGGGGCCGTGGGACTTCGTCTGGGCCTCGACCCGGATCGACGACCTGCCGCCGATGATCGGGCAGGAGATCGCCTTCGCCGGCCGCTCCAATGTCGGCAAGTCGAGCCTGATCAACGCGCTGACCCGGCGCAACGCGCTGGCGCGCACCTCGCATACGCCGGGGCGCACCCAGCAGCTCAACTTCTTCCGGCAGGCCGGCCATGACGAGCGGCTGACCGTCGTCGACATGCCCGGCTACGGCTACGCCGCCGTCGGCAAGGAGAAGGTCGCGGCCTGGACCCGGCTGATCCACGACTATCTGCGCGGCCGCTCCAACCTGATGCGCGTCTATGTGCTGATCGACGCCCGCCACGGCATCAAGGAGGTCGACGAGACCGTGCTGGCGACGCTCGACAAGGCCGCCGTCTCCTATCAGGTCGTGCTGACCAAGGGCGACGCGCTGAAGCAGGCCGAGCGCCCGGCGATGATCGAGAAGACGCTCGCCGCGATCCGCCGCCGGCCGGCGGCCTTTCCCGAGGTGCTGCTGACCTCGAGCGAGAAGGGCCTCGGCATCCCCGAGCTCCGGGCGGCCATCGCCCGCGTCCTGGCCGAGAGGAGCTGAAGCGCCGATGACCGCCGCCCGCGTCCATCTCGTCCTCGCCGCGCTGATGGGCTGCGCCGGCGTCGCCCTGCTGGCGGCGGCGGCCCATGTCACCGGCACCGCCAATGTCCAGACGGCCGGGCAGATCCTGCTGTTCCACGCCCCGCTCGTCATCGCGGCCACCGCGGCGCGCAAGGGCGGCCATCTGCACGACCTCCTGACCCGGATCGCGCTCTCGGCGATCATCCTCGGCGCCGCCCTGTTCGCGGCGGACCTGTCGCGGCGCGGCTTCGCCGGCGAGGCGCTGTTCCCGCGCGCCGCGCCGACGGGCGGCTGGCTGATGCTGGCCGGCTGGCTCGGGCTCGCGCTCGCCGCCGCCGTGCCGGGCAAGCGCGGCTGAGCGGCGCCAGCGTCCTTCCGTCCCGCCCGATCTTCGGCTAGAAGCGCGGCCGCACATTGTTCCTGCGACCGCGTGGAGCCTGCCCCGCATGACCGACCTGCCCCAACTGACGCCGTCGCAATCCGCCGACCTGCTCGTCCAGGCGCTGCCGCATATGCAGCGCTACGACCAGGAGGTGATCGTGATCAAATATGGCGGCAACGCCATGGGCGACGCCGCCACCGCCGAGGATTTCGCCGAGGATATCGTGCTGCTCGAGCAGTCCGGGCTGAAGCCGGTGGTCTGCCATGGCGGCGGGCCGCAGATCGCGGCGATGCTGAAGAAGCTCGGCATCCAGTCCGAGTTCAAGCAGGGCCTGCGCGTCACCGACGAGGCGACCGTCGAGGTCGTCGAGATGGTGCTGGCCGGCTCGGTCAACAAGGAGATCGTCGGCTACATCACCCGCGAGGGCGGGCGCGCCATCGGGCTCTGCGGCAAGGACGGCAACATGGTCACCGCGCGCAAGGTGACCCGCACCGTCGTCGACCCCGATTCCAAGATCGAGGAGGTGCTCGACCTCGGCTTCGTCGGCGAGCCCGCGCAGGTCAACACCGCCGTGCTCGACGCCGTGCTGAAGGCCGAGCTGATCCCGGTGCTGGCGCCGGTCTGCGCCGCCGCCGACGGCCAGACCTACAACGTCAACGCCGACACCTTCGCCGGCGCCATCGCCGGCGCGCTCAACGCCAAGCGCCTGCTGCTGCTGACCGACGTGCCGGGCGTGCTCGACAAGGACAGGCAGCTCATCCCGGAGCTGACGGTCGAGGAATGCCGCCGGCTGATCGCCGACGGCACGATCTCGGGCGGCATGATCCCGAAGATCGAGACCTGCATCTACGCGCTGGAGAAGGGCGTCGAGGCCGTCGTCATCCTCGACGGCAAGGTGCCGCATGCGGCGCTGATCGAGCTCTTCACCGACACCGGCGCCGGCACCATCATCCGGCGCTGAGCGCTCCCGCGACCGCATGGTCATCCCGGGCTAGCCGCGAAGCGGGGCCGATCCGGGATGACGGCGTCCGGCATGGCAAAGCCGACAGCCAGGGCGATTAAGCCCGGCGAAGGACTTGCAGCGCAGACTCCGGCTCGCCACATCACGGAGTCCCATGAGAAACATCGCCGACACATCCGCCGCGATCCCGCCCCTGGCCGCCGGGAGTTTCGCGCATGTCGAACACTGGATCTTCGACCTCGACAACACGCTCTATTCCCACGAGGCGAGGGTCTGGCCGCAGGTCGACGAGCGCATCACCCTGTTCCTCGCCGAGCTGTTCGGCCTCGACGGGCTCTCCTCGCGGGCGCTGCAGAAATACTACTACCAGCGCTACGGCACGACGCTGAAGGGGCTGATGGAGGAGCACGGCATCGACCCCGCCGACTTCCTCGACTTCGCCCACCAGATCGACCTGTCGCTGCTCGACCCCAACCCGGAGCTGGGCGAGGCCATCGCGGCGCTGCCGGGGCGCAAGCTGATCCTGACCAACGGCTCGCGCGGCCATGCCGAGAACGTCGCCGGCAAGCTCGGCATCCTGCACCATTTCGAGGACATCTTCGACATCGTGGAGGCCGGCTTCCTGCCCAAGCCCGAACGCGCGACCTACGAGCATTTCCTGGCCAGGCACGCCGTCGACCCGGCCCGCGCCGCGATGTTCGAGGACATCGAGAAGAACCTGCTGGTGCCGAGCGCGCTCGGCATGCAGACCGTGCTGATCGTGCCCAAGACGCCCGACCCGTTCCGCGAGAGCTGGGAGCAGGCGGCCGTCGAGGCCGGCCATGTCCACCATGTCACCGCCGACCTGACCGGCTTCCTCAGGCCGCTCGGCCGCCCCGACGAACGGCAGGGCGGAGCCGGCGGAACGATCGCTGCGCCGGGCGTTCCCTGAAAAGGAAATTCCGTTCTTCTTTACGAACGAAAGAGAAGCTGCTAGTTGCCTTGTCCGTTATAACGAACGGATCGAGGCCGTGCCATGCCGATATCGGACAACGCCGCAGCGGAGCTGCATCCCGAAACGCGCCTGATCCACGCCGGCACGATGCGCTCGCAGTTCGGCGAGACCTCGGAAGCCCTGTTCCTGACCCAGGGCCACGTCTATGACGATGCCGCCCAGGCCGAAGGGCGCTTCCTGAACACCGATCCCGGCTTCCAGTACGGCCGGCTCGGCAATCCGACGACGGCGATGCTGGAAAGCCGCATGGCGGCCTTCGAGGGCGCCGAGACCTGCCGCGCCACCGCGACCGGCATGGCGGCGGTGACGGCGGCGGTGATGGCCCCGCTGCGCGCCGGCGACCATGTCGTGGCCGCGAGCGCGCTGTTCGGCTCCTGTCGCTACATCATCGAGGACCATTTGCCGCGCTACGGCATCGCTTCGACCCTGGTCGAGGGCACCGATGTCGAATCCTGGTGCCGGGCCGTGCGGCCCAACACCAGGCTGTTCTTCCTCGAATCCCCGGCCAATCCGACGCTGGAGGTGATCGACATCGCCGCCGTCGCGGCGGTGGCGAAGGCGGCCGGCGCCCTGCTCGTGGTCGACAACGTCTTCGCCACGCCGCTCTTCCAGCGGCCGCTCGCGCTCGGCGCCGACATCGTCGTCTATTCCGCGACGAAGCATATCGACGGCCAGGGGCGCTGCCTCGGTGGGCTGATCCTCGGCTCGAAGGCGGTGATCGAGGCCGATATCCAGAACTTCCTGCGCCAGACCGGGCCGAGCCTCTCGCCCTTCAACGCCTGGGTGATGCTGAAGGCGCTCGAGACGCTGCCGCTGCGCGTCGCCAGGCAGGCGGAGAACGCCAGCAAGGTCGCCGACTGGCTGGCCGGGCAGGCGAAGCCGACGCGGGTGATCTTCCCCGGCCGCGCCGATCATCCGCAGGCCGCGATCGTCGCGCGCCAGATGAGCGGCCCCTCGACCATGATCGCCTTCGAGGTGCCCGGCGGCAAGGACGGCGCCTATCGCCTGCTCGACGCCTGCAGGCTGATCCGCATCTCCAACAATCTCGGCGACGCCAAGAGCCTGGTCGTCCATCCCGCGACGACGACGCATCAGCGCTTCACCCCCGCGGTGCGCGCGGCAATGGGCGTCAGCGACGGGCTGATCCGCCTCTCGATCGGGCTGGAGCACGCGGACGACCTGATCGCCGATCTCGAGCAGGCGCTGGCGAAGGTTTAGGAAAGAACCCGGTCATCCCGGACGAAGCGCAGCGAAGATCCGGGATCCATGCCTGAACCTTATCCGGACACGCTCCGGCATGGATCCCGGGTCAAGCCCGGGATGACTGCTCGGCTCCGCAGAAGATCAACAGGCCCTACCGGAAAGGCGGCTCGTCGAAGCTCCTGAGCTTGCGCGAATGGATGGCGGAGCCGGCTTCCTTGAGCTTCTCCAGCGCCGCCAGCCCGATCCGCAGATGCTCGCCGACCGCGCGCTCGTAGAAGGCGTTGGCGGCGCCCGGCAGCTTGATCTCGCCATGCAGCGGCTTGTCGGAGACGCAGAGCAGCGTGCCGTAGGGCACGCGCAGCCGGTACCCCTGCGCCGCGATGGTGCCGGATTCCATGTCGACCGCGATGGCGCGCGACAGGTTGATGCGCCGCCGCTCCTTGGTCCATTGCAGTTCCCAGTTGCGATCGTCCTGGGTGACGACGGTGCCGGTGCGCAGGCGCTGCTTCAGCCGGTCGCCCTTCTCCCCGGTGATCTCGGCAGCGGCCTGCTGCAGCGCGACCTGGACCTCGGCCAGCGCCGGGATCGGGATTTCCGGCGGCACCAGCTCGTCGAGGATGTGGTCCTGCCTGAGATAGGCATGGGCGAGGACGTAATCGCCGATGATCTGCGTCTGGCGCAGGCCGCCGCAATGGCCGACCATCAGCCAGCAATTCGGCCTGAGCACCGCGAGATGGTCGGTGATGTTCTTGGCGTTGGAGGGGCCGACGCCGATATTGACCAGGGTGACACCGTCGCCGCTTTTCCGAATCAGGTGATAGGCCGGCATCTGGAAGCGGTGCCAGGGCGCCGACATCACCCGCTCCGCCGCCGAGACGTCGACGCCGTCGCGGTCGATGCGGATGCCGCCCGGCGCGACCAGCGCCTCGGCCGTGCCGGCCTCGATCTCGGCGATGCCCAGCCGCACGAACTGGTCGACATAGCGATGATAATTGGTCAGCAGCACCCAGGGCTGCACGGCGCGCCAGTCGGTGCCGGTGTAATGCACCAGCCGGCGCAGCGAATAGTCGACGCGCACGGCGTCGAAGAGCGAGAGCGGGCGCGGCTCGCCCTCGACGATGTCATAGGTGCCGTCCGCGACCTCGTCGCCGACCAGGGCCAGCAGCGGCGTGGGGAAATGGCGGGCGAGCTCGGCCGCGGTGATCTTGCCCCGGCCCAGCTCGTCGCCGCCCTCGAGCGCATAGGGATAGGGGATCTCCTGCTGGCTGACGCCGGTCTCGATCGTGGCGCCGTAATCCGCGACCAGCGGCCGGAGCTGGTCGAGCAGATAGCCCCTGAACTCGGCCGGCTGGGTCACCGTGGTCGAATAGACGCCCGGCGCCGCGAATTTGGCGTAGCCGCGGCGCGTCGCCTGCGGCAGCCGCGACGGCTCATAGGTCACACGCAGCATGGGGTAGCGATAGCGCTCGCGCGCCTCGGCCGTGGGCGCCTCCCCGCTCTCGAAGAAGCGGTGCAGATCGGCGCGCAACGCGGCCCGGGCATCCTCATAGAGACGTTCGAGCCGGTCGATCGCGGCCTCGGGTGTCGCTGCGGTTTCGAAACGCATGGCGGCGGCATCCTTTCCTCGTCCGGTTCTAGCCGCGCCCGGAGGAGGCTGACAACAACCGGCCGCGCGCAGGCGCGGACCGCGGCGGCCGGCGCGGCCCCGGCACTGTGGGAAGCCGCGCGACCTCGAGCCGACCGAGATGCGTTCCCGATCGGCGCCGCCCGATTCGGCCGTGATGCAAGGCCCCGTGCCTGACAGCGGCCGGCGAACGCCCGCCCCGGTTCCCGCGCAACCCGACGGGGAAGGATGGCGAGCCGTCGCGCGCCGGATGGAGAACCGCGCCCCCGGAACGGGCGTGAATCCCGTACCGACCGGCGCGGGTTCAGGCCTGCCCGGCCATCTCGACATCGCCATGGGTGGCGACGTGCAGGAGCCCGTCCTCCGTCACCCAGCCGCGATACATGCCCTCGGTGTTGTAGGGCGCCACGATGTTGCCCTCGGCATCGACCGCGACCAGCCCGGCGCCGACCTTGCTGCCGGAGAGCTCGCCCAGCACCTGCTGCGTCGCCTGCTCGAGCGAGAGCCCTTTATAGGCGATCAGCGATGCGATCTCGTGGCCGACGCAGTAGCGGATGAAATACTCGCCCTTGCCGGTGCCGGAGACGGCGCAGCGCCCGTCGCGGGCATAGGTGCCGGCGCCGATGATCGGCGAATCGCCGACGCGGCCGGTCGGCTTGTTGGTGTAGCCGCCGGTCGAGGTCGCGGCGGCGAGATGGCCCTGCGCGTCGCAGGCGACGGCGCCGACCGTGCCGTGCTTCTCGGCCTCGCTCGCCTCGGCGGCGGTGCCGACCAGCTCGCGGATCTTCATCGAGGAGAGGTTCTTGCGCCGCCTCTCGGTCGAGAAATAGTCGTTCTCCACCGTGTCGATGCCTTCGTGCTCGGCGAAGATGTCGGCGGCCGGGCCGGCGAGCAGCAGCGGGTCGCCGCGCAGCATCAGCGCCTTGGCGGCGACGATCGGGTTCTTGATCCGCTTGGCGGCGCAGATCGCGCCGGCGGCGAGCGTCGAACCGTCCATGATCGAGGCGTCGAGCTCGTGCTCGCCATCGGTGTTGAAGGCGGCGCCGTGGCCGGCGTTGAAATGCGGCGAATCCTCCATCACCCGCACGGCCGCCTCGACCGCATCGACCGCCGGACCGCCCTTGCTCAGGATCGTCCAGCCGGCGCGCAGCGCGCCGGCGAGGTCGGAGCGGGCCTGCGCCCATTCGGATTCGGTCATCTCGGCCTTCGGCAAGGTGCCGCAGCCGCCGTGGATGGCGAGGGCGAGGGTCATGTTCGTCTTCCGATCAATCGTCGTTTGCGGGACAGGCCGCGGGCCATGCCCGCCCTCACGGCAGGCACCCGCGCCCCGCCCCCCGGGCTTGGCCATCAAGCGAAGGCGCGGATGGCCGGGGCGGGCCCGGCCATGAGGCGAAGGCGGTCGCGTTACTTCTTAACGGGCCTGATGTCCATGGCCAGCGTGTCCTCGTCGACGCGCGGCGCGATGGTGACCTTGTCCTTCTGCATCGCCCAGGCCGAGCCGACGGCCGTGATCGGCAGGCGCGGCCGGTCCTTGGCGACGATGGCGGCGACGTCGGAGAGCATCGCGTTGCGCCTGGCCTCGTCCATCTCGACCGCCGCATCCTCGATCAGCTTGTCGACCTGCGGATTGGCATAGTTCTGGACGTTGAAGGCGCCGAGCTTCTTGGCCGGATCGTTGGAATGCACCAGCGAGGAGAGCGTGTAGTTGGCCTCGCCCGTCAGCGTGCCCCAGCCCGACATCGCCATCGAGAAATCGCCGCGCAGCCTCGCCGGGAAGAAGACGGCGCCGGGCTGGGCGTTGGCGTTCACCTCGATGCCGATGCGCGCCAGCATCTGCGCGATCGAGGTGCCGACCTGGCGGTCGCCGGGCAGGCGGTCATTGGTGAAGGCGAAGCCGACCTTGAAGCCGTTGGGATAGCCCGCCTCCTCCATCAGCTTCTTCGCCCTGGCGATGTCGGGCTTGATGGCCGGCAGCTCCTTGTTGAAGCCGGCGATGGTCGGCGTCACCAACTGGTTGGCCGGCGAGCCGAGCCCTTCCATGGCGATCTCGGCCAGGGCCGGCCGGTCGATGGCGAGGTCGATCGCCTCGCGCACCTTCACATCCTGCAGCGGGTTCTTCGGCAGGGCCGAGCCGTCCCTGGCGGTGATCTGCGGGGGCTTGTCCCGCAGGTCGAGCTCGATGTTGAAGAGATAGACGCTCTCGACCGTGGCCACCGCGAGCTTGGGATCGCGCTTCAGCGTCGGCACGTCGGAGGCCGGGGCGCGCACGATGATGTCGACCTGGCCGGCCTTGAGCTGCGCGACGCGGGCGGCGTCGTTCGGCAGTTCCTTGCGCACCACCTTGGCCCAGGGCTCCTTCGGCCCCCAATAGCCGTCGAAGCGCTCGAGCACGAGCTGGTCCTTCGGCGTCCAGGAGACGAATTTGTAGGGGCCGGTGCCGATCGCGGCCTTGCCTGAATTGAAGGCCTCGTTGGCGTTGTCCTTGGTCAGGCCCGCGGCCGCCTTGTGCGAAACGATGAACAGCCGGATGAAATCGTTCGGCAGGTTCGGCGCCGGCCCGTCGGTGACGACATGGACCGTCAGCGGATCGACGATCTTCACCTCCTTGACGCGCCGGACATAGATCGTCGTCGGGTTCGGGCCGGAGACGACCGGAATGCGCTCGATCGAGAACTTGACGTCCTCGGCGGTGAAGTCCGAGCCGTCATGGAACTTGACGCCGGGGCGCAATTTGAACTCCCAGACGGTCGGCTCGATCGCCTTCCAGCTCAGCGCCAGCCGCGGCTCGATCTGCAGCTTGTCGCCGGACCAGGTCAGCGTATCGAAGACCTGCTTCAGCGCCTCGGCATGGGTGCCGGTCGCGGTGAAATGCGGGTCGATCGATTCCGGGCCGGCGCGCACCCCGATCGTCAGCGTCTGGGCGAGCGCGCCGGTCGAGACGGCGGCGCCGAGCAAGGCGGCGAAGGCGGCGAGGCGGAAGCTTTTCGCGAGTGTCATGACGGTTCCCCTGTTGTCGGCTGTTTTCGGCTAGAGTTCCTGAGGCCAGTCGGGCGAGGCGATGACGAGCTTGTCCATCAGCGCGCAGAGCTGCTGCTGCTCGCCCTCGTCGAGGCAGGCGAGCATCGCCCTCTGGTGCTTCACCATCAGCGGCATGGTTTCGTCGAAGATCGCGCGGCCGGTCTCCGTCAGATGCAGCACATAGCTGCGCAGATCGGCCGGATCGGTCTCGCGCCGCAGGAGCCGCCGCTGCAACAGCTTCTGCACGGCGCGCGAGAGCGTGTTCTTCGGCAGGCCCGAGGAGGCCACGATGTTCTTGGCGGCGACGCCTTCCCTCAAGCCCACCGCATAGAGCGCGACGAATTCGGGCCGGACCAGGCCGTAGCGCGTCTCGATCCAGCGATAGACCGGATCGTTGAAGCGGAACGCGACGAAATTCAGCCGGAAGGACAGCCAGCAGGGATTGTCCCAGAGCTTGGTCACGGTCAGCGGATCGAGCCCGGCCAGCGCCGTCTCGCGCTCCGGATCGAGGCGGGAGAGTGAAGTCGGCGAGCGCCGCATGGGAGGGTTTCCCGGCCGATTTAGTTCCAAATGGAACTTGACGCTCTGTGAGGCCGGAGTCAAGGATGGCTTCGTCCGGCGGTTTTCTCGCCTGACCGGCCTGGTCGCGAACCCGTTTCGCGAAGTCTCTACCGCCTGAAGCCGCGAAGCAAGGAACACGCCGTGCTGGTCGCCGAGATGAACTGGATGCAGATCGAGGCGCAGGCGAAGCGTGACGACCGCTGCGTGCTGCCGCTCGGCAGCGTCGAGCAGCACGCCTATCTCAGCCTCGCGACCGACGTGATCCTGTCGGAGCGGGTGGCGCGGGAGGCGGCCGAGCCGCTCGGCATTCCGGTCTTTCCCGTGCTCGCCTATGGCATGACGCCGGGCTTCCTCGATTTTCCCGGCAGCATCTCGCTGCGCCTGAGCACCTATGCCGCGCTGCTCGGCGACCTCTTCGACGGCTTCTACCGCTCCGGCTTCCGCCGCATCGTCCTGGTCAACGGCCATGGCGGCAATTCGCCGGCGCTGAACTTCGCCACCGAATGGCTGGACCGCCACCCCGATGCGAGCATCCGACTGCATAACTGGTGGGCCGCGCCGCAATTCCAGGCGGCGGTGAAGGCCGTCGATCCGGCCGCCTCGCACGCCTCCTGGATGGAGAACTTCCCCTGGACCCGGCTCGCCGGCGTCGCCATGCCCGAGACGCCGAAGCCGCCTTTCAACGCGGCCGCATACCAGGCCGCGAGCCCGGCGAAGCGCCGCGAGATCCTGGGCGACGGCAATTTTCACGGCCTCTACCAGCGGCCCGACGCGGAGATGCTCAGGCTCTGGCAGGTCGGCGTCGCGGAGACGCGCGCGGCGATGGCGGAGAACTGGCCGTGAAGCCGCGCCGGAAGCTCCAGCGATGCTAGGCCATGTCGCGGTCCGGCTGCTGCAGGCGCTCGTCGTCATGCTCGTCATGTCGGCGCTGGTGTTCGTCGGCGTCTACGCGATCGGCAACCCGATCGACGTGCTGATCGGCCCGGATGTCAGCCAGGAATTGCGCCTCCAGACCATCGCCCATTACGGGCTCGACCGGCCGCTCTGGGAGCAGTACCTGACCTTCCTCGGGCGCGTGCTGCACGGCGATTTCGGCCGCTCCTTCGTCTTCGGCATGCCGGTGATGGAGCTCATCCTGTCGCGGCTGCCGGCAACGCTCGAACTGACGCTCGCCGCCGTCTGCGGCGCGGCGCTGATCGGCATCCCGGCCGGCATCTATGCAGGCTACCGGCCGGACGGCATCGCCTCGAAGCTGATCATGACGGTCTCGATCCTCGGCTTCTCGGTGCCGACCTTCTGGATCGGCCTGGTGCTGATCATGGCCTTCGCCGTCGAATTGCAATGGCTGCCGGCCGGCGGGCGCGGCGAGACGGTCTCGATCCTCGGGGTCGAATGGAGCTTCCCGACGCTCGACGGCTTGCAGCATCTCTTGCTGCCTGCGCTCAACCTCGCCTTCTTCAAGCTTGCCCTGATGACCCGTCTCGCCCGGGCCGGCACGCGCGAGACGATGCTCACCGACACGGTAAAATTCGCCCGGGCCGCCGGCCTTTCGGAATGGACGGTGCTGCGCCGGCATGTGCTGCGCCTGATCGCCATCCCGCTCGTCACCGTCTTCGGATTGGAATTCGGCTCGACGCTCGCCTTCGCCGTGGTCACCGAGACGATCTTCTCCTGGCCCGGCATCGGCAAGCTGATCATCGACTCGATCCAGTCGCTCGACCGGCCGGTGATGGTCGCCTATCTGATGCTGGTCGCCTTCGTCTTCATCACCATCAATTTCCTCGTCGACCTCGCCTATGTCGGGCTCGATCCGCGGCTGCGCAAAGGTGGGGCACGATGAAGGACGCTTCGCCCGCCGCCCGCTTCTGGGCCGAGTTCCGCGAGAGCAAGACGGCCGTCGCGGCGCTCGCCGTGGTCGTGCTGATGATCGGCATCGCCCTGCTGGCGCCGCTGGTCGCGCCGCAGGATCCCTACGACCTCGCCAATCTCTCGCTCTCCGATGCGCGCCGCCCGCCGGGCTTCGTCGGCGAAGGCGGCTACACCCACTGGCTCGGCACCGACGCGCAGGGGCGCGACCTGTTCTCGGCGATCCTCTACGGCCTGCGCATCTCGCTGGAGATGGGGCTGGTGGCCGGCGCGCTCGCCTTCGCGCTCGGCGTGGCGCTCGGCATCGGCGCGGCCTATGCCGGCGGGCGCCGCGAGGCCTTCATCATGCGGGTCATCGACCTGCAGCTCGCCTTCCCGGCGATCCTGCTGGCGCTCGTGCTCTCGGCGCTGCTGGGACAGGGCAAGATGCAGCTCATCGCCGCCCTCGCCTGCGCGCAATACGCCTATTTCGCCCGCACCGCCCATGGCGCCGCCTCGGCCGAGCGCGGCAAGGACTATGTCGAGGCGGTGCTCTCGACGCCGCTGCCGGGCTGGCGCGTGGTCTGGCGCCATATCTTTCCGAACTGCCTGCCGCCGCTGATCGTGGTCGCGACCGTGCAGGTGGCGAATGCCATCGCGCTGGAGGCGACGCTGTCCTTTCTCGGCGTCGGCCTGCCGGTGACGGAGCCCTCGCTCGGCATGCTGATCGCGAACGGCTTCCAGTACATGCTCTCGGGCCGCTACTGGATCTCGATCTATCCGGGCATCGCGCTGATCATCCTGATCGTCGCGATCAACCTCGTCGGCGACCGCATCCGCGATCAGGTCAATCCGAGGCTGAAGCGATGAGCGACGCGCCTCTCCTCGCGGTCACCGGCCTCGCCACCCATTTCCATACCCGCAACGGCGTGGTGAAGGCGGTCGACGGCGTCTCCTTCGCGCTGAAGCGCGGCGAGGTGATGGGGCTTGTCGGCGAATCCGGCTCCGGCAAGAGCATCACCGGCTTCTCGATCATCGGGCTGATCGACCCGCCCGGCCGCGTCGAGCCCGGCTCCTCGGTCAAGCTGGAGGGGCGCGAGCTCGTCGGCCTGTCTTCGTCCGAATTGCGCAAGATCCGCGGCAAGCAGATCTCGATGGTCTTCCAGGACCCGATGATGACGCTGAACCCG
The DNA here is from genome assembly GCA_900466745.1 of Hyphomicrobiales bacterium. GTDB lineage: Bacteria > Pseudomonadota > Alphaproteobacteria > Rhizobiales > Beijerinckiaceae > Allobosea > Allobosea minatitlanensis. The sequence goes on along the minus strand of UBNE01000023.1, from coordinate 1,862 downwards.
ATGCTGACCATCGGCACGCAGATCCGCCTCGCACTGGAAGCACATGAGACGGTCTCGGGCGCCGAGGCACGGCGGCGCGCCGTCGCGGCGCTGGCGCAGGTCCGCATTCCCGATCCCGAGGCCAAGGTCGATTTCTACCCGCACCAGCTCTCGGGCGGGATGCGCCAGCGCGTCGCCATCGCGATCGCCCTGCTGCACCGGCCGAAGCTGATCATCTGCGACGAACCCACGACCGCGCTCGACGTCTCGGTCCAGGCCGAGATCCTCGCCGAGATGAAGGAGCCGGTGGCCGAACTCGGCACGGCGCTGATCTGGATCAGCCACGACCTCGCCGTCGTCGCGGAGCTCGCCGACCATGTCTGCGTCATGCGCCATGGCAGGATCGTCGAGGCCGGGCCGACGCTCGCGGTGCTGACCCATCCGCAGCACCCCTACACCCAGGCTCTGCTCGATGCGCTGCCCTCCCGCTCCGAGCCGGGCACGCTGCTGGCCGGCGGTGCCGGCGCCGATGTGGCGCCGCCGCCGCGCGCGGCCAAACAGGCCCCGCCCGCCGTCTCGGATGCCGTGCACTATGTCCGCATCGAGCATGTCGCCAAGCGCTTCGCGCAGACCCCCGGCCTGTTCCGCAAGCTGGCGCAGAAGGCGGGCCTCTCCAAGGCGCCGGCCGCGGTTCAGGCCGTCGACGACGTCACGCTGGAATTGAGGCGCGGCGAGGCGCTCGGCCTCGTCGGCGAATCCGGCTCCGGCAAATCGACGCTCGGGCGCGTGGCCGCCGGCATCTATGCGCCGGATAGCGGCCTCGTGCGCATCGACGATGCGCCGGTAATGAGCGCGGGCGAGCATCCGCACAAGCTCACGACGCGCGTCCAGACGATCTTCCAGGACCCCTTCGCCTCGCTCAACCCGCGCATGACGGTGGGCGACAGCATCGCCGAGGGGCCGCTGGCGCATGGGCTGGTCACGCGGGGCGAGGCGAAGGCTTACGTCCGGCAATGGCTGGCGGCGGTCGGACTCGATCCCGATTTCGCCGGCCGCTATCCGCACCAGTTCTCGGGCGGCCAGCGCCAGCGCGTCGCCATTGCGCGGGCGCTGGCGATGCAGCCGGACGTCGTCGTCTGCGACGAGCCGGTCNNCTGCGCCAGGAGCTCGACCTGACACTGATCTTCATCTCGCACGACCTCTCGGTGGTGCGCCATCTCTGCGATCGGGTCGCGATCATGTATCGCGGCCGGATCGTCGAGAGCGGTCCCGCCCGCGAGGTCTACGACCATCCGCGGCACGACTATACCAGGCGCCTGCTCGCCGCCGTGCCGGTCCTGCCCGAAGCCACAGGCGCCCCGCAGGGGCCGCTGCCGCCGCAGCCGTGAGCGCCGAAGCGGCGGCCGATCGGCCGCGCCGGCGGAACACTGCCCGATTCCCGCCGTTTTCGCTTCATCGCGGGTTCAGGCCGGAAACCGCCTGATCGCGGCATGTCGAAACCAAACACGGGAATTGCGATGCGCTCGAAACGCTGGTTGCTGGTCGGAACCGTCCTGCCGGCCCTCGTCCTCTCCCAGGCAAGCCAGGCCCTCGCGCCATTGGGGGTTCAGCTCGCCCAGGCGCCCGGCGGCAGCGACGACGAGCGCGGCCGCGGGCCGCGCGAGCGCCCCCACGCCCCGGGCGGCGGCCAGCCCGGCCAGCATGCGCCGCAGCGCCCGGCGGCCCCGGCAGCGCCGGGCGCGCCGCAGGCTCCCCGCCCACCGCAGATGCAGCAGGCCCCGAGCGCGCCGCGCCCGTCCATGCCCGCGGCGCCCGCCGAACGGGTCGCCCCGCCCCAGACCCGGCCGCAAGCCGCGCCGCCAGCCGCGCAGCCGCGCCCCGAG
>UBNE01000037.1 GCA_900466745.1 Hyphomicrobiales bacterium | reverse complement strand
GCCCTGCCCTCGGACGCCCCCGCGCCCGCCGCGACGCCCGCATCCGAGTCGGCGCGTCCTGCGGAAGCCGACGCCGCCCGCGACTGGCAGGTGATCTCCGGCCAGTGCGACGACGACACGGCCGATGCGCCCCCTGCGCCGACGCAGCCCGCGCCTCCCGAGAGCGCCGATGCGCCGCCGCCCGACGCCGCCGCGTCCCCGGACAGGGCCTCGACGAAGCCGGCGGAGCCGGCAGCGGCAGCGCAGGATCTGCCCGCCGCCAATATCGTGCCGCTGCGCAACGGGCAGCACGCCGCGATCCGGCCGGTCCTGGAGCCGTCGAAGGCTCATCTCACCTCGGCCGAGCGCAACGCCTTCCGCGAGATCGCCAAGGCGCTGGGCGCGCGGCTCGCCGAGGACGAGCCGCATGACGCGCCGCGCCTGCCACCGGTCGCGCAGCTCCGCGTGAAGGAGGCGGAGGCGAGCGCTCCCGCCCCTGCCGAGGCCGGCACGCCGGCGCCGGCCCGCCAGCGCAATTCCCACGCCGAGATTCTGGACCGGCTGCCGATCGCCGTTCTGGTCAATCGCGGCGACGAGGCGCTCTACGCCAACCGCACCCTGCTCGACCTGCTGGACTACGCCGATCTCGCCGATCTCAAGGCCGGCGGCGTCAGCCGGCTGATCAAGGAGGCGTCCCGCAGCGGCGGCGGCTCGATGACGCTGATCGACCGGGTCGGCCAGTTGGTCGGGGTCGACGCCATGCTCTCGAGCGTCGAATGGCTCGGCGAGGCGGCGACCCTGATGGCCTTCCGCCATCCGGCCGGCGGCGGCGAGGCGCCGGTGCTGACGCCGGAGGAGGCGGAGGAAGCCGAGCTCGCCGCCGAATTCGCGGCGGAGGAAGCGGAATCGGCGGCCCGCGTCGAGGCGCTGCGGCTCGATGCCGAGGCGCGGGACGGGCGCATCGCCGAGCTCACCGCGATGCTCGACACCGCCACCGACGGCGTCGTCACCATCGACGAGCGCGGGCGCATCCTGTCGCTCAACAAGGCGGCCGAGGCGCTGTTCGGCTACGACCAGCGCGAGGTCACGGGCGAGCTGTTCACCCTGCTGTTCTCGGCCGAAAGCCACGCCCCGGCGCTCGACTATCTCGAAGGGCTCAAGGGCGGCGGCGTCGCCTCGGTGCTGAACGACGGGCGCGAGGTCGTCGGCCGGGTGCGGCAGGGCGGCCGGATCCCGCTGTTCATGACCATGGGCCAGGTCGCGCATGGCGCCGAGCCGCGCTTCTGCGCCGTGCTGCGCGACATCACCGCCTGGAAGAAGACCGAGGGCGAGCTGGTCGACGCCCGCAAGGCGGCCGAGATGGCGAGCGCCCAGAAATCGGACGTGCTCGCCAAGATCAGCCACGAGATCCGCACGCCGCTCAACGCCATCATCGGCTTCGCCGAGGTGATGGCCGAGGAGCGCTTCGGGCCGATCGAGAACGAGCGCTACAAGGAATATCTGCGAGACATCCACCAGTCGGGCGGCTACGTCATCAGCCTGGTCAACGACCTGCTCGACCTCGCCAAGATCGAGGCCGGCAAGCTCGAGCTCGACTTCGTCGGGGTCAATCTCAACGAGATCGCGCTCTCGACCGTGGCGCTGCTGCAGCCGGAGGCGCAGCGCGCGCGCGTCGTGCTGCGCTCGGGGCTTTCGCCGAAGCTGCCGCCCGTCGTCGCCGATGAGCGCTCGATCCGCCAGATCGCGATCAACCTGCTCTCCAACGCGGTGAAGTTCACCGATGCCGGCGGGCAGGTCATCATCTCGACGGCGCTGGGCGACCAGGGCGAGGCGATCCTACGGGTGCGCGACACCGGCATCGGCATGGACGACGACGAATTGAAGCTCGCGCTCGAACCCTTCCGGCAGGTGCCGACGACGCGCCGCTCGGGCGGCACCGGGCTCGGCCTGCCGCTGACCAAAGCGCTGGTCGAGGCCAACCGCGCGGCGATGTCGATCACCAGCGTCAAGAAGGAAGGTACGCTGGTCGAGATCACCTTCCCGCCGCAGCGCGTGCTGGCGAGCTGAGCGGCCGGCAGGAAATGGGTCGCCCTCCAGGAGCGCCGACCAATCGATGCGCAGCCTAAGGACGAAGCCTGCCCTTGCATCGAAGCGACCGCTCGCGGTTTTGCAGAGGATTGCGCTCTATACGGGAATCCCGTATAATCGCTACAGATGACGGACGATCGGTTCGATCCCGTCAAGGACGCGGCCAACCGTGCGAAGCACCGGCTGCCGCTAGCCTTCGGCGATCGGATCTTCGAGGACAGCGATCATCTGATCATTCCCTCCATCCGCGAGATCGACGGCGAGGAGCGGTTCAAGGTCGTCGGCCTGGTCGAGGAGAAGCTGTTCACCGGCGTTTTCGTCTGGCGGGGTGATCTGCCCCGCTTCATCTCGGTGAGAAGGAGCAACAAAGGTGAAGAACGCGCCTACCGCGCTGCCTGCTGATCCGATCGACGCCGAGGATTTCGACGCATCGGCCAAAGCGCTGGATCGGGGCCAGCGCGCGCGCCTGATCCGCCGGACGCGGACCGGGCTCGGCCTGTCGCAAGCCGAATTCGCCAGCCGGTTCCGGGTGCCGGTCGGCACGCTGCGCGATTGGGAGCAGGCGCGGGCCACCGCGCCTGATTTCGCCATCGCCTATGTGCGGGTGATCGGCCTGCATCCGGAGATGGTGGCCGAGGCGGTCGCATAGCCGCTGAGCCGCCGGCAGGCGCCTGATGCTCGGGCCTGCCCCGAGCCTCTCGTGACGAGAGGGCGCTCCCTCGCTCGCGATTCCCGGGTCGAAGACGGGCACCCTTACAGCAGCGTGCCGCTCAGGATCACCGCCGCCACGCCGAAATAGATGACGAGGCCGGTGACGTCGACCATGGTCGCCACCAGCGGCGCCGAGGCGCTGGCCGGGTCGAAGCCGAGCCGCTTCAGCAGGAAGGGCAGCATCGAGCCCATCAGCGAGCCGAAGGTGACGATGCCGATCAGCGCGCCGCCGACCGTCGCCGCGATCAGCATCCAGTGCGGCCCGTAATCGTAGAAGCCGAGCCATTGCCAGATCGCGATGCGGGCGACGCCGATGGCGCCGAGGATCGAGCCCAGCACGAGGCCCGACGGCAATTCGCGCAGGATGACCCGCCACCAGTCCTTCAGCGAGATCTCGCGCAGCGCCAGCGCCCGGATGATCAGCGAGGTCGCCTGCGAGCCGGAATTGCCGCCCGAGCTCATGATCAGCGGGATGAACAGCGTCAGCACGATCGCCTTCTCCAGCTCCGACTCGAAGAACTGCATGGCGGAGGCGGTGAGCATCTCGCCCAGCAGCAGGATCGAGAGCCAGCCGGCCCGCTTGCGGATCATCGCGAAGAAGCCGATCTCGTTATAGGGCTCGTCGAGCGCCTCCATGCCGCCGAGCTTCTGCACGTCCTCGGTCGTCTCGGCGATCATCGCGTCGATGACGTCGTCGAAGGTGACGATGCCGATGACGCGGTCCTCGCCGTCGACGACGGGCACCGAGAGCAGGTCGTATTTCGTGATCAGCCGCGCGACGTCCTCGCGGTCGGTCTCCGGCGCCACGGTGATCGGCCGGTGAGCGGGCACGACCGATTCGACAGGCGCAGACGGATCGCCGGCGATCAGCCGGCGCAGCGAGACGGCGCGCACCAGCTTCTTGGTCGCCGGATCGAGCACGTAGATCGCATAGACCGTCTCGCGCGAGCGCTCGACGCGGCGGATATGGTCGAGCGTCTGCTGCACCGTCCAGCTCGACGGCACGCTGACGAACTCCGTCGTCATGATCGAGCCGGCGCTGTGCTCGGGATAGGCCAGCAGCTTGCGCAGGTCGGAGCGCATCTGGCGGTCCATGCGCGCGCCGAGGCGCTGGCGGGTCGCCTCGTCGAATTCCTGGAAGACGTCGGCCGCGCGGTCGGCCGACATGGCCGAAAGCAGCGCGCCGGCCCGGTCGTCCGGGAGCAGCGCCAGCACTTCGGCGGCGTCGGTCAGCTCGGGCTGGTCGAGCACGTCGACGGCGCGCTCGAAGGGCAGCTCCTGCAGGATATGCGCGACGGTGGCGCTGTCCTGCTCGTCGAGCATCTCGACGATGTCCGCGACATGCTCCTCCGCCAGCGTCTTGGCGACGACGACCGACAGCAGATCGGGGGCGAGTTCAATCTCGTTCATGGCTCTTATCCTGGCGATCGGCCGTCCGCACCGATCGCCCGGCTGAGCCGGGGACCCGGATCAGCCGCGCGAGGCGGCAGCAGACGGCTTCGACTGTCGACTGGGACTGTCGGTTGGCATCGGGTCTGGTTGTCCTGTGAGTGCCGGCCGCATGGGCCGGCGACATCCGGCTGTCTGCACCGGCAAGGCGGCGCCGTCAAACTCTTTTTGGCAGCGCAGCATGGTTCCGGGGCCTTGTCGGAAAGAGGCGTCCGCCTATGCTGGCCGGGATGGAACCGGCAGCCCGCCGGCACCTCCGTCATCCTGCATCCGACACCGGACCTCACGCGATGACCCTGACGATCTACGGCTGCTACCGCTCGCGCGCGACGCGCGTCATCTGGCTCGCGAACGAGCTCGGCCTGCCCTTCACCCATGTGCCGGTCATCCAGGCCTACCGCCTGCCCGACCCGGACGCGCCCGGCGCGCCGCTCCACACCCGCAGCGCCGAATTCCTGAAGGTCAACCCCAACGGCCATATCCCCAGCATCGACGACAACGGCTTCAAGCTGCACGAATCGCTGGCGATCAACCTCTATCTCGCCCGCAAGCATGGCGGCCCGCTGGCGCCCCAGAACGCGCAGGAGGAAGGGCTCGCGATCATGTGGGCGCTCTGGGCCGCCACGGAATGCGAGACGAACGCGCTCAGCCTGCAGCAGCATCTCGCCGCCTTCCCGCCGGAGAAGCGCAAGCCGGAGGTGGCCGAGGCCGCCCTCGCCGCCCTGAAGGCGCCCTTCGCCGTGCTCGACAGGACGCTGGCCGACGGCAAGGGCCATGTGATGGGCGGCCGCTTCACTGTCGCCGACATCAACGTCGCCGAGGTGATCCGCTACGCCAGGCCGGCGAGCGAGCTCTTCGACGCCAATCCGAACGTCAAGGCCTGGCTCGAGGCCTGCCAGGCGCGGCCGGCCTTCCAGGCGATGTGGCAGGCGCGCGACGCCGAGCCCGCCTGAGCGGAAAGGCCCGCCCAGAATCCGGGTGGCCGGACCTCGTCCGGCCACCTACTGACGCGGAATGACCCGGCCAGCGAGCAGAGCTTCCGCCATGACACAGCCGATTTCCACCCCCACGCTGCGTATGGGCCCGCTCGAATGGCTCCTGCTGATCGTTCTGTCGATCCTGTGGGGCGGTTCGTTCTTCTTCAACAAGCTGACCGTCGCGGAGTGGCCGCCCTTCGCGGTGGTGCAGGTCCGCGTCGGTCTCGCCGCGCTGGCGCTGCTCCTTGTCGTCCGCATTGCCGGGCAGTCGATGGCCGTCGGGCGCGAGCTGTGGCTGGCCTTCTTCGGAATGGGTCTCCTCAACAACCTGATCCCGTTCAGCCTGTTTCTCTGGGGGCAGCAGCAGATCGCGAGCGGCCTCGCCTCGATCCTGAACGCGACGACGCCGATCTTCGCGGTGCTGGTGATGCACTGCTCCGGCAACGAAAAAGCGACCGGGTTGAAGCTCGGCGGCGTGCTGGCCGGTCTCGTCGGCGTCGCCATCCTGATGGGCCCCGACGCGATCAGCGGCCTCGGCTCCCATCTGGCCGCACAGCTCGCCTGCATTCTCGCCGCCGTCTCCTACGCCTTCTCCGGCCTGCTCGGCCGGCGCTTCCGTGGCGTGTCGCCGCTGGTCGCCGCCACCGGCCAGCTCTCGGCCTCGACGCTGATGATGTTCCCGATCGTCTTCGTCCTGCATCCGCCCTGGACCCTGCCGGTGCCGTCCCACCAGGCCGTTCTGGCGCTTGTCGGGCTGGCACTGATCTCGACGGCGCTGGCCTATCTCCTGTTCTTCCGGATCATGCGCACGGCCGGACCGAGCAATGTGATGCTCGTCACCTTCCTGATCCCGGTCAGCGCCATCCTGCTGGGCTCGGGTCTGCTGGGCGAGGCTCTGCTGCCGCGTCATTTCGCCGGCATGGCCGCGATCTTCGTCGGGCTTGCCCTGATCGACGGCCGGCTGTTCAGGATGGCGCGCCTGCGGCCGGCCTGAGCCAAGACGGCCAGCCTAGGCCGAAAGACTTTATTGCCGAAAGATTATGAATTGTCCTAGGGTCGATTTGTCGGCTGGAGGCTTTATCAGCACGCCCCACTGACTGAGATATCGCGGCAAGCGATACGGGGAACAGGGGACGACCATGGACGTGCGGCAACTGCGATGCTTCATCGCGGTGGCGGAGGAGCTGCATTTCGGCCGCGCGGCCGAGCGTCTGGGCGTGGCTCCCCCGGCCCTGTCGCGCCAGATCAGCGCGCTCGAGGACGAGCTCGGCGTCAATCTCCTGACCCGTACCACGCGGCAGGTCGCCCTCACCCGGGCCGGCCTGATCATGCTCGAGGAATCAAAGGGCATCCTGGTCAAGATGGAGCAGGCTTCGCGGGCGGTGCGCGAGGCTTCGCTGGCCTCCGGCAAGGTGCTGCGCGTCGGCGCCATCGACGCCGCCTCGTCGAGCTTCGTGCCGGAAGCGCTGATGACCTTCCGCAAGCGTTTCCCCGGCATCGAGATCAAGTTCGCCGAGGCGATGACGGCCGCGCTGGTGCAGATGCTGGAGGCCGGCAAGCTCGACCTTGCCCTGGTCCGCCCGCCGCGCAAGCCAACCGACTGCGCCTTCGAGATCCTGCGCGTCGAGCGCCCGCTCGTGGTGCTGCGCGACGACCATCCGCTCGCCGCGCGCGAGCACCTGACCATGCACGACCTCGTCGGCGAACCCTTCGTGGTGCCCTCGAAGCGGATCCGGCCCTATGCTTACGATCTCGTCATGGCCTATTTCGAAAGCGTCGGCGCCGTGCCGAACGTGGTGATCGAGGCGACCGAGAAGCCGGCGATGATGTCGGCGGTGGCGGCCGGTCTCGGCATGGCGCTGGCGCCCGACTGGGTCTCCCGCCTCTCCTTCCCCGGCGTGACGATGCGGCGCCTGCGCGGCGCGATGCTCGACCCGCCGCCGCCCGGCGCGCTGGTCGGCGTCGCCTGGCGGCCGCAGCAGAAGCTGCCGGCCCGCGACGACTTCCTCGCGATCCTGCGCGAGAGCGTGACGCTGATCGAGGAGCGCCACGTCCTGCCACCCGCACAATCGCCCAAGCGGACCCGAACCCCATCGCCTGCCGGAGGAGCCTGATGAGTTTGAACCAGATAGAGCGAGCCCAGGGCTTGCGCATCCGCTCCACGCAGGATTTCGCCGGCGGCCTGTTCATGATCCTGCTGGCGATCGGCGCCTATGTCTTCTCCTGGGAGCTGCCGGCCGGCACGCTGCGCCAGCTCGGGCCGGGCATGCTGCCCAAGGCCTTCGCGGCGATCTGCGGGCTGCTCGGGCTGATGCTGTCGCTCTCCGCCCTGCGCTACCATGGCGAGAAGCTGGCGGGCTGGTCCTGGAGGGGCATCTTCTTCGCGCTCGGCGGCGCCTGCCTGTTCGGCCTCACCATCCGCGGCTTCGAGTTCGGGCCGATCCGGGTTCCGGCGCTCGGGCTGATGGTGGCGGGCCCGCTGCTGATCTTCTTCTCCGGGCTCGCCGCCGATGACCGCAAGCTCCCGGAGCTGCTGATCTTCGCCGTGGCGATGTCGGCGGCCTGCATCCTGCTGTTCAAATACGCGCTGAGCCTGCCGATCCCGCTCGCGCCCTGGCTCCTGGGGATCTGAGCGATGATGGAGACGATCTCCCACCTCTCGCTGGGCTTCGGCGTCGCGCTGACGCTGAAGAACATCGCGCTGTGCTTCGCCGGCTGCCTCGTCGGCACGCTGATCGGCGTGCTGCCCGGCGTCGGGCCGATCGCGACGATCTCGATCCTGCTGCCGATCACCTTCGGCCTCGACCCGACGGGCGCGCTGATCATGCTCGCCGGCATCTATTACGGCGCGCAATATGGCGGCTCGACCACGGCGATCCTGGTCAACATCCCCGGCGAGGCGACCTCCGTCGTCACCACGCTCGACGGCCACCAGATGGCCAAGCAGGGCCGCGCCGGCATCGCGCTCGGCATCGCCGCGATCGGCTCCTTCTTCGCCGGCTGCGTCGCCACCCTGATCATCGCCGCGCTCGGCGCGCCGCTGACCAAGATGGCGCTGCTCTTCGGCCCGGCCGAGTATTTCTCGCTGATGGTGATGGGGCTTTGCTTCGCGGTCGTGCTGGCACGCGGCTCGATCCTCAAGGCCTTCTGCATGATCATGCTGGGCCTGCTGTTCTCGACCGTCGGCACCGACCTCGAAACCGGCCAGGAACGGCTGACCTTCGGCGTCGCCTCGCTCTCGGACGGCATCGACTTCTCGGTGCTGGCGATGGGCGTGTTCGGCTTCGCCGAGGTGCTGCGCAACCTCGAAAATCCCGAGGCGCGCGACGTGGTCAAGGCCAAGATCGGCCGGCTGCTGCCGGGCTGGGAGGATATCAAACAGGCGGCGGCGCCGGTGCTGCGCGGCACCTTCGTCGGCGGCATCCTCGGCATCCTGCCCGGCAACGGCGCGGTGCTCGGCCCCTTCGCCAGCTACACCATGGAGAAGAAGATCGCCAGGGACCCGTCGCGCTTCGGCAAGGGCGCGATCGAGGGCGTCGCCGGGCCGGAATCGGCCAACAACGCCGGCGCCCAGACCGCCTTCATCCCGCTGCTGACGCTCGGCATCCCGCCCAATGCGGTGATGGCGCTGATGGTCGGCGCGATGACCATCCACGGCATCATCCCCGGACCGCAGGTGATGACCCGCAACCCGGAGCTGTTCTGGGGCATGGTCGCCTCGATGTGGATCGGCAACCTGATGCTGCTCGTCATCAACCTGCCGCTGGTCGGCATGTGGGTGAAGCTGCTGCAGGTGCCCTACCGGCTGATGTTCCCGGCGATCCTGATCTTCTGCTGCATCGGCATCTACTCGGTGAACAACCAGCCGCTCGACGTCGCCTTCACGGCGCTGTTCGGGCTGTTCGGCTACCTCCTGATCAAGCTCGGCTTCGAGCCGGCGCCGATGCTGCTCGGCTTCGTCCTCGGCAAGCTGATGGAGGAGAAGCTGCGCCAGGCGCTGATCATCTCGCGCGGCTCCTTCTACACCTTCATCGACTATCAGGAGCGGCCGATCTCGCTGGCGCTGCTGATCGTCGCCGTGCTCGTCCTGGCGATCGCGCTGCTGCCCGCGATCTCGAAGAAGCGCGAGGAGGTCTTCACCGAATGACGGGGGTTGCCGCGGCGGCCCCCCGCCTTAAGCTCCATCATCAACGACCACAGGGAGGAATACGCATGAAGAAGCTCGTTCTCGGCCTCGCGGCCGCCACCGCGCTGGCCTTCGCCGGCGGCGCGCAGGCGCAAGGCTACCCGACCAAGCCGATCACCATGATCGTGCCCTTCGCGGCCGGCGGCCCGACCGACATCATCGCGCGCATCGTCGCCGACAACATGTCGAAGACGCTGGGCCAGCAGATCGTGATCGAGAACGTCGCCGGCGCCGGCGGCACCACCGGCATCACCCGCGCGGTCACGGCGGCGCCGGACGGCTACACCATCGCGATGGGGCATCTGGGCACCTTCTCGGCGGCGCCCGCCACCTATCCCGGCCTGAAATACGACCCGATCAACGGCATGCAGACCATCGGGCTCGCCGGCGGCACGCCGATCCTGATCGTGGCGCGCAAGAGCTTCGAGCCGAAGGACCTCAAGGAGTTCGTCGCCTATGTGAAGGCGAACACCGACAAGGTGAACGAGGCCCATGCCGGCCTCGGCTCGGTCTCCTGGACGACCTGCACCCTGCTCAAGGGCATTCTCGGCACGCCGAAGATCAACGCCGTCGCCTATCGCGGCACCGGCCCGGCGCTGAACGACCTCGTCTCCGGCCAGGTCGACTTCATGTGCGACCAGATCGTCTCGGTCGCCGAGCAGGTCCGCGCCAACACGATCAAGGCCTATGCCATCGCCTCGGCCCAGCGCTCGCCGGCCCTGCCCGACGTGCCGACGACCAAGGAAGCCGGCCTGCCCGACTACCAGATCGAGGCGTGGAACGGCATCGCCGGCCCGAAGGGGATGCCGAAGGAGGCCGTGGACAAGCTCGTCGACGCGCTGAACAAGGCGCTGAACGACGAAGGCACCAAGAAGCGCCTGCTCGATCTCGGCACCGTGCTGCCGACGGCCGAGGAACGGACGCCGGCCGGTTTCGCCGCCCTGATCAAGCGCGACGCCGACAAGCTGACTCCCGCGCTCTCGGCCGCGCCGAAGCAATAAGCGGCCCGAAAACCCAGGATCTGCGCGGCGGGGCCTGTCCCCGCCGCTTTCGTTTCGGCTCCGGCGACGATCGGGCCGTCGCGAACGGCGCGATCACTCCCGGTTGAACGGATAAGCTCTTGCGCGGCCTGCGGATTCCGGAGCGGGTTGCGAAACGTTAACAACTCGTGACCCGCCTTCTCCGGAACAGCTTTTGCTCTGCCCTGGTTTTCCTGCCGAAGTTCGCTTCGAAAGGAGAAAGCCCATGTTCAAGAAGCTTGCTCTTGCGTCCGTCCTGGCCATCGCCCCGGCGGTCGCCTTCGCCCAGAACCAGCCTTCGGGCGGTGCGGTCGGCGGCGCGACCAGCGGCGCGGCGGCCGGTGCCGTCGGCGGCGCGGTGGTGGGCGGCCCGGTCGGTGCCGTGGTCGGCGGTGTCGGCGCCGCCGTGGTCGGCGCGATCGTCGGCGATGCGGCGACCCCGCGCTTCCGCAGCTATGTCGTCGAGCAGCGGGTGCCGTCCTACAGCTATGCCGAACCGGTGGCGGTCGGCACCGTCCTGCCCGAGCAGGGCGTGATCTACCACCCGCTGCCGGCCGAATACGGCCCCCAGGCCTCGCGCTACCGCTATACCGTCGTGAACGAGCGGCCGGTGATCGTCGAGCCGCAGACCCGCCGCGTCGTCCAGATCATCGAGTGACGCCGCCGCGCCGGAGGCGCTGCCGTTCAGGTCTGGCCGCCTTCGGCCAGGGCCCGCCGCGGATGACGCGGCGGGCCCTTGCTTTTTCGAATCGCCGCCGCCCCGGGGAACCGCCGGGACGCCAGGTCGTTCTTGGGACGGGGCTGATCCATGTCGGAGGACAATGATGATCAAGCGTATCCTGATCGTGGCCGCCATCGCGGCCCTTCCCGCCACCGCCTTCTCGCAATCCGGCCCGACATCCGGCCCGATCATCCGCGATCCCTCGGGCGGCTCGACCCGCGACCCGGCCCTGGCCGGCCCGATGATGTTCGGCCCCGCGCTGACGCGCGACCCTTCCGGCGGGACGATGATCGCCGATCATTCGGCCTTCCGGGACTATGTGATGAGCCAGCACGTCCGGTCGTATCATGTCCGCCAGCCGGTCGAGGTCGGCACGGTGCTGCCGGCGCGCGGCGTGACCTATCACGCCGTGCCCGACGCCTATGGCGCGCCGGGCTACCGCTACACGGTGGTGAACGACGAAGCGGTCATCGTCGAGCCGCGGACCCGTCGCGTGATCGAGATCATCGAATAGCAGCCGCCTTCCGGCCCGAGTTCCACATCGGAGGGCCCGCATCGGACGGTGCGGGCCTTGTCCGGCCTCAGCGCGTGCCGAACATGCGGTCCCCGGCGTCGCCGAGCCCCGGCACGATATAGCCGTGCTCGTTGAGCCGCTCGTCGATCGCCGCCGTCCAGATGCGGACATCGGGATGGGCGCCGCGCAGGCGGGCGATGCCTTCCGGCGCCGCGAGCAGGCAGACGAAGCGCAGATCCCTGGCGCCGCGCTCCTTCAGCCGCTCCACCGCGGCGACGGCTGAATTGGCGGTCGCCAGCATCGGGTCCATCACCACGATCATGCGGTCGGCGATGTCGGAGGGGGCTTTGAAGTAGTATTCGACCGCCTGCAGCGTGTCGGGGTCGCGATAGAGGCCGATATGGGCGACGCGGGCGGCCGGAACCAGCTCCAGCATGCTGTCGAGGAAGCCGACGCCGGCGCGCAGGATCGGCGCGAAGACCAGCTTCTTGCCGGCGATGACCGGCTGCATCGACTTCGTCAGCGGCGTCTCGATCTCGACCATCTCGGTCGGCAGGTCGCGCGTCACCTCGTAGCAGAGCAGCATGCCGATCTCGTTGAGGAGCTGGCGGAAGCTCTTGGTCGAGCGATCCTTCTCCCGCATCAATGTCAGCTTGTGCTTCACCAGCGGGTGGTCGACGACGATGACGCCGTCATCCTGGCTCGAAGTCATACGCCGTTTCCCTCTCGTTCCCAGCTCTCTCGCGTCATCCCGGACAGGCCGCGGAGCGACGGTGCTTTTGCCTGCACCGCGCGGGTCAAAATACCGTGCCGTCGCTGACGATGGCGAGCGGCGGACCGCCATCCACACGCTTTTCGCGCGCGATGCGCCGCCCGGCGGCCCAGGTTCCGCCCTCCAGCACCTTGGCGAGCGGCAGCTCCTCGGCAGAGCGGCCGAGCCTGCCGCGGATCAAGCCGCCGATCGCGTCGAGCAGGGCGACCGTCAGCGCCCGCCACTCGACGACCAGCGGCGAGGAGACCTCGTGCGGCCTGGTCCGGTCGGCCTCGTCCTTGAGCGCGATCACGCCGAGATCGAGGAAGAGCCCGCCATTGCGGTATTCCGGCAGGCCGGTGAGCGCGTCGATGTCGAGGACGGCGATGCCGGCCCATTGCAGCGGCTCGATCAGCGAATAGGTCAGCCATTGCGAGAGCTTGTGGAAAGGGACGAGCCCCTCGGTCGGCTCGCCCGGCGCGATCAGCGGGTGGCGCCAGGTATCGCCGAGGGCGACGCCCGCCAGCGTCAGCCGCGAGGGCCAGATGCCGCCGAAGGTCGCCAGCACCTCGCCGAGCATATGCGCGGCCCGCACGGTCCCGGTCTCGGCCTCGCCGGCGAAGCGGTCGAACAGCGCGCCGGGGCGCGACAGGCCCTGCCGTTCCAGCTCCTCGCCGAGGCGGTTGAGCAGGGCGGCGCGCCCTTCGAGCGCCAGCAGCGGATTGTCCGCCCGCACCTGGAAGCCCTGCGCCAGCGCCGCCGCGTCGAGATGCTTCAGCCCGGCCGCATCGGCCCGCAGCGGCTCGGCCGGATCGCTCGAGAACAGGCCGGCGGCGAACATGTCGAGCGAAGCGAGCGCCAGCCCCTCCGAGCGGCCGATCTCGCGCCCCGCCGCCGCGTCGCGATAGCGCCAGTCGGGGCCGGCGCCGGCATCGAGCAGGACGCTGACCACGGCGAGGTCGTAGGCGGCCCGGCCGCGAATAGCGGGATTGGCGAAGCCCGCCGCCGCGTCGAGCCGCTTCCAGCGGTCCTCCCCGTCGAGGACGAAATGGCGCCAGCGCGCATGGAAGGGGATGTCGAGCGTCGGGTAGTTCGCGCGGATGGTGTCGAGGACGTAGTCGGCGCAGGCCTCCAGGCGCTCGGGCCGGACGGAGAAATGCAGCAGCCGGCCGGCATGGCCGAGCTCCAGCATCTCCCGGGCGCGGGCGCGAACGGCCGCAGGTTTCAGCAGGGCGCGGAACGCCTCGGAATGCATGTCGGGCATGGATCTGCGGCTTTCGTCGCTCAGAACTTGTCGAGGTCGCGGCCGACCGTGGCCTTCAGCGCGTTGTCGCCCGGCAGGCCCTCGGGCGCGTAATAGCCCGCCGCCTTCTTGGCCTCGATCTCGACCGAGGCATCGGGCGGGATCAGCTCGGGCGGAATGGCGACGCGCTCGCCGATGACGATGCCGCTCTCGACCATGGCGTCGTATTTCATGTTCGACATCGACATCAGCCGATCGATATGGGTGACGCCGAGCCAGTGCAGCACGTCGGGCATGAGCTGCTGGAAGCGGGCATCCTGCACGCCGGCGACGCATTCGGTGCGCTCGAAATAGGTCGCGGCGGAATCGCCGCCCTCCTGGCGCTTGCGGGCGTTGTAGACGAGGAACTTGGTGACCTCGCCGAGCGCCCGACCTTCCTTGCGGTTGTAGACGATCAGGCCGACGCCGCCGCCTTGCGCCTCGCGCACGCATTCCTCGATGCCGTGGATGAGATAGGGCCGGCAGGTGCAGATGTCGGAGCCGAAGACGTCCGAGCCGTTGCACTCGTCATGGACGCGGCAGGCGATGCGCCGCCGCGGATCGGCGAGGCCCGAGACCTCGCCCATGACATAGGCCGTGATCGAGCCGATCGGCGGCAGGAAGACCTTGAGGTCCGGCCGCGTCACCAGCTCGGGATACATGCCGCCGGTCTGCTCGAACAGCGTGCGGCGCAAGTCGTTCTCGCTCGTGCCGAAGCGCTCGGCGATGCCGGGCAGGTACCAGACCGGATCGACCGCGATCTTGGTGACCGAGATGTCGCCCGAGGCATGCAGGATGTGTCCGTCGGCGGCGAGACGGTGCGCGCCCATCGCCGCCAGGATCTCGGGCAGGTTGAGCCTTGCCCGGGTGACCGCGATCGAGGGGCGGATGTCGATGCCCTCGCCGATCAGCTTGCCGAAATCCTGCGCCACGGTGTGGCCGAACGGGTCGAGCGAGACGATCTTCTTCGGGTCGGCCCATTGCGGCTGCGGCGCGATCTCCGCCGTGGGATGGGTGTTGGTCAGGTCCGGGCGCTGCGACGGGTTCATCGCGCGGGCCGAGATGGCGAGCGCCCGATAGACCGAATAGGAGCCGCCATGGGCGCCGATCACGTTGCGGTCGGCCGGATTGGTGGTCGATGCGATGATCGGCCCGCGCTCGGCCGCCGTCGGGGCGCCCCATCGGATCGGGAAGCGCGCGGCGGCGCTGCCCGGCTCGGGATGGGAGGTCAGTCTGATATGGCCCGTGCGGTTCGGCGCGTTCATCGCGGATCTCGCCCTGAAACGGATAAGGGCCCCGCGACGGCATGTCCGGGGCCCTCTGGACCTAGGCGAGTGTGGACGAGCGCGAGCGCGCCGTCAATCGCCTTAGAAAACAGCGAGATAGCGCAGCAGCGAGATGATGCCGATGACGATCACGATGATCTGCACGACATTCTTGATCTGCCCGTCGAGCGGTAGCATCCGCACCAGATAGAGCACCAGGCCGATGACGAGAACGGTGATCAGCAGCGAAATCAGGATGTTCATTGAAAACTCCGCGTCTCGGCCGAAGCGCCGGCCCCCCGAGCCCGCCGCGACGCTTTCGCGGCATGTCGGCTTCGCGGACAGAACGTCGCAGGACGCGAATAGGTTCCAGGCGCCGGTTGCCGCCATGCCCGGGCGAAACCCGGGCATGGCGGCGGATATCAGCCGGCGATGCGGTCGAAATCCGCGACGGCGCGGGTCGCCTGGCGGAGCTGGTTGAGCAGCTTCAGCCGGTTGGCGCGCAAGGCCGGATCGGGGTCGTTGACCGTGACCTTGTCGAAGAAGGCATCGACCGCCGGGCGGATCTCGGCGAGCGCCGCCATGGCGCCCTCGTAATCCTCGGCGGCGACGGCGGCCTCGGCCTTCGGCGTCGCCTGCGCCAGCGCGACGGCCAGCGCCTTCTCCTCGATCAGCCCGGCATCGGCGATGAGATGCAGGTCCGGCGCGCCCGCGAAGGCGCCCTCCCCGTCCTTCCTCTCCTCCGCCTTGAGGATGTTGGCGGCACGCTTGTAGCCCGCGAGCAGGTTCCTGCCGTCCTCGGTATCGAGGAAGCGGCCGAGCGCGGCGACGCGGCGGGTGATCAGGAGGAGGTCGTCATTGGCCGAAGCGCCCTCGCCCAGCACGGCGTCGACGAGATCGTGCCGCGCGCCCTGGTCGCGGAGCATGACCTTGAGGCGGTCGTGGAAGAAGGAGAGGAGGTCGGCGGCAATCACAGGGCGTTCACCGGCGTTACCCAGCACACGCCCAGTCGCTCCCTCCAACGTTGAAGTCATCTCCATTATCAGCGGCATTCTGCCAACATGCTGAAACAAGTGCTTGCGGAGCAGCAAGCTAACTTGGTTCTCTATAACCAGTCGGATGACGCCTAGCGCGGCTCGCCTGAGCGCGTAAGGATCTTTACTGCCGGTAGGCTTTTCTTCGATCAGCCAAAAGCCGACGAGCGTGTCGAGCTTGTCAGCCAGCGCCACCGCCACCGAAACCGGATCGCTCGGCACGCGGTCGGAGGGGCCGAGCGGCTTGTAGTGCTCCTCGACCGCCGCGGCGACGGAGGCGTCCTCGCCCTGCAACTCCGCGTATTTGCGGCCCATCAGGCCCTGCAGCTCCGGGAACTCGCCGACCATCTCGGTCGGCAGGTCGGCCTTGGCGAGCTTGGCGGCGCGCTCGGCCTTCTCGGGATCGGCGCCGACGAGCGGCGCAAGCTCCCTGGCCAGCGCGGCGATGCGCTGGACGCGCTCGCCCTGCGTGCCGAGCCTGGCGTGGAAGACGACGCCGAGCTTGTCGAGCTTGGCCATGCGCTGGTCCAGCGGCTTGGCCAGATCGAGCCCGAGCTTCTCGGCGCTGTCCCTGAAGGTCTCGAGATCCGGCAGCGCGCCGCGGTCGGTCTGCCAGAAATAGGCGGCGTCCGAGAGGCGCGCCCGTACGACGCGGCCATTGCCGGCGGTGATCGCCGCGCCGCCGTCGCTGGCCATCAGGTTCGAGACCAGGATGAAGCGGTTGGCGAGCGCGCCCGTCGCGGGATCGCGCAGCACGAAGCATTTCTGGTTGGCGCGGATGGTGGCGCGGATCGCCTCGCCGGGGATGTCGAGGAAGCGCTCCTCGAACTGCCCCATCAGCACGACCGGCCATTCGACCAGCCCGGCGACCTCCTCCAGCAAGCCCTCGTCCTCGACGAGGTCGAGCCCCTGCGCGAAGGCGAGGTTGCGGGCGTCGGTGAGGATGATCTCCTTGCGCCGGTCGGCATCGAGCACGACCTTCGCCTTTTCGAGCGAGGCGACATAGTCCTCCAGGCGCTTCACCGTGATCGGGCCGGGCGCGTGGAAGCGGTGGCCATGGGTGACGTTGCCCGAGACGAGACGATCGACCTCGAAGGGCACGATCTCCGTGTCCTCGGTCTCGGCGCCGAAGGTGCAGAGGATGGAATGCAGCGGGCGCACCCAGCGCAGGCTGCCGCCTGCGGCCGAGGCCTTGCCCCAGCGCATCGATTTCGGCCAGGGGAAGGAGCGGATCACCGCCGGCACGATCTCGGCGATGGCCTGGATCGTCTCCTGCCCCGGCTTCTCGATCACGGCGACGTAGCTGTCGCCCTTCTTGGGATCGCTGACGATGCTGGCCTGGTCGAGCGAGTTGAGCCCCGCGGCCTTGAGGAAGCCCTGGATCGCGGCCTCGGGGGCGCCGACGCGCGGGCCCTTGCGCTCCTCGCGGACGTCGCGGCCGCGCACCGGCAGGCCGGCGACATGCAGCGCCAGCCGGCGCGGCGTGACGAAGGCCTTCGCGCCCTCATAGAGCAGGCCGCGCTCGACCAGCGCATCGGTGACGAGCTTCTTCAGGTCCTCGCCGGCCTTGCGCTGCATGCGCGCCGGGATTTCCTCGGAAAAGAGTTCGAGCAGAAGATCGGGCATCACGCAGCTCCCCCGCCGGCGGTCTTCAGCCAGGCCGCGCCGCAGGCCTTGGCAAGCTCGCGCACGCGCAGGATGTAGCTCTGCCGCTCGGTGACCGAGATCACGCCGCGCGCATCGAGCAGGTTGAAGATGTGGCTGGCCTTGATGCACTGGTCATAGGCCGGCAGGGCGAGTGCGTGGCGGGGCTGGTTGGCATCGGCCGCGGGCTCGCCCGCGGCGAGCAGGGCCTTGCACTCGGCCTCCGCATCCGCGAAGTGCCGGAACAGCATCTCGGTGTTGGCGTATTCGAAATTATGCCGGGAATATTCCTGCTCGGCCTGCAGGAACACGTCGCCATAGGAGATGCGGTCCTCGCCGTCGAGGCCGTTGAAATTGAGGTCGTAGACGTTCTCGACGCCCTGGACATACATCGCCAGACGCTCGAGCCCATAGGTCAGTTCGCCCGCCACGGGCGCGCATTCGACGCCGGCGACCTGCTGAAAATAGGTGAACTGGCTGACCTCCATGCCGTCGCACCAGCATTCCCAGCCGAGTCCCCAGGCGCCGAGCGTCGGGCTCTCCCAGTCGTCCTCGACGAAGCGCACGTCGTGCAGGCCGAGATCGACGCCGATGGCCCTGAGCGAGTCGAGATAGAGCTGCTGGAGGTCCGGCGGCGACGGCTTCAGGATGACCTGGAACTGGTAATAGTGCTGGAGCCGGTTGGGGTTCTCGCCGTAGCGGCCGTCCTTGGGCCGGCGCGAGGGCTGGACATAGGCCGCCTTCCACGGCTTGGGGCCCAGCGCGCGCAAAGTCGTCGCCGGGTGGAAGGTGCCGGCGCCGACCTCCATGTCGTAGGGCTGCAGCACCACGCAACCTCGCTCGGCCCAGAAACGCTGCAGCGTCAGCAGCAGCCCCTGGAAGGAGCGGGTCGGGTCCATCGCCGGGGAGGGCGAGGCGGGCGGATGCGAAACGAGGGCGGACAAGAGCCGAAAGCCTTCCGAAAAACGCTGATGATGGCGGCGTGATTAGAGCATCGGACGGAAAAGGGGAATCTCCTTTTCCCGGCCGGGCCGGCGCTTCGGCTCCACCCGCCCTCCGGCCAGCCGATTCGCCCCTGCCCGGCTCGGCCGGCGTCAGACAGCTTCCGTTCATTTGCGATGGGCTATCACCTCTCCATCCGCACGGTCCGCAGCGTTCGGGGTGAGCGCTCGAGCGGGCTGGCGGGCCACAGCCAGCAGGAGTTCTACAATGCTGACCCGTCATATCGCCGCCGCCGCCTTCGGCGCCCTCACCCTCGCCGCCGGCGCTTTCGCCACGGTTCCCGCCTCGGCCGCCCCGGTCGCGGCCCCGGTCGCCGCGGCGCCCCTCCAGGCCGCGCCTGCCGGCGACCTGCTGCAGCAGGCGCAGTATTATCGCGGTCCGCGCCGCTATTACGGCCGGCCGCATTATCGCCCGCGCTGCTTCTGGTCGAACCGGCGCGTCTGGAACGGCTGGCGCTGGGTGGTCCGCCCGGTCCGCGTCTGCCGCTGATCCGGCGGCGACGTCGCAATACGGCCACCTTCCGGCCGCTCCCTGAAGACAGGCTGAACGGCGCGATTTCGCGCCGTTCAGATTCGCAGGCCTAGCCTGCCCGTTCTGGCGACGCACGATCCGACGGCCCGAGGAGGCCGGCGTCACTCATGGAGGATCTCATGTTACGGACCTTGCTTCTGGGCCTTGCGGCGGCCGGCTCGCTCGGCGGCGCGGCGCTGCTCGCCCCCCCGGCCTCCGCCGCTCCGGTCTCGGCTCTCTCCGGCGGCGGCGTCGCCGCAGCCGGCGGGCTGATCCAGCAGGCGCAGTATTATTACGGGCCGCGGCGCTATTGGGGGCCGCGACGCTATTATTACGGCCCGCGCTACTGGGTCCCGCCGCGCTATTATTACGGGCCGCGCTACTACCGCCCCTATTACGGCCCGCGCTATTTCTACGGCCCGCGCTACTGGTAGGCCCCGCCGAGGCGCGCCCGGCCGCGATGCACCGCCTCGCTCGCCTCCGTCAGGTGCCCGTCGGGCCCGTTGAGCACGAAAGCCGGCAGCAGCTCTGCCGGCTTTCTGCTGTTCAGAACCCCCGTGACGATGACGCGGATCGCCGGACGTTCCGCCGAGGCGTGGACCGGCCGGATGGCGAGCCCGCCGAAGCCGATGCCGAGGCCGGCGAGCAGTTCCGGCAGCGCCTGCGCATGATGGATGACGGCGATCGACCCGCCGGGCTTCAGCAGCCTGCGGGCCGCGCGCAGCCAGACATCGAGACCGCCCTCCGCGACATGGGCCGCCTGGCGGTTCGGCACGGGCGAGCCGCGCGTGCGGCCGGGCGGGTAGAAGGGCGGGTTCATCGCGACCGCGTCGAAGCCAGCGGGCGCGAGGCCGAGGCCCGACAGCGCCGAGGCCCGCGCCGCGATATCGGCCGCGACCACCCGCACCCGCTCGTCCATGCCGTTCAGCGCCGCGTTCTCGGCCGCCAGCGCGGCGAGCTCCGGGTCGCGCTCCAGCAGCGTGACGCGCAGCCGCGGCTCGGCCAGCGCCGCGGCCAGCCCGACCGTGCCGACGCCGGCGCCGATATCGAGGAGCCGCCCCTCCCCCAGCGCCGGCAGCGCGGCCGCGAGCAGGACCGCGTCGCTTCCGGCCCGATGGCCCTTGCGCGGCTGGCGCAGGATGAGCCGGCCGCCGAGCAGGCGGTCCTCGACGATCTCGCCGAGGCCGCCGGCCGGGTCCGCCTCACTCATCGCGCAGCTCGGCGCCGTAGCCGGCCTCGATCAACAATGCGCGAGCCCGCTTCCGATCCCCCTCGCGCACCATCAGCCGGCGGGGGAAGGCGCCGGTCATGCCTTCCAGCGCGCTGATATGCTGGTCGGCGACCATGCAATCGAGATCGGCGGCGCCGAGCAGCGCCTCGAGGGCGCCGAGCAGAATCAGATCGTTGGTGCGGACGAGTTCGTACATGCGGCCATGGAGCGCGAGCCCGGGGCTGCGCGCAAGCGCCTTCTGACGCGCCTGCGGCATCGCGGGGCGATTGCAGGGGCTGGCGTCCCATGCGACGGTTGTGGCAATGGCTCCGGGCACGCCGCCCGGCGCGCGGGTCCTGCCGGAGTTTATCCATTGGGTGTCGTCGTATCCTTCGAGGAACGGGAATCGGGCCAGAGCGGCATCGAGCCGCTGGTGGCGCTGACGCGCGAGGACATGGAGCGCGTCAACGCCATGATCCTGTCGCGCACCGGCTCGGATGTGACGATGATCCCCGAGGTCGCGAACCACCTGATCTCCTCGGGCGGCAAGCGGCTGCGGCCGATGCTGACGCTCGCCATGGCCAGCCTCTGCGGCTACGAGGGCGAGGGCCATGTCAAGCTCGCGGCCTCGGTCGAGTTCATGCACACCGCCACGCTGCTGCATGACGACGTCGTCGACGAGAGCGACATGCGCCGCGGCAAGCTCGCCGCCCGCATGCTCTGGGGCAACGAGGCGAGCGTGCTGGTCGGCGACTTCCTGCTCGGCCAGGCCTTCAGGATGATGGTCGAGGTCGGCTCGCTGCGCGCGCTCGACATCCTCTCGACGGCGGCGGCCGTGATCGCCGAGGGCGAGGTGCTGCAGCTCTCCGTCGCCAAGAACACCGAGACGACCGAGGACGAATACCTCTCCGTGATCCGCGGCAAGACGGCCGAGCTCTTCGCCGCCGCCTGCGAGGTCGGGCCGGTGATCGCCGGCTCGTCCAAGGCCAACGACGCCGCCTGCCGCAGCTACGGCCTCAATCTCGGCATCGCCTTCCAGCTCATCGACGACGCGCTCGACTATGGCGGCGTCGCCGCCAAGCTCGGCAAGAACACCGGCGACGATTTCCGCGAGGGCAAGATCACCCTGCCGGTCGTCCTCTCCTTCCGCCGCGGCACGGACGAGGAGCGCGCCTTCTGGAAGCGCACCTTGCAGGACGGCGAGATCCGGGACGGCGACCTGGAGCAGGCGCGGGCGCTGATGCGCAGCCACAGGGCGCTGGAGGACACGATCGAGCGCGCGCGCCACTACGCCAAGATGGCGAAGGATGCGCTCGGCCTCTTCCCCGCCTCGCCGATGAAGCAGGCGCTCAACGACGCCGTCGACTTCTGCGTGGCACGGGCTCACTGAGGTGCGCAGATGGTCAGCGCAGCAACGTCGCCCTGATCCACCAGCCGGGCCGCTCCCTCGCCAGGGCCTTCGCCGCTGCTGCGCTCGCCGCGCAATCGTCGAACAGGGCGAAACAGGTCGCGCCCGAGCCTGACATCCGGGCGAGCCGGCTGCCCGGGAGCGCCGCCAGCCGCTCCAGAACCTCGCCGATCTCCGGCGCGATCCGCTGCGCCGGCGCGGCGAGATCGTTGCCGGAGCGGGCCAGCGCCGCGTGCAGCTCGGCCGCCCCGGCGGGCGGCGCGGATGCAGCGCAGCGCGCGGGCGCGCAGGTCTCGCCCGCGGCCAGCCCCAGCGCGCCGAAGACGCCGACCGTCCCGACCGGAACGCCCGGATTGGCCAGCACCGCGAACAGGCCGGGCAGCCGCAGGACGGGGCCGAGCCGCTCGCCGATGCCGGCCATCAGCCGCGCGCGCGATTCGAGGCAGACCGGGACGTCGGCGCCGACGCGCGCCGCGGCCGCTCGCAAGCGCCGGTCCGACAGGGGGACGCCGTTCAGCCGCGCGAGCAGGCGCAGCGCCGCGGCGGCATCGGCCGAGCCCCCGCCGATGCCGGAGGCGACGGGAAGCCGCTTGACCAGCCGGAAGGCGCCCATGGAAGCGCCGGGAAAGGCCTCCCTGAAGGCACGCGCCGCCCGCAGCACGAGATTGCCGTCATCGGCCGCCAGCCCCGCGGCCCGCGGCCCGGCGATGGCGAGGGAGGACGGGACATGCGGCGTGAGGCTCAGCTCGTCGCCGACCCCGGCGAAGGCCACCAGGCTCTCCAGCTCGTGATAGCCGTCCGGGCGCCGGCCGAGCACGCGCAGGTCGAGATTGACCTTGGCGCGGGCCCGCGTCCGCAGGGGCAATACCCCGGCGGCAGCCACGGCCGCCGGCGGCGCCCTGCTGTCGCGTGCCGGTTCCATCGCGGGGCGGGCGTCAGCCGCCGTCCTTCTTCTCGGCCGGCGCCTGCTCGCCGGCATTGGCCGAAGGCGGCTCGTCCAGCCCGCGCTCGATCTTGCGCAGGATGTTGGGCAGGTCCTCGGGCTCCGGCTTGAGGTCGCGGGCGTGGTTCCACTGGAACTTCGCCTCGAGCTTGCGGCCGGTCTTCCAGTAGACGTCGCCGAGATGGTCGTTGATGACCGGATCGGAGGGGCGCAGTTCCATGGCGCGCTCGATCTCGCGCGAGGCGTCCTCGTAGCGGCCGAGGCGGTAATAGGCCCAGCCGAGCGAATCGATGATGTAGCCGTCGCGCGGGCGCAGCTCGACCGCCCGCCGCAGCATGTCGAGCGCCTCGTCGAGCTTCATGTGCTTGTCGACCAGAGAATAGCCGAGATAGTTCAGCACCAGCGCCCGCTCGCGGCCGAGCGGGTCGGGCAGCAGCTCCAGCGCCTTGCGCAGATCGGCCTCGGCCTCGGGCCAGCGGTTGATGCGCTCGCGGGCGATGCCGCGGAAATAGAACAGGTCCCAGTTGGCGCGGCCGGGCGAGGCGATCTTGTCGATCGCCTTGTCGTAGGTCGCGGCGGCTTCGGCGAACTGCTTGCGCGAGCGATAGATGTTGCCGAGCGCGGCGAGCGCGTCGACGTCGTCGGGCCGCTCGGCGATGACGCTCTCGAGATGCTTCACCGCCTCGTCGTGCTTGCCGAGATTTTCCAGCGCGAGCCCGGCCTGGATCTCCGCATTCGGGCGCAACGGCGAAGCCAGCGGCATCTTGTCGTAGACGGCGACGGCGTCCTCGGGCTGGCGCGAGCGCTCGAGGATGTCGCCCAGCGTCAGGATGGCGAGGTCGTGGCTGGGGTCGAGATAGATCGCCATGCGCAGATAGAGCAGCGCGGCGGCCTCATCGCCCTGGCGGTTGCCGGCGCTGGCGAGCCCGTAGAGCACCTCGGCCGCCCCCTGCTGCGCCGTCGCGATCTGGCGCGGCGGGGCCTCCTTCTTGCCGACGAGCGCCATGCCCTCGCGGATGATCGGGTGGTTCGGCAACAGGCGGTCGAAATCGGCATAGGTCGCGGCGGCGCCGTCGAAATCGCCGCTGCGGGCCTGGAAGCGCGCCCAGAGGTCGACCAGCCTGAGCGTGGTCTTCTCGGCGTCATAGGCGCTCTTCAGCCGCTTCGACGCCTCGTTGCGGCGCCCGGCCGCGTCGAGGATCAGGCCGGCGTGATAGTCGCGGAAGAGATTGTAGGAGGGCTCGCCCTTGAGCCGCTCCAGCATCTCGATGGCGCGGCGGGAATTGCCGGAGCCGAGATAGGACCAGGCCGAGAGCAGCGTCGCGGTGATGTCGGCGGCGCGGCCGCGCCCGCCGCGCTGCAGGTGGTTGCGCGCGGTCTGGTAGCTCTTCTGCTTGATCGCCCGGATGCCGATGACGAGCTGCGCCAGGCCGTTGCCGGGGTCGACGCGGATCAGCCGGTCGGCGGCGCGGAAGGCGTCCGGCATCGAGCCGTCGGCCAGGAAGGCGACGAAGGCGCGCTCGAGCAGCTCGTTGTTCCGCGGATCCTCCTTGATCGCCTCGCGCAGATAGACGGAGGCCGCGCCGAGATCGCGCGAGGCGCCGGCGACGATCGCCGCCAGATAGTTGCCTTCGAGCGTATCGGCCGGCTCGAGCGATTCGGAGGCCCTGGGCGTCGCGCCCTGCGCCGCGGCGGCGACGGGCAGCACCAGGACCAGAGACAACGCGGCAGCCGTACCGGAGGCACGCAGCTTCTTCAAAAATGTCACGACTGCCATACTCCCTCGGTCCGCCGCCCGACTCGAAAAATTCCACGCAGGATTCTCACGAAAAACCGGTTCCCACTTTTTCGTATCCTGCTCTGGTGCCGGGGCGTTCTTCCAGCGGACCGTGATCGCTCGCGTAGGCGGTCAAGATGGCCGTTTCCGGGCGAGCCGGCAAGCCGGCCCCCATGCGAATGCGGCGCTTTCGTAGCGGCCGCGCAACACTCGACGAAAACCGATCGCCCCTGCGATACCGCAAAGAAATAACCGTCATCAGCCAAGGATATCGCCTCTATACTCTTTGGGCTCGCAGGTCATGCAAGCTTCTTTTCTGGGATTATTGCAATGAAAAAGATTGTCCTGAGCTTTGCCGCAGTCGCTCTTCTCGCCGGCTTCGCCGCCGGCTGCGCCAAGGAGGAGCCGAAGCCGACGGCTCCGATCGTGCGCAAGGGCTGACCGGCCTGACGAAAAGCAAGGGGCGCGCCTTGCGGCGCGCCCTTTTCCGTTCGTTCTCCGGAGCTTGCGGGGAATCACCGCGCCTTCCCCGTTCCGACCCGGAATCCACGCCGGAGCCTTTACGGGCGGGATCTGGGCCGATCACATATTCGCGTAGCCGGGTCCGCCGCCGCCCTCCGGCACCGTCCAGGTGATGTTCTGGGCCGGGTCCTTGATGTCGCAGGTCTTGCAGTGGACGCAGTTCTGCGCGTTGATCACGAAGCGGGGATTGGTCTTCGCCTCGGCGTTCTCGTAGACGACCTCATAGACGCCGGCCGGGCAGTAGAGCCGCGCCGGCTCGCCATAGAGCGGCAGGTTCTGCGTGATCGGGACCGACGGGTCGGTCAGCTTCAGATGCGCCGGCTGGTCCTCCTCGTGATTGGTCGAGGAGAGGAAGACCGAGGACAGCTTGTCGAAGGAGAGCTTGCCGTCCGGCTTCGGATAGACGATCGGCTTGACCTCATCGATCTTCTTCAGCGTCGCATAATCGGGCTTGCCGTGCTTCAGCGTGCCGAAGGGCGACCAGCCGAAGAGCTGGTTCAGCCACATGTCGACGCCGCCGAGCCCGATGCCGATGAGCGTGCCGAACTTCGACCAGAGCGGCTTGACGTTGCGCACCGGCTTCAGGTCCTTGCCGATCGGGCCGTCGCGCCACTCGTTCTCGATCTCGACGACCTCGTCGTGCCGGCGGCCCGCCTGCAAGGCCGGCACCAGCTTCTCGGCCGCCAGCATGCCGGAGAGGATGGCGTTGTGGCTGCCCTTGATGCGCGGCACGTTGACGAAGCCGGCGGCGCAGCCGATCAGCGCCCCGCCCGGGAAGGTCAGCTTCGGCACCGACTGGAAGCCGCCCTCGGTGATCGCGCGCGAGCCATAGGCGATGCGCTTGGCGCCCTCGAAGGTGTCGCGGATCAGCGGATGGGTCTTGAAGCGCTGGAACTCGTCGAAGGGCGAGAGCGTCGGATTCTGGTAATTCAGGTGAACGACGAAGCCGACGGACACGAGGTTGTCGTCGAAATGATAGAGGAAGGAGCCGCCGCCGGTGCCGTTGTCGAGCGGCCAGCCGAAGGAATGCTGGACGCGGCCCTTGTGGAACTTCTCCGGCTTGACCTGCCAGAGCTCCTTCAGGCCGATGCCGTATTTCTGCGGCTCGCGCCCCTCGTCGAGAGCGAATTTCCGGATCGCGATCTTGGAGAGCGAGCCGCGCGCGCCCTCGCCCAGCAGCGTGTAGCGGCCGCGCAGCTCCATGCCGCGGGTGAAGCGGTCCGTGACCGTGCCGTCCCTGGCGATACCCATGTCGCCGGTGGCGATGCCGGCGACCGAGCCGTCCTCGTTGAAGAGCAGTTCGGCGGCGGCGAAGCCGGGATAGATCTCGACGCCGAGCGCCTCGGCCCGCGCGCCCAGGAACTTCGCCACCAGCCCGAGCGAGCCGACGAAATTGCCGTGGTTGTTCATCAGCGACGGCATCCCGAAATTCGGCAGGCGGATGCCGTTGGGCTCGGTCAGGAAATAGAAGACGTCTTCCTCGACCGCGGTGGTCAGCGGACGCTCGGGATCCTCGCGCCAGTCCGGCACCAGCCGGTCGAGGCCGATCGGGTCGATCACGGCGCCGGAGAGGATATGCGCGCCGACCTCGGCGCCCTTCTCCACGACGACGACGGAGATGGTCTCGTCGAGCTGCTTCAGCCGGATCGCGGCGGCGAGCCCTGCGGGGCCGGCGCCGACGATCACGACGTCGTAGTCCATGCTCTCGCGCGGTTCGCTCTGCGCTTCCTTCAGGTCCATCCCATCCTCCGCAGGCGAAACCGCCTCGCCAATTGTTTATATATAAACTATCTCGCCGATCCGCTCAACGATCGGTCGCGGCCAGTCTGGAAACCCTCTATCCAAGCCTCCGGTTCGTTTTGCAACCGCGAAGGCTCGCGAAGCGGCTCTAGCAGGTATAGGATCAGGCTATGAGCCTGTCCGATCCAGCCCCTCCCGACGAGGCCAGCCCTTACGAACTCCTGAGCTGGTACGCCGAGATGGGCGTCACCGAGGCGCTCGACGACGAGGCGCACGACCATTTCGCCGCGCCGGCGCAGCGTGCGGCGCCGGCGCGCGCGCCCGGCCAGCCGCTCCGCCTGGCCGCCAGCCGCCCGAACGCGGCGGCCGCCACCGCGCCGGACGACGCCACCCAGAGCGCCCGCGCGCTGGCGCGCGAGGCGGGCACGCTCGAGGAGCTCAGGGAGGCGCTGGCGAAATTCGAGGGCTGCGCCCTCAAGGCGACCGCCAAGAACCTGGTTTTCTCCGACGGCAACCCCGAAGGCCGCGTGATGATCGTCGGCGAAGCGCCAGGCGCCGACGAGGACCGGATCGGCCTGCCCTTCGTCGGCCGCTCCGGCCAGCTCCTCGACCGCATGCTGGCGGCGATCGGGCTGTCGCGGAAGGAGGACGTCTACATCGCCAACCTGCTGCCCTGGCGCCCGCCGGGCAACCGCACGCCGACGCCGCAGGAGGTGGCGATCTGCCTGCCCTTCATCCAGCGCCAGATCGAGCTCGCAGACCCCGACATCCTGGTCTGCATCGGCGCGCCCTCGGCCCAGGGCCTGCTCGGCTTCAAGGGCATCATGGCCTCGCGCGGCAAATGGGTGGAGTACGACACCGGCACCCGGCGCATCCGCGCGATCGCGACGCTGCACCCGGCCTATCTGCTGCGCCGGCCGCTCGACAAGCGCCTGAGCTGGCGCGACCTGCGCGCGCTCAGGGCGGCGCTGGAAGGCCCGGCTCAAGCGTCCTGAGCCGTCATTGTCGTTGCGAGGAGCGCGGAGGCCGAACCGGCGCAGTCGGCCTGCGTTCAGGCGCCGCCGGCAAAGACGACTTGAAGCCGTCGCCTCTTGAGTTCATCGGCACAGTTGGCGAAATTGCGGGAAGCTACGTCGGGGACCTGTCCATGCAGTGGGAAGATTACCGCCAGTCCGACAATCTCGAGGACCGGCGGGGAAGCGGCGGCGGCTTCGCCGGCATGCCCGGCGGAAGGGGCGGCCTCGGCCTCGGCACGATCGTCGTGCTCGGCCTGCTCGGCTGGGCGCTCGGCATCGACCCGCGCCTGCTGATCGGCGGCGCCGAGATGATCGGCGGCATCGGCGGGCGCGAGCAGACGCCGCAGACGCGCCAGTCCTCCGGGCCGCCGCAGGACCAGATGGGCCGCTTCGTCTCGGCCGTGCTGGCGCAGAACGAGGACGTCTGGACCAAGGTGCTGCCGCAGCAGGCCAACACCCGCTACCAGGCGCCGCAGCTCGTGCTGTTCTCCGGCATCAACCGCTCCGGCTGCGGCGTGGCGCAGGCGGCGATGGGGCCGTTCTACTGCCCGAACGACCGCAAGGTCTATCTCGACACCTCCTTCTTCCAGGAGATGCAGCGCAAGCTCGGCGGCGGCGGCGACTTCGCCTATGCCTATGTCATCGCCCACGAGGTCGGGCACCATGTCCAGAACCTGATCGGCATCCTGCCGAAGGCCAACCAGATCCGCGAGCGCTCCTCCGAGCGCGATGCGAACGCGATCTCGGTCAGGATCGAATTGCAGGCGGACTGCTTCGCCGGCGTCTGGGCCCACAACATCCAGGCGATGGGCCGGCTCGACCAGGGCGATATCGAGGAGGCGATCCGCACCGCCTCGGCCATCGGCGACGACAAGCTGCAGAAGGCGGCGCAGGGCGTCGTCGTGCCGGATTCCTTCACCCACGGCTCCTCGGCGCAGCGGACGAAGTGGTTCAACACCGGCTTCCAGTCGGGCTCGATGCAGAGCTGCGACACGTTCCGGAATCAGGTCTGACGGGAGGCCGTCCCCCTGCCGGCATGCGGGGATTTCGCAGAGCTCGTCGAACCGCCCCGCCCTCAGCGGCGACCGATGAGGGCGCTCTCCGTTTCGATTCCCTTCCCGCCCCGTCGGCCCTGCCGGCGGGGCGCTTCCTTGCCGACGACCGGTCAGTCCGGCAGCCGCCCCGTGAGGCGGAAGAACAGGTTGGACGTCACTTGCACGTCCGGCCGGGAGAGGTGGCTTTCGAGCGCCGCGAGATCCCGCTTCAGATCGTCCCGCGCGACGAAGCCACCTTCGACCAACTTGCCGCGGCTGTTGGCGATCAGGCTTCGCGGAAAGCCGCGGCGCTCGTGCCCGGCCGGAAAGACATGGATGATGGCGTCGACCCGGATGTCGGTCACGCCCGCATCCCGGAACAGCCGGTGGATGCGCCGCCCGACCGACAGGTCGATGCCCTGCGCTCGCGCATGCGCCGTATAGGCTTCGAGAAGGCGGCTCCAGGCCGGCAAGGGCGGATCGAAACAATGCGGCACGTAATCGGCCTCGAAGCTCGCGACCCAGCCGCCCGGCCGCACCAGCGAGACGGCCTCGCGCACCACCCGCTCGGGCTCGGGAACATTGACCAGCAGCAGCCGCATATGGGCACCGTCGAAGCTCCGCTTCGGCAGGCCGGTGTCATAGGCGTCGCCCTCGCGAACCTCGACCTGGGTCAGGCCACGCTCGGCGACGAAGCGGCGCGCCAGCGCGACGAATTCATGGCCCCGATCGAGGCCGAGCACCGAACCGCCGGGGCCGACGCGCTCGGCCAGAAGATGCAGGACTCCGCCGGGCCCGCAGCCGAGATCGACGACCCGTTCGCCGGGCCTGATGCCGAGCCGGTCGAGCTGCTCCTGCGAATCGGGCGCGAGCGTCGTGATCTGGCGCTTGAGCCGCTCGACCTCGGCCTCGGTCCGGCCGAGCAGATAGCTGTCGGAATCCGTCATGCCGCCTCCCAGCGATGTGTCCGTCGCGGGTTTTGTGAGGCATGATCGTGTCGAAGCCATGGAAGGGCCGAAGCCCGGCGGCGCGCCCTACCGCCCCGCTCTCTCCCGCTCCGCCGACAACCGTCGCGCCGTAGCCTCCAGCCGACCGGCGAGCACCGCGCTCCTGGGCAGGATCAGGCCCGCCCTGAGCTGCCGCGGAGCCCGGGCGATCGCGACCCGTTCGCGCAACGAGGCCGCAAGGCCGCCAAGCGGCAGCAGGGCCGGCCTGCAAGGCGCGAGCAGCAGATGGCGCTCGACCGCCGGGAGCCAGTCCGGCTGCGGCACGTCGCCGGCGTCGAGCAGAAGCAGCCGGTCGCCCCTCGCCCGTTCGGCCCCGCGCTGCCAGGCCTCGGCGGCGCCGGCGCGCAGATAGCAGGCCCCCGTCGCCTCGGCGATGCGCCGGAGGTCGTCCGCCCCCGCCGTGTCGACCACCACGGCATGGCCGAGAATCCCCTCCGCCACCGCCGGAATCAGCACGGCGAAGGTCGCGGCGAGGGCCGGCGCGTGGCCGGGCGCGCGGATCACGGCTGTGAGCATCCGCCATCTCTATGACGCGACGCAGCATGCCGCAATCCTGCCCTTGCCTTTTGTTCTCGTTATGTTCACATTCAGCTTCGGCGACCGGCAGCGATTCCCCGGCGCCCCGCAGGATGGGACACCATGCGCCAGGCCAGACCGACTTCCCGGCCGATGCCGACGGCCCAGCCGCTCAGGCGGCAGGACAGCGAGCCGATGTCGATCTCGGCGCGCGTCGCGCCGGCCGACCCGCTCGCCCATGCCGGTCATCGCATCGACCCCGAGCGGCGGCGCGGACGCGGCGCCACGATCAATCCGGGCGGGCGCTACGAGGCCGAGCAGCGGGTCGCCGAGGACGACGGCTGGGGCTCGCTCGGCGAGCTGCCCGCCTTCAAGACCGAGATCGCCTATGAGAAGGCGCGCAGCATCATCACGCGCAACGATTCGCCCGACATCTCCTTCGACCGCTCGATCAATCCCTATCGCGGCTGCGAGCATGGCTGCGTCTACTGCTTCGCCCGGCCGACCCACGCCTATCTCGGCCTCTCGCCCGGCATCGACTTCGAGAGCAAGCTGACGGCGAAGCCCGATGCCGCGCAACTGCTGGAGAAGGAGCTCTCCTCCCCCTCCTACCAGCCGCGCACCATCGCCATCGGCACCAACACCGATCCCTACCAGCCGATCGAGAAGAAGCTCAGGATCATGCGGCAGGTGCTGGAGGTGCTGGCCAGGTTCAACCACCCGGTCGGGATCGTGACGAAATCGGCGCTGGTGCAGCGCGACATCGACATCCTGGCGCCGATGGCCGCCAAGGGGCTGGTCAAGGTCGCGCTCTCGGTGACGACGCTCGACCCGAAGGTCGCGCGCGGCATGGAGCCGCGCGCCGCCTCGCCGCGCAAGCGTCTGGAGACGATCAGGGCGCTCGCCGAGGCCGGCATCCCCGTCTCGGTGCTGGTCGCGCCGATCATCCCGGCGATCAACGAGCACGAGATCGAGCGCATCCTCGACGCCGCCAAGGCCGCCGGCGCGCAGGAGGCCGGCTATGTGCTGCTGAGGCTGCCGCTGGAGGTGCGCGACATCGTGCAGGACTGGCTGCTGACGCATCACCCCGACAAGCTCCGCCACGTGATGTCGCTGATCCGCTCGACCCGCGGCGGCAAGGACTACGATTCGCAATGGGGCCAGCGCATGGTCGGCTCCGGCCCCTATGCCTGGATGGTCGGGCGGCGCTTCGAGATGGCGGCGGAGCGCATCGGCTTCAACACGACGCGCAAGCGGCTCAGGACCGACCTGTTCGTCAAGCCGGAAAAGGAGAAGGCGCAGTTGAGCCTGTTCTGACGGCGGTGCCTGTCCCGGAAGCCCGGCCGCCACAGGCTTGAGGAAGCGGAGGGCCGAAAGTCGGGCCCGAGCCGTAAGCGGCAGCGCTCCGGCATGGCCCCCGGATCGGCGCCGTTGAAGCCACTTGTCCAGGATGGCCCTGTCCGGGACGGCACCGACGGAGGACCAAACACAAGAGGACGGTATCGGTCTGGCCTGAAACGGCCCGTTGCTGCATAACCCCGCCATGCCTGCCGATTTCACCCGCGAGACTCACGCCATCGCCGGCGGCCTGTGGCCGCTCGCCGGCATCGACGAGGTCGGGCGCGGGCCGCTCGCCGGACCGGTCGTGGTGGCGGCGGTGATCCTCGATCCGGCGCGCGTGCCGGCCGGGCTCGACGATTCCAAGAAGCTGCCGGCGCCCATCCGCGAGGAATTGTTCGGCGAGATCATGGAGCGGGCGCTCGCCGTTTCCGTCGCCAGCGCCACCGCCAGCGAGATCGACACGGTCAATATCCGCCAGGCGACGCTGCTCGCCATGCGCCGGGCCGTCGCCGGGCTTCCGCTGCCGCCGCTGCATGTCCTCGTCGACGGCAACGATCCGCCGGTGCTCGCCTGCGGCTGCGAGGCGATCATCCAGGGCGACGGCCAGGTCGCCTCGATCGCGGCCGCCTCGATCGTCGCCAAGGTGACGCGGGACCGGATGATGGCGCGGCTGTGCCGGCATTACCCGGCCTATGGCTTCTCCGACCATGCCGGCTATGCCACGCCCCGTCACCGCCGCGCCATCGCCGAGCACGGCCCCTGCCCCGAGCACCGCTATTCCTTCGCGCCGGTGAAGGGCGTCTGGTTCCGGTAGGGCAGGATTCGCCGGCAGCCCATCCCGCGCGAGGCACGCCCGGTCCCGGCCCTCATCGGCGGAGGCGGGCCGGCCCCCCCGGCGGCATGCGGTCGAGGCGGCCTGCGCCCCTCTCCGGCAACGCTCGCGGGCATCGGGCCGGGCGGCGTCCGGGCTTGCCGCCGGCACCTCCGGCCTGCCCCAAGGGAAGCCCCGCGCGTTAACGCGCGTTTACGAATTTCCCTTTTCTGCCAATGAGCTAGGCAAAAGTTGCAGCCCCAGAATGGGACGCATTTTTTTCAAACCGGAAACCCAGCCTTTACCCTGACTCGCCAGTATCGCCCCCGTTGAAGTTGCGTAACGGTCTTGGCGTCATGGGTATCTCGCGTACCGGGACCGCCAGCGCTCCCGTCCGGATTCAGGTTTCGCGTACCGGACGGCCCGCGCTGGGGGCTCGGATGAAGGCCAAGGGCCTTCCCAATCACAGCTTTCCCGATCAGATCGGCGTTCCGCGTGAACTGCCGCTCGATCAGGTCCTGGTCGGCGACTGCGTCGCTGCGATGAACGCGCTGCCGCCGGCCAGCGTCGACCTCGTCTTCGCCGATCCGCCCTATAATCTCCAGCTCGGCGGCGATCTGCGCCGACCCGACGACAGCCTCGTCGACGCCGTCGACGACGATTGGGACAAGTTCGCCTCCTTCGCCGAATACGACGCCTTCACGCGGGCCTGGCTCCAGGCGGCGCGGCGGGTGCTGAAGCCCGACGGCGCGCTGTGGGTGATCGGCAGCTATCACAACATCTTCCGCGTCGGCGCGATCCTGCAGGATCTCGGCTTCTGGATGCTGAACGACATCGTCTGGCGCAAGGCCAATCCGATGCCGAATTTCCGCGGCCGGCGCTTCACCAACGCGCATGAGACGCTGATCTGGGCGGCGCGCGGCGAGCAGTCGAAATACACCTTCCATTACGAGGCGCTGAAGGGCGGCAACGACGACCTGCAGATGCGCTCGGACTGGTATCTGCCGCTCTGCACCGGCGAGGAACGCCTGAAGGGCGCCGACGGCGCCAAGGTGCACCCGACGCAGAAGCCGGAGGCGCTGCTCGCCCGCGTGCTGCTGTCGGCCTCGAACCCGGGCGACGTGGTGCTCGACCCCTTCTTCGGGACGGGCACGACGGGCGCCGTCGCCAAGGCGCTCGGCCGGCGCTTCATCGGCCTCGAGCGCGAAACCGTCTATGCCGAGGCGGCGCGCGCGCGCATCGCGGCGGTGCAGCCGCTTTCGCCGGAGGCCTTCGCCGCGGCGCCGTCGAAGCGCACCGAGCCGCGCATCCCCTTCCTCAGCCTGGTCGAATCCGGGTTGGTCAAGGCCGGCGAGACCGTGATAGACGAGAAGCGCCGCCACAAGGCCGTGGTCCGCGCCGACGGCACGCTGATGCTGGGCCCGGCGATCGGCTCGATCCACAAGGTCGGCGCGCTGGCGCAGGGCCTGCCCGCCTGCAATGGCTGGACCTTCTGGCATGTCGAGCGCGAGGACAAGCTCGTCTCGATCGACGTGTTCCGCAGCGCCGCCCGCAGCGAGCTCGCTAAGGCGGGCTGACGGCTATCGCCTCTCCGGGCGGGCAAGGCCCGCCCGCTCGACCACCTTGAGCATCACGCTGGGCAGGGGCTCGCCGGCGAGCGCCGCCAGCGGCGTGAAGCGCATCCCCGCCGGCGCCGCGACGCCTTGCGGCACCCCGGCGGTGAAGACCGTCAGCTCCAGCGGGAAATGCGTGAAGACGTGGCGCACCGGCTCCGGCAGCCGGCTCCAGCGCATCGGCAGCGGCGCGTCCTGGGCCGCGCCGTCGAGCTCGTAATCGGCGCGCCATTCGCTGGTCGGCACCTCGGCCATGCCGCCAAGCAGCCCCTTTGCCGGGCGCGTGCGCAGCAGGATCGCGCCATCGGCCCGGGTCAGCACGAAGGCGGCGCCGTAGCGGGTGACGCCGGCCTTCTTCGCCGCCTTGCGCGGAAAGCTCTCCTGCACGCCCTCGGCCCGCGCCCGGCAGGGCTCGCGCCAGGGGCAGATCCCGCAGGCGGGATTGCGCGGCGTGCAGATGGTGGCGCCGAGATCCATCAGGGCCTGGGCGAAGTCGCCCGGCCGGTCATGCGGCAGCAATGCCAGCACCCGTTCCCGGATCAGGGGCCTTGCGCCCGGCAGTTCCTCCGCGATGGCGAAGAGCCGCGTCATGACGCGCTCGACATTGCCGTCCACCGCGGCCGCCGGCCGGTCGAAGGCGATGGCGGCGACGGCGCCGGCCGTATAGGCGCCGATGCCGGGCAAGGCGCGCAGGGCCTCCTCGGTGTCGGGGAAGCGGCCGGCATGGTTCGCCATCACGGCCCGCGCGCAGGCATGGAGGTTGCGGGCGCGGGAGTAATAGCCGAGCCCCGCCCAGGCCTGCATGACCTCCTCGGACGGCGCCTCGGCCAGCGCCCTCACCGTCGGGAAGCGGGCCATGAAGCGCTCGTAATAGGGCTTCACCGCCGCGACCGTGGTCTGCTGGAGCATGATCTCCGAGGCCCAGACGCGATAGGGGTCGGGCCGCTCGCCGGCACCGGCGCGCCATGGCAGGGCGCGCCGGTGCCGGTCGTACCAGGCGAGAAGGTCGGAGGCGCGGGCCTGTGACGTCATTCCGCCGGTGTATCGCAGTGCGCGATCGCCGCAAACGTCTCGATGCAGCGCTTGCGGCGATCGCGCCCGATGCCCACAATGCGGCCATGTCCGCCAAGCCTCTCGCAGAGCTGATCGACGACTGCATCGCCCCTGCGCTCGCCGCGCAGGGTTTCGCGGGGCGCGCCATCGTCTCGCTCTGGCCGGAGATCGTCGGCGAAAGGCTGGCAGCGCGCTCGCGCCCGCTCAGGATCGACTGGCCGAAGCGACGGCCCGGCCCCGGCGAGGCGGCCCAGCCGGCGACGATGGTGGTGCGCGTCGAAGGCGCCTTCGCGCTGGAGATGCAGCAGCTCGGCCCGCTGGTGGTCGAGCGCGTCAACACCCATCTCGGCTGGCGCGCCGTCGGCAAGCTCGTGCTGAAGCAGGGCCCGGTGGCGCCGCCCCCCGCCCCC
>UBNE01000010.1 GCA_900466745.1 Hyphomicrobiales bacterium | reverse complement strand
GCAGAGGATCTTCACCCGCATGCCGCGCCGGGCATGCAGCGCGATCGCGCCGCCCGCCCGCCAGACGAAATCGCCCGGATGCGCCGTGATCACCAGACCCGTCTTCTGCGCGCTCGCCATCGCCGCCCGCCCTCCTTCCCAGCTCATTCCGCGGCATGGCGGGCGCCGCCCGCCTGCGCCGCCATGACGCGCGCCGGCACGAAGGCGCGCCCTTCCATCAGGATGCGCGCCGTGCGCAGCAGCCCGGCCCGCTCGACCACCGGCCGCTCGGCGGTCCCGCCCAGCGTCAGCGTCACGGTGAACTCGCCGGTCGGATGCTCGACCGGGAGCGAACGCTCCCGCCCCTGCGGCATCGCCGCCACGGAAGCCGCCGGCGAACCGGGCAGCGCAGCCGCGGTCGCCACCGTCACCGCGGCGAAGACGCCGATCGAGGCGTGGCATTCATGCGGGATGAAGCTGCGGGTGCAGATGGCCCCGCCGGCGCGCGGCGGCGCGACCAGCGCGATCTTCGGCACGACCTTTTGCGCGACGTCGCCGAGATTCATCAGGGGCCCGGCGGCAAGCCTGATGCGCTCGATCCGCGCCTTCAGCTCCATGTCCTTGTCGAGCGCCTCGCGCGGCTCGTAGCCGGTCCGCCCAACATCGGCCGCCCGCATCACGATCACCGGCATGCCGTTGTCGATCAGCGTGCAGGGCACGCCGTCGACCAGATCGACGGTGTTGCCGGTCGGCAGGAGCGCGCCGCAGACCGAGCCCGCGGCATCGAGGAAGGCGATGTCGATCGGCGCCGAGGTGCCCGGCACGCCGTCGATGCGCGCGCTGCCCTCGGCGCTGGCCTCGCCCTCCGGCGTATCCATCGTCAGCGCGGCGACGGTGCCGGTGTTGAGCGTGCGGACCAGCAGCGTCGTGCGCGCGCCATCCGCCTTCGCCAGCCCGCGCGCCAGCGCGAAGGGGCCGATGCCGGCGAGGATGTTGCCGCAATTCGGCGTCGTGTCGACCGAAGCGGTCTCGATGCCGACCTGCGCGAACAGGAAGTCGATATCGCAGCCCGGCTCGCTCGAGCGCGAAACGATCGCGACCTTGCTGGTCAGAGGATGGGCGCCGCCGAGTCCGTCGACCTGCCTTTTGTCGGGCGAACCCATCAGCGCGAGCAGCAAGGCGTCGCGCGAGGCGGTCTCCGCCGGCAGGTCGTCGCGCAGGAAATAGGCGCCTTTCGAGGTGCCGCCGCGGATCAGCATGCAGGGAATGGCGATCTGCCCCATGGCCTAGGCTCCCGCCGCCGTGGCGCGTGCGCCGCGCTGCTGGGCGTCGGCGACGGCAGCGGCCAGCCCCGGCTCCAGCCCCGCGGCGGCGAGCATCTCCGCCGCCTCGCGCATTTCCGCCGCCCGGCGCACGCCATGCGTCGCGACGCGCTCGCGCATGTCGGCGGCGAGCCGGTGGAAGTCGATCGAGGGAAAGGTCGCGTGCAGGCTGGCGAAGACCGGCTCGGTGACGTCCCAGGCCGCGCAGGCCGTGGCGCAGTCGACCATCAGCGCCTCGAGCCCCTTGATCACGATGCTGCGGCAGAGCTTCATCGCCGAGGCACGGCCGAAGGCTTCCGAGACCGGGGTCAGGTTCATGCCGAAGCCGTTGAGCGTGGCCGCCGCGGCTTGCGCCTTCGGTCCGCCGGCGAGGATCGCGACCTTGAGCCCCGGCTTCAGCACCGGCGCCATCACAGCCGCCTCGAGATAGGCGGCCCCGCTCGCCTCGACGGCCCGGGCGGCGCGCTGCTTGGTGGTGGGCGCGGCGGAATTGACGTCGACGAAGATCTGGCCGGGCTTCAGCCAGGACGCGGCCTCGCCCGCCACGGCCTCGGCGCGGTCCGCCGTGACGGCCGAGAAGACGAATGAGGCTCCGGCGCAGGCCTCGGCGGCGGTAGCGCCGAGCCCGACCCCGAGCCGCTGCGCGGCCTGCTCCAGCCGCCGCCCCGGCTCCGTGCCGAACAGCAGGTCGTAGGCGCGGATGCCGGCCACGCCATTGGCCAGCAGATCGCGCGCAAAGGTCTGCCCGACCTCGCCGAACCCGATGAACGCGATCGTCGCCGGTGTCGAACCAGCCATCGCCGCCACTCCTGATGCGTTTCCGTCCCGCGCCAAGGGTGGAGCAGCCTCATCCCCTCATCAAATGATAAGAATGCAGTGATTGATTA
Source organism: Hyphomicrobiales bacterium (assembly GCA_900466745.1). Lineage (GTDB taxonomy): Bacteria > Pseudomonadota > Alphaproteobacteria > Rhizobiales > Beijerinckiaceae > Allobosea > Allobosea minatitlanensis. Next base: position 108,321 of record UBNE01000010.1, on the reverse strand, counting down.
TTTCGATTCATCTTTCCGCGCCGCCACGCCGCGCTTCAGCGCCTGGCTGAGCAGGACGAGCAGATCGCGCGCGGCCGGCCGCAGCGGCACGCTCTTGCGGGTGACGACGCCGAGCGTGCGCGTCACGGCCGGCGCGCGCAGCGGCACCGCCACCAGCTCGCCATCGGCGAGCGCATCGAGCGCGAGCTGGGGCACGATCGCGTAGCCGATGCCGGCGCGCACCAGGCTGACGGCGGTGACGACGCGCTGGACCTCGTAGCGCCAGCTCAGCGCCTCCCGGCGCGGCCCCAGCGCGTCGTCGATCAGGATCCGGTTCCCGGTCTCGGCGCTGACCCGCACCAGCGGCTCGCCCTGGAGCTGCGCCCAGCTCAGCGCGGGCGCCGCGGCGAGCGGCATGCTGCGATGGCTGAGCAGCACGAAGGGCTCCTTGACCACCGGCTTGAGCTCCAGGTCCCAGCGATTGGCGGCGACGATGGTGACGCCGAACTCCGCCTCGCCCGACTGCACCTTGTCCGCGATCTCCGAAGCCGAATTGTCGTGCACCCTGACGCCGATGCCGGGATGGCGCCGGGCGAAGGCGGCGATGACGGAGGGCATGCAATGCACCGCGATCGTCGGCAGGCAGCCGACCGAGACCTGCTCGGCCCCCTCCCGCGTCTCGACCCGGACCTCGCCCAGCGCCGAGCCGAGATCCTCGAAGATGCGCCGCGCCCGCGGCAGCAGCGTCGTCCCGGCGGCGGTGAGCGAGACCTGCCGGGTGGTGCGCAGGAAGAGCGGCGTGCCGAGCGCCTCCTCCAGCTTGCGGATGCGGTGGCTGAGCGCGGTCTGCGAGAGGTTCAGATGCGATGCGGCCGCCCGGAAGCTGCCGCGCTCGGCGATGCTGACGAAGGCCTGAAGCCCCAGGACATCAACGCGCATGGGAGACATCCGGGGGCGAACCCGCTCCGGCGGCGCCGCGCCATGCGGAAGTGGCGGACAGGGAGGGATTTGAACCCCCGATACCCTTGCAGGTATGCCGCATTTCGAGTGCGGTGCATTCAACCACTCTGCCACCTGTCCGCGGTCGCCTTCGGTCGAAGCGAGGCGCTTACTACACAAGCCGCGCCCGGGGAGCAAGCCTCTCCGGCCGGAGAAATCTACCGTCCCCAGCCGGTTTCGCTTGACCTTCCGCCCCGCGGCGACTATCGAGCCCCATCCGGCGTGGGGAAACCCGCGCCCGATCTCTTTTGGCATGTGCGCTGCGTCGCATGCCGGCCAGAGCAAGCCAGACCACGCAATCGACTGCCAAAAAGCCGTCCCGCGGGCTTCCATCCGGAAGCCGCGACAGGACGGGGCCGAACATGGAGGACAAAATGTTCGCAGTCATCAAGACCGGCGGGAAGCAGTTCCGCGTCGCCGCCAACGACAAGATCACCGTCGCCAAGATCGAGGGCAACCCGGGCGACACCGTCGCCTTCGGCTCCGTGCTGATGCTCACCGAGGGCGAGAAGACCACGCTCGACGCCAAGGCCCTTTCCGAGATCACCGTTGCGGCTGAGATCGTCGAGCAGGCCCGCGGCGAGAAGGTCATCGCCTTCAAGAAGCGCCGCCGCCAGAACTCGAAGCGCAAGCGCGGCTTCCGCGCCGAGCTGACCGTCATCCGCATCACCGACATCCTCACCGGCGGCAAGAAGCCGGAGATGAAGAAGGCCGATGCCGCCGCTCCGGCCGCCGAAAAGGCCAAGGCCGCTCCGAAGGCCGCCAAGGCCGAGGCCGGCGAGGAAGCCGAGAAGCCGAAGAAGGCCGCCGCCAAGAAGGCTCCGGCCAAGAAGGCGGCCAAGGACGAGGCGTCCGAGGCCTGAGGTCGGGTTTTCCCGGCGTCGATATCTGCGCCGGACCATCATCGTCGAGGCATCGCCCTCGCTCTGTCGCTGCTGACAGAATGGTGCTCCGGCATTTCGTATCCGAGACGGGTGGCCTTCGCCGCCGATTCGGGTTAGAGAGACACGACAAGTTTTGAGGTAGGGCGTCATGGCTCACAAAAAGGCAGGCGGCTCGTCGCGTAACGGCCGCGATTCCGAAAGCAAGCGACTCGGCGTGAAGCGCTTCGGCGATCAGGCCGTCGTTGCCGGCAACATCATTATTCGTCAGCGCGGCACGAAGTGGCATGCCGGCGTCAATGTCGGCATGGGCAAAGACCATACCCTCTTTGCGACGACGAACGGCCGCGTCCGATTCACCACGAAACTCGGCCGAGCTTTCGTGAACGTAGTCCCGGCCCAAGAGGCCGCAGAGTAAAAGGCGGATAGGGACATCTCTCGATCCGCCGGTTCCATCGAACCGAACGGATCAAGGGTTGAAGGCCCGCTGAGGGTCTCCCGAAGGTCAGCGAGAGGGGAGATGGGACCAAAGTCCCAGCTCCCTTTTTTCGTTTGCGCCGACGGAGAGACACGATGTTCCCCGAATTGACCCGCGACGATGTCTTCCGGCTCGAGACCCGGCGTCTCTGGCTGCGTTGGCCCCGCATGGCCGATGCCAACGCCATCCTTCGCCAGGCCGGCGACAAGGCGGTGGCGGAGATGACGGCATCGATCCCGCACCCCTATCCGCCCGAGGCGGTGGAGCCCTTCATCTTCGCGATGCGCAAGGGCAACGCGCTGGGCGAGCATCTCGCGCTGGCGATCACGCCGCGCGCGAAGCCGAACGAGCTGATCGGCATGATCGGCGCGCACCGGCAGGCGACGGGCACGCCCTTCATCGGCTACTGGCTCGGCACCCAGCACTGGGGCAAGGGCTACGCCACCGAGGCGGTCCAGGGCCTGATCGACACGCTGTTCTCGCTGGTCGACATCCCGGCGATCGAGGCCGACACGCGCGTCATCAACCCGGCCTCGCGGCGGGTGCTGGAGAAGTCCGGCTTCCGCCCGGAAGGCTCCTTCCTGAAGTCGCTGCCGGCCCGCGGCGGGCTGTTCCCCTGCGAGCAGTTCCGGCTCGACCGCTCGACCTGGGCGGCGCTGAAGAGATGGGGCGCCACCGGCTGGACGCATGCGCCCGGCCAGGCGGAAGACCCATCCGACGCGCCGGAGCCCGAGCTTCCGACCCGGGGCCAGCAGATGCAGGGCGAGCCCTGCCCGGCTTGAGCGCGTCGGAAAAGGACAGCCGCGGATAGCCAACCTCCACGGCTCCGATCGGCCAAAAAATGCCCGGCTTACCGCCGGGCATTTCTCTTTGGTGGCATAGGGCCACCTCCTGCCCGCAGGCAGGCTACGTCACTTCACGAAGGTCCCGTGCAGCTCGTCCTCGATATGCACGCGGATGATCTCCTCGAAATTCGACTCGGCCCTGAAGCCGAGCGCCAGCGCCCGCTGCGGGTCGAAGTTGCGCGGCCAGCCGGCGACGATCCTGTCGATCACCGGATCGGTCTCGCGGCGAATACGCTTCACCACGTTCTCGCCGGCGACCTTGCGCAGCATCTCGATCTGCTCGGCCACGGTGCAGGAATAGCCCGGCATGGTCAGCGCCCGGCGCGGGCCGATGGCGGCGGTGTCCATCGTCGCGGCATGGACGAGGAAGCCCACCGCCGAGCGTGGCGAGGCATGCCAGTGACGCACCTGGTCCGAAACCGGCAGCACCGCCTCCTCGCCGTTCAGCGGCTCGCGGATGATGTTCGAGAAGAAGCCGGAGGCGGCCTTGTTGGGCTTGCCCGGACGCACGCAGATCGTCGGCAGGCGGATGCCGACCCCGTCGAAGAAGCCGCGCCGCGAATAGTCGCAGAGCAGCAATTCGCCGATCGCCTTCTGCGTACCGTAGCTGGTCAGCGGCGTGGTGAAGAACTCGTCCTCGATCTTCTCGTGGAAGGGCGCGCCGAACACGGCGACCGATGAGGTGAAGACCAGGCGCGGCATATAGCCCTCCGCATGGCGGATCGCCTCGAACAGATAGCGCGTGCCGTCGAGATTGATCCGGTAGCCCTTGTCGAAATCGGCTTCCGCCTCGCCCGAGACGACCGCGGCGAGATGGATGATCACCTCCGGCCGGGTCGCGATCAGCTTCTCCGCCTCGCCCGCGAGCGAGAGATCGGAGACGACCGATTCGAAGTCGAAGGGCGCGGCCGCCGGCGGCGTGGCCGGCACGACGTCCTGCGCCGTCACGCGGGTGACGGGCTTGCCGCCGAGCCCGCCATCGCGGGCCAGCCGCTCGATGAATTTGCGCCCGACCATGCCGGCGCCGCCGAGAACGAGGATATGCATCCTTACCTCCCTGGAGTTCTGAGATCGTGCTGATCGGCCCGAGACGATCGGGCCGCCCCGGGCTCTGCCCGGGGTCCGTGCCGGCGCGCTTCCGCCGAAGGCTCAGCCCCGGCTTCCGGCGCGGCGCTTCGCGCCGGCCGGAACGAAGCGTGCATGCCGGGCTGCCGCGTCAGAGCGCGAAGCCGCCATCGGCGAGATGGATCTGGCCGGTGGTGTAGGTCGCCTCGTCCGAGCCAAGATAGACCGCGAGCCAGGCGATCTCCTCGGCGGTGCCGAGCCGGCCCATCGGCTGGCGGTCGATGAAGGCCTGGCGGGCGGCGGCCTCGGTCACGCCGGTCGAGGCGGCGAGGTCCTTGATGCGCTGGTCGAGCGAGGGCGACTGGATGGTGCCCGGGCAGATCGCATTGGCGCGGATGCCCTTCTTGATGAAGTCGGCCGCCACGGATTTGGTCAGGCCGATCACCGCCGCCTTGGTCGCGCCATAGGCGTAGCGGTTCGGGATGCCGCGCACCGAGCCGGCGCCCGAGGCGATGTTGACGATCGAGCCCGCGCCCTTGGCCAGCATGCCCGGCAGGAAGGCCTGGATCGTGCGGTGCATCGCCTTGACGTTGAGGTCGAAGGAGAAGTCCCAGGCCTTGTCGTCGGTGTCGAGGACCGTGCCGTGATGGACGAAGCCGGCCGCGTTGACGAGGATGTCGATCGGCCCGACCTTCTCGGCGAAGGCGTTGACGGCCTTGGTCGAGAGCACGTCGAGCTTGCGCTTCTTCGCCTTCGGAATGCCCTCGAGCAGGGTGACGTCCTTGTCCGTCGCCCAGACCGTGGCTCCCTCCGCGACGAAGGCCTCGGCGATGGCCCGGCCGATGCCCTGCCCCGCTGCGGTGACGACCGCGACCTTGCCCTTCAAACGACCCGCCATGTTCCTGTCCTCTTTCAACCGGCTTTGGAAAAGATCTTGCGCATATGGGTCAGCCGCCGGTCGGGCAGATCCTCATGATGCGTGATGGTGTAGCCCAGCCGCTCATACCAGCCGATGCGGCGGGTGAGCCTGGCATGGGTGTAGAGATGGACGGAATCATAGCCGAGCGCCCGCGCCCGCTCCTCGGCGAAGGCCATCAGCCCCGCGCCGAGCTTGCGGCCCGCGGCTTCAGGCGAAACCGCGATGCTCCAGAGGATGAAATCCGAGGGCTCGGCCTGCAGCACCAGGACCGCGTCGAGGCCGCTCGCCCCGTCGACGAGCCAGACCTCGTGCTCGGCCAGCACCTCGTGATAATCCGCGATGCGCGGCAGCGAAGGCACGCCGATGATCGCCTCGTTCGGCAGATAGGCGGCCTGCGTCAGCGCGACGATGGCCGGGATGTCGGAAGGCGTGGCGCGGCGCGGCGTCATCGTCAGCCCTGTGTCCTGGCGATCTCGCCCAGCGAAGCCTTCTGCCGGCCTTGCGCATCGAAATTCCCGGGCGCCAGCCAGGCCTGAAAGGCGCGGGCGCGCGCCGGCCATTCGGAATCGAGGATCGAGAACCAGGCCGTGTCGCGGTTCGCGCCCTTCACCACCATGTGCTGGCGGAACACGCCCTCGGGCTGGAAGCCGAAGCGCAGGGCCGCCCGCTTGGAGGGCTCGTTGAGGTCGTTGCACTTCCATTCATAGCGGCGATAGCCGAGCGAGAAACCGTATTCGCCAACGAGATAGATCGCCTCGGTCGCCACCCGCGTGCGCTGGAGCGCCGGCGAATAGGTGATCCAGCCGACCTCGAAGACGCCATGCTCGGGGCGGATCTCCATGATCCAGAGATGGCCCTTGGCCTTGCCGTCGGCCTTGTCGATCACCGCAAGCGGCACGATGCCGGCCTTCGCCACCATCGTTTCGAGCAAGGCGCGGTATTCGTCCTTGCTCTTCGGCGGCGTCGCCGGCAGCCAGTCCCAGATCGCGTCGTGGCCGGCCGCGGCCGACCAGATGTCGTCGAGATGGCGTGCCACGTCGAGCGGCTCCAGCCGGCAATAACGCCCATCCAGCACCTTCGCCGGCGGAAACGGGGCGGGCTTCCAATCCTGCAGAGACGTCATGATTTTCCCCTCCCCCGCCAGCCGGTCAGATCCTGCCGAACCTCCCAGCCCGGGCCGAGCTCGGCCGCGACCGCATGGGCGATCGCATGGCCCTCGGCCTCCCAGGCCAGCCGCTCGACCTCGTTCGGAAAGTCGGAAGCCGCCTCGTCGTCCTCGTCATAGATCGCGTCGAAGGCGTCCATCCAGGCTTCGAGCCGATCGGCCAGCGCCTCGGAAAGGCCGATAGCCTCGGCATCGACGGCCCGGCGCCGTCCCTTGGCGTCGAACTGCCAGAGCCCGCTATGGCCGAGCCATTCCGGCGCGATCAGGATGCAGCCGCCGTTCATGAACGCGCCTTGAGATCGTCCCGGAAGAAGGGGTTGAGGGGGGCGGACGGACCGTTTCCGGCAAAGCCCCTGAAGCTGCCCTCCTCCGCGATCAGCCGCGTCGCCTCGATGAAGGCCGCCCAGGCGGCCCGCGCCAGCGCGCCGCCGATCGAGATGCGCCGCGCGCCGGCCGCCGCGATATCGGCGACGCCGAGGCCGTAATCGCCATAGACCAGCACATTGACCGGCCTGCCGCCGGCCGCTGCCACGATCGCCCGGATCTCCTCGGCCGTCTTCGGCCCCGGCGCGTAGAGCACGTCGGCGCCGGCCGCCGCATAGGCCTCGATCCGGCGCACCGCCTCCTTCAGCGGCTCGGGATGGCCGGTCAGGAAGCATTCGGCCCGGGCCGTCAGCAGCACGCCGGAGCCGGTCTCGTCGACCGCCTTGCGCGCCGCCCTGATCCGCTCGACCGCGAGCTCGAACGGATAGAGCGGGTCCTCGGCGCGCCCGGTCGCATCCTCGATCGAGAGCCCGGCGACGCCGGTCGCCACGCAGAGCTTCACATTGGCCGCGACGCCGTCGGGCGTATCGGCATAGCCGTTCTCGAAATCGGCATTGACCGGCAGGTCGGGAACCGCCTTCACCAGCTCGGCGATATGGGCGAGCATCGCGTCGCGCGGCACGTCCTGGTCGGCGCGGCCCTGCGTGAAGGCGAAGCCCGCGCTGGTCGAGGCCAGCGCCTTGAAGCCCTGTCCGCGCAGCCAGCGCGCCGAGCCGAAATCCCAGGGGTTCGGCATCACGAAGCAGCCGGCCTCATGCAGCTTGCGGAAGGTTTCGACCCGAGGGGAATAGCTCATTTTAAATCGTTTCAAAGCGGTCGGAACCACGGGCTGGCATAGTGTCGGCCGCCGGCCCGTTTGTCAGCCCCGTCCCCGCGCATTTAGCGGCGGGAACCATTGCGCGGACGGAATAGCCGCGGTGTCGTCCCGCACGCGCCGCGGCATGTGAATGCCGCGGCGCAGATGCCGGACGATCCTCCGGAAGAGGCACCCGGCGTCGCGGCGTGAGCAGCGGCGCCTTCTCGTCACGCGGTCCCGTGTCTGCGCCGCGCCATGGCATGCCGCGGCGCGCGCGGGATGACGCCGCGTTCAGTGGTTGTCGCGCGGCACGCCGAATTTCTTGTTGATCTTCTGGTACTTGACCGCCGGCTTGAGGACCATGCCCTCGGACAATTCGTCGACGATCTTGCGCTGGATCTCCTGCCAGGGCGTCTGGCTCTTCGGGTATTTGTAGCCGCCCGCGGCCTTGAACGCGGCCCGGCGCTCGGCCAGTTCCGCATCCGAGATCAGGATGTCGGCGGTTCGCTTGTTCAGGTCGATGCGGACCTTGTCGCCAGTCCTGAGCAGGGCGAGCCCGCCGCCCGTCGCCGCTTCCGGCGAGGCGTTGAGGATCGAGGGCGAGCCCGAGGTGCCGGACTGGCGCCCGTCGCCGACGCAGGCGAGCGCGGTGACGCCCTTCTTGATCAGGTAGTCCGGCGGGCGCATGTTCACCACCTCCGCCGCGCCCGGATAGCCGACCGGCCCGACGCCGCGGATGAACAGGATGCAGTGCTCGTCGATGGCGAGCGCCGGATCGTCGATGCGGTGGTGATAATCCTCCGGCCCGTCGAAGACGATGGCGCGGCCCTCGAAGGCGTTCGGGTCCTTGGGGTTCTCCAGATAGCGCTTGCGGAATTCCGGCGTGATCACGCTGGTCTTCATGATCGCCGAATCGAACAGGTTGCCGGAGAGGTTGAGGAAGCCGGCCTCCTTCTTCATCGGCGCGTCATAGGCCTTGATGACGTTGCGGTCGCCGGAGAAGAAGCCCTTGCAGTTCTCCTCATGGGTGCGGCCGTTCGCCGTGATCGCCGGCTTGAGCTTACCCTTGGCGAGCAGTTCGGCGATCACCGCCGGCAGGCCGCCGGCGCGGTAGTAGTCCTCGCCGAGATATTCGCCGGCCGGCTGCATGTTGACCAAGAGCGGCGTGTCGTAGCCGATCTTCGTCCAGTCCTCGTTGTCGAGCTTGACCCCGATATGCTTGGCGATGGCGTTGACGTGGATCGGTGCGTTGGTCGAGCCGCCGATCGCCGAGTTGATGACGATGGTGTTCTCGAAGGCCTCGCGCGTCAGGATGTCGGAGGGCTTCAGATCCTCCCAGACCATCTCGACGATGCGCTTGCCGGTGAGATAGGCCATCTCGTAGCGGTCGCGATAGGGCGCCGGGATCGCCGCCGCGCCGGGCAGCGTCATGCCCATCGCCTCGGCCAGCGCGTTCATCGTCGAGGCCGTGCCCATCGTGTTGCAGTGGCCCGCCGACGGCGCCGAGGACGCCACCAGGTCGACGAAGCCCTTATAGTCGATCTCGCCGGCCGCCATCATCTGGCGCGCCTTCCAGACGATGGTGCCGGAGCCGGTGCGCTCGCCGCGGAAGGAGCCGTTCAGCATCGGCCCGCCCGGCAGCGCGATCGCCGGGATGTCGACCGTCGCGGCGGCCATGATCTGCGCCGGGGTGGTCTTGTCGCAGCCGGTGGTCAGCACCACCGCGTCGATCGGATAGCCGTAGAGGATTTCGACGAGGGAGAGATATTGCAGGTTGCGGTCGAGGCTTGCGGTGGGCCGCTTGCAGGTCTCCTGGATCGGATGGATCGGGAACTCGAAGGGCACGCCGCCCATCTCGCGGATGCCGTCGCGGATGCGCGGGGCGAGATCGAGGTGATGGCGGTTGCAGGGGGCGATGTCGGAGCCGGTCTGCGCGATGCCGATGATCGGCCGGCCCGACTGCAGCTCCTCGCGCGAGAGGCCGAAATTCATGGTGCGCTCGATATAGAGCGCGGTCATGTCGGCATTGGCGGGATTGTCGAACCAGGCCTTGGAGCGCAATTGCTCGGGCTTGATGCGCCGCTTCGCCCTGCGCTTCGGGGCCACGTTGCTCTCCGGGGTCTTCGCCATCGAACGCTCCTCTCCCACGCCTCGCCGAAACCTCGCGAGACGCCCTCTTCTTTAGAACGATGCGACGATTATCCGGTCCGGCCCCGCCGCCCGCAAGGGGCTCGCCCCGATAAATCATACTATTTTTCATGCGCGCCTTGCATGGTCGAGGCGCGGAAAGTTGCGCGGGGGAAAGTTGCGCGGACTTGCATCGCGGCGCCATTTGCGGCGAAGACTGGGCCCGAAGGCCGCCTGCAAGCCGGCCAGCGGAAACAGCCAAGCCCGAGGCCGCCATGACCCTGCACGTCGTCCCTTCCTTCGCTCGCATCGGCGAGGAGAACGCCTTCGCCGTGCTGGCGCGGGCCACCGAATTGCAGCGGCAGGGCAAGGACATCGTCAATCTCGGCATCGGCCAGCCGGATTTCTCCACGCCGGAGCATATCGTCGAGGCGGCGGTGAAGGCGCTGCGCGACGGCCATCACGGCTACACCCCGGCGAACGGCATCCTGCCGCTGCGCGAGGCGGTCGCCGCCGATCTGCACAAGCGCTTCGCGGTCGAGGTCTCGCCGGAGAGCGTGATGATCGTGCCCGGCGGCAAGGTCACCATGTTCATGGCGATCCTGATGTTCGGCGAGCCCGGCGCCGAGATCCTCTATCCCGATCCCGGTTTCCCGATCTACCGCTCGATGATCGAATATACCGGCGCGACGCCGATCCCGGTGCCGATCCGCGAGGAGAACGGCTTCGCCTTCTCCGCCGAGGAGACGCTGGCGCTGATCACGCCGAAGACCCGGCTCCTGATCATCAACTCGCCGGCGAACCCGACCGGCGGCGTCACCCCGAAGGCCGAGATCGACAAGCTCGTCGCCGGGCTGTCGAAGTTCCCCGATGTCGCGATCATGTCGGACGAGATCTACGACCAGATGGTCTATGACGGCGAGAAACACGTCTGCCTGCTGAGCTACCCCGAGATCCGCGACCGGCTGATCCTGCTCAACGGCTGGTCGAAGACCTATGCCATGACCGGCTGGCGCCTGGGCTACTCCGTCTGGCCGAAGCCGCTCTACGACAATGCCCGCAAGCTCGCCGTGAACTCGCATTCCTGCGTCAACGCCCCGGCGCAATGGGCGGGGCTCGCGGCGCTCACCGGCCCGCAGGACGCCGTCCACGCCATGGTCGCCGAGTTCGACCGCCGCCGGAAGGCGGTGGTGAAAGGGCTGAACGGCCTGCCGAACGTCTCCTGCGCCGTGCCGAAGGGCGCCTTCTACGCCTTCCCGAACGTCTCGAAGACCGGCTGGAAGGCGAAGAAGCTCGCCTCCGCCCTGCTCGAGGATGCCGGCGTCGCCACCATCGGCGGCCCCGATTTCGGCGTCCATAGCGAGGGCTATATCCGCCTCTCCTACGCCAACTCGCTGGAGAACATCGAGAAGGCGCTGGAACGGATGAGGCGCTTCCTCGAACAGGCCAGGGCCGCGTGAGGGACGCGCCCGGCTATCTCTGGCTGGCTTTCGCCATCGTCAGCGAGGTCATCGGCACCTCGGCGCTGAAGGCCTCGCAGGAATTCACGCGGCCCCTGCCCTCGCTGATCACCGCGGCGGCCTTCCTCTGCGCTTTCTACTGCCTGTCGCTCACGCTGAGGACGATTCCCGTCGGCGTCGCCTACGCGATCTGGTCCGGCGTCGGCATCGTGCTGATCAGCCTGATCGCCTTCGCGCTCTTCGGCCAGCGGCTCGACGCGCCGGCGCTCGCCGGCATGGCGCTGATCGTCGCCGGCGTCCTGGTGATCAACCTGTTCTCGAAATCCGCGGCGCATTGAAGGCCGCGATGCCTCCTCGTCATCGCGAGGAGCGAAGCGACGAAGCCATGACGGCGTGACGCCTCAGTTCCGCGCGGCCGTGGCGGTCACCCCCGGATCGACCTTGAAGCTCGACGCCTCGATCACCGCCGTGCCGATCATCGTCTTCACCGAGATCCGCACCGGCACCATCACGTCGGTGCCGGCCACGGGCGCGAGCCAGGTTGTGATGTCCCGGTTTTCGCTCATGAACTTGGTGCTGGGCCTCAGCGCCCTGTGGCCGGCGATCGGAACGTAGCGCGCATGGCAGACCGAGACCGGCCCGCTATAGCCGTCAAGCTTGACGTTGCGCGTGCCGGCGCTCGAAAGCTTGATGTCGTAGCGCGCCGCGCCGTCGAAGATCGGCAGCACGCGGTTGCAGGCCCCGCTTCTGCCCTTGCCGTTGACCGGCATGATGAAGGCGCTGAGCGGATCGACGATGTTGTGCCTGTGGCTCTCGGTGAGCGGCACGCGGTCCGGCTTCTCGTCGATCGGCGGCTCGATGTCGATGCCCGCGACGCTGTTCTCGGCAAGCGCCATCCGGACCGTGCGGCTCTCGCTGGAATTCGCCGAGCTGACCGCGAAGGTCCGGGGCGAAAGCCGGCCGCCGACCAGCGTGCCCGTCGCCGCGCCCGAGCCGCGTCCGCCGGTGACGCCGCCGACCACGCCGGTCAGCTTGGCGACGAGGTCGAGCTTGTAGCTCGAGCCGTCGATATTGCCGCTCAAGCCCGCCTTGCCGAAGGTGATTCCCAGAAGCGAGACGTCGTATTTGGCGTCGAGCGAGGCCGCCTCCGCCAGGGTGGCGCCGGCCATTGCCAGGATCACACCTGCCAGGGACGATGCGGCGGCGGGCTTCATCCAGTTCCTCCGGGGCGGCGCGATCCTGCCGCGATATGCTGTGTGATTCGGTCCGAATCGTGACCGCTGCGCCGTCCGCGGACGGCCTGTCCCTGGCAGCATCCTGCCTGGCTCTTTACGAGCCGTTAACGCTGACGCGCCGCCGCCGCGCGCCTTGGAGTTTTTCTTGACGCCGGCTCCGGCCTTGGCTATGGAACCGCGACTTCAATTTGACTTCCGGTGCTCGATGGCCGGCACGTCGCGTGTCGGCATTTTTATTTGAGCGCTCCGGGGATGCAAGGAACGATTGCCATGGCCCGCCGTTGCGAACTGACCGGGAAAGCCACCCAGACCGGCCACCTCGTCAGCCACTCGAACCGCAAGACGAAGACGGTCTTCCGTCCGAACCTCGTCAACGTGACGCTGCAGTCGGACGCGCTCGGCCGCTCGGTGCGCCTGCGCGTTTCGGCCCACGCCCTGCGCTCGGTTGAGCATCGCGGCGGCCTCGACGCCTTCCTGCTCAAGGCTGCGGCCGATGACCTCTCGGTCGGCGCGCTCTCGCTGAAGCGCGACCTTGAGAAGAAGCTCGCCGCCAACTGAGCGAGCGGCCTTTTCGGGTTTGAAGGAAGCGGCCGCGAGGCCGCTTTTTCGTTGGCGGGACCGCAGATAACGGCTCACGCCAGCTCGAATTCCAGCAGCAGCGTCCGTTGCAGGAATGAGAAATTATCGTCCGAGATCAGGGTGAGGATCGTCCGCCCCTGATCCAGATGGACCGACAACCCCTCCATGTTATCGATCTCGAAGCCGAGATCCGCCTCGATCAGGTAAGGCCCGTCGAGCAGCGCGCCGGCCTTGAGATCGCGCCCGGCGATTCGCCGGATCCGCATGCCAACGCCGCGCCACGGCTTGTACCAGCGTTCCAGCAGCAACAGATCGCCGGAAGGCAGAAAGGCGAGATCGGTGATGTCGTAGCCGTCGTGTCGCGCGACCTTGAACAATTCCGGCCGGCCGGGCTTCAGGATGACGCCGAGCGTCGGCTCGTCCTCGCGGACTGAGCGCTCCGCGATCGCCACCACGATGCCGGTATGCGGACCCGCCGGCGCCACGCCGATCGCTTCCAGCCCGCGATTGCGCGGCAGGCGCTTGATCGCGGCCGGCACCGGCACGGAACGCGCCCGCGCATCGAAGCCCTGCCCCGCCCAGTCGAAGCGCAGCACCTCATGCGTCCGCTCGACGCCGACATAGGCGACCCCGCCGGCAATGGCGAGGCTTTCGGTGTCGAAGGAGCGCGAGCGGATCAGCGGGCGCCCCGAAGCGCCGAGCATGGCCGCCATCTCCGCGCCCTCCAGCGCGACCGGGCGCCCCTCCTGCGAGGCGACCTTCGCCGTCAGCCAGAAACCGCGATCGCTGACCGCGACGAGGTCGCGCCCGTCGGCCGAGCGCCACAGCCCCGAAAACCCGCCGAAGCGCGGATGGCCGCAGGACAGCACCAGCCCGCCGCGGAACTGCAAGGCGCCGAAGCGCCGCTTCTCGGGGCTGCGCGGCTCGAAGGCGGCGATGCGCCGGGCACCGATCGCGACGGGAAAGCGATTCTGCTCGATCGCCAGCGCCGCCCGCGGCAGCGCGAGCGAGCCCAGCCCCGCCAGCAGGCCACGGCGGCTGAGGCGCATCAATGCAGGCGGCGCGAGGCGGAGGCAGAACCCGAAGCCGGACCGTCTTCCTCGAACAGCTCGGCGAGCTTCTCCGTCATCACGCCACCGAGCTCCTCGGCGTCGACGATGGTGACGGCGCGGCGGTAATAGCGCGTGACGTCGTGGCCGATGCCGATCGCGATCAGCTCGACCGGCGAGCGCGTCTCGATCTCGGCGATGACATGGCGCAGATGCCGCTCCAGATAGTTGCCGGCATTGACCGAGAGGGTGGAATCGTCGACCGGCGCGCCGTCCGAGATCACCATCAGGATCTTGCGCTGCTCGGGCCGGGCCAGCAGGCGCTTATGCGCCCAGTCCAGCGCCTCGCCGTCGATATTCTCCTTGAGCAGCCCCTCGCGCATCATCAGCCCGAGATTTTTCCGCGCCCGGCGCCAGGGGGCATCGGCCGCCTTGTAGATGATGTGGCGCAGATCGTTGAGGCGGCCGGGATTGGCCGGCTTGCCCGATTGCAGCCAGGATTCGCGCGACAGGCCGCCCTTCCAGGCGCGCGTCGTGAAGCCGAGCAGCTCGACCTTGACGCCGCAGCGCTCCAGCGTCCGCGCCAGGATGTCGGCGCAGGTCGCCGCGACCGTGATCGGCCGGCCGCGCATCGAGCCGGAATTGTCGATCAGCAGGGTGACCACCGTGTCGCGGAAGTTGACGTCCGATTCCTGCCGGAAGGAGAGCGGCTGGAACGGGTCGATGATGATGCGCGGCAGGCGGGCGGGATCGAGCGCGCCCTCCTCCAGGTCGAACTGCCAGGAGCGGTTCTGCTGCGCCATCAGGCGCCGCTGCAGCCGGTTGGCGAGCCGCGCCACCACGCCCTGGAGATGGGCGAGCTGCTTGTCGAGATAGGCGCGCAGGCGCGCCAGCTCCTCGGCGTCGCAGAGCTCCTCGGCGGTGACCGTCTCGTCGAACTTGGTCGTATAGGCCTTGTAGTCGGTGGTCTGGCGGCCGTCGTTGCGGCCCTCGCGCGGGCGCGGCGCCTCGCCGGCCTCCTCGGATTCGGAGTTCTCGTCCTCCTCTTCCCAGTCGCCGGCCGGCGCGTCGGTCGATTCGGAGGCGCCGTCCTGCAATTCCTCGGTGGCGTCCTCGCTGACCTCGACCTCGGAGCGCTCGGAGCCGCTTTCCTGCTCGGATTCGCCGTCCTGCTGCTGCTGGTCGTCGGAGGACTGGTCCTGATTGTCCTCGTCCTCCTCGGATTCGTCGCCCTGCGCGGTCTGGTCGGCCATGTCGAGCGCCGCCAGCATGTCGCGCACCGTGCGCGCGAAGCCGCGCTGGTCCTCGATCGATTTCGACAGCCGGTCGAGGTCGTCGCCGGCCTTGGCCTCGATCTGCTCGCGCCACAGATCGACGATCTTCTCGGCCGCCTTGGGCGGCTTCAGCCCCGTCAGCCGCTCGCGCACCATCAGCGCCAGGGCGTCCTCCAGCGGGGCGTCGGCGCGGTCGGTGATCTCCTCGTAGCGCCCGCCGCGATGGTAGCGGTCCTCCAGCATCGCGGTGATGTTGCCGGCCGTGCCGGACATGCGCCGGGCGCCGATCGACTCGACCCGGGCCTGCTCGATGGCATCGAAGACGGCACGCGCCGCATCGCCTTCCGGCGCGGCGCGGCGGTGGATCGTCGCGTCGTGGCAGGCCAGGCGCAGCGCCATCGAATCGGCATGGCCGCGCAGGATCGCGACGTCGCCGGCCGTCAGCTTGCGCGGCGGCTCGGGCAGGCGCGCCCGCTCGCCGACCAGCGAGGGCTTGTCGGCGGCGAAGACGATTTCCATTTCCGGCTTGCGCGCGATCGCCTTCATCGCGCCCGAGATCGCCCGCTTCAGCGGCTCGGCCGGGGCTTCCTTCGGCGTTCCGGGCTTGCGGTTCGAGATGGACAAGGCTCGGCCGTCCTCATGGATTTCGAAAGTTAGCGCGACCGCCCGTCGAACATCGTCGGCGAAAGGTCGCCCGGCTCCACCCCGGCGAGGCAGCGCACATTGACCGCGACCGTCGGCGTCCCGTCGGGCATCGCCCCTCTCGCGAAGGATTCGATGCCGCAGGTCTCGCAGAACAGATGCTGGATCTTCTGCGTGTGGAAGCGGTACTCGGTCAGCGCATCCGCGCCCTTGGTCAGGGTGAAGGCGCTGGCGGGCGAGAATGCGAGGATCGAGCCGCGGCGCTGGCAGTAGGAGCAGTTGCAAGTGAGCGTCTTGCCGAGATCGGCCTCGACCTCGTAGGCGACCCGCCCGCAGTGGCAGCTTCCCTGATACTGCGCCATGGCTCCTGCCCTCCCGTTAGCTGAGCACGACGTTCGCCGCGCTCTCCGGCAGCTCCTTGCCGAAGGAGCGCTGGAAGAACTCGGCCACCAGCGTGCGCTCCATCTCGTCGCACTTGTTCAGGAAGGTGACGCGGAAGGCGAAGCCGATATCGCCGAAGATCGCCGCGTTCTCGGCCCAGGTGATGACCGTGCGCGGGCTCATCACGGTCGAGAGATCGCCGTTCATGAAGGCGTTGCGGGTGAGATCGGCGACGCGGACCATCTTGTTGACGATGTCCTTGCCTTCCGGGCTCTTCTGGTAGTGCTTCGACTTCGCCAGCACGATCGCGACCTCGTTGTCGTGCGGCAGATAGTTCAGCGTGGTCACGATCGACCAGCGGTCCATCTGGCCCTGGTTGATCTGCTGCGTGCCGTGATAGAGGCCCGAAGTGTCGCCGAGGCCGACCGTGTTGGCGGTGGCGAAGAGCCGGAAGGCGGGGTGAGGACGGATGACGCGCTTCTGGTCGAGCAGCGTCAGCTTGCCCGACTGCTCCAGCACGCGCTGGATCACGAACATCACATCCGGCCGACCGGCATCGTATTCGTCGAAGACCAGCGCGATGTTGTTCTGCAGCGCCCAGGGCAGGATGCCGTCCTGGAACTCGGTGATCTGCTTGCCTTCCTTCAGCACGATCGCGTCCTTGCCGACGAGGTCGAGGCGCGAGACATGGCTGTCGAGGTTGACGCGGACGCAGGGCCAGTTCAGGCGGGCCGCGACCTGCTCGATATGGGTCGACTTGCCGGTGCCGTGATAGCCCGAGATCATGACGCGGCGGTTATGCGCGAAGCCGGCGAGGATCGCGATGGTGGTGTCGCGGTCGAAACGGTAATCCGGGTCGAGATCCGGCACATGCGGATCGGCTGCGGAATAGGCCGGCACTTCGAGATCCGTGTCGATCCCGAAAGTCTGGCGCACCGACAGCTTCATGTCGGGCAGGCCGGGCGCAGTCGTCGTCGTCATCTTCTTGTCTCCGGGCGCAGGGCCATGGCCGGCAACTTGCCGGTTACCCAGTGCCGACCGAGGAGGGAGGCGGATCGTTCCTCATTAGAGCGAAAGACCGGAAGCGGCAATTCGCAAAGCTGCAACCCGGCCCTCGCAAAGGGCATGCCGGCTCAGGGTCTCGACCGATCAACGCGGTTCGCGAGCAGCAGTTTCACCGCTGCGACAGCGCGTCCGCCGTCGTCGGGGCGGGGCCCGCCCGCCGGCACCGGACGCCCGATCCGCGCCGCGACGGCGCGCCACAGCGCCGCCGCCGTCAGCGGCGGCCCCGAGAGCCGCAGGCACGACGCCAGCCCGGCCCGCTCCAGCGCCTCGGCCCGGACCGCCTGCTCGGTCTCCGCCCCGGCATCGAAGGGCACGACGATGGCCGGGCGCCGCGCCGCGAGCAGGTCGAGCACGGTGTTGTAGCCGGCCTGGCTGACCGAGAGCGCGCAGCCGGCGAGCAGGGCCGGGAAATCCGGCCGCGCCCGCTCGACGACGGCATGGCCGGGAGCCGCCGCCGCCAGTTGCCGGAACGCCGCCTCCGCCACGCCGCGTCCGACGAGGATGCGCCAGCGCCACGCCGCCGGGCCGATCCGCGCGGCTTCGAGGGCGAGCTGGAACAGCGGCAGCGCCGCCGCCGAGCCGCCCCCTGAGACGACGATCTCGCCCGTCCTTCCCGAGCCCTCATCCTGCGGAGCAAACCGAAGGCTCGTCTCCTCAGGATGAGGGCCGTGGCAGGCAACGCCGGCACCATCCGCCAGATAACCCGTATAGAGCAGCTTCGCGGCCAGCGCGGCATCGACCGGCCAGGAACGGTCGAGCGGCAGGAAATCCGCCTCGCCATGGACGAGCACCGCGTCGAACAGCCGCGCGAGGCGATCCTGCGCTTCGGCGATGCGGGCGGCTTTCGGCGTCACCAGCACGTCCCTGACCGAAGACAGCACCAGCGCCGCGGGATTCGCCGCCTTCGCAGCGGCGATGACCGCCAGAAACTCCCCGGCCAGTTGCCGCCGGCCGAAGGGAAAGTGCTCGGTGACGACCACGTCCGGCCGCAGCCGCGTCGCCAGCGCCTCCAGCGCGGCGATGCGAGCGGCCATCCGCTCGGACCCCGCCGGCCGCCCCTCCTCGGCGAGCAGGTTGCGGAAGTCGACGCCTTCCGTGCGGACCGGCGGCAATTGCTCGAAGGCGAAGGGCTCGCCCTCCGTCGGCCGCAGCGGCATGCCGCCGCTGGCGAGCGTCACCGCGAAGCCGCCTTGCGCCAGAGCCCGGGCCAGATGCGCCGCCCGCACCAGATGCCCGCTGCCGAGCAGATGCGTGACGACGATCAGGACCGTTCCGCTCATGCGCCCTCGCCCGCCGAGCTCCGCAGCGTGGCGGCGATCCGGTCGAGCCCGGCCGCGGCCGAAAACGCCCCGGTCAGACGCCGGAAGGCGGCCTCGCCCAACGCCAGGCGCCGCTCCGGCGCGGCGGCGAGATCGGCCAGCGCCGCCGCCAGCGCCTCGACGTCGCCGGGCGGGACGAGCACGCCTTCGACGCCGGAGCGCACGAATTCGGGGATGCCGGCGAAATCGGTGGCGACGATCGGCAGCTTCTGGCTCGCCGCCTCCATCACGACATTGGGCAGGCCGTCGCGGTCGCCGTCGCCCGCCTGCTTCGAGGGCAGCACGAAGAGGTCGGCCTCCCGCAGGGCGGCGACCACCTCCGCCTGCGCCTTCGGCCCGGTCCAGTCGATCCGGTCCGCGAGGCCGAGCGCCCGCGCCTGCGCCTTCAGCGCCTGGAGCTTCTCGCCGCCACCGATATGCGTCAGCCGCCAGTCGAGCACGCAGGGCAACCGCGAGAGCGCGTCGAGCAGGTCGTCGAAGCCCTTCTTGGCGACGGCGCGCCCGACGGTGACGAAGCGCACCGGGTCGGACGGGTCGGAGCCGTCGCGCGCCGGCCGCGGGCCGGGCGCCGGAAAGCGGGCGAGGTCGAGCCCGTGATAGAGCAATGCGACCTTGTCGGGCCGCTCCGCCAGCCGCTCCAGGGCGCGATGCCCGTCCTGCGTGCAGGTGACGCCCCAGGCGGCATCTGCGATCTTCTCGCGCTTCTCCCAATCCGGTGTCGTCCAGATGTCCTTGGCATGGGCGGAGAAGGACCAGCTCAGCCCCCGAAGCAGCGCGGCATAGCGAATGACCGAGGCCGGCGTGTGCAGATAATGGACGTGCAGGTGCCGGATGCCCGCCGGAAGCTCCCGCGCCATGACGCAGGCCTGGCCGAAGCGGCGCCAGCGGTTGCGCGTCCGGTCGCGGGCGAGGTCGCGCAGGAACACCGGCAGCAGCCGCAGCAGCCCCGGCCGCCGCAAGGCGCCGAGCAGGCCGCGCGCCACGCGGCCCCAGTCGTCGTGCAGATATTCCGGCAGGTAGCGCACCCGCGCGGTGATCTGCCTGTGCATCAGGTGCCGGTCGGCATCGGTGGGATGGCGCAGCGACCAGATCTCGAAGGCGAGGCCGCGCTGCTGCAGGCCGAGCAACTCCTGCGCGATGAAGGTTTCCGACAGGCGCGGATAGCCCTTCATCGCGATGGCGAGGCGTGGCGCGGCCGGAGATGTCATCGCCGGCCGATCAGCATGAAGCGGGTATAGTTCTTCGTCGGCCGCGCCCCGGCGAACCAGACCTCCGCCAATCCCGCCTGTTCGCGGAAAGCGTCGAGCGAGGGCACGCAACTGCGATGGTCCGGCTCGCGGTAATAGTCGTTCGACTGCAGCAGCAGCGGCAGGCCGGCCGGCAAGGTCGAGAGCCAGCCCGGAACGTCGTCGAGATGCTCGCAGCTCGTATTGACGACGAGCCCCGGCGCCGGCGACAGCGCCGCGAAATCGAGCTCCGTCATATCGGCGGTGACGGCCCGGAAGCGGCCGGCCGCGACATGGCGGTGGTTGAGCGTCTCGGCCACGGGCGCGCAGCTCGGATCGATGTCGAGGCTGACGACCTGCGGCACGGCGAGCCTGTCGTCGTCGAGCAGCAAGGCACCCAGCACGCCGTACCAGGCGCCGAGCACCCAGACCGGCCCGTCCGGCCGCGGCAGCGTCCTGGCCAGCTCCTCGACCAGCCACTGCTTCGAGGCGATCTGCTTGTGGTTGCAGGCGATCGAGAGGTCCGGCGGCGCGCCCTTGCCGTAGAGCCGGGCGACATCGGCGACGATGCGATTGCCCGACAACGCCGCCATGCCGCGCAACAGGTCGTGAAAAGCCTCGACGGGCGGTTCTGGCGTCATGGTTCGTTCGGTTTGAGGCAAAAGCCCGCGGACCATAGGCAGGCTCGCCGGCAAACGCCAGCCTGCCTCCGGCGTCAGGCTCCCTCCGGCTTCCGTTGCGGATCCGGCGCGGCGCCGGCGGCTTCGGCCTCGCCCCGGACCGGCTCCGCAGCGGCGGCAGCCGGCTCCTCGCTGCCGCGCCGGCGCCGCGCGGCCTCGGCGGCCGGGGCGAAGCCATAGGCGGCGAGAGGGGCCTCGCGCCCCTTGATCACGACCTTCAGGGCGGTCGCATCGGGATAGCTGCGGGCGGCCGTGCGGACCGTATCGTCCGAGACGAGGATGTCGGCGAGCACCCGCCGCGTCGCCGCTTCGAGCTGGCTCGCGATCATCACCGTCTCGCCCACCGTGATCTCGCGCCGGCCGAGATGGTCGTTCTCGACCGCGCCGACGATGGTGTTGCCGGTGTGGATGCCGATGCCGATCCGCAGCGGCAGCGGCAGCGCGGCGCCGAATTCGCGGTTGAGCGCCTCGACGGCGCGCACGATGTCCGCCGCCGCCGCGATCGCCGCCCGCGCCGCCTTCGCCATCGAGCCCTCGAGGCCGAACACCGCCATGAAGCCGTCGCCATAGAAGGCGTCGATGCGCCCGTCATGGGCGGTGATCGCCTGGCCCATCTCGTCGAAGAAACGGTTGAGCAGGCCGATCAGCTCCTGCGGGAGCTGCCGCTCCGACAGGGCCGAGAAGGCCCTGAGATCGGCGACCATCACGGTCAGGTCGCGCCGGCCCAAGGTCGCGTCGGGCTCGAGGCTCCGGCCCGGCATGGCGTTGAGGCGCGAGGCGAGCAGGATCTGGACCTGGAGGTCGTCGCGCGGCCTGATCTGGCAGGCGAGCCTGACCCGGTCCGGCGCCGAGATCCGGCGCAGCAGCCTGGCTTCGTTCGCCGCCGGCGGCGGCAGGCGGTCGGCGCCGTCGATCACCAGCACCCGGCAGGTGGCGCAGCGCGCCCGTCCGCCGCAGAGCGCCGCATGGGGGATGCCGAAGCGCCGGAACATCTCCAGCACGGTCGGCCCCGGAGCCAGCCGCCGCGTGCCGTGCCCGACGAAGCGCATGGTGATCTGCCGGGCGGTGCGCATCCGCACCTCGCGCACCGCGACGAAGGCCATGAAGCCGGCGACCAGCCCGTAGAACAGCCGCTTCGCCCAGATCACCTGGAACGAGACCATCGCCTCCTGGGCCGGCGTCACCAGCTCCGGCGGCAGCCCCAGCAGGAGCGCCTGCCGCGCCGCGACGAAGAAGCCGATCAGGGCGAGCAGCGGCACCAGGATCGCCGCGAGCAGGAAGAGGTCGCGCCAGTGGCGGTAGCTGTCCCGCGAGCGCAGCAGGAAATGGATGCCGATCATCCCGTGCGCCCAGACCAGGATGAGGAGCAGCGACTGCGTCAGGGCGGCATTGGGCCAGATCCGCCGCAGCACGGCCCGGTAGCTCTCGTCGATCTGGAAATAGGCGCCCGCCACCCGGGTGGCGATGATATGGTCGACCAGCAGGAGCGGGATCGCCAGGCCGAGCGCGATCTGCAGCATCTCGCGCGCCGGCATCTTGAAGGTCCGGCGCTGCGCCACCCGCAGGAGCGCGAAGAGCGGGTGCAGCAGCAGGGAGCCGTAGAGCGCCACGGTGCCCGGCCAGGTGTGCCAGAACCAGTAGCGCCAGTTCTGCACCTGCTCCATCGCATACACGCCGAAGATGCCCATGGCGTGGTTGAGGAAATGCGAGGTCGCGAAGGCCAGCAGGATCAGGCCCGAGACGAAGCGGATGTTGCGGCTCCAGGAGGACACCTGCTCCATACCCGTTCCCGTCGCCCCCCCGGCGCCGGCAATCTGTGACACGCTCATCGGCAGGCCCGTTCCATCAGGCCTCTTCGCCGGCGAGCAGCAGCGCGTTCGCCAGCCGGGCGACGCGCTCGGCCAGGTCGCGGCTGACCGCGAGGCTGAATTCCGGCACGGTCTGGAGCAGCTCGAAGAACAGGTCCTTCGGGATCCTGAGGGCCAGCACGTCGGTACCGGCCGTGACCTTGCCGAGGAAGCGCTTGCCGCTCAGCAGCGAGACGTCGCCGATGATGCTGCCGGCCTCCTTGTGGAACCGGCGGCCGCCGCCATCCTCGCGCCGCTGCGAGAATTCGACGTCGCCCTGCAGGATCACATAGACCCCTTGCAGCCGCTCCTGGTCGCTGACGATGACGGAGCCGGCGGCAAAGCGCAGCCGCTCGCCCATCAGCGCGACGAGCTTGAGGCGCGAGGGCGGCAGGTCGCGGAACAGCGACAGTCCGCTGAGGCAGGCGAGATCGGCTTCGAGCGTCATGACCGGGCCTCCATCCGCTGAGCGTCCTCGAGGCGGGGCGTCTGGCCGAGGGCATCGCTCCCGGCCGGCGGCGCGGCGCCGGCCTCGACGACGCCGGTCGGACCGTGGAAGGCCACCCGCAACGGAACATCCTCGACCAGACTAGCATCTCCCATGAGAAGAAACAGTGTCATGCCGCTGCAATAGCGGCGCAGCCGCGCGACGACCGCGGCCGGATCCTCCGCGACCGCCAGGAAGGCCCCGACATCGAGCACCGCGATCTGCGGCGCCTTGATCAGCGCCTGCATCAGCGGAACCGCCTGGCGCAGCCGGGCCGGCAGATAGCGCCCGCGGATGCCGCTCTCCGTGTCGAGGCCGAGGCGGTAGAGCGTGCCTTCGAGCCCGACGCGCGACAGCGCCTCATGGACCACCATCGAGACCTTCTGGCCGGCATCGGCGATGCCGTAGCCGACCCGCCCGAACAGCAGGTTGTCGCGCACGCTGGCGCCGAACATCACCTGGTCGGGATCGTAGAAGGCGACGTCGCCCGCGGCATCGGCGGGCAGGTGCTTGCGGAAGCTGGCGCGGGCCCGCAGGATCCGCTGCTGCAGGCGCTGGTCGATCAGGTTCAGCCGGTGCTTCGGCTCGATATAGCCCAGCGCCAGCGCGACGAGGTCGCATTCGGTCTCCGGGTCGAGCGGCGCGCGCATGTCCTGCTTGGCCAGGGTCGCGGCCAGCCCGTTCAGCCGCTCGAAATCGAAGGCGGAGCCGAAGGAGTAGCGCTCGAACAGCGCATGCCCGGTCGGCAGGCCGGCGAAGATCTCGACCACGGTGGCGACGATCCGCCGGCCCATCTCCGCCAGTGGCTCGACCAGCGCCTCGGCCTGCAGGATGGCGTGGGCATAGGGCTCG
This sequence comes from Hyphomicrobiales bacterium, assembly GCA_900466745.1. Taxonomy (GTDB): domain Bacteria; phylum Pseudomonadota; class Alphaproteobacteria; order Rhizobiales; family Beijerinckiaceae; genus Allobosea; species Allobosea minatitlanensis. Next base: position 84,647 of record UBNE01000010.1, on the reverse strand, counting down.
AAATAGAGCGTGGCGCTGTCGAAGCGCGACGTCGCGCAGGTGCCGAAGATCAGGTTCTCGGCCATCGTCGCATTGGCGTTGTAGCGGTCGGCGACGAAGGGCTCGACCAGGTCGCCGCGATCGGTCCGCGCCAGCTCGCGCGCCACGGCCCGGCGCGCGGCGATGATGCGCCGGTCGGCCTCCTCGCTGATCGGGGGCATCACCTTGCCGCCGAGACCGAGATTGTAGATGTCCTCCGTGCAGCCGAGCACGTCGAGCAGGTCGCGGACGCGGCGCGCCAGCGCCGCCCGGTCGTCGAGCCCGGCCCCGTCGTAGTCGGTCCAGTCCGCCTCGAAGGGAAAGGGCGAGTTGCCGGAGCGCAGCGCCTCGACGAAGCGGCGCTGCTCGCCCGGCGGGACCGTGCCCTGCCCGTTCAGCTTCGGCCGATGGCGCTGGAGCGGCAGCAGGATGTTGTCGCGCATCGAGCCGGCGATGATCTCCGCCTCGTCGCCGGCATAGCCGACGATATGGCTCGCCCGCTCGACCGACATGGCCGAGAGCGGCTCTCCGTCGATCAGCACCCGGCCGGCATAATTGGTCGCCTGGCGGCCGAGGATGCGCCCGAGCACGTCCTTGCCGCCGCCCTGCGGGCCGATCAGCGCCACGAGGCCGGGGCGCGACACGCGGAAGGACAGCGGCGTCAGCAGCGGTTGGCCGCGATTGTCGAGCATCTGCAGGGATTCGACCTGGATCTCGCCGCCCGGCGGCAGCGGCGCCACCGCCTTGTCCTCGTCGAGGACCAGCGTGTCGTCGTTGTTGAACTGCGCGATCACCTGCTCGTATTTGATGGTGACGTCGTTGCGCTGCTGGTCCCAGTCGATCAGCTCCTTGATCGGCGAGGGCAGGTCGCGATAGGCGGCGATCACCGCGACGAGCTGGCCGATGTCGAGCCGCCCCTGCAGCGCGAAATAGCCGCCGATCGCGTAGAAGAAGAACGGCGTGATCTGGGCCAGCAGGTTGTTCAGGAACTTGACCGCGAATTTCCGCTTGTAGAGCGCGTAGCGGATGTCGAAGAGCTGCCCGAGCCGGGCGGCGATGTCCGACTGGACATAGGCCGTGGCGCCATGGCCCTGGATCATCGGGCCGGCGTCGACGATCTCGCCGATCCGGCCGGCGAGCTGGCGCGAGGCGATCTGCCGCTCGCGGCCGAGGCGGAGCTGCTCGCGCCGCAGGATCGGGATGATGATCGCCTGCGCCAGCACGATCAGCAGCGCGATCGAGCCCAGCCAGAAGCTCTGCGCCATGATGAAGACCAGCGCCGTCAAGGCCTGGCTGAGCAGGAAGACCGGCTGGATGAAGGCGTCGCCGACGAAGCCGCCGATCGGCTCGACCTCGTCCTTGATCATGCTGGCGATCTCGGCCGGCTTGACCGCCCGCATCTCCTCCGGCCGGAAGCGCATGAGCTGGCTGAACAGGTCGTAGCGCATGCGCCTGAGCATGCGCTCGCCGAGGATGCCCTTGCGCACGTTGACGACGTATTTGAAGCCGCCATTGATCAGGACGAGGACCAGGAAATAGCCGGAAAGCCCGATCAGCAGGCCGAGCTGCCCGACCTGGATGCCGTCGAACACCCTGACGCTGGCGCCGCCCAGCCAGGAGGGCAGCCGCAGCGTCAGGTCCATCAGCGTCGCCGTGCTGTGCCCGCCCTTGAAGGCCCCGCCCTGGATGGCGTCGTTGACGATGCGCTTGGGAACGTCGAACGACGCCCAGTTGAACGGGATCGAGACGAGGATGATCGCCAGGACGACGATCTGCTCGCTGCGGCTCTTCTGCCAGATATAGCGGAAAAGGTTGGGCTCCAAAGGAGACGATCCTGTTCGGCGCGGCCGCGCACCCGGTTGAAACGGGGCTCCGCGGCCCGTAGGCGTCCATATATGGTGAGCGCGGGGCGGCGCACAATCCGCGGCTCCGGCCGGCCGGCATGCCGCCGCCCGGAGCCGCCCTATTCGGAGACGACATGGCCCGGCTCGCCGGAAGACATCGGATCGCGCAGACGCTGCTGCTGGCGGTGCTGCTTCCGGGCGCGGCGCCCGCCGCCGCGCCGGACCCCGTCCGCGGCCCGGCCGGCCGCCTCCTGAGCGACGGCTTCGAGCAGGGCGGTTTCGCGCCCGGCGGCGGGCTCTTCTACAAGAACAATCCCGAGCAGCGCGCCGGGAAGGTCGCCTTCGGCGCGAGGGCTCCGCTGCGCGGGCGCGGCGGGCTGACCCTGACGGTCATGCCGGCCTGCGCGCCGGACGCCCGCGGCTGCAGCGAGCGCGCCGAGGTCTGGGAGCGCCCGAGGGTTCTCGTGCCCTATGCCGAAGCGGTCTGGTACGGCTTCGCCATGCGGCTGGAGGAGCCGCTGCCGCAGGACGACCGCCGGCACGTCATGGCGCAGTGGAAGCGCGAGATCCGCCGCGACGCGCCGGGCGACTTCTCGCCCTTCCTCGCCCTGAGACTCTATCGGGGCCGCCTCGGCTTCACCGTCGAGACCGATTTCGTCGAATCCTTTCGGATCGGCGGCCCGCAGCGCCCGCAGGGCTGCCTGCCCGGCGAGGCGCGCGTCTTCAGCCGCCCCAAGGTCCGGCAGACCCGCGCCCTGGTCGCGGTCGAGGCCGGCTCGGCGCCGGAGGATTATCCGGGCTATTTCGACGCCTGCGCCCCCGCCATCCGGGTGACGCGGCACGCCGACCTGCCCGCCGCCCGCTCGGGCTGGATCGATTTCGTCGTGCGCTCGCAGCCGGGCCCCTCCGGCGGCGGCCATATCGAGATCCTGGCCGACGGCGTCCCGACCGTCACGGTCACGGGGCATGTCGGCCACGCCGGCCCGGGCCTCGGCCGCAACCAGTATTTCAAGTTCGGCCCCTACCGCGCCGCGGGCCGGCTGCCCTGGAGCGTCAGCTACGACGATTTCCGCCGCGGCCCGCGTTGCAGCGATGTCATCCGCGTCGGGCACTGTCCGGCCGCGCCGTGAGCCGGCCTGTCGAAAGCCATTGGCAAGACGCGACTTTCGACGTCTAGTGACGTGAGGGGAGGACGGAGCCTCCCCCAAGGGGACGCATCAAGCTCGGTTCATGGATATTCTCCGCGTCAGCGATCTGCGCATCGGCTTCACCGTCCACGGGCTCGCCCGCGACGTCGTGAAGGGGGTGAGCCTGCGCGTGCCGGCCGGCAAGACCGTCGCGCTCGTCGGGGAATCCGGCTCGGGCAAATCCGTGATCTCGCAGGCGATCATGGGCCTGCTGCCGCGCGCCGGCTCGATCACCGGCGGCGAGATCCTGTTCCGCGACCCGCTCGCGCCCGACAGCGTGACCGACATCGCCGCCCTGCCCCGCGAAGGCCCCGGCATCCGGGCGCTGCGCGGCGGGCGCATCGGCATGATCTTCCAGGAGCCGATGTCGTCGCTCTCGCCGGTCCACACCATCGGCAACCAGATCGAGGAGGCGCTGCTCCTGCACCGGCCGATGCCGAAGGCGCAGGCGCGCGAGCTGATCGAGGCCATGCTGCAGCGCGTCGGCTTCAAGCAGCCGAAACGCGCCTTCGGGCTCTACCCGTTCGAATTGTCGGGAGGGCTGCGCCAGCGCGCCATGCTGGCGATGGCGCTGATCTGCCAGCCGGCCCTGCTCATCGCCGACGAGCCGACGACGGCGCTCGACGTCACCATCCAGGCCCAGGTGCTCGACCTGATGCGCGACCTCCAGGCCGAGATGGGCATGGCGATCCTGCTCATCACCCACGATCTCGGCGTCGTCGCCAACATGGCCGACGAGGTCGTGGTGATCTTCCACGGCGAGATCATGGAGCGCGGCCCGGTCGAGGACATCTTCCGGCGCCCGCGCCATCCCTATCTCAAGGCGCTGCTGAAGGCCTCGCCGCATTTCGACATGCAGGAGGGCGAGCGCCTCGTCGCCCTGCGCGAGGCGCGGCCGCGCCCGCCCGCCGCCGCCAGGCCGCTTTCGGCGCCGGCTGCGGAGGCCGCGCCTCTGCTCGGCGTGCGCCACCTGCACAAGACCTATTCTACCGGTTCGCGCGGCTTCTTCGGCAAGGGCAGCCTCTCCACCGTCAAGGCGGTCAACGACGTCTCCTTCGACATCCGGCGCGGCGAATGCCTGGGCCTCGTCGGGGAGAGCGGCTGCGGCAAGACCACGGTCAGCAAGATCATCATGCGCGCCGTCACCGCCGATTCCGGCTCGGTGATCTTCGACGACGGCCGCGAACGGATCGACGTGCTCGGCCTCGAAGGCGAGGCGCTGCGCGCCTTCCGCCCGCGCGTCCAGATGATCTTCCAGGACCCGGTCTCCTCGCTCTCGCCGCGCATGACGGTGAAGAGCATCCTGCGCGAGCCGCTGGTCATCCACGCGCGCGGCGAGGCGCCGGAGCAGGCGGAGCGGGTCAGGGCGCTGATGCAGGATGTCGGCCTCGATAGCCGCTTCCTCAACCGCTACCCGCATTCCTTCTCCGGCGGGCAGCGCCAGCGCATCGGCATCGCCCGGGCGCTCGCGCTCGATCCCGAGCTGATCATCTGCGACGAGCCGGTCTCGGCGCTCGACGTCTCGGTGCAGGCGCAGATCCTCAACCTGCTCAAGGACCTCCAGGCCGAGCGCGGCCTGACCTTCCTGTTCATCTCGCACAATCTCGCCGTGGTGAACTACATGGCCGACCGCATCGCGGTGATGGCCAATGGCCGCATCGTCGAGCTCGCGCCGCGCCACGCGCTGTTCAACCGGCCGGTCCATCCCTACACCAAGGCGCTGCTGCGCTCGGTGCCCTTCGCCGATCTCGACCGCAAGCTCGACTTCAAGCTCGCCGCGCCCGGCGGCGCCTCCGACGACAGCGGCTGGAACAGCGCCTTCAGGACCGGGCCCGATGACGGCGAATTGACTCACCTCTCCCTCGGAGAGGGGCATTATGTGCTGGCGCGCCCCAATGCCGACATGAAGGAGCTGGCGCCATGACCCAGCGCCATTCCCGCCCGACACGCCGCTCGGCGCTGCTGCTCGGCTCGGTCGCGGCCGCCGCCGGCCTCGGCCTGCCGCGCCGCCCGCAGGCCGCGCCCCGGCCGGCGCCGCAGGAGCCTCCCGCCGCCGCGCAGCCTCCCGCCGCGATCGACAGCCCCTTCTTCGCCGACCGCGTGGCGGCGGGCGCCCTGCCCCCGGTCGGCGACCGGCTGCCGGACCTGCCGCGCGTGATGGACATGGCGGGCCTGGGACGCAGGCCCGGCCGCCATGGCGGCAATCTCCGGCTGCTGATGGGCGACCAGCGCGACCTGCGCATGATGACGCTCTACGGCTATACCCGCCTCGTCGTCTATGACGACGCGCTCGAGCTCGTCCCCGACGTGCTGGCCGGCTTCGACGTCGAGGAGGGACGCATCTTCACGCTGCGCCTGCGGCCCGGCCATTGCTGGTCGGACGGCTCGCCGCTGACCAGCGAGGATTTCCGCTATTGGTGGGAGGATGTCGCCAACAACAAGCGCCTCTCGCCCGGCGGCCCGCCGCAGGCCTTGCTCTCGGCCGGGGAGCCGCCGGCCTTCGAGGTGCTGAGCGAGACCGAGATCCGCTATAGCTGGCAGACGCCGAACCCCGTCTTCCTGCCCGCGCTGGCAGCGGCGCAGCCGACCTATATCTTCATGCCCTCGCATTATCTGCGGCAGTTCCACGAGCGTCACGCGCTCCGGCACGAGCTGGCCGCGAAGGTCAAGGAGAACCGGGTCCGCGACTGGGGCGCCCTGCACGAGCGCAACTCCCGCATGTACCGCCCCGAGAACCCGAAGCTGCCGACCCTCGAGCCCTGGCGCAACACCACCCCCCTGCCGGCGGAGCAGTTCGTCTTCGAGCGCAACCCCTATTTCCACCGCATCGACGAGAACGGCCGGCAACTGCCCTATGCCGACCAGGCGACGATGACGATCGGCACCAGCGCCCTGATCCCGGCCAAGACCGCCGCCGGTGAGGCCGACCTGCAGGCCCGCTATATCCGCTTCGACAACTACACCTTCCTCAAGGAGGCCTCGAAGCGGATGAATTTCGAGGTCAAGCTGTGGAAGCGGGCGGAGGGCGCCTATTTCGCCCTGCTGCCCAATCTCAACGCCATCGACCCGGTCTGGCGCGACCTCAACCGCGACCTCCGCTATCGCCGCGCCATCTCGGTCGCGATCAACCGGGCCGACGTCAACAAGGTGATCTTCTTCGGCCTCGCCAAGGAGAGCGGCAACACCGCCTTGCCCGAGAGCCCGCTCTACGACCCGGCCCTGGCCGCGCTCTGGATTCAGCACGATCCGGCGCTGGCCAACCGGCTGCTCGACGAGATCGGCCTGACCAGGCGCGACCGGGACGGCGTGCGCCTGCTCTCCGACGGAAGGCGGCTGGAATTCACCATCGAGACCGCCGGCGAGAACACCGAGGAGACCGACATCCTCGACCTGCTGAAGCAGGACTTCCTCGATGTCGGCATCAAGATCTATCCGCGCTCGACCCAGCGCGACGTCTTCCGCCGGCGCATCCTGGCCGGGCAGACGATCATGTGCGCCTGGGCCGGCATGGACAACGCGCTGGTGACGCCGGAGATGGAGCCGGACGCGCTCGCCCCCACCACCTCCTCCCAGTTCCAGTGGCCGCGCTGGGGCCAGTTCTTCGAGAGCAACGGCCGCGAGGGCGAGCGCCCCGCCCTGGCCGAGGCCAACGAGCTCGTCCGCCTCTACGGCGAGTGGCGCATGAGCGTCACCACCGCGCAGCGCCGCGCGATCTGGCGGGAGATGCTGCGGATCAACGCCGAGCAGCTCTTCACCATCGGCGTCATCAACGGCACGCTGCAGCCGATCGTGGTCTCCAAGAACCTCGAGAACGTCCCCGATCACGGGCTCTACAGCTTCGAGCCGGGCGCCTTCCTGGGCCGCTACCTGCCGGACGCCTTCTGGTTCGACGAGGCGAAGACCGAGGGCGAGGGCTGAAAGGTGCTGCTTCGCTATATCCTCAAGCGCATCCTGATCATGATTCCGACGCTGCTGGTCACCAGCGCGCTGATCTTCACCGTCATCAACCTGCCGGAAGGCGACTATTTCGAGACGATGGCGGCGGAGATGCAGGCCCAGGGCGAAAAGGCCGATATGAGCCGCATCGAGTTCCTGAAGAAGGAATACGGCTTCGACAAGCCGCCGCTGGAGCGCTATTTCTGGTGGGTCGCCGGGCTCGTCCAGGGCGATATGGGCTATTCCTTCGAATATCAGCGCCCGGTGCGCGACATCGTCGGCGACCGTCTGCTGCTGACGATGATCGTCTCCTTCGCCACGATCATCTTCACCTGGATCGTCGCCTTCCCGATCGGGATCTACTCCGCCACCCACCAGTATAGCTGGGGCGACTACGGGCTGACCTTCATCGGGCTGATCGGGCTCGCCGTGCCGCATTTCCTGCTGGCGCTGGTCTTCATGTATTTCGCCAATATCTGGTTCGGCATCTCGATCGGCGGCCTCGTCGACCCGCGCTACCTCAACCAGCCGATGAGCTGGGCCAAGCTGCGCTCGGTGCTGGAGCATCTCTGGATCCCGGTCATCATCATCGGCGCCGGCGGCACCGCGGGCATGATCCGGGCGCTGCGCGCCAACCTGCTCGACGAATTGCAGAAGCAGTACTACGTCACCGCCCGCGCCAAGGGCCTGCCGCCGGGCAAGGCGCTGCGCAAATACCCGCTTCGCATGTCGCTCAACTTCTTCATCTCGGATATCGGCGACATCCTGCCCTCGATCGTCTCGGGTGCCGAGGTCGTGGCGATCGTGCTCTCGCTGCAGACCACCGGCCCGCTGCTGATCCGCGCCCTGCAGAGCCAGGACATGTATCTCGCCGGCTCCTTCCTGATGTTCCTCTCCTTCCTCACCGTGATCGGCGTGCTGATCTCGGACATCGCGCTGGCCATCCTCGATCCGCGCATTCGCTTGCAGGGGGCTGCAACGAAGTGACCGCGAACACGCTCCAGCAGAACCCGCTCGCGGGCCTGCCGCCGGACGGCGCACCCCTGCCGCACGCGGCCTCGACCGCCCCGTTCGAGCCCTATGCCACCGAGGCGATGACGCCGGAGCAGGAGCGGGTCTACCTCGCCTCGCAATGGCAGTTGATGTGGTGGAAGTTCCGCAAGCACAAGCTCGCGGTGATCTCCGCCGTCGTCATCTTCGTGATCTATGCGATGGCGGCCTTCGCCGAATTCCTCGCGCCCTATCACTACAGCACGCGCAACACCGACTTCATCCGCGCGCCCGGCCAGCAGGTCCGGCTGTTCCACGAGGGCGCGTTCGTCGGCCCCTTCGTCTACCCCTACAAGCTCCATCTCAACATGGAGAACCTGAAGCGCGAATATGCCGAGGACCGCACGCAGCCGCAGAAGCTGCGCTTCTTCTGCCGCGGCGACCGCTACGACTTCTGGGGCCTGGTCCCCGGCAATTTGCATCTCGTCTGCCCGCCTGACGGCGGCACCTTCTTCTTCCTCGGCTCGGACCGGCTCGGCCGCGACATGCTCTCGCGCATCCTCTATGGCGGGCGCATCTCGCTCTCGATCGGCCTGATCGGCGTCAGCATCTCCTTCGTGCTCGGCGTCATCATCGGCGGCATCGCCGGCTACTATGGCGGCCGGGTCGACCTCGTCGTCCAGCGCGTCATCGAGATCGTGCAGTCGCTGCCGCATATCCCGCTCTGGCTGGCGCTGGCCTCGATCATGCCTCCCTCCTGGAGCCCGCTGCTGGTCTATTTCGGCATCACCGTCATCCTCGGCCTGATGGACTGGACCGGGCTCGCCCGCTCGGTGCGCTCGAAGCTGCTGTCGCTGCGCGAGGAGGACTACGTCGTCGCGGCCCAGCTCATGGGCGCGAAGCCCCGGCGCATCATCGCGCTGCATCTGGTGCCCGGCTTCATGAGCCATCTCATCGCCTCGGCGACGATCACCATCCCGCGCACCATCCTCGGCGAGACGGCGCTCTCCTTCCTCGGCCTCGGCCTCAGGCCGCCGATCACGAGCTGGGGCGTGATGCTGAACGAGGCGCAGAACATCAATGTGGTGGCGCTCTATCCCTGGCTGCTCTATCCGGTCGTGCCGGTGATCGTCATCATCCTCGCCTTCAACTTCCTCGGCGACGGCCTGCGCGACGCGGCCGACCCCTATCGCTGAGAGCCCCGGCCCGCCCGCGGAACCGCCTTGCGCATCGCATTCCACACCCCGCTCAACCTGTTCGACGACGCCGGCGTCTCCGGCGACCGCCGCATGGCGCGCCAGCTCGTCGCGGCGCTGGAAACGCTCGGCCACGCCGTCGCGCCGGTGCAGGCCGGGCGCGGCTATCTGGCGGACTCCGAGCCCGCCGCCCTCGCCCGCCTCGAAGCCGAGGCGGCCCGCCTGCGCGACGTCCTCCTCGCCGGCTGGCGGAGCGGCGCCGCGGCGGCGCCCGAGCTCTGGTTCACCTATCACAACTACTACCGCGCCCCGGACCTGCTCGGCCCGGAGATCGCGGCCGCGCTCGGCATTCCCTATGTCACCGCCGAGGCCAGCGACGCCGCGCGGCGCGCCGAGGGCGAATGGGCGCGCCATACCGCGATCGTCCGGCACGGGCTCGACGCCGCCGCCGCGCATTTCCATTTCACCGGGCGCGACCGGGAAGGCCTCGAACCCTGGCGCCGGGACGGGACCGCCCTGCTGCCGCTGCCGCCCTTCATCGCCTTCGATGCGCCGCCGCCCCGGCATGGCGGCCATGATGGCGGCCATGACGGACCGCCGCGCCTCGTCACCATCGCGATGATGCGCGAGGGCACCAAGCTGAACAGCTATCGCGCGCTCGCCCGCATCCTCGCGCGCATCGGCGATGAGGACTGGCGCCTCAGCGTCGTCGGCGACGGCCGCAGCCGCGGCGAGGTCGAGCAGGCCTTCGCCGGTTTCGCGCCCGAGCGCATCGCCTGGCGCGGCCTGGTCGCGCGCGAGTGCGCCCTGGACGAACTCGCCGCCCACGACCTCTTCGTCTGGCCGGGCCTGCGCGAGGCCTATGGGCTGGTCTATCTCGAGGCGCAGGCGACGGGGCTGCCGGTCGTCGCCTTCGACAGCGGCGGCGTCCCGGCGACCGTCCGGCCCGGCGAGACGGCGCTGCTGGCGCCCGAGGGCGACGAGGCGGCCTTCGCCGCGAACCTCGCGGCCCTGCTGCGCGACGGAAAGCGCCGCCGGACGATGGGCGAGGCGGCGCGCCGCTTCGTCCTGACCGAGCGCACCCTGGGGCGCGCGGCGGACAGGCTGGCCGAAGGCCTCGCCATCGCCTGCCGCAACCATGCCGCCAGGCGCAGGACCGCGGCCGGAGGCCGGGCCTCGTGAGCGCCGCCCTCTGGTCCCCGCTCCTCCGGGAACTCGACCTCTGGCAGGAGGCGGGCCGGAGGCTGCGGCTCTGGCTGCGCGATGACGACGCCGTCGCCCCGAGCGCCGCGCTCGACCGGCTCGCCGCCTGCGCCGAGCGCTTCGGCGCGCCCGTCCTGCTCGCCGTCATCCCCCTGCTGGCGGAACCCGCCCTGGCCGGCGCCCTGCGCGGCAAGCCCGTGCTCCTGCCCTGCCAGCATGGCTGCCGCCACCGCAACCACGCGCCGGCGGGCGCGAAGAAGTCCGAATTCGGCCCGGACCGCGCGCCGCAGGAGGTCGACGCCGGGATCGCCGGGGCATGGCTGCGCCTGCGTGACCTGCTCGGCGAGAGCGTCCTGCCGGTCTTCGTGCCGCCCTGGAACCGCATCGACCCCGGCCACGCCGCCCGCCTGCCGGCGCTCGGCTTCGCCGGGCTGTCCTGCTTCCGCGACCACCGCCACGGCCCGGCCGGCGGACCGCACCTCCTGAACACCCATATCGACGTCATGGACTGGCATGGCGGGCGCGTCGGCCGCTCTCACGGTGAATTGATCGCCGAGATCGCCGGGCTGCTGGCGCGATGGCGCACGCGGCCGCGAGGCCCCGACACGCTCGGACTGCTCCTGCATCACCGCGACCACGACGCCGTCGCCTGGGCTTTCCTCGACGGGCTTCTGGCCCGCGCGGCCGCGCATCCGGCCGTCGCGCTCACCGATCCGCGCGATCTCCTGCGGCCGGAGAACCCGCCGTGAAAAACCGCCCGGGGCGCCGGCCGGGCAGGCTTGGAACGGCTCCGGCGCCGCGTTATAGACGGGTACAGCCATGCTCCGGCATGGTCGTCTGGTGTGCTCGGCCCCGCCAGGAAGTCTTCTGATCCGCCCCGGAGGCCGCGCCCCATGTCGTCCAACGTCATCGACCTGGCGGGCCCCGAGCGGAGCCCGCGCAGCCCGCATGCCCCGCGCGTGCTGATCTACAGCCACGACACCTTCGGGCTCGGCCATATCCGGCGCTGCCGCGCCATCGCCAACGCGCTGGTCGCGAGCTTTCCGCACATCTCGATCCTGATCGTCTCGGGCTCCTCGATGATCTCCAGCTTCCAGTTCGGGGCCGGCGTCGACTATGTCCGCATCCCCGGCATCGAGAAGCAGAGCGACGGCCATTACGGACCGCACCATCTCAATCTCGACCTCGACGGCACGATCCGGCTGCGCACCGACATCATCGAGCGGACGGTGCTGTCCTTCGACCCCGACGTGGCGATCGTCGACAAGGAGCCGATCGGCCTGCGCGGCGAGCTGAAGCCGGCGCTCGACATCCTGCGCCGGCGCGGGGCCCGTATCGTGCTCGGCCTGCGCGACGTGCTCGACGAGCCCGCCAAGCTGCTCGAGGAATGGCGGCACAGCGGCGCGCTCGACGCCCTCGACACGATCTATGACGACATCTTCGTCTACGGGCTGGAGAGCGTCTACAATCCCCTCCTCGGCCTGCCGAACCAGCACCGCTTCTCGGCCAAGACCCGCTATCTCGGCTATCTCAAGCGCGCCGTGCCGAGCCCGATGCCGCCGAACCGCTATCCGCGCATCACCAAGCAGCCCTTCATCCTGGTCACGCCCGGCGGCGGCGGCGACGGCGCCGGCGTCATCGACTGGGTGATCTCGGCCTATGAGGCGGACCCGACCATCGCGCTGCCGGCGCTGATCGTCTTCGGTCCCTTCATGTCGCGCGAGAAGCGCAAGGAGTTCGCCGAGCGCATCGCGCGCAATCCGAAGCTGGAGGGGCTCGGCTTCGAGCCGCGCCTGGAACTGCTGATGAACCGCGCCCACTGCGTCGTCGCCATGGGCGGCTACAACACCTTTTGCGAGATCCTCTCCTTCGACAAGCCGGCGCTGATCGTGCCGCGCGTCAGGCCGCGGCTCGAACAGGCGATCCGGGCCGGCCGCGCCGAGGAGCTCGGGCTGATCGACGTGCTCTACGACCCCTCGCAAAACGGCGAGGGCGAGCGCGACCCGCTGGTCATGGCCGCCGCGCTGCACGCCCTGCCCAAGCGCCTGCCGCCCTCGCAGGCCTTCGTGCCGGACCTGCTCGACGGCCTGCCGGCGATCTGCCGCGCCCTGGCTGAGGAGCTCTCCGCCCCGATGCGCGGGCGCGCCCCGGCCCAGAGCGCGATCTAGAGCATCGGCCCGAAAGGCGGAACGCGGTTTTCGGGAAAGCCGATGCGAGATCGAGGAGCGCCCCTGCCGCTTGCGGCGATCCCGCCTCTGGCAATGCATCCGAGAGCGCTTTAAGCCTGTGCCATGACGCTATCGAACACGCTCGTCCCCATCGCCATCGGCGCCGTCGCCATCGTGCTGCTGCTCGGCCTGATCAACATGATGCGCGGCGGCAGCGCCAACACCTCGCAGAAGCTGATGCAGCTTCGCGTGCAGCTGCAGTTCCTCGCCATCGTCATCATCGTCATCGTGCTGTGGTGGCGCAGCGGCGGCTGACCGCACCCGAGCCCAACAGGCTGATTTCGCTGGTTTTTCGGATCAGCTTTCATGGGGATCGCGGCGCCCGCCGGGGCGCATCGCCACAATCCGAACACGAGTCTGTGTGCTTCACTAACGCCTGCTCCGCTCACTCGTCGGTCGTCATGGTTCGCCTCGCGTCGCTTCTCCTTGCCGGTTGCCTGCTCGCCTCCCCGGGCTGGGCGCAAACGGAGTCGCTGCCCGCAGGCGTTTCGAGCTATGCCCCGGCCACCCGCTCCATCGCCCCCGGCTGGGAGGCGCGCCTGGGCGCCGGCATCGCCAATCCGGGAGGCGGCCGCGAGAGCGGATTGCCCGTGATCGGCGGCGAGGTGCTGTCGCCGCGCCTCGTCCCGCTCAACGACCGCATCGCCGCCGCCTTCATTCCGCGCTTCAACATCGGCTCCAGCCTGCATCTCAACGGCACGCGCTACGCCTATGCCGGCGCGACCTGGACCTTCGACCTCAGCCACGACGTCTTCGTCGAGGCCAGCCTCGGCGCGGCGCTGCATGACGGCAAGACCGGCGCGATCATCCCGGAGAACCGCCTCAGCCTCGGCTGCAATGCCGGCACGCGCGAGGCGGCCGCTTTGGGCTTCCGCCTGTCGGACCGCTGGAGTCTCGTCACGACGCTCGAGCATTTCAGCACGGCGGGCTGCTCCGGCCAGCCGGGGACGGCCTCTCCGCGCGGGCCGGCCAATATCGGCGCCCGGCTCGGCTACACCTTCTGAGGCCGCCCGCCGCAGGCGGCGAAGAGCCTGCTTCCACCCGGCCCGGCGCGCGCTATAAGCGAGGCATGGTCAAGCTCAACCGCATCTACACCCGCACCGGCGACAACGGCACGACCGGGCTGACGTCCGGCCCGCGCCGGCCGAAATACGACCTGCGGGTCGCAGCCTACGGCACCGTCGACGAGACCAATGCCTGCGTGGGGCTGGCGCGGCTTCATGCCGCAGCCGAGGATGCCGGGGTCGAGGCGATGCTCGGACGCATCAGCAACGACCTCTTCGACCTCGGCGCCGACCTCTCGACGCCCGAGACGGACAAGCCCCTCGCCTTCGCGCCGCTGCGCATCGTCCAGGCCCAGGTCGACCGGCTGGAGGGGGAGATCGACACGCTCAACGCGACGCTCGCGCCGCTGCGCTCCTTCGTGCTGCCGGGCGGCACGCCGGCGGCGACCCATCTCCATCTCGCCCGCACCGTCAGCCGCCGGGCCGAGCGGCTGATGGCGGAGCTCGCCGCGACGAAGGGCGAGACGGTCGCCGCGCCGGCGCTGAAATACATCAACCGCCTCTCGGATTTCCTGTTCGTCGCCTCGCGCTTCCTCAATGCCAAGGCCGGGGGCGACGTGCTCTGGATTCCGGGGCAGAACCGCTGAGCCGCCGTGTTCGTCCCGATCTATGACGGGGTGCCGCTGCGCTTCACCCGCTCGGCCTTCATCACCTACGGGCTGGTGGCGGCCTGCACCGCGATCCAGCTCCTGCTGCGCTTCGGCCCGCAGCAGGAGAGCGAGATCGCCGTCATGGCCGGATTCGGGCTGATTCCCTCCGTCCTGTTCGGGACCGCGGTGCTGCCGGAGGGGCTGACTCACGCGCCCGCCTGGCTCACTCCGTTCAGCAACATCCTGCTCCACGCCAGCTTCGCCCATCTCCTCGGCAATCTGCTGTTCCTCTGGGTCTTCGGCGACAATGTCGAGGACGCGATGGGCCATGCCCGCTTCCTCGCCTTCTTCTTCCTGTGCGGGCTCGGCGGCTCGCTCGCCCATGCGCTGGCCTATCCGGCCTCGGAGCAGCCGCTGGTCGGCGCCTCCGGCGCGATCTCCGGCGTCATCGCCGCCTATCTGATGCTCTATCCGCGCGTGCGGGTCTGGGGCCTCGCCTTCAAATGGATCCCGGTCCACATCCCCGCCGTCTACACGCTCGGCGGCTGGATCGTCTTCCAGGCGGCCTCCGCCTGGTTCGATCCACAGGGCGATATCGGCTGGTGGGCCCATCTCGGCGGGCTCGCGACCGGGGCCGTCCTGACGCCGCTGTTCATCCGCCGCGGCGTCGCCCTGTTCGGGCGCCGGAGCGCCCGGCCCTGAGATGACCGCCCCGGAGCTCCTCTTGCGGCGGAACGGCGCCCCCTGACGCCGTTGACAAGCGCAAATCCCCATCGTTACGGTCCGACCGCATTCCAGCCGAAGGCCGCGATGCCGCCATTCCGCCCTCCCCGGCGGTGCGGCGCAAGGCGCATCTCTTCAGAACGGTGATCTGGCAATGAAGATCTTGGTGCCCGTGAAGCGGGTGGTTGATTACAACGTGAAGATCCGCGTGAAGGCGGATGGCTCGGGCGTCGAGCTGGCCAATGTGAAGATGTCGATGAACCCGTTCGACGAGATCGCGGTGGAAGAGGCGCTGCGGCTGAAGGAAGCCGGCAAGGCGAGCGAGGTGGTCGTCGTTTCGATCGGCCCGGCGCAAGCCGCCGAGACGATCCGCACCGGCCTCGCCATGGGCGCCGACCGCGGCATCCTGGTCAAGGTCGACGGCACGGTCGAGCCCTTGGCCGTCGCCAAGATCCTGAAGAAGGTGGTCGAGCAGGAGGCCCCCGGCCTCGTCGTGCTCGGCAAGCAGGCGATCGACGACGACGCCAACCAGACCGGCCAGATGCTGGCGGCCCTGCTCGGCTGGCCGCAGGGCACCTTTGCATCCAAGGTCGAGCTGGCCGCGGATCATGTCGACGTCACCCGCGAGGTCGATGGCGGCCTGCAGACCGTCTCGCTGAAGCTGCCGGCGATCGTCACCACCGACCTGCGCCTGAACGAGCCGCGCTATGCCTCGCTGCCCAACATCATGAAGGCGAAGAAGAAGCCGCTCGACGAGACCTCGGCCGACGCGCTCGGCGTCGACGTCGCGCCCCGCCTCAAGGTGCTGAAGACGGCCGAGCCCGCCGGCCGCTCCGCCGGCGTCAAGGTCGCCAACGCCGCCGAACTCGTCTCCAAGCTCAAGACCGCCGGGGTGATCTGATGACCACGCTGCTGATCGCCGAACACGACAACGCCTCGCTCAAGGACGCCACCGCCAAGGCGCTGACCGCCGCCGCCCAGCTCGGCGCACCCGTGCACATCCTCGTCGCTGGCCAGAACGCCAAACCCGCGGCCGATGCCGCCGCCAAACTCGCCGGCGTCGAGAAGGTGCTGCTCGCCGACGACGCGGCCTATGGCCATGCGCTGGCCGAGCCGCTTGCCGCGCTGATCGTCAAGCTGGCCGACGGCTATGACGCCATCGTCGCCCCCTCGACCACCACCGGCAAGAACGTCCTGCCGCGCGTCGCCGCCCTGCTCGACGTGATGCAGGTCTCGGACGTGATGAAAATCGTCTCGCCCGACACCTTCGAGCGTCCGGTCTATGCCGGCAACGCCATCCAGACGGTGCAGGCGACCGACGCCAAGAAGCTGATGACCATCCGCACCGCCTCCTTCCAGGCGGCCGGCGAAGGCGGCTCGGCCGCGGTCGAGGCGGTTTCCGCCGCGGAAAACCCCGGCAACTCCGCCTTCAAGGGCGAGGAGGTCGCCAAGTCCGACCGTCCGGAGCTGGCCTCGGCCAAGATCATCATCTCGGGCGGGCGCGCGCTCGGCTCTGCCGAGAACTTCGGCAAGGTGATCGAACCGGTCGCCGACAAGCTCGGGGCCGCGATGGGCGCCTCGCGCGCCGCGGTCGATGCCGGCTACGCTCCCAACGACTGGCAGGTCGGCCAGACCGGCAAGGTGGTCGCCCCGGAGCTCTACATCGCCGTCGGCATCTCCGGCGCGATCCAGCATCTCGCCGGCATGAAGGACTCCAAGGTCATCGTCGCCATCAACAAGGACGAGGAGGCGCCGATCTTCCAGGTCGCCGATTACGGCCTCGTCGGCGACCTCTTCACCGTCCTGCCCGAGCTCGACGCCGAGCTGGCGAAGGTCGGCAAGTAACACTGAGGCTCCATGTGCCGGGCCGCCCCGAGGGGCGGCCCGTTGGCTCCCGCGGGAGCAGGAAAGCGATCGGGATCGGATCATGTCGGACCAGGCGATCAGGAAGATCGGCATCATCGGTGCGGGCCAGATGGGCAACGGCATCGCCCATGTCACCGCGGCCGCCGGCTTCGACGTCAAGCTGCACGACGTCGCCGAGGAGCGGATCAACGCGGCGCTCGCCACCATCGACGGCAACATGGCCCGTCAGGTCGCGAAGGGGGCCCTCTCCGACGAGGAGCGCCGCTCCGCCATGGCCCGCATCGCGCCGGCGGTCGGGCTCGCCGATCTCGGCGACTGCGACCTCGTGATCGAGGCCGCCACCGAGAGCGAGGAGGTCAAGCGCAAGATCTTCACCGCCGTCTGCCCGCATCTCAAGCCGAAGGCGATCCTCGCCTCCAACACCTCCTCGATCTCGATCACCCGGCTCGCCGCGGCGACCGACCGGCCCGAGCATTTCATCGGCATCCATTTCATGAATCCCGTGCCGCTGATGCAGCTCGTCGAGCTGATCCGCGGCATCGCCACCGATGACGGCACCTTCGAGCTCGCCAAGGATTTCGTCGCCAAGCTGCACAAGACGGCCTCGGTCTCGGAAGACTTCCCGGCCTTCATCGTCAACCGCATCCTGCTGCCGATGATCAACGAAGCGGTCTACACGCTCTATGAGGGCGTCGGCTCGGTCGAGGCGATCGACACCGCGATGCGGCTCGGCGCCAACCATCCGATGGGCCCGCTCCAGCTCGCCGACTTCATCGGCCTCGACACCTGCCTCTCGGTGATGCAGGTGCTCCATGACGGGCTGGCCGATTCCAAGTACCGCCCCTGCCCGCTGCTGGTGAAATATGTCGAGGCCGGCTGGCTCGGCCGCAAGACCAAGCGCGGCTTCTACGACTATCGCGGCGAGAAGCCCGTCCCGACCCGCTGAGCCGGCGCATCCGCCGCCTCAATAGCGGCTGATCCGGTTGTCGACCCCGGCCGCCGAGACCGCGGGCGCCGCGACGTCCGGCCCGGCGCGCCAGCGCAACCGGTTCCTGGCGCCCTGCATCTCGATCCGGGTCGGGCCGGCGAGCGTCAGCTCCACCTCGTGATCGGCCCCGGAGACGTCGACCTTCGCCGGCTCGGCCGCAGGCTCCATCGCCGTGGCGACCCTGTTCTTCGCCACCTCGACCACGAGACTGCCGACCGCGCGGCCCCGCGCCTCGATGGACATGCCGCTGACCACGAGCGCGTCGGCGGTCTCGAAGCTGAGGCCGTGGCCGCTGCCTAGCACCTTCACCACGCCGCAGCGGCCGGTAAGCGAAACCCGGTTGTCCGCCCCGGAGACGACGACGTCCTGCCCCGCGGCGCAGGCGAAATCGCGCGACATCCGCACGCCCTCGATCGCGATGTCTTCAGCCCGGCCCGGCGCCGCCGGCAGCAGGAAAGCGAGCAGGACGAGGGGACCGATCTTCACGCGCGAATCTCCATGCGGCATCCGCGCCTGCCGTCGCAGGCGCTTGCGACAACTATCCGGCGAGTGCGGCGATCCTGTGCCCTCGCAGGCGCGAGCGACATGGCAGCAGTCGCAACAAGTTTCTTCACATTCCTGTCGTCTCGCGCTTACATTGATCGTTGGGCGGGATTCGTCCCGCTCGACGAAGCGGAGGTGCGACGAGTTTGACGGCGCATGTGATGCATCCGATGGCGTCGCCGGACGGCTGCCCGGCCCTCGTCCTGAATGCCGATTTTCGGCCCCTGAGCTACTATCCTCTCTCCCTCTGGAGCTGGCAGGACGCGATCAAGGCGGTGTTCATGGACCGCGTCAACATCGTCTCCGAATACGACATGGTGGTCCGCAGCCCGAGCTTCGACATGCGGCTGCCCTCGGTCGTCTCGCTCAAGAGCTACATCAAGCCGTCGCGGACCCCGGCCTTCACCCGCTTCAACGTCTTCCTGCGCGACCGTTTCGCCTGCCAGTATTGCGGCCAGCGCGAGGAACTGACCTTCGACCATGTCATCCCGCGCTCGAAGGGCGGCCTGACGACTTGGGAAAACGTCGTCGCCGCCTGCTCCCCCTGCAATCTGCGCAAGGGCGACAAGATGCCGGCGGTCGTCGAGATGTTCCCGACCCAGGCGCCCTATGCGCCGACGGTCAACGACCTGCACCGCAACGGCAAGCTCTTCCCGCCCAACTATCTGCACGAAAGCTGGCTCGACTATCTCTACTGGGATTCCGAACTGGAGCCGTGAGGCTCAGGCGCGCGCCCGGCGCGTCAGCCCGTAGAGCGCCAGCAGGCACAGCCCGGCCGACGCCACGGCGTTCCAGCCGGCGAGCGACAGGCCGAGGAAGCGCCAGGCGGCCTCGCCGCAGGACACCACCCGCACGCTCTGCAACTGCTTCATGAAGTCCCCGACACCGGCCGCGACGGGCACGCCGCCGCCGCAATCGCTCGGCCCCAGGAACCAGCCCCATTCGACCCCGGAATGGTAGAAGCCGAGGCTCGCGCTCCAGGCCATCAGCACCGCCAGCCCTGCCAGCGCCAGCCCTTGCAGCCGGACCGAGCGCGCCAGCAGCAGCGCCGCCGCCGCCAGGCCGATGGCGGCGTAGTGCGGCCAGCGCTGCTCGAGGCAGAGCTTGCACGGCACCAGCCCGGCCACGAGCTGGAAATACCAGGCGCCGGCGATCAGCGCCGCGCTCGCGGCGCCGATCAGCCCGATCAGGCCCGGCCGGGTCAGCAGCCGGTTGCGGCCCGAAGCGGAATCGAAAGCGGAGATCGTCATCGGCACCGGCTCAGCAGGAGAGAAGCTGGCCCGACCCTGCGACCAGCTTGAGGCCGAAATAAAGCAGAATCAGCAGGCCCGCCGCGACGACGGCGATCACTTTCAGGCGACGTTCGATGAAATGGCGGATGGTGTCGCCATAGCGCCTGAGGAGGAAAGCGAGCGCGAAGAAGCGCGCCCCGCGCGCCAGGACGCAGGAGGCCACGAAGAAGGCGAGCCCGATATGGACGGCGCCCGCGAGAATCGTCACCACCTTGATCGGCGGCAGATGGGCGAGGCCCGAGGTGGTCAGCAGGACCAGCGTCGTGTCCGGCCCGGCGCAGGCGCGCAAAGTGTCGAAGGCGTCTAGCTTGCCGTAGAAGGCGAGCACCGGCTTCGCCAGCGCCTCGAAGGCATAGTAGCCGATGGCATAGCCCATGATGCCGCCGAGCACGGAGAACACCGTCGCGACCAGGGCCAGCCGGTAGGCGCGGGGCGGCCGTGCCAGCGCCATCGGCACGAACAGCACATCGGCGGGGATCAGGAAGAAGGAGCTTTCCACGAAGGCGACGATCGCCAGCCACAGCGTGGCCCGGGGCCGGGCCGCGAGCGACATGGTCCAGTCATAGAGGCGCTTCAGCATGGCGGCTCGGGCGCAGGCGGCGACGAGGAGGCAGCCTCTCCTTCGCCATGGCCTGCCCCCACTCCTCGGTGAGAGACGGGTCGGAATCCCGGGCGGCTCCTCCTCGCGGCCCCGCCCGGCATCATCCGGCTCTAGAGCACGCGCCGGCCGCCGGCGCAACCGCCCGCACCGGGCCGGCTCCCTCCCCCGGCGCGGGAGCCTTGAAAACCCGGCATCCGCCCGGCTCCCCCCGATTGACCGCCCCCGATCGATCGCTATAGTCCGCCGGCCTGCAAGGGCCCCTGTGGCGGAATTGGTAGACGCGCTCGACTCAAAAAGGGGTTTGTCTATCAATTCACAGAAAAATGCGACGAGTCGAAAACGTCGTATTTTCAAAGGGGTTAAGGGGTGGGAGTGTAGAGTGTTCAAGTCGCCGGAAAGGCGCTAGGTGCAGCATAGGAGCTGAGAGCCTGGGCTAGAATCGGCGGCAAAAGTGCGGGCGTGGCGGAATTGGTAGACGCAGTGGATTCAAAATCCACCATCTTCACGGATATGTCGGTTCGAGTCCGACCGCCCGCACCATCTTTAATCCCGGCTCCGAGTCACGACATCCAGCAGATTGGCGCGGACGGTCCGACCCAACTCGACCGCCTGCTTGTCTTGGCTGAGACATTGGATCTCGCACCATCGGGTTTCGGCCAACAGGCCCGCGAGGCGGTGGACCGCAGCCGCGGCTATGATCTCGAAGCTATCATCTGGAACGAGTGATGCAGCTCGTCAGCCGAATCGCGCCTTCGCCTATCGGCGCAATCTTCTCGCCATGCTGCGAGCGCGAGGTCGCCCGCGTCGGAGGCAATCTGGCCACGACGAAGGGCTTACCGTTGGCGCCGCCGCCGATGGCGAGGCCGTCACTGGCAAGTTCACCGGGACCGTCCAGCCAATGAGCGGCAAGTTCGCCCTGGTTAAGCAATGCCAGTGACCAACGGGGTTTCCCTATCGATTTTGGCGTGCATGCCATCCGTCACGACTGGCGTTTTTTTACGCGTTCGACGCCAAGTTATTAAGAAAGTGGGCGAGCATGCCGCCCATTACCGAGCGGCTTTTGTACGCGGCATAGCCGAATGCAAGACCCAGCAGGAAGATGGAAAATGCACCGCCGACGGGCCGTATTATATTCTCCGTCAGAGTTCCCATGAAATACCAGCCGGGTACGTGCATACCAACGAACATGAGTGAGGAAATCATATTGGCCATCCAAAATGGAATGGCTTTTTGAAGGTTCCCCAGCAAGGCGCCGCGGGCCAAAAACTCTTCAAAAGTTGGCGCGACAAAAAGAGCGCTGAAAAGTGGAATACTCCACGCATTCGGCAAAAGCTGCCTGCCGTCGAGATACGCGGGCACAAATCCAGTCAGCGCAATGGCAAGGCCTATCCCGCCGCCCCACGCAAGAACGCTTTCCCAATTTGCCAGATTGAGAGTCTCTTTAAGCGTCCGTCCGGAGAGGCGACAAAGCCAAAGAGCTGGCAGTATCCAAATCAATGCCTTTGCTGCTGTCCACCATGCGAAACTACACGCACCGATCGCGAGGCAAGGAAAAGCTTCATCAATGATGGAAATCTTGAGCACCCACGCCAACGTCCAGGCAAGCATAATGCCTGCATAGGCGAGTACGGTTTGATTGGCGGAGTTCATGAACCCTCAGTTCATCAATCTACCGACAGCGGCCCTTTGCGGCCTGTGGTGGTTCCGTCGGGATTTAGCCCATACTTCCGATAGAATGCTGCCTGATCCTTCGCGAGCTGGGCATCCATTCTGGCATCGGCCTGGCGTCGTTGGGCCTCACGCATGGCAAGGCCGGCAGGTGTGGTCACCAGACTGGCGGCTCCCGTCGGATCCCACGCCGCAGGCATGCTCATGACCGCTTGCGCCGTACCTACAGCGGCAGCTTCCGCGTTGAGCTTTTTTTCGAGAGCGCGGGTCTCGTCGGAAAACATCGGATTGCTGTAACTCGATTCAGTGGAAGTGCTCTGACAGGCTGCAAGCGCAGCCATGCTCAATATTCCCACAATCCCTCGCAACACCGGTGAGGTATGCAGGGTTGTCCTCGCCATTTTCTCAGCACGAATTCCGAATCCAGACCACTTCGTTTCCATAATCGCACCCAGCTAATTGTCGGGGTGGTGCTAGCATAGCCAACTGGCGAGCACCCCCTGTGAACATAGGGGGCGGCGATCTTCAATTGCTGAGCGAGAGTGGAACGGTTGCCCTGATCAGCAGGGCAACGAGATCGGCTTGGCGATGGGTATGGGTTTTCTGGAACAGGTTCTGTAGGTGGAAGGTAATGGTGGTCGGCTTTACACCGAACTCTTCCCCTATCTCTTCAAGCCGTTTCCCGGCGACCAGGGCGGCGGCCAGTCTTGCTTCTGCTGAGGTGCAGCCGAACAGGGATGCCAGAACTTCGGCGGAGATATCCGCCTGTCGGTCTGGATCTATGGCGAGGGCAATGACATGGCGGGCGTTGCTGCCAGGCAGGCTGATTGAAGACAGTTGAAGGACGAGAGGATGGCCTTCTTCCCGCTCTATCGCAACTGTCTGACTGGTGCCGATATTCTGATGGACAACAGTCAGCGCGGTTCTCAGCGATTGCGACGATTTTGCAAGATTGGCCATGAGGCCAGCCGATGTCAGGGAAAGCCCGTCTGCCATGGCGATCAACTGACGCCCAGCTTCGTTGATCATGCGGACCTCGCCAGTTTCCTCGATAAGGAAGATGCCGATTGCAAGCCGATCCAACGCTGCCGCCAATGCCGCCAGTTCAACCTCGCCGTCCCGCACTGCCTGCTCGATCATCTGCTGCTGCTGGCGCTGCAAATCGGTAAGGAGTGATTGGCGGACACGATCAACGAGGCGCAATCGCGATCTGATCGTCGCGAGCAGGTCGTCATAATCGACAGGCTTGACCAGATAGTCGTCCGCGCCGGCATTCTTGCCGTGCAGCACATCGGCTCGGTCAGCCAACGCGGTCAGGAAAATGAAGGGCACCTCTGCAAGGTCGGGCCTGTCGGTCCTGAGCTTCGCCATCAGCTCGTATCCTCCAAGCTCGGGCATGGTGATGTCGCACAGGATTGCGTCCGGCTGCGCTGTCTCCAGTTTCTGAAGAGCTTCCAGTCCGTCTCCTGCCTCAATGACGCGATAGCCGGCCGCGACGAGCTCCTCAACGAGGTCGTGACGAAGGTCGGCTTCATCTTCGACGCACAGAATTGTTCTTTGACGGTCAGAATCTTGCGTCACGCTGACGATATGCTCCGGTCTCATGCTGCTAAGGCTTCCTCTTTCGGAATTCTAAGGACGAAGGTCGAGCCGCCGCCTTCGCGTTGGAAGGCCGCTACATCGCCGCCATGCATCCGCGCTATGGTCCGTGCCACATGCAGACCAATGCCGGTCCCTTCGACACCGACCGCTGTTTTTGCGCGAAAGAACCGATCGAACAGGTTGTCGCGCTCGTCTTCCGAGAAGCCGACGCCGCGATCACTGACCTTGATCTCGATCCATCTCTCATCCACGTCAGCCCCGATATCGATCGGCTCGGGTGGAGGTGAATACTTGACCGCATTGGAAATAAGGTTCGCGACCACCTGCTCGATCAAAAGCGGGTCGCAGGACACCCAGTCGGGAAGCCGATCCAGTTCGATGCTGAATCGTCGGTTGGGTGTGGTTTCCTTTTGGCGCTCGCAGGCTTCGACGATAAGCTTGCCGAGATCGCAGCGGCGGACGGTGAAATCAATTTCTCCAGCGTCCAGTTTTGTTGCGTTGAGCGTGCTGGAAACAAGCCGCGTGAGGCGCAGGATCGCCATTCTGATCTTACCCGCGCGTTCGCGGATTTCTTCTTCGCTCATGTCCTTGCCGCGGCGGATCATGCGCTGGGCGCTGGAATCGACGATGGAAAGCGGAGTTCGGAACTGATGCGACACCATCGACACGAAGCCCTTGTACAATTCGCGTAGCCTGGTCTCTCGCTCCAGCGACTCCTCCAGATCCCTGGTGCGCTCCTTCACGGTCGCCTCGAGCTGATCGCGGTGTTCGACCAACTGCATCCGGGCAAGATGCGCATCGGTCACATCGCGAATGAAGAGAATGCCGCCAACGATCACCTTTCCCGACCAGACAGGATAGGTGAATTTCTCGACATAGCGGTTGCCGGTCGGGATTGGGTGAGCCGGCATGTGAAGGCTTCGCCCCGCCAGCGTGTCGCGCATCATGTTCAGGATTACGTGCCCCTCGGGCAGGCGGTATGCGTCCTTGATGAGCTGACCGATGACATCGGCATTGCCGGGGGCGGGAAACATCTCGCCCATGACCGAATTCCAGTGTGTGCACCGGCCATCCATATCGAAGGCGATCACCCCGTCACCGCTCGATTCTAAAAGCAGGTTTGAGAAATCCCTGTCCCGTCGCAGTGCATCTTCAGCCTTGGCGGCGGTGCGCAAGCTAGCCATGAGGCGCGCGACGATAAAAACGCCGCAGCCGAGAATCAGGACGATGGCGACTATCGCTTCCCATAGCACGGACGAATATCGATCCCGCTGCGTGCCGATATTGTCTCGCTCGGCGAGAAACACACGAGTCGCCGCAGCCTTAAGCCTGGCTGCATCCGTCCGAAGTCCCTGCAACACAGGCTGGGGTATCGCGCCTCCTTGCGACAGGGCATCCTGCAGGGTTCGATCGAACGACATGAGGTTGATGCGCGCGGATTCGATGATGGCATCTTCCTTCGCATCCGCCAGCTCACGTCCCAAGGTTCCGTGAGAAACAACATCCAGACGGCTGATCGCCAAGTCTGTCTGAAGTCGAAGCTGCTCTGCCTGCTCCTTCAGTTGGCCGTTGTTCCAGTCGTACGCATCCAGAATGAGGCGCTGCTCTTCATCGTGAGCCTGGAATAACGCGTAGAGCAGGCTTTCGCCGGAGCCGGTCGCAAGTTCGGTTTCGGTTTGAATCAAACGATGTAATGCGAAGACCAGCAGCAGGGCGCACGCGATTACGATCACACCTGTTATGCCTGTCGCCGCCCGCTTCTTTGCCGCGATGCTCATTGAACCTCGATTCTGGTGAGTTGCCATACCCACCGGGCATCATGGCGCTCGTCCTGAATTCTCGGATTGTCGTCGCGCGGATAGACGATCCAGATCGGTCCCTTGTCGCGGCGCGTCAACGCCTTGCCGTCCATGCGCATGGCCAGCAACGCGCCATGCTCGATGGCTTCGGACAAAGGCGAAGCTATCTCGTACTCGTTCAAGGCCACGGCACGGAGCGTTTGCGCGTCCTTTACGCCGAGGAAATCGAGCAGGTCTGATAGCAGCACGCCTTCGAAGACGTTCTTGCTGTCCGTCCATGGGGTCGATGTTTCAATCCGGTGCTGTGGCAAAGCGGAAAGCATCGCCTCGTCGAACGTGGCGCCGGTATCATGATTGGTCTTTTCCAGGTTCCCGGAGATCGTGAGAAGTACCGGCCCCGACGGCGCAGCAAGGTTACCCGCAAAAGCCACCGTGGCCACAAGGAGCATAGGCAGCACGATGACCAAACGCCGCAGCTTACGGCCAAGGCCATCGCTCGAACGAAAGTGTCCGGGTTTCTTCATGATTATTCAATTTCCCCCGAAATAGTTGCCGCTCCTGAAAGTTACCATCATTGGTGTTCTACTCTTAGAAAAAACTCCCGCCCCCTATGAACAGATGGGGCAGTACCTGATTTTTCGTCTTAAGGGCGATCTGGAATTCAACCGATGGCCAAGACCGCGCCCCGAAAACGGGGCCTCAGAAAACGGTCATCCAGGAAATCAGGAGAAAACATGAGACTCGTTGCAATGGTGGGCGCGATTGCGCTCGCGCTGGCTGGTTGCAGCCAGACGACTGGGGATACTGCAACCACGGCATCCGCTGGCGGCAAATCTTCCGCCCGCGCCGGTCAGCAGAAAGTAGCCGTGCAGAAGCGAGACGCTTGCGAAGAAGCGATGCGAGGACAGACCAATGCGGCGATGCTGGGCAGTGCCCTTGGCATGGTCGGCGGCCTCGGCGGTTTTGCCGGACGAGGTGGTGCGATTGCGGGCCAGGTCGCCTCGACCGGCGGCAGCATGATAGCCCAAAGCCAGTCCGCCAATGCCCGTGCCAAAATGCAGGATTGCTACAGATGACGGGCAACCTGTTTTGCAAAGCGGCAGTCGCCGCTGCAGTCGCCTTCGTCTTCTGCGCGACCAGCGCGTCCGCGCTCGAAAAGCGCGAGGCCGAGACCGTCGTCACCATTTTGGAGCGTCTTTCGTCCGAAACCGGGAAAACGGTCTTTTATGACGAAGAAGCCGCTCAGGAATGGTTCGAGATCGACGATGAATCTTCTCAACTGATCCCGGCCGCCGGTTTCAGCGAAACAAGCTGGAAGACTGCATTCGATCAGACCATGACCGGCTTCATCGCCTCCATCCCGCAGGCCGAGCTTCAGCAGATGATGGAGGAATTCGCGGACAAACTCGGCGAACTCGGCAAGATGACCCCGGAGCAGAAGAAGATGGCAACCGAAATGCTCCGAGCGCAAATGGGAAATTTCGACATCATTCGCGAGAAAGGCGCGCCTTATCGCACTGTGGCAGCTCCGTATGCTGACCGCCTGAAACGTCTTTCAAAAACGGAATAGTCTGCACGAATTCAGTGACAATCCCGAACGCGATTAAATTAGCGGACCGGAAGATCCGCGCCAATCGACAGCCGATTGTCCTGGAGAAAATAATCCTCCCGGGAATAAACTCTCCGATTCAACGGGGAGTGTCTGAAATACTGATTGCGGCGGAAGAAAGCTCTTCCGCCGTCTTTGTTTTCAACGCCAACTGCATCACCTCCTAAGTCAATATTTTTTCGCTGCCCTGGCTGAACATATGGGGCGGTCAGAGGGCGGGCTTGCTACGCCGTTCAAAATTTGAACGGAGGTCTATGGGCAATGTCGGTCACGAGAACGCGGTTGAGGGTGAAGACGCCGTCCGGAAGGGCGGTGGACTCGATGGCCGATTTTCAGCTTGGGCACGCGATTTCCAGCGTGTGCTGCCGCATCGCTCCCCGGCCAATCCGCGCCGCCTGAAAATCTTCAAAAGCTTGAGAGTAGGACCCATGGTAGCCACCATTCGCGCCACGCATTCTGTTGCGTTTACCCGTAAAAGCCGTCTTCTCTGCGCGACCGCGCTGATGAGTGTTTTGCTGCCGCTGGCCGCTGTGCGAGCGCAAGAGGCAGAATATCGCTACACGTCCACCGGGACCTATGCCGACGACATTGTGATCAATTCGCGTGTCGATATGTCCACGGCGGCGGGTACGACTGCGACTTACGCCGGCAATCTCAGTTTTGATCATTATGGTGGAATACTCCGTCTGGGTGAGGGTGGAGACGATCACGGAACTATTGTTTTCGCACCGGAAACCGTCTCTGGCGTCGAGTCGATGCCAGGTGTTTGGGGAGGAAAGATCGAGTTACGAAACGGGCGGATGCAGTTCGGTTCCGATGCTGCGCGGGAATACTTTAATCGCTGGGGAACGGGTGTCCGTGTGTATGGGGAAGGTATCCTCGACCTCGCGGGCAGCAATCTTGACCTGTTTGCGCTTGACATACTCAGCACAGAGGCAACCGTTCTGAATGATGCTTCAGATACCAATGTTACACTCACCCTTCAGGCCGGACTTGCTCGAGGACTTCGTGATGGTGAAGGTATTTTAGGGCTTCGCAAAACGTCAGATCTCCTGCTCCAGCTTTCTGGAGTGAATGACTATTCCGGCGGCACAGAAATTGCCGGAGGCACCATTCAACTAAATGGCGCCGCAGCGATCGGCACCGGCGCAATCGAGTTTACCGCGGGTGGAACAGAGGCACCCGTGCTCGCGCTGCATAATGCCCAGCTGATAACGATCGCCAACGACGTGATCCTTTCCGGCGCAGCCGGCGCGACGTTCGATACCTCCTCAAATACTTTTGCTAATCTGGCCGGCACAATCTCCGGCTCCGGCTCCCTCTTCAAGGATGGTGAGGGGACGCTGATACTCACCGGGCAGAACACCTATACCGGCGACACCGTGGTCCGAGCGGGTGCGCTGGTGCTCGATGACGGCGATGCGATTGCCGATACCGGGAAGGTCACAGTCAACCTCGGCGCAATGTTGCGGGTGGCCCAAAGCGAGACCTTCGACAGCCTGGTCATCAACGGCGGCGGAACTCTGTCCATCAATACAGGCTCGACGCTGACCGTTGGCGCCTTCAACGGTGACGTATCCATCGCCGGAGAATCCAGCGGTGGCGGCGTGCTGCGCAAGGTGGGTTCGGGCTATCTAATTTTGTCAGAGAACAGCACCCGTTCCGGCGATACCATCATCGAAGGTGGAACGGTAGCCGTAAGTAAAGACTGGGCTTTCGGTATCGGCTCGAACGTGATCTTCAAACGTCCTGCCGAGAGTCACAGCATTCTGGATCTTGGGAGCGCCCTGACGATCGCCCAGAATATGCGATTGGAAGACCGCATCATTCTCGAGTACGGCGGGGTCGGCACCTCCACAATGAGCACCCTGGCCGGTGTCATCAGCGGCCACAACCACACTATCACCAAGATGGGTCAGGGGACGGTGAGTCTGACCGGAGAAAGCCTCGACGCGCCCGGCGCCATCGTGAACGAAGGCGGCCTTTCCTTCGACGGCAACTACAGCGGTAACGTGGCTGTGGAGTTCGGCGGCACCGCCACCGGCTCGGGCCGCATCGGCGGCGATGTCGAGATTGCCGATGGCGGGCGGCTCTATGGCCAGCATGACCGCACGCTGACGATGGGCAGCCTGACGCTCAACGAAAATTCCGACGTCGAGATTGTGGTCGGTGCACCAAGCACCACGGCATTTTTCGAGGTGGAAGGCGATCTTGTTCTTGATGGACGGCTCACCATAGCCGACGGAACCGGTGAGTTTGGAGAGGGCGTCTACCGTCTCTTCAACTATGGCGGCGATCTGACCGATAACGGGATGGAGGTCGTCGGCGTACCCGCCGGCAGCCAGTACGATATCGGCGATATCGAGATCCAGACCGCCATAGACAAGCAGGTGAACGTCGTCGTCGGCGGCACTCCTGGGCCTGGCCCCGATCCGCGTCCGGGCACCCTGTTCTGGGATGGACACCACACCACTGCGGATGGCGAGATTTCCGGCGGTTACGGCGTGTGGCGGAACGGCACGACCAACTGGACCACCACCAATGGCGATGCAAATCATGACTGGGGTGGCCGCTTCGCCATCTTCCAGGGCGAGCCGGGAACGGTCACCGTTGACAACACAGACGGCGATATTTCCGTCACCGGCATGCAGTTTGCCATCGACGGCTACCGGGTCGAGGGCGATGCGATCACGATGACCGAAGCTCAAACCACGATCCGCGTTGGTGACGGCACGCAAATGGGCGCTGATTATGTCGCAACCATCGCCTCGGAGCTGCGCGGCGACGGCGCCCTCGTCAAGGACGATCTGGGCACCCTGGTCCTCACCGGCAACAACAGTTATCGCGGCGATACCATCGTGCGCAACGGCACGCTGGTTGGCAACGCGCAGAGCATCCGCAATGACATCGCCAACAATGGCCATGTCGTGTTCGATCAAAACGAAGACGGCGTATTCGCGGGCGATATCTATGGCCGGGGCACCATGCAGAAGCTCGGCTCACATATGCTGACTCTGTCTGGACGCAGCACTCTCGACTGGACGATTGATGAAGGTAGGCTGGTTTCCCGAAGCGATCTTTTTGGCGGCAATGTCCATATCGATGAAATTGCCGCCATGCGTTTCGAGCAGAACAGCAGCGGCACCTATAAGGGTGAGGTTTCGGGACGCGGTAGATTTGAGGTCGCGGTGGGCGATGGAAACTTCCTTCGCCTGACGGGAGACAGCTCGGATTTCACCGGCAGCACTGTCGTGAGCAGCGGCGGGCTCATGGTCGACGGGACACTCGGACGTGACGGCGCTCTCCTCGATATGTGGGAAGGGACCGTACTGGCCGGGAGCGGCACGATTGGGGGCCACGTTAACCTATTTTCCGGGGCCGTGCTTTCACCTGGAAATGGCGTCGGTACCCTGACACTGACTGGCGACCTCGCCTTGTACAAAGGCTCGATCTATCAGGTCGACATCAACAGAGACGGCCAGTCGGACCTCGTCGACGTTTCGGGAGCGGCGAACATCTATGGCGGCTCTGTTCGTGTTATTGCCGGCACGGGCAATTATGCGGCCTCGACGCAATATACGATCCTGACGGCGGGTGGCGGCATCACCGGCACCTTCGACGAAGGTGTGACGTCTAACCTTGCCTTCCTCGATCCCTCGCTCAGCTATGACGACAACAATGTCTATCTGACGATGACGCGCAACGGCACCACGTTCGAGAATGTGGGCCAGTCACGCAACCAGATCGCGACGGGCGGTGGTGTGGAAAGCCTCGAGGCCGGCAATGCCGTCTATGACGCCGTGCTCAACCTTTCGGCCGAACAGGCTCGTTACGCCTTCGACCAGCTTTCGGGCGAGATCCATGCGTCGACCAAGACGGCGTTGATCGAGGACAGCCGTTTCCTTCGTAACGCGGTCAATGATCGCCTTCGCGCGGCCTTTGACGGTGTTGGCGCATCGGGCTCTGCGGTCACCTACGAAAACGGCGTACCCCAACCGGTTGCCGCGAACACCGATGGCTTCGCGGTCTGGGGACAGGGCTTCGGTTCGTGGGGTCACACATCCGGCGACGGCAACGCCGCGCGCCTCAACCGCTCGACCGGCGGCTTCTTCGTCGGGGCGGATGCTCCGGTCTTCGACACTTGGCGCTTCGGCGCGATCGCCGGTTACAGCCATACGAGCTTTGATGCCAAGGATCGCCATTCCTCCGGTTCGAGCGACAATTACCATCTCGGCCTCTATGGCGGCTCGACCTGGGGCGATCTCGCCTTCCGGTCCGGCGCGGCCTACACTTGGCATGATATCTCGACCAGCCGCAGCGTTGCTTTCCCCGGCTTCAGCGAAAGTCTCAAGGGTGGCTATAATGCCGGCACCGCGCAGGTCTTCGGCGAACTGGCCTATGGCTTCAATTTCGGGACGACCCGGTTCGAGCCATTCGCAAACCTAGCCTATGTAAACCTGCATACTGACGGCTTCCGCGAGACGGGTGGTGCGGCGGCGCTTACGAGCGGCTCATCCAGCACTGACACCACCTTCACGACGCTCGGCCTGCGCGGCTCGACCACTTTCGACCTCAACGGTGCCTCGGTTACGGCCAAGGGCATGTTGGGCTGGCGTCATGCTTTCGATGATGTAACGCCAACTTCCAGGATGGGCTTTGCTGATGGCGGCAGTGCCTTCACCGTCGCAGGCGTACCGGTCGCGCGGAATGCTGCTGTCGTCGAAGCTGGTCTCGACTTCGCGCTGACGCCGAGCGCCGTGCTCGGCGTCACTTATGGCGGCCAGTTCGGCTCCGGTGTCGTCGATCAATCCTTCAAAGCCAATTTCAGCGCCAAGTTCTGAGTTCCCAACCCTGCTGGTGGCGCCTGAATGGGCGTCACCCAACTATTCGGATTGCTTAGAGGGAAGTGTGTTTCCATGGCAAGGTTATCAGATCCGCGACGCAACGATGATGAGCAAGACGATCTTGCTATTGTTTCCTTTTTCCTGGTCGTCGCATTCGCTGCGGTGTGGTTCATCGCAGGCGTCTATATCGGTCGGCCGGTTCATATTCTCGTTCTCGACGCCCTCTGTGGCGTGGGGCTCCTTACTGCGCTGATTGCAGCCTACTCCTCACTCAGCACGCGATTGCGCCGTCTCGAGAGGCCGCAATCGAAAGGGAGTGATGCGCCGGAAACCAATCGGCACTCACCTTTCGAGTTCGACGACGAACTGTTCGATCCGCGCGTCGTTAGCTCTGCATCATCCAAAACTGCCCAGTTCTGAGGTGAGCAGATGGAAGAGCGCACCATTTCACTTATCCAGTCGAGCCTTGATGACCTCAGCCCGGTCAGCCAGAAGGCTCAGGAATTGTTTCACGGCCGCCTGCTCGACTCCTATCCCGAGGTCTACCGTCTCTTCTTCATGGACACTGAGCCAGAGGAACGACGGCTCGTGAAATTGCTTGGGTTCGTCTCTTGCCATTTACGGCACACGGGGGCGATTGCGGCAACAGTTAGAATTCTCGCGCAGTCCGACAAAGTCTTCCGGTTGATCGAGGCGCACTACGAAGCGCTTGCAGAAACCTTGCTCTGGACGTTGCGCCGCAGTCTCACCGACAGTTTCACGATCGAAGTGGAACGAGCGTGGATGCGCGCGCTCTGGGGCACTTCCCGATTTAGGCCGATGGTGGTGGCGTAGAGCCGTCAGCTCGACAGGCTCTGCGCACGCTGCGGACGAAAGTTTAACATAAATGGCGCGGTGCGCCGGGTGGCAGATTTTGACAACAGATAAGAGTGTTTCTTCCGGGAAGAGCAGCATCCGCCTTCCGCTTTTTTACGAGGATCCTGTGGTTCTTCGCTTCGAGGAACATGCCGATGTCGGCATTACGGCCGCGACGAATTTCGGCTTTACGCGTAAAGCCGTTGCCATTCCGCTCTGCGTAAGTGAGTTCGCCCTCGCCATGCGGGACTACCCGATCGTCTTTGCCATGGAAGAGAGTGCTCCGCCGATTGCATTGGTCGGGGTACTCCGTGACGACAATCTCTTCGTCGCGCAAGACGGGAACTGGCATCCCGGCGCTTACGTCCCGGCCTATGTCCGCCGCTACCCCTTCATCGCTACTGAGTCCCAGGACAGGACCCGGCAATTTCTGGGCATTGATCGGGGTAGTGACCGCTTCGTCACCCATGCCGCCACTCATCATGATGCGGAGCGGCTCTTTCACTTTGATGGTGAGGCAAGCGCGACAGCCCAGTCGGCCATGGCTTTCTGCAATGCCTATCACTCCGATCACACCGCCACGATCGCCTTCGGCCGGGCGCTGATAGAAGCGAATCTGCTTTCGCCATACCACGCGCGGTTCCAGCTTCCCGATGGATCACAGCATCAGATCAACGGTTTCCAGTCCATCGATGAGCAGGCGTTTCGCGCGCTGCCCTCCAAAACCGTCGCTGACTGGCACGCCAAGGGGTGGCTCGATCTGGTGACGCTGCATCTGGCGTCGCAGCGAAGCTTCCAGAACCTCCTCGACCTCAATGCGCAGCGCGCGAATGAACGAAAGGCGCTCGTATGATGAGCAAGAAACGTGCTTTTGGTCTCACCACAATCGCAACAGTCATGCTTGGCGTGGGTGCGGCGCTTTATGTAGCGCCCGGTATTGCGGTTTCGAATCCGACACAGACCACATCTGCAAAAGGTAATTTCAGCGACCCTGCGCCACAGCGTATGGAGGTCGCACAGGCGCAAACTGGAGGCGCGGCGGGATCGACCTTGCCGGGTGGCGCGTCCTCGCTCAACGAGACCTACAAGGATTGGCGGGTCGCCTGCCAAGTCGCCAATAACACCAAGCGTTGCGTCATGTCGCAGCAACAGGCCCAGCAGAACGGCCAGCGCGTGCTCGCGATCGAGCTCAATGCGCCGAGCGGCAACGTGGTCACGGGCACGCTCGTCCTGCCGTTCGGCCTCGCGCTCGATTCCGGCGTCACCTTCCAGATCGACGAGAAACCGGCCATGCCGCCGATCCGCTTCCGGACCTGCGTGCCGGGCGGCTGTCTCGTCAATGTCAATTTCGACGCCCCCACGCTGGTGGCGCTGCGCGCCAGCGCGATCCTCAAGATCAAGGCGACAGCCGACGGCGGCGCGGCCGCGCCGTTCTCGATCTCGCTCCAAGGCTTCGGCACGGCCCTCGATCGCGTGGTAGCCCTCGCGCGCTGAGAGGCAGGCACCCATAGAGATGAATGTCCGACAGCTACGCTATTTTGTAGCGGCCCTGGAATACGGGAGCTTCCGAAAAGCCAGCACCGCACTTGGGGTGCAGGAATCGAGCGTCAGCCGCCGCATCCGGGATCTTGAAGACAATCTCGGATCGGCGCTGTTCCACCGCCATAGCGGAGGCGTGCTGCCGACGGTCGCCGGCCAGCGGTTGCTTCCGCGGGCCCGCAAGGTTCTGCGCTATGTCAGCGAAGGCGCCGAGATAGTGGATGCGGTTGGCCGTGTGAAGGACGGCCGTCTTCGCATCGGCATCTTCTCGTCCCTGTCGTCGGGCTTCCTGCAGGAGCTGTTGAAGTCGTTTCACGAGCAGCATGAAGGCGTCCAGTTACAGGTGCTGGACGGGAATCCGGCCGAGCACGTCGCGGCCATCCGGCAGTTCAGGCTCGACATCGCGTTTCTGACCGGCTCGCAGGAGTGGCCACAATGCGAGGCCGATCATCTGTGGAACGAGCGCGTGTTCGTCGTGCTGCCGGAATCACACGCGCTGGCCGAGAAGGACGAGGTGAGCTGGGACGAGATCGTCCATGAGAAGTTCATTGTGATGGACTCGGCGCCCGGCCAGGAGATCTACGATTATCTTGTGAAGCATGTCAGCGACCTCGGCCACCATCCGCGCATCGAGTCGCAGTTCGTCGGCCGTGACAGTCTGCTGACCATGGTTGGGCTCGGCACCGGTCTCACAGTGACCAGCGAAGCGACGACCGCCACTCAGATACCCGGCATCTGCTATCGGCCCATTGCCGGGGAGATTCTCCCCTTCAATGGGGTATGGTCGCCGAAGAACGATAATCCGGCGCTCCGACGCTTCATCAGTATCGCGAAGGTGCAATCGCAGCGTCGGGCCGCGATGCCTACGAACCGGCCTTACCCTCCGCCATCTGGCGGCGAGCTTTTGCAAAGCCGCGATCGGTTCCAATGAACCGTTGGAGCATTGGCACGATCAGCTTCACGGGATCGGCGACGGGATTGCCGGTTTCCCGGGCCAACACCTCGGCATAAGCGACAAGATCGCGGTGAAGTTGGGCAGGCAGTTCCACCGTCGCCTTGACGGGTTTGTCGTCGGCGATGGGGCCGAGTTTCAGCTTGGTCATGGTCAGCTCCTGTAGGGTTCGAGCACCAAATCCTTGGTGACGATGACACGGACCGGAAAGCCGGGCCGGATGGTCAGTGTGGGTGCGACCTGCAACTGGCGCTGGACGATCTGCTGACCGGCTTGATTGACGGTATCCTGCGCGCCGTCACGGATGGCGCGGATCAGGCGGTCGTTGTCGTCGGTGGCGAGTTCCGCCCCGACGCCGAGCAGCGTCGAGAGCGCGGCGGCCTTGGCGAGATCCCACCAGTGATAATCGACGCCATCCTCCAGGCCGGCATAGCCCTGCGTATCCGCGCCGGGCTGGCGCTCAAGAACGATGGAGCGGCCGTTCGGCATGATGAGTCGATTCCAGACGAGCAGAACGCGGCGCTGGCCGAACTGCACGGCATTGTCATACTGGCCGATGAGGCGGGTTCCCTGCGGTACGAGCAGAATGCTCCCCGTCGGGCTGTCATAGATGTTCTCCGTGACCTGCGCCGTGATCTGGCCGGGAAGATCGGAACGGATGCCGGTAATGAGCGCGGCCGAGATGACCGCGCCGGCCTGAAGCACGAAGGGCGATGCCGGAGGCGTGACGCGATCCGGCGTGACGGTGCGCCGGTCGGCCGCCGCATTGAGGAACGCAAGCTGTCGATCCTGTGCGATCGGCTGTCCCGTCACGCTGCCGCTGCCGGGATCGAAGCCGGCAAGGCCCGGCACTGCGCCGGAAGTCGCCGCCGTCGAGCCCTGCCGGGACTGGAAGAACACGGTGCTGAGACGGGCGGCCTCTTCCTCGGCGCGGCGACGCTGTTCGGCCTCGTCGACGCCGGGCGTCGGAACAACGGGCGGCACGACGGGCTGGCCGGCATTCTGCGCGGACAGGATTGGGCCGCCGAGATCGCCGGGTAGTGCCGGACCCAGGATCGGGCCGGTATAGTCGCGCGGCAGGCCAGCCAGGCCATCGGCGGGCTGACGGTTGGCGGTGGAATAAAGCTCCTCGCCGCCATCGCCGGGACCGCGCGTCTGAAGTGCATAGATCAGCGCGCCGCCGATCCCGACCAGGGCGACGGCCGCGACGCTGGCCAGTATCTTGCGTGACAGGCGCGTGACTCGGGGTGCTTCGGCACGCAGGCGCATCGGGGCAGCGTGGGCATCGGCTTCGGTCATGATTGCGGTCTCCCGTCGGTGCGGACGATCCTGACGGTCTGCTGCTTGTCGCCGCTGCCAAGGCGCAGCTCGGCCGCGCCGAACAGGCGATCGACGATCAGGATGTGTTGATAGATGCGGCTGTTGACGATCTGCGCCTCGCCCTCGGGGCCGATGACGAAGATCGGGGGCATCTCGCCCTGCACGATGCCGCGGGGGAACTCGACATAGACGCGGCGGCCGTCGTCATAGACGGCGACAGGCTTCCATGGCGGATTGCTGCTGCCGGTCAGGCCATAGCGGTAGTTGCGCGCGGCGACGGCCGGAATGACCGGCGTTGCCGGGACCGCCTGACGGCCGCCGCCTGCCGGCTGCGGATAGGCCCAGGCGACAGCGGGCATATAGGGCTTCTCGCCGGAACGCAGCTCGACCATGTAGGTCC
The DNA here is from genome assembly GCA_900466745.1 of Hyphomicrobiales bacterium. Classification (GTDB taxonomy): domain Bacteria; phylum Pseudomonadota; class Alphaproteobacteria; order Rhizobiales; family Beijerinckiaceae; genus Allobosea; species Allobosea minatitlanensis. The sequence goes on along the minus strand of UBNE01000010.1, from coordinate 47,790 downwards.
GCCGGTCGGTGGTGATGACGAGGTTCGTGGTGATGTCGGCGCGCGTCGGCTTTATCAGCACATGGACCCGACGGGCTACGCCGGAGCCGGATTCCGTGTCGCCAATGATCCAGCGAGCGGTGTCGCCGGCCGCGATCGGTCCCGCGCCGGTCAGGCTTTCACCGGGTTCGAGCGCGATGTTGGTGATCTGGCCGGGGGCGGCATAGACTTGATAGAGCGCGCCTTCCGACCACGGATAGACCTGAATGGCGTTGAAGTAGCCTTCGCGGCGTGGCTGCACGCGGGCGGCGGCGTTTGCGTTTTCCACCCGAGCCGTCGGTGTCGCCCCTGCCGTGCCGCCGCGCGCAACAGTCCAGGCGGGCGGAACATGGATCGGCTTCAGCCGCTCGTCTGTCACGGCCGCCGGAATGGCCGGAAGCGGCGGAACGCTGTTGTCGTAGCTGATCTGCGGCGGCTTGGTGGAGGCGCAGCCGGCGAGCATGGTCGCCGAGAGCATGATGGCCGCTATTGCGGGCTTGCGGAAAGTGCTGCTCATTGGCCCATCTCCCGCGACCAGTTGATGGCATTGACATAGATGCCGAGCGGATTGGCCTTGAGGCGTTCGGCGTCGCGCGGCGGTTGAAGCGCGATGGTCAGGATCGCCGTCCACCGCTCCGTCGTCGCGAGCTTGCCATCCTCGTAACGGCGCTCGGTCCAGGCCACGCGGAACGAATCCGGCGAGGCGCGGATGACGCTGGAGACCTCGACCGCGATCTGCTGCTTACCCACCTTGGCGAACGGATCGTTGGCGCGGGCATAGTCATTGAGCGCGCCCGCGCCGCGATCGGTCGTCCATTCGTAGGCGCGAAGCCAGTTCTGCCGGACGATGACGGGATCGGCCGGGATGGAGCGCACCTGCTCGATGAAGCGGGCGAGATGCCACGCGATCTGCGGATCGGTAGGCCGATAGTCGGCTGTCGCCGGAGCCACCGTCTGCGAGTGGCCGAGATTGTCGACCTGCACCACCCAGGGCACCACGGTCCCGCGCGCCGACTGGATGACGAGCGCCCCGGCGAAGCCCGCCGAGAGGAACAGCGAGCCGAAGGCCATATAGCGCCAGTTCTTCGCCTGCACGCGGGCCGAACCGATACGGTCGTCCCAGACCTGCGCGGCGCGCTGATAGGGCGTCTCCGGTTGCGGCGTCTTGCCGTAATGGGCGGCGGGTCGTCTGAAGAGGTTCATGAGCGGTCACTTTCTGAGAGGTTGACGGAAGAGCCGGAGGCGTGGCTGTCGCCGGAGCGGACGGCATGGGCCGTCGCCTGAACGCCGTGGGTCACGCGCTGCGAGCGCTGCATACGCTTTGCCCAATCGGGCTGGCCCTTGGCGGTGTGGGTGGCGGAAGCGGCGTCGGCTGCTGCATCGGCGGAACTGCCGACCGTCCCCATGATCGAAGAGCCGCCCGTGACGCCGAAGCCGCTTTTCACGCCATCAGAGAAGCTGGACTTGACGCTGGCCGCTGCACGGCGCAGCGGCGACATGGCGGCCGAGCCTGCCGCGTGTCCGACGCCACCCATGCCGGATGCGGCGCCCGCCACGCCGGACTGGCCGAGCGAACCCAGGTTGAAGGCCGCGGATGCCGCACCGGCGGCCGTCGCCCCGCCGCGGACGGCGGCAGCTCCGCCCGACAACATGGCGGCTCCGCCGCGCGCCGCGAGCATCGCTCCACCGCCTGCGGCCATGGTCGCGCCGGCGGCGGCGAGACCCGTGCCGACGGCAGCGCCAGCGCCGAGCTGGGGACCGCCGCTGACAAGGCCGGACGCGATACCGGGGCCGAAGATACCGAGGCCAAGCAGAGACAGGGCAGCGAGCACGACGGCCATGGCGTCGTCGATGCTCGGGGTCTGTCCGCCGAAGCCGGCCGTGAACTGGCTGAACAGGGTCGAGCCGATGCCGATGATGACGGCCAGCACCAAAACCTTGATGCCGGAGGAAATCACGTTGCCGAGCACCCGTTCGGCCATGAAGGCGGTTTTCCCGAAGAGACCGAACGGGATCAGGACAAAACCGGCGAGCGTCGTCAGTTTGAACTCGATCAGGGTGACGAAGAGCTGGATAGCCAGAATGAAGAAGGCCAGGATGACCAGCGCCCAGGCGAAGAGCAGGCAGGCGATCTGGATGAAGTTCTCGAAGAAGGCGACCCAACCCATCAGATCGGAGATGGATTCGAGCAGCGGCCGTCCGGCATCAAGGCCGGTCTGTGCAACCTTGCCGGGACGCATCAGGTCGGCGGTCGAAAAGCCTGTGCCGGAGCCTTTGAGGCCGAGTCCCGCAAAACTCTCGAAGACGATTTTTGCAAGATTGTTCCAGTTGCCGATCAGATAGGCGAAGACGCCGACGAACAGCGTCTTCTTGACGAGCCGGGCGATGATGTCGTCATCCGCGCCCCAGCTCCAGAACAGCGCCGCCAGCGTTACGTCGATCACGATCAGCGTGGTGGCGATGAACGCGACCTCGCCCGAAAGCAGGCCGAAGCCAGAGTCGATGTAGCGGGTGAAGACCCCCAGAAACGAGTCGATGACGCTCGCGCCGCCCATGGCTTACCGTCCTTCCGGGCCAGCCGGAACCGGCTGGCGACCAAGGAAGCGGTCCCGTGTCTCGGCCCAGACGCGCAGGCAATCGGTGTCGTCCAATGCCTTCTGGCCGAGCTTCTGGCACCGGCGCTGGCTTTCGCGCAGCGGATCGTAAGCAGATTGGTGAAGAGGAGCCGGCGAAGATGCCGGTGCGTCCTCTTTGCGGTTCAGCTCGATCACCGTGGCCGTGATGGCCACGGCGACGAAGACGATTGCGCCGAGGCGTGCCAGCATCTTGCCGTCCATGGTCGCGCCCTCAGTTGCCGTTGCCGAACATCTGCGCGTTGCCGGGCTGGTAGCCCGGGCCCGGCGTCAGGAAGCGGCGGCGCTGTTCGCGGCCCTGTTCGGCGGCGGCGGCGCGCTCCGCATCGGTCAGAGTGCTCGCGCGGCCATTGGCCGAGATGACCGCCACGAGATCGGAAAGCTGCTGCGACTGGAGCGCGAGGAGCTGGTTGCCCACCTGCGTCGCCTGAAGCGCACCGGTCGCGCCCTGGCTCTGGCTGACCAGCGCCGACATCTGCGTGCGGTTGCTGTCGATGTTGCCGACGACGCCGGCCTGCACGCGCATCGCGTCCTGCAAGCCGCCGACCGTGTTCTTCCAGCGATCACGGGCACTGGCGACCAGTTGTGCGTCGGTCGTCGACAGCGAGACATTGCCGTATTGTTGCTGGAAGCTCTGATCAATCTGCTGGACGTCGAAGGCGATGTTCTGTGCTTGGCCGAGAAGCTGTTGGGTCTTCTGGACGTTCTGCTGCAAGGTCTGAAGCGCCGAATACGGCAGGCTGGCGAGGTTCTTCGCCTGATTGATGAGCATCTGCGCTTCGTTCTGAAGCGAGGTGATCTGATGATTGATCTGCTCCAGCGTGCGCGCGGCGGTCAGGACGTTTTGCGCATAGTTGGAGGGGTCATAGACGATCTTCCACGCATGGGCGGGCGTGGTCATGATCGGCGTGAGGGCGAGCGGCGTGGCCGCCAGCATGGTTGCGGCGAGCGCCACGGCGCGCGAGCGGAAACGGCGAATGGTCATGGTCAAGACTCCTTTTCTGCTTGGGGGATCGGGAAAGTCGGGATGAGGTCGACGGCCCAGCCGGCGTCGCGAGACCGGAGCCAGGTCGCGAGGAAGCCTTCGCGGCCATGCTCGGCGACGAGGTTGGCGATCAGCGTCTGGTCGGATTTCGAGGAGGCGGCGCAGAGCGCGAGGCCGACTTCGGACAGGCCCAGCTCGAACAGGCGATTGCCGCGCCGCGACTGGCAATAATAGTCTCGCTTAGGCGTTGCCCGCGCCAGGATCTCGATCTGGCGATCGTTGAGACCGAAGCGGCGATAGATGGCCGTGATCTGCGGCTCGATCGCGCGTTCGTTCGGCAGCAAAAGCCGCGTCGGGCAGCTTTCGATGATGGCCGGCGCGATGCTCGAATTGTCGATGTCGCTGAGCGACTGCGTGGCGAAGATGACGGAAGCGTTCTTCTTGCGCAGCGTCTTCAGCCATTCGCGGAGCTGGCCCGCAAAACCTTCATCGTCCAGCGCAAGCCAGCCTTCGTCGATGATGAGCAGCGTCGGCCGCCCGTCGAGCCGGTCGCCGATGCGATGGAACAGGTAGGACAGGACGGCCGGAGCCGCGCCCGTTCCGACAAGCCCCTCGATCTCGAACACCTGCACGGCGGCGCGGCCGAGCTGTTCAGCCTCGGCATCGAGTAGCCGGCCATAGGCCCCGCCGACGCAGTACGGGCGCAATGCCTGCTTCAAGTCGTTGGATTGAAGCAGGACGCAAAGGCCGGTGATGGTGCGTTCTTCGACCGGCGCGCTGCTGAGCGAGGTCAGCGCCGTCCAGATATGCTCCTTGGCTTCCGGCGTGATCGTGATGCCTTCGCGCATCAGGATCGCGACGATCCAGTCGGCCGCCCAGGCGCGCTCATAGGTGTCGTGGATGCGGGCGAGCGGCTGGAGCGCGACGGAGAACTCGTCCCCCTCGGTCAGCCCGCCACCGAGATCGTGCCAATCGCCGCCCATGGCGAGCGCGGCCGCACGGATCGAGCCGCCGAAGTCGAAGGCGAAGACTTGGGCCTGCTCGTAGCGGCGGAACTGCAACGCCATGAGGGCGAGCAGCACGGACTTGCCCGCGCCGGTCGGGCCGACGACCAGCGTATGGCCGACGTCGCCGACATGAAGGGATAACCGGAACGGGGTGCTTCCCTCGGTCTTGCCGTAAAGCAAGGGGGGCGCACCGAAGTGTTCATCCCGTTCCGGCCCCGCCCACACGGCAGAGAGGGGGATCATGTGGGCGAGATTGAGAGTCGAGACCGGCGGCTGGCGAACGTTGGCGTAGGCATGTCCAGGCAGCGAGCCGAGCCAAGCATCGACCGCATTCACCGTCTCGGTCATGGCCGTGAAGTCGCGGCCCTGAATGACCTTCTCGACCAGGCGCAATTTCTCGTCGGCGATGCGCGGGTCGGCGTCCCAGACCGTGATCGTGGCCGTGACATAGGCCATGCCGGCGACATCGGCGCCGAGTTCCTGCAAGGCCATATCGGCGTCGGCCGCCTTGTTGGACGCATCGGTATCGACCAGCGCCGACGCCTCGTTGGTCATGACTTCCTTGAGGATCACGGCGATCGACTTGCGCTTGGCGAACCACTGGCGGCGGATTTTGGTCAGCAGCTTGGTCGCGTCGGTCTTGTCGAGCAGGATCGCGCGGGTCGACCAGCGATACGGGAAGGCGAGCCGGTTGAGATCGTCGAGCAGGCCGGGCGTGGTCGCGGTCGGAAAACCGATGATGGTGAGGATGCGCAGATGCTCGTTGCCGAGGCGCGGTTCGAGCCCGCCGGTCAACGGCTGATCGGCAAGCAGCGCATCGAGATAGATCGGCGTCTCGGGTACGCGGACGCGGTGCCGGTTGGTCGAGACCGTCGAGTGCAGATAGGTCAGCGTCTCACTGTCATCGAGCCACGCGCATTCGGGCATGAAGCCGTCGAGCAGCGCCAGCACGCGATCTGTGCGATCGGTGAAGGCGCGCAGGATCTCATGCGGATCGACGCCGCTACGTTCGCGGCCCTCGTATAGCCAGGTTTCGGCGCGGGCGGCTTTCTCGGCCGGCGGGAGGAACAGGAAGGTGAGGAAGTATCCCGACACGAAATGCGCGCCGGCTTCCTCGAAATCGGCCTTGCGCTCGGCATCGACCAGGCCGGAGGCCGGATCGGGGAACTGGCTGTCGGGATAGATCGCAGCCTGCGAGCGCTGCGCCTCCACGAAGATCGACCAGCCAGAGCCGAGACGGCGAAAGGCGTTGTTCATGCGACCGGCGACCGCGACCAGTTCGGCGGCGACGGCACTGTCGAGATCAGGACCACGAAAGCGCGCTGTGCGCTGAAAGCTGCCGTCCTTGTTGAGCACGACGCCCGGCGCGACGAGCGCGACCCAGGGCAGATAGTCGGTAAGGCGGCTGGCGGAGCGGTGATATTCGGCAAGGTTCATCATGTTTGCGCCTCCCTCAGACCGACAGATGACCGGGGATGCGCAGATGTCGGCGGCCAACCTCCACGAAGAGCGGATCGCGCTTGGCGGCCCAGACCGCCGCGAAATGCCCGACGGCCCAGATGAGCAGGCCGACCAGCCAGAGGCGCAGGCCGAGGCCCACGGCCCCGGCGAGCGTTCCGTTGAGGATCGCGATGGAACGCGGCGCGCCGCCGAGCAGGATGTGCTCGGTCAGTGCCCGGTGGACCGGCACGGTGAAGCCCGGCACGTCCAGTTGCTCGAAAGCGCCCGCCATCAGACCAGCGCCCCGCCGCCGAACGAGAAGAACGACAGGAAGAAGCTCGACGCGGCGAAGGCGATCGACAGGCCGAACACGATCTGGATCAGACGGCGGAAGCCGCCCGACGTGTCGCCGAAAGCCAGTGCGAGGCCGGTGGCGATGATGATGATGACCGCGACGATCTTGGCGACCGGGCCTTCGATCGACTGGAGGATTTTCTGGAGCGGTTCTTCCCACGGCATGGAGGAGCCGGAGGCATAGGCGGGCGGCGTGGCCGCCATCACCATGATGGTGACAAGCGCGGTCGAGGCTGCGAGGCGGTCATAGGCACCGCGCAGGACCGAGGGTTTGGACGGTTTTTGGACATTGATCGGGGGCTTCATGCGGGGTCTCCTGCGATGGTGGGGATGGCCAAAGGGATGGCTTGTGTGACGCGGTAATCGCCGTCGGCCGTGAGCCCTTCGACACGGGCGAGTTCGGCGAGCCGGCGCGCGGAGCCGCGGCCGGAGAGGACGGCAACGAGGTCGATGGTCTCGGCGATCAGCGCGCGAGGAACAGTGACGACGGCTTCCTGAATGAGCTGTTCGAGACGGCGCAACGCGCCGATGCCGGTGCCGGCGTGGATCGTGCCAACGCCGCCCGGATGGCCGGTGCCCCAGGCTTTGAGGAGGTCGAGCGCCTCGGAGCCGCGTACCTCGCCGATGGGGATGCGGTCGGGACGCAGGCGCAAGCTGGAGCGGACGAGATCGGAGAGCGTGGCGACGCCTTCCTTGGTCCGCATGGAGACGAGATTGGGCGCGGCGCATTGCAGCTCGCGCGTGTCCTCGATGATGACGACGCGATCCTGCGTCTTCGCCACTTCGGCGAGCAGCGCATTGGTCAACGTGGTCTTGCCGGTGCTGGTGCCACCCGCGACGAGGATGTTTGCGCGTGAAGCGACCGCAGCCCGCAACGTTTCCGCCTGGTCGGCGGTCATGATGCCGGCCGCCACATAGTCATCGAGGCCGAACACCGCAACGGCGGGCTTTCTGATTGCGAAGGCCGGCGCAGCGACGACGGGTGGCAATAAGCCTTCAAACCGCTCGCCGGTTTCTGGTAGCTCCGCCGAGACACGAGGAGCGCGGGCATGAACCTCCGCGCCGACATGATGGGCGACCAGGCGCACGATGCGTTCGCCATCAGCGGCCGACAGCCTCTCGCCCGTATCGGCCAGTCCTTCGGACAGGCGATCGATCCAGATGCGCCCATCCGGGTTGAGCATGACTTCGGCGACGGCGGGGTCTTCCAGAAAGCGCGCGATGGCGGGACCCAGCGCGGTGCGCAGCATTCGCGCGCCGCGCTGGATCGCCTCCGGTTTCTGGTGTGATGTGGTCATATCGGCCCCGTTTCCTCACGAGGCGCAACAGACAGTCCCCGGAATGGGGTCGATTAAAAGAGCCCGAAATCGGGCCGCTTCAACAAGTATCGGTCGTAGTAGTAGCGTAGCGTGCAAATACAGGAGAACGGCGGTGGAGTCCTGATCTTGATGTCGTCGCCGGGCTCACCAGAAGGCGCGCGAGATCGTCACGACTCCGACTCGGAGACGTCTTCGGGGATCTCCTGCCGCAGCTTCGGACCTTTGACGAGACGCCGGCCGAGCGCGGTGATGAACGCCTCATACCGCTCGGCCGACTTGGCGCGCGCCGCCTGCGCGGCGGGCTCCGGCAACGCCGGCGTGGTGGTGATCCAGAAGCGGATGAACACCGCGAGCGTTTCGACGGCGATGCCGACGTCCCGCTCCAGGCGGGTCATGCGGCGGTCGATCTGGTCGAGACGCTTGGCGACGACGGCCTCGCGCCGCTCGGCATCGTCCGGCGACAGGAACGATGCGATGGCGGCCTCGGCGATCATGGATTTCGATTGATCCCTACGCGCGGCGAAATCCGCCAGCGCCCGCGTCACGTCGGGGTCGAGATAAACCGTGAACTTCGACTTTTTCCGATGGCTGACCATGACGCTTACAGGTCCATGCCGTCATCGGGGTCGAGCGACACCTGACGCGCGACACCCTGCATCTGGCTGATCATCCGCCGATTGCGCATGGCGTCCTCGTCGGTGTCGTCGGGAAGTTCGATCTCGAACTCGTTGGCGATGGGTTCCTTCTTTTCCGTCGGCTTGGCGCGGCTGAGTTCGGGTTGCAGCCGGCGTTCGGAATCGGTGGTGTCCTCGTCGTCGGACGGGTCGGTGGGTTGGGCATCACCTGCCTTGGGCCTCGTCGGGATCGGCAGGCTGCTCCAGTCGTCGGGGCGCGGTTGGTCAGGACGTTTCAGGTCGGGTGGCGGCAAGAGGCGTTCGCGGAAACGGGCGTCCTCGTAGTAGCGCGCCTTCTTCGCCCGGATCGGCGGCGTGCCGGCGACCATGACGATCTCGTCGCTCGGCGGGAGCTGCATGATCTCGCCGGGGGTGAGCAACTGGCGGGCGGTCTCCGAGCGCGAGACCATCAGATGACCGAGCCAGGGCGACAGCCGATGCCCGGCATAGTTCTTCATCGCCTTCATCTCGGTCGCGGTGCCCAGCGCATCGGACACGCGCTTGGCGGTGCGCTCGTCATTCGTGGCGAAGCTGACCCTGACGTGGCAGTTGTCGAGGATGGAGTTGTTCGGGCCGTATGCCTTTTCGATCTGGTTGAGCGACTGCGCGATCAGGAAGGCTTTGAGGCCGTAGCCCGCCATGAAGGCCAGCGCGCTCTCGAAGAAGTCGAGCCGCCCCAGCGCCGGAAACTCGTCGAGCATCAGGAGCAGCCGGTGACGATCGCCCTTCGCCTGCAGGTCTTCGGTCAGGCGGCGGCCGATCTGGTTGAGGATGAGACGGATCAGCGGCTTGGTGCGATTGATGTCGGACGGCGGCACGACGAGGTAGAGCGTGGTCGGGAGCTTGTCGCCCACCATGTCGGCGATCCGCCAGTCGCAGCGCCGCGTCACCTCGGCCACGACGGGATCGCGATAGAGGCCGAGAAACGACATGGCGGTGGAGAGCACGCCGGAGCGTTCATTGTCGGATTTGTTGAGCAGCTCGCGCGCGGCGCTGGCGATGACGGGGTGCGGTCCCGCTTCACCGAGATGGCTGGTCGTCATCATCGCGGCAAGCGTCGACTCGATCGGGCGCTTCGGATCGGAGAGGAAAGCCGCGACGCCGGCGAGTGTCTTGTCGTCCCCGGCATAGAGGACATGCAGGATCGCGCCGACAAGAAGGGAATGGCTGGTTTTCTCCCAGTGGTTTCTTTTGTCCAGGCTCCCTTCGGGATCGACCAGAATGTCGGCGATGTTCTGCACGTCGCGCACTTCCCACTCGCCGCGGCGCACCTCGAGCAAGGGATTATAGGCCGAGGATTTCGGATTGGTCGGATCGAAAAGGAGCACGCGGCCGTGGCGGGCGCGAAAGCCGGCAGTCAGCGTCCAGTTCTCGCCCTTGATGTCGTGGACGATGGCCGAGCCCGGCCAGGTCAACAATGATGGCACGACAAGGCCAACGCCTTTGCCCGATCGCGTCGGCGCGAAGCACAGCACATGCTCCGGCCCGTCATGGCGCAGATAGTCGCGGTCGTAGCGGCCAAGCACAACGCCATCGGGATCGAGCAGCCCCGCGGCCTTCACCTCTTCCTTCTCGGCCCAGCGCGCCGACCCATAGGTGGCGACGTCCTTGGCTTCGCGCGCCCGCCAGACCGACAGGCCGATGGCGACGGCGATGGCGATGAAGCCGCCGGACGCGGCGATGAACGCGCCCTGGGTGAAGATCTCCGGCGCATAGGCGTCGTAGGAGAACCACCACCAGAAGAAGGCGGGCGGATGGTAGAACGGCCAGCCGAACAGGACGAACCAGGGCGGCCCGAGCTGCGCCTGAAACCCGAGCTTCCAGGCGACATATTCGGTGGCGCCCCAGGTGGTGGAGAGGACGATGAGGAAGACGATCAGGATCTGTCCCCAGAGGATTTTGGTCGCGGACATCGCGATGTTCCTTGTCAGTTGAAGCTAGAGGCCGAGCCCGCGCTTGCGGCCGAAATCCCAATCGACGCCGCCGCCGTCGCGGGCGACGCCGGAGACGTGGCGGCCGAGCTGCTTGTCGAGGGATGGCGACCAGGGCACGAGCTGGAAGCCGAGGCCGTCGTCGATCATGGCGAAGCGGCCGGAGGCGAGCGTCAGACGCTGGCGATAGGTGCCGGCGACATATTCGCCGCTCTCGGCCGGTTTGAATGGCTGGCCGGTCTCCTTCGCCAGCCTTCCGGCCACGGCATCGACTTCGCGGCGGCGGAGCGTGTCGATCAGGTTGCGATTGAAGATGACGCGGCGGCCCTGCTGCTCGGCGAGACCTTCACCGACCAGATGCTCCGCGCGTTGCCGCATCGCGTCGCGCACTTCGGCGCCGAAGCCGCCGTCCGACATCGCGACGGGTTCGCGGGCGATGGATTGCCGATCGAGCCAGGTTGCGCCGGTGGCGCTCACCTGATGCTGGAGGTCGAGATCGGAGCGGACGGCGAGCGCGACACGGCGATCGCCTTTCGCGTCCTCGTATGTGCGCAGCTCGACGATCGATCCCGGCGGGCTGTCCCCGGTGGCGTCGAGATGCGGCAACCTGATGTGATGGGTTCGGCCGTCCACGCCGTCGACCACGGCGTAGGCCGTTCCCTTCAGCTCGTCGTCAAGGCCGCGCTCGACCAGGCGGCCGATGACGGGAACATCGAGGCTCTCGCCGGCAAGGACATAGCTGGCCGAGCCGCGCTCGATCCCGCGTTCGGTGAGAGCCCGGTGCATCCGCTTGATGATGTCGCCGCGCTCGCCGAGTTCGCGAAGCGTGGCTTCGGCCTCGGCCTTGATGAACCATTGCTGGTGTCCGACCTGTCCGGCGAGCCCACGGATTTCGAGGGTACGCAGCCTGCCGACCTTCAGCGCATGAAACTCATCCGGCTGCTGGCCTGGCTGCGGCGCAAGGTCGATGATGCCCGACCTGCCGGCGTCGCGCACAAGCTGCCGGTCGAGCTGCGTCCAGCGTTCGGCCTCGACCTGTCGCTCCAGATTGCGGTTGATCTCCAGATCGGTGCGAGGCCCAAGCTCCTGGGTGACGAGATCCTGCGCGCGGGCGCGCATCCCCTCCTTGATGTAGTCGCGGGAGATCACGAGGTCCTGGCCATCATCGGTGCGGCCGCGCAGGATGATATGGATATGGGGATTGTCGGTGTTCCAGTGATCGACGCCGACCCAATCGAGCTTCGTGCCGAGATCCTTTTCCATCTGGCCCATCAGCTCGCGGGCGTGGTCCTTGAGGTCGGCCATATCCACGGCGTCCTCGGGCGAGACGATGAAGCGGAAATGATGCCGGTCGTCCTCGCAGCGCGCCGCGAAGTCGCGGGCATCCACATTGTCGCTTTCAGGACCGAACAGCCGCGCCTTCTCCCCGTCTCGGGTCACGCCGTCGCGGCGGAGATATGACAGGTGTGCACCGAGTGGCGCGGCGCGCGCGCCATGGCGCACCACGCGGGTCTTGATGACCACAATGCGCGAGCGGCCGGTGAGCAGCCGATTGGCCTGGATGCTGGCGCGCTGGCCGCGCCCGAAGCGCGAGCGGTTGCCCGTCGTGATCTTGCCGGAACGGGAGACGCGGCCCCCGGCCTTCTGCGCGGCGGCGAGTACCTGCGAAATGAAAGGCCGGGCCTGCTGTGCGCGGGTCGAGCGGATGCGCCCAGGCCGGATGCGAATTTCGCTGTCATCGGCCATGGCGCAGCCCCGCACGGTGCAAAAGGCACAGTAAAATCAGGAAGATGGGCGCGTGGCGCACGGTGCGCGAAAGCGCGGCACAGTGCGGAACGCGCCGAAAACCCAAGCAAAAACAACCGACCGACCGAAGCGCAACGTGCGCCTTTTTATCTCGCCATCGTCCGGTTGTTGTGCCTGCCTCTGCCCCTGACGCCCTCCATGACACGCCGGACCACGATTGCGCGCGAATGGCGGCTCGCACGCTCATGGGCGCTCTCCTGGGGCGGAGCGTGCGACGACAAGGGGCGAATCCGATGTTGCGGCCGGGTCGGCCGGCCTCGCCGTGACGGAGGATCGGCTATCGTCCGAACGCTCGCTGGCCGACCGTGACGCGGCGGGGCGAGCGTTGGTGGTACGCACGACGAAGATCGCCGCCTCGCGCCAGTCGGGCGGCGGATCGGCTCGCCGGACGGACGTTTCGGGTGCGGCCGCGCCGCCGAAAACCGGCAACAGCGCGGCGACATAGGCCCGCGTTTCGGCCGGCAACGCGCGGCCGGTCGAGCGATGATCGTCATAGCGGCCGGGACCGGCGTTGTAGGCCACGAGCATCGCGCCGACATCGCCATAGCGGTCCCACATCTCGCGCAGATAGGCCGCGCCCGCCAGGATGTTGTCGTGCGGGTCATAGGGGTCGCGGCCGAGACGGTAGCGGACGCGCAAGGCGGCCCATGTGTCGGGCATGATCTGCATCAGCCCCAACGCGCCCGCCGACGAGATCGCGCGCACGTCGCCCGCGCTCTCGGCGCGCAGCACGGCGCGAATCCAGCGTTCGGGGATGCCGAACCGCTGCGCCGCCTCGCTGATGTGGGCGGCGTGAGGATCGGCGGCGGCCGGACGGGAGACCGGGGCCGACTGCGCGAGAGCGGCGCCGGTCGCGCTCGCTGCGAGGATCAGGCCGGAAAGGAGAAGGAGAGCCATGCGCCGGGCAGCGTGATGCCGCCCGCGCGCACTCCGATGGCTCGTCGATGGACGGCGAACGGGCATCGGTCAATCCTTCTCGCCGCGGTCGCGCGGACGCGACCAATGCAGCGACCAGTCATTTCCGGCATCGTCGTCGCGGAACAGGTTGGCGCGGATCGGCTGCGGAAAAGTCGGATCGTCGATGAGCAACGCGACATATTCGCCGGCCTTCTCGCCGGTGCGCTTCCAGCCCGCGCCGATCTCCGCGGTGGTTTCGTTGCTCGTGGCATCGAAGACGTGAACGCGATAATCGGGCGCGTTTTCGGTGTCGGACGGCTCGGTCGAAACGATGATGATGTCCTGGACGAGCAGCAGCGTCAGAAGATTGCCGATGAAGCCGGTCTCTTCGCGTCTGAATTCACCAATCTGAGGCATGATTGCTTCCTTTGCGGTGGCGTTGAAAAAGCCATCGGCGAGCACCGCTCCCGCCGGTGGGGGAGCTGTCAGCGCGTCGGCGCGCGCCATTCGAAGCGGCCGTTGCCGTCTTCGTCGGTCCACAGCGGGACCGCGTGGCCGATGATCCGTTCGGTGGAGGTCAAGCCGAAGTAGCGGCCGTCGAGGCTGTCGCGGACCTGCCAGTTCATGAGGAAGACTTCGCCGGTCTGGATGCGGCGGCAGCCCTGCCAAGCCGGCAGTTCCCGACCGATCCGGTCGCGCTCCAGCGCCGCGCCCATTTCGATCCCGTCCACGGTGATCGTGCGGCCGGTGCGGCAAACGGTCTGGCCGGAAACGCCGAGAACGCGTTTGATAAGCGGCACGCCCTTGGGCAGATAGCCGCGCTCGGCCATGAAGGCGGCGAGCGGTACGGGGGCATCGACCGCGACAAGATCGGTGACGTCGAGCGGCCCGTCGAAGTCGATCGTGTAGAAGCCGATAGGCGCGCTGGCCGAGGCGTTCCACATCAGCTTGATCGGCATCGGCGTGAGCACCGGATAGGCGACGCCCATCGTGGCGAGCGCCATGACGAGGACGAGGCTGGCGCGCGTCATGGCTGGACCTTCCTGCGCAGGAGGAAGGCGCGATGCTGTTCGAGCGTGTAGGCGCGCGGCTGATGGGCGACGGCCATCCGGTTGTGGACGTGCCGCCAGTGCTCCGGCGAAACGGCATCCGGATCGATGCCGATCGCCTCGATCGCATCGACATGGCGCAGCACGTCCTCGACCTTCGGCCAGCCTTCGATCTTCAGCAGGATTTCGCCGCCCGGCCGCACGAACGGCAGCGTCTGATATGCTTCGCCCGGCTCAACCGTCCGCACGATGTCTATGCGCGAGATGATCGTACCGAAGTCGTTCGCCGCCCATCGCACGAAGGCGAAGACGGTGTTCGGCCGGAAAGAGAGAATGCGCTGGCGGCGATCGACGATCTGTTCGTTGGCCGCCTGGCCGAACCTGATCCAGTATTCGATCTTCTTCTCGATCCACGTCAGTTCGACGCGGGTCATGCGATCATGGGAGAGCGCGGACGGCATCGGGCCGCCGCGCACGCGGGGGGCCGCGGTGCCGTTCATATGGGGTCTCCTGAGGTCGGGGGAAATTCGCGGGCGAGCAGCTCGCGCAGCATGTCGGCGACAGTGACGCCGCGCCCGAAGGCCGCGATCTTGATCCGGCCGCGAAGCTCGGGCGTCACGTCGATCGTGAGTCGCGCCGTATAGGCGGTCGCCTGGGATGCGCGCGGCGGGCTTTCGGCCGTCCTGATCCATTGCTCGGGATCGGCGGGGCGCTTGACGAAGCCGCGCTTTTCGACGCGGGCCGTCATGACGCGGCTCCGTTGCCGATGCTGAGCCGCCCGATCTCGGATGCGAGCGCGGCGATTTCGCGGGCGGCGGGCGAACGGCTGTCGATTTCCGAGGCGAGCCGCCCGGACTGCGCGGCGTCGGCGAAGACGACGCGCTGGCCGACGGTCGCGGCGAGCACCGGCGGATCGTGATCGGCCAGCGTCTCGGCGGTCTCGCGCGCGATGACAGTGCGCGCGGCGCAGCGATTGAGAACGAAGCGGGCGACGAGCTGCGGCCGGTAGATGCGCGCTTCCGACAGGAGCGAAAGCATTTCGGACGAAGCCCAGCCGTCGAGCGGCGATGGCTGAACCGGGATCAGCACGAGGTCGGCGGCGAGCAAGGCCGACCGCATGAGGCCGGCGACGCGCGGCGGGCCGTCGATGACGATGTGATCGACATCGCGCGCCAGCTCGGGCGCTTCGCGGTGGAGCGTATCGCGCGCCAGCCCGACGACGCCGAACGCACGCGGCAGGCCCTCCCGGCTGCGCTGCTGCGACCAGTCGAGCGCCGAACCCTGCGGGTCCGCGTCGATCAGCGTGACGCGGCGGCCAGGTCCTGCGAGTTCACCGGCGAGATGGAGCGCGAGCGTCGTCTTCCCGACGCCGCCTTTCTGATTGAGAAGCGCGACGATCATCGGCGTCCCCCCGGTGGATCGAGGGGAAGCCGGGGCGCGTCGAGATCGCCGGCCTGTGGGGCCGGGAGGCGCTTTTTCGCGGCTGCGCTGAGGCTTCTGGCGGCGTCGCGGATGAGGTTTTCCACATCGCGCGCGCGCTCTTCAAAGTTAGATTCTTGGTTAGACTCTAAGTTAAGGGCGCGAATCCGCCCGCGATTTCCAGACGTTAAGGCCGGTTTGGGTTCCTGATAGCACGAGCCTCGGGTTCCCGATGGCACGATAGTCCGGGTTCCCGATAGCACGAGCCCGTCCACAGGTTTTCCACAGGCTGGGAGCGGCTCGAAAACGAGCAGCGTGCGCCCGCCGATCTCCACCTCCAGCGACAGGACGTAGCCGGGCAGCGGCTGGCGCCGCACGATGTCGCGCAGCTCGAACGCGAAGCGTTTGAACGGCGACAGGCTGCCGGATTTGACGTGGAGATGGCGCAGATCGAAGCGCCAGCCGTCGCGCTGGCGGCCGCCGTGCTTGCGCACGATGCGGTAGAGCCAGCGGTCGAGGCCGCCGGTGAGGTCGAAATAGGCCGGGTCGATGGTGAGGACGAGCGCGTCATCGAGGACGGCTTTGTAGAACCAGTCCGGGACGATCAGTTCGATGCCGTCCGGCCGCCCGTTGCGGTCGGTGCGCTCCTGCCATTCGTTGATCCATGAAAAGCGATGGCGGCGGCCTTCGGCTGGCTGGCGGATCGATGTCGAGATGGTGGTCGATTGCAGCCGGTCCAGCGCCGCCTTGAGGCGCTGATAGTCGCGCAAGCTGGTACCGCGTCCGACATAGGTGAGGATTTCATAGGGCGTCGCGGCCATCAGCCTGGACGTGCGAAGGCCGTTGTCGCGGGCTTCGACGATCTGGCTGGCGGCCCAGATCAGGATGTCGGCGTCCCAGATCGTGGCCATGCCATGATCGGGAACGGCCTCGACCCGGATCGTGATGTCGCCGGCCGCAAAGTCGATCGGGGCGACGCGATGGGATTTGGAGAGGGAGAAGAAAGGATAGGCCATGAGATCCTGCGCATCTCGTGGCGCGAAGTCGCCGGGGAGCGCGCGAAACAGATCGAGCTGCCCACGCTCCGAAGGGTCACGACGCCGCACCACCATGAAAGGGTCCGGCCACGATCAGCGCGCGTATCGGCCGGCGCTCTGGCCGGTCGGCAGCGTCTGGCGCTTTGCGGGCAGCACGGAGCCGCGCGGATCGGAGGTCGAGGTGACGGCGCCGCGTTCGGCCCAGGTTTCGAGGTCGTCGACGGCATAGACGACGCGCCCGCCGAGTTTGCGGTAGGCCGGTCCGGTGCCGTAGGTCCGGTGTTTTTCGAGGGTTCGGGCGGACAGGCTGAGAAATTCAGCGGCTTCCTTGGTCCGAAGGTAGCGTGGCGGGAGCGCGGCGGTATCGGGTCGCATGGGGCGGGCCTCCGTGAGGTTGCTGGGGGCCGCTGGCGATCAGCGGCTGACAACGACCACGGTGGCGGAGAACCGTCGGCGGGATGGATGGGGGACTTGAGGTGGCTAAAATCCCCACCCCGGATGCCATGGCGGCGCAGCGACTAGGAGCGGCGGCGATGGCGCAGGAGTTGCAGATAGCCGCCATGAATGAGGGAAAGGCCGCCTTCGACGAAGGCGATGACGGCATCGCGCAGCGGCGATGTCTTCCAGGGCTCGGTGTCGATGCGCGCCGCGCCATAGATCGCGATGGCGATCTCACGATAGCTCGCCCCGTTCATATGACCGTCGGCGGCGCGGAGTTTGAGCCGAAAGCGCCGCCTTTGCTCTCTTGTCATGCGCGTATCGCGCGGCGGCGAGCGGCCGAGCGAGATGCGCGCCATTCGCGTCAGGGCGTCGATGCGGTCGAAGATGTCGCTGTCGAACGGAACCAGCGCCGCGAGCTGGTCGTCTGGAAGCGTGCCGGAAAGGAAAAGAACCCGAATGTCGTGTTCGGAGAAGGACGCATACGCGCCTTCGGGAGCGTCGCGCGCTATCGCGAACGCCTCGGCGGATAAAGCGGAGGCAGGAGGCAGAAAATCCGGTCGGCGCGTCAGCAGAAGAACGGCGCTATCGCATGAGGGCGACCACACGACGTCCTGGTCAAGCGCGGATAGGCTCGGCCTTGCGGCGAAATCGCAGCCCCCAGAGTTGTTCTGCGTCTTTTGGAAGCGGTGCAGCTTCGACGGCAGCATCCACAAGGCCGCTGTAGAGTTCCTGATAAGGAACGTATCGGCGAAGACATTCCCAGGCGAGTCCCTCGACCGGCATGCTATCGAAATAGTCGTAACGGCTGTCGTCCCGCCAGTCGCTCGTATCTGGCCTCATCGCTCAACTCCTCGCAGACTACGCGCACAAGTCGAACGCCCAGTTTTCCTATTTCATCTTAGGTGGCGGAAGGTCGGGAGACGACATTGCGCGATGTCGAAAGAGCATCGCGCGAGCATCGGCGATCAGCGCTGGGACTGGCGCAGAAGGTGCCGATAACCGGTGTGCGTCATCCAACGGGCGCGCGCGAGATGACTGTCGTGGATGCGTCGACAGCGTTCGGGCTCGTGTGCGGGATCGAGACCGAACAGGATCTGCACCGCCTCTGTCCAATCGGCGCCATCGGCGTCCGCGTCAAGCAAGCGCGCGTAGAGCTTGACGTGCGCCTTGTCGTAGGCGGTCAGTTCCTGCCCTGCTGGTGCGGTATCTTCGAATGTCTCGATCATCGTGCAGGCTCGATTACTAAGCGGCTGCTGCATCTAGACCAAGTTTGATCCAAAATGGAGCGATGGCAAGCGTCGACGGGATTTGCACGCCGATCAACGCGCGCCGTTGGATGGATTGGGTTTACTTCCGCGCTCATCGACCAGCAACACTCCTTGCCCTTTATCGGTGGACAGCAGGACGATGCCGGCAGCTTCCAAGGCCCTGCGCACCTGATCGCGCGTCGTCTCGTACACATCGAGTCCGCTTTCGGATTCGAGGCGTTTGAGCGCGGTCAGCGATATGCGGGCCTTGTCAGCGAGCGTCTCCTGTGTCCAACCCAGCAACGCGCGTGCGGCCCGTGATTGTCGGGCGGTGATCATACATGATCACCTCCCATTCAGACCTACGCGTACTCCAGAACTACGGCTATTTTAGTCGCTCTGGCTTCTTTTTGCCAGCCCGAAGGCGTTGCGCGGAACCTGCGATGACTTGCTGCCGGCGCAGCGATTCGGGGGGGCGAGAGGCGTCGCGACGCCCATCAGGCGGCCCCAGCCCCCGCCCCGCATCGACGAGCGCATTGGGCGGGTGGCGTCTGAAATAGATGGAGGGGCGGATGACCCGCCCCGTCTCATGCGAAGGGATCGATCTCGGAGACGATGGTGTCGTCGTCGCCGTCATATTCGCTAGCGGGCATCACGCTCATGGTGCCGTCGCCGGCGCGGAAGATGATGATGGCGACCATCAGGGTGGAGGCGAGACTGGCGGCGTATGCGTTGGCAGTTGCGAGGGTCATTGTCCGGCTCCCGATTTTGGCGGGGACCATTCCCCGCTCGACGGGCGCCCGAAGTGTTCTGGGTTCGGCCGGGGTCATCGCGCAGGCGAAGACGAAGCGACCGCACGCTTTGCGTAGCGGACCCCATGAGGGTTGACCCTGGAAGGCCGGGCCGGAACCAAGGTTAAGTCATAAGAGCGGGGTGGTTTCCGACTGCCGGAGCCGGTTGTCCCTGCAATGCCATTGCCGGTGCTGCCTTGGCTCTCCGCCTGACGATCGCGATCCGGCCACCGCCGTTCGTGACCTGCGTGACGCCCGCCGCCAAATATCCGCCGGGCGCACACCCCCGTCGTTCCAATCCCGGCGTGTGAGACGGTGCGCAGCGCCCGCGTTGCGGACCGCGATGCAGGTATGGCGGCGATCCGAGGCGAACATGTAAAATCCCGGCGGCTTTCGCCGCCGGGTCTTCCGCCGTCCGATCAGAACGGGATGTCGTCATCCATGTCGCCCTGGTCGTCGCTGCCGTTCTCGGTCTGCTTCGCCCGGCTGAGGAAATCGACGGTCTCGGCGATGATCTCGCAGCCGTAGCGGTCGTTGCCCTGCTGATCGGTCCATTTGGTGTAGTGGATGCGGCCGCGAACCAGAACCTTCATGCCCGTATCGCAATATTGCTGGATCGTCTTGCCGAGGCCGTTGAAGGCGGTGATCCGGTGCCATTCGGTGTCCTGCACCCGGCGGCCTTCGCTGTCGCGGACGACCTTGCCGTCCGAGTAGCGGGGGCGCGAGGTTGCGAGGGTGAAGTGGGTGATCCTAGTGCCGCCCTGGGTGGTGCGGGTTTCCGGGGTCTGGCCGATGTTGCCAGCGAGGATGACGATGTTCTGCATTGTAGGTCTCCGTTGCTTCCCGGAGGGACCATTCCCTCCGACGAGACCCGGCCGAGGCCGTCTGGAGACTCCTGCATCGCCGCCATCGGCGGCGGCTTGACCCCCAAGGTCCGGGTGGAGCGGGCAGCCGCGCCCGGCGCGGCAACACGGCCGGAAACCGAGGGGGTTGCCGGAAGGAAACAGAACGGACTTAGGGGATCAGTCAGTCGGAGGGATTGGTGCTGCCGTAAGCCCGATGGAGACCGGAGCCAGAACGACATCCTTGCTGGCGGCAGATGACGACAGGCCCAGATGCACCACCCCGGCAGCGCGTCGGCCACGTCGCCTTCGCCTGCCGATCCGCACCGTGGCTTCGCAGGCAAGCGAGAATTTCCGCCAGAACGAGACGCCTGCCGGATTGTTGGCGCCGACTGTCGGATCATTGTGCTGCGGGATGAAGCTCGATCCAGTCCGTTGCAGGGTAAGGCATGGAGGTCGTCGCGGTGCAGTCCGTCGCGCTACACATGGGCTGACCGGTACCGCATCGCCCGCCGCGATCGCAGATCCCGACCGATCCCGACACACCTGGCCGGACGGAGCGACCGACTCGGCGACGGCGCGTTCGGCGACGGCGATGACACTATGTTCCAATCGGACGGGGGACTTGTTGGCGAAAGCTGCCGGGATGGTCATGGGAGCGATGGATCGCCGCCGCCCCCGTGTCAGCGATTGAAGCCGAATGGCGGAAACGCGCCGCAGGCGTGGTCCCGGTGAAGCCGAAAGCGCGGCCCGAAGGGCGACACCCTTCCTTTCAGGCCCATGCCTCCAGCATCACCGAAACGATATTATCAGCGTGAAAGCGCAGCCGTTCCGACCGCATTGAGGTTCACCACCGCCGCACTGCCGATGACGATGCCACCGATCCCGCCGAGGATGTTGATGGCGATGGCCGAGTCGATCATGTGCTTGGTCACGCCAAGGACCAGCGCGTAGCCAGCGATGGCGGCCGGAATGGCGAAGATGGCGAGTGCGGTCAGCCGCAAGGCCGGATTCTTCTCAAAGCCGAGGACGGCGATTACCAGCACGATGGAGCCGATGGCCGCACCGATGGCTGCAAGGGCGGAAAGCCAGAAGCCCGAGCCAGTCGCATAGATATATTGGAACGCGGTGATGCCCGTCATCACCGGCAGCGCATAGATGGCGAGATGCCAGGCAATTACGCAGAGGGTGATGGTGAGCGAGATGGCAAGAAGGATCAGCGTCATGGAAACCTCCGTATGAACGGTTGAGGATCACGACAAGCTGACTTCGGATACGCTCCGCCTGCGACTGTTCTGCTTCGCCGGTGCTTCACAAGAGATATGACGCAGCTTTTCGGCGGTCGTCAAGTCAGCTTGGATCATCGCATTATCTGTAGAGACCCGTCACGAGAATGCGAACGCGTAAGTAACGCCAATGGACAGCGCTCCCAAACTAGCGTCACCCCCCGTTGGAATTCTATCAGTGTTCGAAATGGGGGGAAACATGTCGACAACAATGTGTGACCTTGCGTCTAAGCTGCCGCTTTTGATCGGCCAGCTTCTCGATCGCGAACGCCATCTCGAGCGCGGGCGCTTTCGAGAGGAGACGATGACCGATATTTTCACGGGGCTCTGGCCGCGTTCGCGGGCTCCAATCTCGTGATTCAGTATCCTGTCGAAGTCGAGACGGGCGGCGACATCGATCTGCGCTTCTGGCACGCGGCTAGCGGCCGCAACCTGTTCGTCAGGATTCAGGCCAAGCGTCTCAATGCGGAAAGCGACGTCGCGAAAACGAAGACGGTCAAGATCAAGAATCGCGCCTACAATGAGCTGCTGCACAAAGCGCCGAAGGCTGCGGATTACCAGTTCCGGACTCTGCGGGACGCGCGCGATCCGTGGATACCTCTCTATATGTTCTACAACCATCATAGCGTAACGCGCGACCCCGCCTTTGCAGGCACGACGCCGGTCGTTCGGGGGATTAATCTGGCTTTTGCCCACGACATCGCCGATGAGCTGGAGCAGAAGCTGGCTGCAGCGCCGAAGAAGAGGCTGGATCACAAGCGGCTGAGCCATCTGCAGAAGCATTTTTTTGGGATCGAAGCGATCCTGTGCCCGCCGGGAGACTGGAAGGGCGAAGCCGTCCCGCCGCCGGATTTAGTGCAACAATCCCTTAGAGAGTGGTATCGCCGGGAGGAGGCCAGCACGGAAGCTAAGGACCTCAGGGATGCGGTTTTCCGTCGTCTCATGGAGCCAAGAGGGCTCGTCGTCAGCAGCGATGTTGGCCGCCGCTTGCCGGACGGTCCGTCGATCCGCGTCATGCAACCTGACGTGGACGTTCCGACGATCACCTTCATTTCGGGGCGAACGACGGATGACCGCACGCCGAACATCACCAACAATCCCGATGGCCCGCAGGGGTGAGTGAAGGGCGGCGCTTACGCGCCGCCGTCAAACTTCATGACCGGAATGCCGAGCTTGCGGGCCTTGTCCGCAAGATTGTCCTGGATGCCGGTGCCGGGGAAATGGATGACGCCGATCGGCATGGTGTCGAGCATCGCATCGTTGCGCTTGAAGGGCGCGGCCTTGGCGTGCTTCGTCCAGTCGGGCTTGAAGGCGACCTGCGTGACCTTGCGATTGTCGGCCCATTTCGCGGCGATGAGTTCGGCGCCCTTGGGGCTTCCGCCGTGCAGCAGCACCATGTCGGGATGCTTGGCGTGAACCTGATCCAGCTTGGCCCAGATCAGGCGGTGATCGTTGAAATCGAGACCGCCAGTGAAGGCGATCTTGGGGCCGGCGGGCAGCAGGACCTCGTTCGCGGCGCGGCGTTTGGCGGCGAGGAAGTCACGGCTGTCGATCATCGCGGCGGTCAGGTTGCGATGGTTGACCATCGAGCCGGTACGGGGCCGCCAGATCGAATGGGTGTTGCGCTCGAAGTGTTCGGCGGCCTGGTCGCGCATCAGCTCGAAGGCGTCGCGCCGTTCGAGGAGGGTCTGGCCCTCTGCCATCAGGCGCTCCAGCTCGACCGACTTCACCTCGGAGCCGTCCTGTTCCTTCTGGAGGCGGCGCTGAGCGACTTCGTTATCGTCCAGCTCGCGTTCGATCCGATCGGTGGCGCGGTGGAAGAGGTTGACCGTGCCCCAGAGCAGTTCTTCGAGGTCGGGTTCGAGGCGGGTGTCTGCGAGGGCCACCACGAGGGCGTCGAAGATGTCGGCGATGCTGCCGGCGATGACATGACCTTCGGGGAGCGGCCGCGGGTCGGGTTCGTCCGCGAAGGGACGGTAGCCGTAGAGCGCCAGTTCCTGAAGGACGTGATCGGTCGGGGAGGTTGCGTGGTGGGGCTCGTAGCTGGTGTCGTGTTCTTCGGTCATGGCGGACTTCCTTCGTCTCGTGACCGCGCCCGTCGCGGCCTTCATGGCGACGAAGGCGGCGGACGGGACGGACCTGCACCTGACGCGAAGCGGCAGGCCGGAACGTAAGAGGAGGATGGCGAAGGCCGGCGATTTTGCTTCGCGATGCAAAGCGCCCCTCGGGGCGCGGCGGAAAATCGTCGGGCGCAGCGATTGCCTGTCCGGCCCGGCTGTCGCCCGATCGCCCTCTCAGAAGGCCGTGGGTGCGGCTCCTTGAGACGAAAGGCCCCGACATCATCGTGACCGACACGACGCCGCGAGGCCCTATTCCCCGCCCTTGCCGGTCAGGCCGCCAGGGACATGAAGCGGGCGACATCCTGGGGGATGATCTGGTCGCGCAGCCGTGCCGCCAATGTGTCGCGACCGAGCAGCCGGAGATCCTCGTTGAAGTCGCCGAGGTACGGTGCGAGCACGACCGTCTCGATCCCGACCGCGCTCGCACGCTCGGTCAGGGTCGCCATCGCACCGTCGCCGGCCGGATCGTTGTCGCGGACGATGTAGAGCCGCCGCAGCGTTGCCGGGAACAGGATTGCGGCAAGGTGTGCGGCCGAGAGCGCCGCCATGGACGGCATGGTAGGCAGGACGGATCGCACGGACAGCACCGTTTCGATGCCTTCGCCCGCCGCCATCACCTCCGACCCGACACCGAACCTGACGGCGTTCCCGAGGAGATCACCCATCGCACGCCGGGGCGTCTCGATCGGCGCACGGCCAAGACGCGCCTCGCTGAAGCCGTCGGGATCGAGCCAGGTGCGGTGCGCGCCCGTAATAGTGCCGGCGGGGTCGGTGACGGCGGCGATCATCGCCGGCCATGTCTCAGTTGGTGCGTTCTCGTCGGCCCGATAGTAGCAGCGGGGGTGGAAGCGCAGGGCTGCGGTTTCGTGCAAAGCCGTAATGGCGCGACCCCGCAAATACTTTTCCACGAGCGTCCGCCCGATAGGCTTCGCCATGGCAAGGAGGCGCCGTGAGGATCCGGGCGATCCTGTCGGCGTGGATGCCGGTCGCCAGTCACGATCGCCGGGTTCGGGTTCAGGATGGGGCAAGGCCAGGAAGGACCGGGCCTCGTCGGCTATGTCCTTGAAGTCGATCAGCCCGCAGCTTTCTCGGATGACGTCGAGAAGATCGCCATGCTCGCCAGTCGCAGAATCGGTCCATTTGCCGGCTGCGCCCTTGCCGGTTTCCGGCCCGGTCAGTCGGACGAACATGGACCGGCCCGGCGTATTGCGGACGTCGCCGACCTGCCAGTATCGCCCGGCGCGGTGGCCGGACGACAGATAATGACGGCAAACCGCCTCGGCCCTGCGGCCGAGACGGATTGCGAGTTCGGAAGCCGCGAGACGCGCCATTTACGCCGCCTCCTTTTCGCCGATGCGCTCGATGGGGAAGCGTTCGAGCAGCTTTGCGAGCACGACTGGCCCATTGGCGTCGACCGGCACGAACATCCTGAGCTTCCACGAGATGATCTCGTGGAAGAGGCCATAGGCCGAGAGCCGCTCGCGCATCGTGTCGGTGAAGCCTGAGAGTTCGATGCGGTTCGCACCCATGACGCGAGCGCGCCGGAGCTGAAGGCCCTCGGCAAGATCGAGGATGGTGCGGCCGTCCATCAGCGCCATGAAGGCGTCATCGGGCGTGAGCGCGGTCATGCCGGTCGTGCTCGCATTCGCGGCCCAGGCCGGAGAGACCTTGCGCCCGATGATGCGCTCCCCGTCATCGGTCTGGAGGCGATACACCCGCGTCGACTCGTTCGGCAGACGCTTCCAGATGGGCAGCAGCAAGCCGGTGACGACATGGATCGTGTTGTCGGCAAACTCCGGCACCTCGGCGATCTCGGCGTTCCAGGCGGCGGCGAAGGCATCCTGATCGGCCTCGATCCAGTGGGTTTCGGCCATGGCCTTGAGGGGAATGTTATGCCCCTCCATCGGCCGCAGGAGACGCACGCGGCGCTCGATCTCGCCATCGTCGAGCATGATGCTCGTCGTCGGCACCTGCACGGCGGCGCGGCCCGAACGCTCGTTGACGAGGAGTTTCGCGCGCCGGTCACCGAGATGGCCGAGCGCGGCGTCCAAGGTCATTGGACGATTGCGCTCGCGCTGCGTGATCGTCAGCAGCCGGGTTTCCGCGCCCGTGCCCGGATGGACATAGATGGTCTTGCGGTCGGTGACGATGAACCGCTCGGCGGTCAGCGTCTCCAGCCCGGCGTCATAGGTGCCGCTCGCGATGGCGCCCTCGATGCGCGCCGTCAGCAATTGCTCGAAGGCGGTGAAAATAACGCCCTGAAGCTCGATGGTGAGCGCCAGCAGGCGATTGAGGAAGGTCGTGATCGGCGGCAGCTCGTCCTTGATGCCGGTCGAGTCCATCAGCTTCAGGCCGGTGGCGGTTTCGAAGCGGTCGAGCGAGCAGCCCTCGACCTTGCCGCGCACCAGCAGCATGTAGAGCTGGCGCAGCGCATCGCGAGCATAAGAGTTCTCCAGATTGTCCTCGGGGCGGAACAGGCCCTGACCGCCGGTCTGGCGCTGGCCGCGCGTGATGGCGCCGAGCGTGTCGAGCCGGCGCGCGATCGTCGAGAGGAAGCGCTTCTCGGCCTTCACGTCGGTCGCGATCGGGCGGAACAGCGGCGGCTGCGCCTGATTGGTGCGATGCGTGCGGCCGAGACCCTGAATGGCGGCATCGGCCTTCCACCCGGGCTCGAGGAGATAATGGATGCGCAGCCGCGTGTTCCGCGCCGAGAGTTCGGCGTGGTAGCTACGCCCGGTGCCGCCGGCGTCCGAGAAAATCAGCACGCGCTTGGCGTCATCCATAAACGCCTGCGTCTCGGCGAGATTGGCGGACGCGGCGCGGTTCTCGACGACGAGCCGCTGGCCCTTGCGGACGATCCGGCGCGAGCGGCCCGTCACCTCGGCCACCATGTCGGTGCCGAAATGCTGGACGATCTGGTCGAGCGCGCCGGGGACGGCCGGCAGGCTCGCCAGCTTCTCGATCAGCGCGGTGCGGCGGGCAACCGCCTCGCGGCTTTCGACGGGCTGACCGTCACGCATGACCGGACGAGAAGAGACCTTGCCGTCGCTGTCGGTGAACGGCTCGTAGAGCTGCACCGGGAAGCTGGTTTCGAGGTAGGACAGGACATATTCGCGCGGCGTGATGTCCGCCCGAATATCGTTCCATTCCTCGGTCGGGATGTCGGCCAGACGCCGTTCCGTCAGCGCCTCGCCGGTCGAGACGATCTGGATCACGGCCGAATGGCCGGCTTCCAGATCGGCGGTGATCGACCGGATCAGGGTCGGGGTTTTCATGCTGGTCAACAGGTGGCCGAAGAACCGCTGCTTGGCGGACTCGAAAGCCGAGCGCGCGGCGGACTTCGCCTGCTTGTTCAGCGTGCCGGACGACCCGGTAATGTTGGCGGCCTCCATCGCCGCGTCCAGATTATTATGGATGATGGCGAAGGCCCCGGCATAGGCGTCGTAGATGCGGGTCTGCTCCGGCGTCAGCGCGTGCTCGACCAGTTCGTATTCCACGCCGTCGAAGGAGAGCGAGCGGGCGGTGTAGAGGCCGAGCGCGCGCAGGTCGCGGGCCAGAACCTCCATCGCCGCGACGCCACCGGCTTCGATGGCCTCGACAAACTCGGCGCGGGTTGCGAACGGGAAATCCTCACCGCCCCAGAGACCGAGCCGCTGGGCATAGGAGAGATTGTGGACGGAGGTGGCGCCGGTCGCCGAGACATAGGTGACGCGGGCGTTCGGGAGCGCGTGCTGGAGGCGAAGCCCGGCGCGGCCCTGCTGCGAAGCGGCGACATCGCCGCGTTCTCCCTTGCCTCCTGCCGCATTGGCCATCGCGTGCGCCTCGTCGAAAATGATCGCTCCATCGAAATCGGAGCCCAACCATTCGACGATCTGCTTGACGCGCGATAGCTTCTCGCCGCGGTCGTCGGAGCGCAGCGTGGCATAGGTTGTAAATAGGACGCCTTCAGGCAGCGTGATCGGCCGCCCTTGCGGGAAGCGTGACAGCGGCGTGACAAGGAGGCGCTCCATGCCGAGCGCGGACCAATCGCGTTGGGCGTCCTCCAGCAGCTTGTCGGATTTGGAGATCCAGACCGCCTTGCGCCGGCCCTGAAGCCAATTGTCGAGGATGATCGCGGCCGACTGGCGACCCTTGCCGACGCCGGTGCCGTCGCCGATGAAGAAGCCGCGCCGGAAGCGCACGGCCTTCTCGGCATCGTCACGCGCGGCGGAGACGAGATCGAAGGTCTCGTCCACCGTCCATGCGCCGGCGATATAGTCCGAATGCGCTTCGCCCGCATAGATCAGCGTTTCGAGCTGGGCATCGGACAGAAGCTCGCGGATGTTGGCGGGAAGTTGCGGGCGGTAGCTGGGCTTCGGCGGCGCGACGCTCGCCATCGCCGCCGATTGCACCAGCTTGGTCGGGTGAGCCTGAGACCCGGAAATACGGATCGCCTGCAATCCGTATTCTTCGTAGATCGCGTCCGAGATGCGGCTGTCGTCGTCGGCCCCGGCATCGGCGTCGATAATCTCATAGTCGAGCGCGACGCCATCAGGCTCGGCCATCGGCGTGGCGGGCGCGGTCCTGGCGACACGGTTCAGATAGCCGCGCACGCTGCGCGCGGCGGCGGGCGCAGCGGCCGGAATGATGACGGACGGATCGACCGGCAGGCGCGGCGGAAGATGCGCGCCGATCCAGTCCATGAGCGTCGCGGCGTCCGGCGCGGTGCCCGGCGAGGCGGGGAAAACCGTGGCATCGTCGGCGGGCAGCTTGTCGATGACGGTGAGCCGCGTGGCGAAGGTCGTTCCATGCTTGGCATAGACCGCGCCGTCGATCCCGGCGGAGAATACGACCCGACCGCGCTCCTGCAAGCGGGTGAAGGCGGCGGTCCAGGCGGGGGCTTCCGGGCCGAAGTTCGCGCCGGTGATCGTCACGAGACGGCCGCCGGGCGCGAGCCGCGCCAGCGCGGAGGCGACATGACGGAACGCGGCGTCAGCCACGCGGCCCTCGACATGGACCATCGCCGAGAACGGCGGGTTCATCAGCACGACGGACGGAACCGAGGCGGCATCGAGATGGTCGTCGATCTGAGCCGCGTCGAAGCGGGTGACGGGAATGGCCGGAAAGAGGGAGGAAAGCAGCGCGGCGCGCGTATCGGCCAGCTCGTTCAGGACCAGCGAGCCGCCGGCGATCTCGGCGAGGATCGCCAGCAGCCCGGTCCCGGCCGAGGGCTCCAGCACACGGTCGGCGGGCGTGATCGCGGCCGCCGTCGCGGCGACCAGGCCGAGCGGGATCGGCGTCGAGAATTGCTGGAGCGCCTGGCTCTCCTGCGAGCGGCGGGTATGGGTCGGCAGGAGACCGACGATCCTGCCGAGCAGCGGGAGCGCGGCGGCCGGAGAACCGGCTTTGCGGAAAAGCGCCTTTCCGTATTTGCGCAGGAAGAGGACGGTTGCGACCTCGCACGCCTCATAGGCTGTCTTCCAGTCCCAGAGGCCCGTGGCGTCGGACGCGCCGAACGCGGTCTCCATGGCGTCGCGCAGGACTACGGCATCGACGCGCTGACCGCGTTCGAGATAAGGCAGAAGCGCCAGGGCGGCCGCACGGACGGCGGCGACGGAATCGGCAGGCGCGGCAAGCGGTGCTGCTGGCAGCGTATCGGCAAGAGGGAACGGTGCGTTCATCGGGGCATCCTCGGGAGAGCGGAAACGGGCAAGCCCGCCAGCGCTCTCTCTCGGACCGGACGGGCTCAAACCCGTCCCGGCCCCTCTCTATCTCTTACGGATCGGACGCATCAGTTTCTGTCGTCCATGCCCGTCACCATTGAACGAGCGCCCCATTCGATGGAAGGAGCGCTCGTGTCAGGTGCCGGTCAGGACGCCATCTGCAAAGCTTCGATACCGTGACGCTGCATGGCAGCGCCGATACGGGCGAAGTCCGGTGCGGCCTGTGGCTCTGCCGTGCCGATCTCCCGGAAGAATGCGGTCATCGAGGGCTCGACCAGCACCAGCATGCGAGCGGATCGATCGCTCTCATTGACATAGTTGTGCGGCGCATGACCGTCGATGCGAACCGAGGTTCCGGCTCTCGCCGCAACGACCTCGGGCGGCTTGCTGGCGGCGAAGTGCCGAATGGTGATCTCGCCGTCGAGTATGTAGAACAGTTCCGGCGAGGCGTGACTGTGTGGCGGCGTTCCGGAACCCGGCGGAATCTCGACCTCGACCAGTTCGAGGTTCGCGCCCGCAGGTCCGCCGAGAAAGCGGATCCGGTCGGCGACGACCCAGCGGGCCTCGCCATCCTGCGCATATGTTACCTGTATGCTCATTGCCAATATCTCCTGGCTTTTGATGTCATGTCCGCGATGACGAGCCCGAGGCGATCGCGGACAGGATCGTTTCGAGCGCCCAAGAGGCGGTCTCACCGGCTTGGGCGCCGTCGAGACCGCCGTAATCCTTGAGGACCTCCCAGGCGGAGGCCGAATAGAGAAGGTGTGCCAGCGCCTCGACTTTTCGGGCTTCGGCCGGCGGAAGGTTTTCGAGAAGGGTGGCAAGCGCTCCTGCAAAGCGCAGGCGCCGGGCCGGGATCATGCCCGCCCGCATGGCACGCCCTGTTGGCGAGTGAAGCGAGGCCCGGATCGCCGCCTCGTGCGCATCGAAGCGGGGAAAGGCGTCCCGCGGACCAGCGACGATATCCCCGGCGTTGTCGGGTGCTATGGACGTGCCGATCAGCGCGTTGAGCCAAGGCCAGAAGGCGGTCAGCAAGTCGTCCTTCGTCGGGAAATGACGGAAGACGGTGCGTCTCTGGATGCCAGCCTCCGCGGCGATGGCGTCCATGCTGATCTCGTCGGGAACGGCCGACGTGCTCATCAGACGATAAAGAGCATGAAGGATAGCCTCGCGCGTTTCGCGGGCTTTCTCTTCTCGCAGCGGGCTGTTGTAGCTGCGCGTCTCAGCCATGGCTGTCTCCGTTAAATTAATGTCACTTCAAATGACACTAATATCGCCCCAAGTCAATTGATGGCATTGATAGTGACATCAAATATGCAACATCAAGAGTGCCCGGCGCTCTTTCGGACCGGATGGGCTTAAACCCGTCCCAGCGATCCGTTGCGCCGCGCCAAGGGGCAGAGCCCCCAAGCAGTCGGCCCGAGGCGCCCATGCCAACCCATACCGACACGTATCAGAGAAATGGAAGCTGCCCCGGTCGCGCTGACGAAACGCTGACGACACTTCGTGTTGTGCTTCAGTGGCCGGTCAGTTCATCGACGCATGATCTCCTTCGTGAACAACCGCAACGCAGGAGTTGGAAACATGAGAACGACATTCGCAATGCTAGCGCTGCTCACGGCATTGCCGGCAACGGCGGCGTTTGCCGGTGAGACATGCAATGTCCCACCCCAGCAGAGACAATCCTTCGAGGCCCTGGGGCGGCTTGCGGGCGACTTCGGAT
Organism: Hyphomicrobiales bacterium; assembly: GCA_900466745.1. GTDB lineage: Bacteria > Pseudomonadota > Alphaproteobacteria > Rhizobiales > Beijerinckiaceae > Allobosea > Allobosea minatitlanensis. Next base: position 17,069 of record UBNE01000010.1, on the reverse strand, counting down.
GGACCATCGACAGGATGAAGATCGACGACGGCTGCTACGAGCTACGTGTCACCGACGCCAGCGGAAACGTCCTCAAGGTAAAGATCGATCCTGCGACGCTGGAAGTGGTCGACGGCAGCGTCAAGCGGTTCGGCGATGGCAGCAATGGCACTGCAGCACAGGAAACCGAATTGGACTAGCCGGGGATACGGCGGAGATGAGCTCGGGTTCAGGGCCGCGTCTCGGTTTTTACGTGCGTGCGGCGGCAACTATCGCCGTCGTTGATCGGGCGATCTCAATCTCTCGCGATGCCAGGTTCAATCGCACTGGCTGCACAATCGCGCCCTCCCTGCATGGCTCGCGGCTTCATCCTGATGAGCCATGCAGTGCGGGGATTTTGTGCTGCGGAGATCGTGAGAACCTGTTGGGTGACGGAAAGCGGCCCTTCGCATCTTGTGTCAGCCATATGTCTAGAATAATTCTAATGTGAGCGCATCGAGCCGATGGCCTGGGCTTTCTCCCCTTGTGCGCGGCGGCACCACGAAAACGACATCAGCCCATTGCCCGGAGCACTATCCATGCGCGCCCTTCACAAGGAAAATCATCTCATCGAACGCATAGGCTGGCTTCGGGCGGCTGTGCTGGGCGCCAATGACGGTCTGATCTCGACGTCGAGCCTGATCGTCGGTGTCGCCGCGGCGACCAACGCCTCACATGAGATTCTTGTGGCCGGTGTTGCCGGGCTCGTGGCCGGGGCGATGTCGATGGCCGCGGGCGAATATGTGTCGGTCAGTTCGCAGGCCGATACCGAGGAAGCCGACATGGCGCGGGAACGGCACGAACTGGCGACGCAGCCGGAGGCCGAGCTGGCCGAACTCGCCGCGATCTATGAACAGCGCGGCGTGGACCCGGAGCTGGCGCGACAGGTCGCTGAACAAATGATGGCGAAGGATGCCTTCGAAGCCCATGCACGGGACGAACTCGGATTGGCGAGCCATGTGATGGCAAGACCGGTTCAAGCCGCGCTGACCTCGGCGGTCACGTTTGCGGCGGGTGCGGCTTTGCCGTTGATGGTCGCTCTGCTCGCGCCGGCCGGAACGGCTGCATGGACCGTATCCCTTGCTTGCCTCATCGGTCTTGCCATCCTCGGCGCAATCGGGGCACGGGCGGGCGGCGCCAGCATCTGGAAACCGACCATCCGCGTGGTGTTCTGGGGTGCCGTCGCGATGGCCTCGACCGCCTTGATCGGCTCCCTGATCGGCCGGGCGGTGTAGCGATGAAACGCGTGTCGTTCGATTTCCAGACCGTCATGTCGGCAATTGCGGTCTTCGGGATGATGCTGGCCGTCGTCGGGACCTGGCCGCCGGCGGAAGGGCTTTCCATTCTAAGATCGCCCGGTCTGGCGATGGTCTATTTGGCCGGCGGGCTTCCCGCCACCTGGAGCGCCCTGACGGCGTTGTGGCGCGATCATATCCTCGACATCGATCTTCTGATGGTCGTCGCGGCCGTGGCGGCGGCGATCGTCGGGGCGCCGTTCGAAGGCGCGGTGCTGCTGACGCTTTTCAGCGTGTCGACCACGCTTGAGCACCAGGCATTGGGACGCGCGCGCCGGGCTGTTGAGGCGCTCATGGCGCTCCGGCCGGAGACAGCTTTCCGCAAAGGAGAGGACGGCACCACGGAAGAGGTTCCTGCTGCGGAGCTTGCCATCGGCGATGTGGTGGTGCTGCGTCCAGGCGCACGGGTGCCGACCGACGGTGTGATCCTGCATGGTCGCGGCGGTATCGACGAGGCCAATATCACCGGCGAGTCGATGCCAGTCTCCAAGGAACCGGGCGAGCAGGTCTTCGAGGCGACGGTTAATCTTGACGGAGTCCTTGACGTGACCGTCACCAGGACGGTCGGCGACAGCACGATCGCGCGCATGATCCAGCTCGTCACCGAAGCGCAGGAAGCGAAGGCGCCATCCGAGCGCTTCAGCGCGTGGTTTGGCCAGCGATATACCGTCGGTGTCCTGTTGGGCTCTGCTCTGGCCCTTGCGGTCTTCTATTGGCTTGGCCGCGACTGGGAACAGGCCCTCTACAAGGCCGCGACGCTGCTGGTCGCCGCCAGTCCCTGCGCGATCGTCATATCTGTCCCCGCCGCGATCCTGTCGGCGCTCTCCGCCGCGGCGCGAGGCGGCGTGCTGTTCAAGGGGGGCGGTGCGCTCGAAACGCTCGCCGCTGTCGATACCTTCGCCTTCGACAAGACCGGGACCCTGACCAATGGACGTGCGGAGGTCACGCGCATTGTCGCCCTGGATGGTGAGGATCGCCGTTTCCTTTCGCTCCTTGCCGGGCTGGAAGCGCATTCCGAGCATCACATCGCTGCCGCCATCCGCCGTGAAGCCCTGGTTCATGGCGTTGAGCCGACTGAGGTTGTGGACGTGACGTCGCATCCGAGCGCCGGCATCGTCGGCTACGATGCCTTCGGCCCGATATGGGCCGGCAACGCTCATCTCGTCGAGGATATGGGCGCCTCCGTCGATGATCCGGCGTTCCGTGAACTCGCCGACAGTTCTCAGACCGTGGTCTATCTCGGGCGCGGTGCGACCGTTCTTGGGGCGGTCAGCGTTGCGGACGAAGCAAGAGCCAGCTCAGCCCCGGCGCTGGCCGCGCTTCGCGCCGGTGGCGTCAACCGCATCGTCATGATGACCGGCGACCGCAGGCCGGTGGCCTTGCGCATCGGTGCGGAACTTGGCCTTGCGCCCGGCGAGGTTCATGCCGAGATGCTGCCGCAGGACAAGGTGCTTCAGGTCGGCGACCTCGCGCGTGATGGCAAGGTCGCTTTCGTCGGCGATGGCGTCAACGATGCCGCCGCATTGGCTCGCGCCGACGTCGGCATCGCGATGGGAGCGGCGGGGTCGGATGTCGCACTGCAGGCCGCCGACGTCGCCCTGTTGTCGGAAGACATGAAGAAGCTGGCCGATGCGCACCGGCTGGCACGGCGGACGGCCGTCATCATCCGACAGAATCTCGTCGTCGCGATCGGCGCCATGCTGCTGCTTGTGACCGGCGGCCTGTTCTTCGACCTGCCGCTTCCGCTCGCGGTGATCGGACACGAAGGCGGTACCGTTCTGGTCGTGCTAAATGGCTTGCGCCTCCTGTCGGACAGGATTCGCACTCTCGACGGGAGCGTCAACCGCTCTCGCCAATCTGATCTCTCAACTCGAACAGACGGCACGCTTGGATCGCGGGCAACGTCGCCCACCGCACCCTGATCGAGCGGTCATCGTGCTTTCGTGCTCGGCGGCATGCCGAATTGCATTCAGGCCCTGGCAAAGTTGTTGGTTGGCGGGCCTCAGTTCACAAACGGTCAATATACAGAGACGCTGCCACGCCGGCCGCAAGGCCGAGCACGCTAAGGGCGCCGACGCGCCCGCCGATCCTTGAGCCTCCGACCCATGCCGCCATCACGGCTTTGACAAGTGTATTCATGGCCACGGCGATCAGGATCGCATCTGCCGCAAGACCGGGCTCGATCGAATGCGACGCCAGGCGGGCCATGGAGATCGAAATCGCATCCACATCAGCGATGCCCGAAGCGGCGGCGGTCACCAGAACGCCCGCATTCCCGAACGACTGCTGAAGCAGATGCGACACCACCATGACCACGGTGATGAGTGTCCCCATTTTCAGGGCAGGCGCTAATTCCAGCGGGTTGGTGATCGTAAGTTCCGGCTGTTCGGAGGAGCCGCGACTTTGTCGCAGCAGGAGCCCGGCGCCGATGGCGAGCACGCCACCGCCGATGAGCAATGGCCATTTGAGATGCGGAAGCAAGCTTGGGTTCAAGGCCGTCGCCACGACTGCAACGCGGATGATCATGGTCAAGCCGGAAAGAAGCACGCCACAGGAAAGCAGCGTGCTGGACTCAGGGTGCCGGCGGGCAAGCCTTGCCAGCGTCAAGGTCGTCGCTGTCGAAGAGGCGAGCCCGCCCGCAATCGCCGTCATCAGGACGCCAAGCCGGTCCCCGAACACGCGGACGGCGACGTAGCCGGTGAAGGAGACCGCGGCGATCAGGATGGTCAGCAACCAGATCTCATATGGATTGACGGTGCCCCAGGGATCGACCGGCCTGTTCGGCAGGATCGGCAGCATGAGAAAGGTCATTGCCAGAAGCGTCAGGCCCGACCGGATCTCATTCCAGCTCAGCGACGCGACCCAACGATGCAACGGCTCGCGCAGGGCAAGCAGCACAGCCGTGGCAACAGCCCCGGCGATGGCGGCTGCAAGGTCGCCGACGACGGCAAGCGTTCCCAGCAGGAACGTGGCTATGCCGGCGACGACGGATGTCGCGCTGTAATTTCGCTCGGCCCGCGCTTCGAGCCAGTGGTAGGAGGCGAATGCCGCGGTGAACCCGAGGAAAACAAGACCGATCACGAGGCCAGAGTCGAACTGCCGGGCCAGGGCGCCGGTAATGCCGCCGGTGAGACCGGTCAGCGCGAACGTTCGTAGACCTGCCGCGCGCAGATGGTCTTCCTCGTTGCGGGTACGCCATCCACGCTCCAGGCCGATCAGCAGACCGATCGAAAGCGATACCGCAAGGCGGCTGAGCAGGGCGTCAGTGTCCATGGTCTCCCGAGTTGCCTTTCAGCATCTGGCGTCGATGTCGATGATCATTTGTCTATGAAGAACCTTGCCTCAAACCCGTCAATCCTGCCGCTTGCGGGAGATTGGAGCTCTATCCGTCCATTTGTTCCGGCAGCAATGGTCCGGGCGATGGCGAGCCCCAGGCCGGCCCCCCTCACCAGAGCCTGACCGCGCTCGAAGGGCTCGCTCAGCCGCGCAAGCACTGCGGAAGGCACGACCGGGCCGGCGTTCGTGACGCGCAGACAGCCGTCTGCCGACAAGGTGACGGCGACCGGTTCGTCCCGCACGCCATGCTTGAGGGCGTTTTCGATCAGGTTCCGGGCCAGGATGGCGAAGGCGTCGGCGTCGATGCTTGCGAATACCGGCGCGTCTGGCAGTGTCAGGTCGATGCGCCCTGCAGTCTCGGCCTGCCCGTCGAATTCGCTCACAACCATCCGCAGGATGGCGCCGATCTCGACCGGCGCCTCGGCGAGAAGGCGTCCGCCCTCGGCTCTCGCCAGTTGCATGAGTTTCTCGGTGAGGCGGGAAAGGCGCCGCAAGGCGGTCTGCATATCCTCGGCGCGCTCGCGCGTGGCGTCGTCCGGCGCTTGCGCGATCATGCGCTGCGCCTGCGCCAGTGCAGCAGCCACCGGTGTCCGCAGCTCATGGGCCGATTTGGCCGCCAGGCTGCGCTCGGCCTGCAAGGTACGCGTCAATCGGTCCAGGAGGTGGTTGACCGCTTTGGCGACGGGGCCGATCTCCGAGGGCAGGTCCTCCGCGTCGATGGGTGTCAGATCACCGCCGCCGCGCGCCTCGATCTGCGAGCGGAAGGTCCGAACCGGGGTCATGGACAGCCGGACAATGACCCAGATGCCGATCAAGCCGAGCGGGACAATGACGGCCAGCGGCAGGCTCAGCCCGAGCAACAGTCGCCCGGCGGTCATCCGGCGATGCGACAGGGGCTCCGCGATGGTGATGGTCAGATTCTGCTGGAGGGTCGCGTCGGAGTAGAGACGGTGTGTCTGTGTCGTGGCAAAGCCCATTCCGGAAAACGGCGGGAATGCCGCGAGATCGGCGCTGTGCGATCGCAGCAGAACCTTGCCCGCGGCATCGTGCACGACATAGGTGAAATACTCGTCGTGCTGGCGGAGCGTGGCAACGCGCTGTTCGGTGTCGTCGGCATCGCGGCCGATGATCTCGATCGCCGCAAGCGGCAGGATGCGTTGCGCCGTCTCTTCGAGGGCGCTGTCGAACACCTCGTCCATTTCATGGCGCAGCATCTGCGCGGTCACGACAGCGGCAAGCGCCCACAACACCGTCAGCCCCAGCCCCAGCCATAGCGAGAGCCGCCATTGCAGGCTCCTGGGCCGCTTCATCTTGCCGTTCCAAGGCGATACCCGATGCCCCGCACCGTATCGATCACGCCGTGGCCGAGCTTCTTGCGCAGTCTGCTAACGTGAACCTCGATCGTATTGCTCTCGACCTCGGCGCCGAACGCATAGAGCCGGTCTTCGAGCTGTGCCTTGGTCATCGCGATGCCGGGCCGCTGCAGAAATGCTTCGAACAGCGCCCATTCGCGCCCGGTAAGCTCGACAGGGCGCGCGCCGTGCATCACGGTCCGGGCGGCGAGATCGATGCGCAGGTCGCCGATCTCGATGAGAGGATTCGGGTTGCCGCTGTATCGCCGCGCCACCGCATTCAGCCGCGAGGAGAGTTCCGACAGATCGAACGGCTTGATCATGTAGTCGTCGGCGCCGGCATCAAGGCCCGCGATGCGGTCGGAGATCTGGTCGAGCGCCGTCAGGATGATGACCGGCGTCACGCTGCCCTCGGCTCGAAGCTTTTTGAGAAAGGCAATGCCCAATCCGTCCGGGAGCATCAGGTCGAGCAGGATGAGATCGTATGCCGCGCTTTGGAGATGTTCGCGCGCCGCATCGAGCCGTGTCACCCAGTCCACCGAGTGGAGAGCCGCGACCTGCTCGCGCACGGCCTTTCCGAGGATTGCATCGTCTTCGATCAGTAGAACTCTCATCCCAGGGTCACCCCTCTCGCCATCCGCCTGCCTAGCGTCCGATGCTGTCGGTTTGCTGAAGACCGCCCCATCGCTGCTTCAGGCGTTCGTCAGGAGAGCGTGCCATGGTTCCCCCCGAAAGCGCGTTGATCAGGAACAATGAAACGATGAAACATTTGCTGGCCGCGATCCTCGTTCTGGCGTTTTCCGGTCCCGGTATCGCCAAGGCTGACGACGGCGATTGCCATGTCTCGATGGATCGATGGAAGCCGCGGGAAGCGGTCGAAACAATGGCCGCCGGTCAAGGCTGGACCGTTGCCAGGATCAAGATCGACGACGGCTGTTACGAAATCCGGGGAACCGACCGGAACGGCCTCACCTTCAAGGCCAAGGTCGATCCGGAAACCCTCGAAATCGTCAAGTTCCGGCACAGGGATCGCGATGACGACCGTCACGGATCGAGGCGTCAGCGGCCGCCAGCCTCGGAGAACGACGCCGTAGGCGGAACATCCTCCAACACCCTGCTCGGGACGACCGTGCGGCCCAAGACCACCATCAAGTAGCAATCCCATCTCGCTGTCGCTCAAGCACTGCGACCGTCGCAAGGAGATTCCGCCATGCCTCATGATCCGGCCCGTTATTCCAGAAGAATGATCGTCATCCACTGGCTGACGGCCTTGCTGATCCTCGGGGCCTGGCTGACCTCGACGGGAGGCCGTCATATGGCCGAAAACCCGCCCTTGCTGCATTTCTCGTTCGGGTTGGCCGTGCTCGTCCTGGTGCTTCCGCGCTTGATCCTGCGCCTTGTGGGCGGAACCCCGGAAGCGCCGCAGTCCAATGGCCGTCTCGCCCTTGCCGCCAAAGCCGGACATGCGCTGCTGTATCTGTTCCTCATTGCCCTGCCGTTGAGCGGCTGGTACGCCGCCTCGCGCCTCGGTGTTCCCGTTTCCTTCTTCGGCTTCCAGCTTCCGGCGATCACCGAGCGGGTGCAGGGCGCACCGGGCCTGATTGCGGACATTCATGAGAATGCCGGCACGATCATCCTCTACCTTGCCGGACTGCATGCCGCGATGGCGGTCTGGCACCAGTACGTCCTGCGCGACGGGACGCTGCAGCGGATGTCCCCACGCTGACGCGGCGACATTCGCTGCGGCCTTGTTCAGTCCCCGGAGTTTTCGCGGCTGGCCTGCCGACAGGCCGGCCGCTCCTGCATCTGCTGCGGACCTGACCGTGTCCGATGTTTCCTGACGAAGTGCTGACGGAAAATCCCGATGACCGTCAGGCAGCTCTCAGGCGGCTTCGCCACAGTGACGAGGACGGGTCGGCGCTCTGCGATGACCCGGACACCGTTTCCTCGCAAAAGGCAAGCCGACATGAAATCGCTTCTCGCAGCTCTCGCCATGACAACCGCCCTCACGTTCCCTGGCCTCGCCATGGCCCGGCCGGTGACATTGAACACAACGCTGACCAACTATGGCGGCGACGGCGCCTATCTCGCGCTCTACGTCACCGATCCCCAGGGCAAATATGCCGGCACGCTCTGGGTCGCTGGCGGCAAGTCCAAATATTACGAGCATCTATCGGGCTGGTATCGCGCCACTGGCGGCCGCGCCGGTATCGACGGCATTACCGGCGCTAGCGTCGGTGCGGGGCGCACGCTGGAGATCTCGCTCGACCTTGCCGATGCGCTTTTCGACGCAGGTTACACGCTGCATGTCGACGCAGCCGTGGAGGACATGCGTGACAGCCCCAACGAGGTCGCCGTTCCCCTGACCACTGCGGGCACGAAGACGACCGTTCGCGGTCGACGCTACGTCTCGACCGTTGCCTACTCCTTCTAGGCGGTGGACGACATGATCCGTGTCATCCATCGCTGGCCAGGCCTTCTGGCCGCTCTTTTTCTGCTGGTCTTGAGCCTTAGCGGTGCAGCACTCTCGCTGTTTCCCGCCGCCGAACGGTTGTCCGCCCCGCAGGCCGAGGCAGGGCTTTCCGTCGGGACGCTGGCCGGACGTATCCTCGCCATCCACCCTCAAATAGAACAGATACGTCGCGCGCCCTCCGGCAAGATCACCGCCTACTGGTTTGAGGGTGGGGCGCCTCAGGCCGCCATCATCGATCCCGCAACAGGGCTGGGTGTCGCCTCCAGCGATCCGAATGCCGTCGAGCAGTGGCTTACCGGTCTGCACCGGTCGCTCTTTCTCGGTGACGGCGGGCGTATCGCAGCGGCAGTGGGCGCTGCCGCCATGCTGGTCTTGGCTGTGTCCGGCACTATGCTCGTCGCCCGCAGGGCCGGCGGCTGGCGGCGATGGTTCGCGCCGATACGCGGGCCGCTCGCCGGAAGATTGCATGTCGAGATCGCGCGCGTCGCCGTCGCAGGCCTCGTCTTGTCCTCGGCCACCGCATTGTGGATGACGGCGTCGACATTCGATCTCCTTCCCGACGCGGCCACATCTCCCGTCGCCCACATCGAGGCGAGCGGCCGGACCGGCATGGCCGCATCGCATATGGATCTGCTGAAACGGACACCGGTCACCGAACTGCGCAGCCTGGCGTTTCCCGATCCGGCCGATGCGACGGATGTCTTCACGCTGAAGACGGATCGCGGCACGGGCTATCTGGATCAGGGCACCGGCGTGCTGCTGGCCTGGAGCGACCTGACCGGATGGCAGCGTCTCTCGGAGACTATCTATATGCTGCATACCGGTCGAGGCGCGGCCACCTTGGGCCTCGTGCTCGGCATGATGGCGCTCGGCGTGCCGGCGATGGCGGGCACCGGCCTCATCCTGTGGCTGGCGGGTCGGCGCGGGCGGCCACGGATTCACGGCAATGTAACGGCTGGACGTGCGGAAACGATCCTGCTTGTCGGCAGCGAGAGCGGCAGCACATGGAGCTTCGCTGCGACACTGCACGCCGCGCTGACGAAGCTCGGGCAGGCGGTTCACACCGCGCCGATGTCGTCATTCGATCCTGAACGCTACCGGCATGCCCGGCGCGTTCTCATTCTTGCGGCAACCTATGGCGATGGCGATGCGCCCGCTTCGGCGCGGGGGTTTCTCGATCGCCTGCAAACCCTGCCGGTAGAGCCAACCATTCCGATCGCCGTGCTCGGCTTCGGTGACCGCAGCTTCCCGGCCTACTGCGCTTTTGCCCAGGTCGTTGCGAGGGCCGCCGAGGCGCGAGGGTGGAGCACGCTCATCCCATACGAAACCGTCGACCGGCAGTCGCCGCAGGATTTTGCCCGTTGGGGACGATCGCTGGGCGAGGCGATGGGGATCGGGCTGGAGCTTGTCCATCGGCTAGCCTTGCCGGCGGCCTCCCCACTGACCCTCGTTTCGCGACGCGAATATGGCGCGGAGGTGCAAGCTCCGACAGTGATCCTGCGGTTCGCGCTGCCCAAAGTCCCGTTCTGGCATCGGTTGGCCGGGCGTGGCTTCGACCGGTTTTCGGCAGGCGATCTTCTCGGCGTGCTGCCCGAGGGCTCGTCCGTTCCCCGGTTCTACTCGCTGGCTTCGGGACGGCGCGATGGCTTCATCGAGATCGTCGTGAAGAAGCATCCGGCGGGGCTCTGTTCCGGGCAGCTCTTCAATCTGGAGCCAGGATGTGCCGTTCGCGCATTCATCCGAACCAATCCCGGCTTCCATGCCGGCAGGAGCAAGACACCGCTGATCCTGATCGGAGCTGGAACAGGGATAGGGCCGCTGGCGGGCTTCGTGCGCGCCAATGCGCGTCGCCGTCCGATCCACCTGTTCTTCGGAATGCGTCATCCTGCCAGTGATTTCCTCTACAAGGACGAACTGACGCGCTGGCATCGCGAAGGACGTCTTCGCCGGCTCGTCGGGGCCTGCTCGCGCGGGCGGATGCCGCGCTATGTCCAGCACGCCCTTCTTGAGGACGCCGCCCAGATCGCGGCCCTGATCCGCGGCGGCGCGCGCATCATGGTCTGTGGTGGGCGGGATATGGCCGTCGGCGTTTCGGCGGCGCTTGCCGAGATTCTCGCGCCGGCCGGATTGACGCCGGCCCTGCTCAAGGCGGAGGGACGCTATGTCGAAGACGTCTACTGATCCGATCAGGCACGCGCTCAACGGACCAACTATGGGAACACGCTGGTCGGCGCTGTTCTACACGGAGGCAGGGTTTGATCCGGAGCCGGTTCGGCATGCTCTTCAGGCGGAAATGGACGAGGTGGACGCGCAGATGTCCACCTGGAAGCCCGACAGCGCTCTGATGAGGTTGAACGCCGGTCTTGTCGGCGACTGGATCGATGTGCCGGCGCGTCTGGCAGACGTTCTGCATCTTGCGCTCGAAATCGGCCGTGCGTCGGGCGGAGCTTTCGATATCGGCGTGGGCGATGCGGTCGTTGCCTGGGGTTTTGGCCCGCAAGCGGCCGACCGGGCCCTGATCCGGAAGGCACTCGCGACATCGCGCCAACCCGCCCATGTGGCGCTCGAGCTCGATCCTGTTTGCGCGGCGGTGCGCAAGCGCGCGCCGATCACGATCGACCTCAACGGCATTGCCAAGGGATATGGCGTCGACCGGCTGGTCGCGATCCTCGGGCGCTTCGGCATAACTTCCGGCCTCGTGGGAATTGACGGCGAGATGAGGGCGCTCGGTCTGCGCCCCGATGGTGAACCGTGGAACATTGCCGTAGAAGGTCCCGACGCGGCCCGTCGAGCGCCGCACTCCGTCCTCGCCTTGCAGGAGGCTGCGGTCGCCACCTCTGGCGATTACCGGCATTGGACCGTCGTGAACGGTCGCCGTCTCTCGCACACCATGAATCCGCGCCGCGGTGCGCCGCTACTGTCGTCGCCCGCTTCGGTCACGGTCGTCGCGCGAACCTGTGCTGAAGCCGATGCCTGGGCGACCGCGTTGATGGTTCTCGGTCCGACGTCCGGGGCTGAGGTTGCCCGCCGCCTCGGCCTCGACGTTCTGTTTCTTCTGCGCGATGCCTCGGACGGAGTCCGACCGATAGCGACAGGGTCTCTTTTCTCCGCAGGCCAGGCGCTCCATGTGTCGGAGGGTGAGAAGCAGGCCCGGCCGATATGAAAGCGCCCGCCTGCAGGTTTGCAGGCGGGGGCGATGATCATGGATTCGTCAGCGACGATCCAGACATGGCGGGACCGTATTTTCAGGCTGTGAGGCTTCATCGTCCAGCAAAAGGAGCATTTCACCTCGTTGTCGCAAAAGAGGATTCTAGAGGGATATGGAGTAGATGTAGTTCTCCGCTTCGTCGTTCTAGGCTATGCACTGCAAGCGCATCGGCGGCCCGTAGTGTTTCTCTGCGCACCTGCCTGCAAGGTTGGGGCGACCTCACCATTATACAAGGAAATCCAGCTCTCCGCGCGGCTTCCATCCGGCGAGGTAGGCGATCCAGCATGAGGCGGCCGAGCCGAGTTTTGAGGGAGATGCCCAGGATTTCCGCGATTCGCTGGAAATCCCCGAGACGGTTTCATACCGATCGTGGTCGAAACAGACTTCACGATACGAGGCCCGCGCATTGTCCTTGGCGTCATCGGAAAGCTCGTCGAGCCGATAGAGGGCGTTTCGATGATCTCAGGAATCGGGGGCGCCTCCATCGAGAACCTGGGCAAGCCAGCCATCGGTGTAGATCCAGGCGATGGTTTCGCCGGTGGCGAGATCGAGGACATGCGCGCCGCCGCCGAAGCCGTCGAGGCGCGGCCGCGAACAGGTATTGGCATATTGGAAGCCCCAGCGGCCCGAAAGACCGAACGCCGACGCGCATCGCTGGACGAACCGGATGACATGCGCGGGATCGCCAGTGGCATCGTCGCGCATCCAGAGTTGCGTGCCGCCATGCTCGGGTTCGATCGACAGGAGAAAGCTTTCCGATGGCGGGTCTTCGGCGGCATTCTCGGCGGCGAGCCTGTTGTAGAGTTCGAGCGCGCGAGCGGCATTGTCGGGCGTGCCGACATCGAGCAGGCAGGAAAAGCGGGTGGAATATTCGGCCATGACAGCCTCCTGAAACGACGAAACCCGGCGCATGGCCGGGTCGAATGGATGAAAGAGCGTGGCGGGAAGTCAGGCGGCAAGCGGCAATCGCAGAAGCTCGGCGGCGGTCTCGCGCCAGAGCGCATCGACCAGCCGCGCCTCAAGCTGGCCGGCGCGGTAGCGGTAGTCGCGAGCCGGGCCGTGCTCGCCGCGACCGGCCGCGGCGAAGGCCGCGCCGCGCAGCTTGCTGGCCTCGGTCTCGATCTGGCGGGCCTCGGCGTCGGATGCGACCGGCTGCTGCCAGAGGATGATCCCGGCCCGGATCGTTCCGGCGAGAACTAGGCCCTGATCGCAGTCCTGAATGACGATCATACGCGGGCGCAAGCGCAGCATGTCGTCGGTTCCGATATGGATGTTGCCGCCTGCGAGACGGCGGCCGGCGAGCGACATGGCCTCTTCGGGCGACGGGCATTCGCCGATGACGACAATATGGTCGAAACCATCGGCTTCATTGCTGCCCTCGTAGCTGGCGGTGCCGATGCAGGAGATGCGCAACGGGAATTGTGCGCTCTGCAGGGTCGGCAGGACGTGGCGGGCGAGAATGGCGCCGATCGGGGCGGCGTGGGATTGGCGGGAATGGGTCATGGGATTTACTCCGCGACGGTCGGCGGAAGCCTCTCCTCCACCTCGTAACCCGTCACGGCCAGGCCGTCCGGCCTCTGCCTCTCTCCACTCTGGGAAGGTGGCCTTGGCCAGCATGAAAAATGCGCCCCACGGGATGATGGGGCGCATGTTTCGATCATTCGGCCGCGACGAGAGCGACGTGCTCATCTTCGGCTTCAGCGGCTTCGTCCTCGTCGCCGTCGCCTGCCAGGAAGTCCGGCAGCGACTCGACGTCGCCGGCATCGCCAGCGTCCGCGGCGTCACCGTCGAGTTCGACCAGGCGCAGCGGCTCGGGCAGCCAGCCGGTTTCGGCCAGCAGGCGCTCGGCCTCCTTCGCCATGTCGCCCTTCTTCAGATGGCTGATGAGCTGGGCGGCGCGCTCGCCCGCGCCTTCGCGGACGGCTTCGAGGATGCGGGGCTTGGTGACGCGGCCGAGATAGTTATCGACCGTGGGTCTCCAGCCGCCATCGGCCACCATGTCGAAGCCGGTCGCGCGCGCGATGCGATCCGCGCCCGACAGGCGGCGATCCAGGCCGAACTGCGATACGCCCGAACCGCTGTGCGGGTTCGGCCGCTCGTAGAGGGCGTTGACGCCATAGCTGACGCAATGGGCGAGCAGCGCCATGCGGCTCGCCTCGTCGAGCGCGGCGATCCAGTCCCAGAGCGTGCCTTCGTCGGTGGGCATATCGGCCTTCCAGGCGGCGAAGCGCTCGTCGATGGCCTTGGCCGAGGGCGTGTCGCTGAGATCGGCGCCCTGCACCCCGAAACGCTGCTGACGCACGGAGATCTCCAGGCAGCCGGTCGGCGCCGCGTAGTGATAGCGCTCCATCACCATGCGATGCAGGAGCGCCGTCATCGCCACATGCGGATTGTTGGCAAGCGCCTCGTGGAGCGCGAGCGTGCGATGGGCAGTGAGTTCGATCACCAGCCGTTCGGGAAGCGGCTTGATCGCGTCATCCTCGTCGTCCTCCGCGTCCACCGGCTCGCCGCCGAGGGTGATAACCGCGCGCTGCACGCCGGCCTGGGCCGCAACCGCGCTTTCCGCACCGGGCTCGCCATCGCCGGCATCATCCTCACCGTCGACGGCAACGGGTGCCTCGTCCTCGGGGCGGACATAGCCGCGCGCGACGACGAGTTCGCCAGCGCGGTCGATGCTGATGAAGACGCCCGCACGGGCAATCTCGGCAGCATCATAGATCGCCGGACGGTTCTCGAAGGCGTCCAGCGCGGCCTCGATCTCGCCGAGACGCGCATCGATGTCGTCGGGCAGCTCGTCGCAATCGGCGTGTTCCGCCTCGAGCCGCTCATACTCCTCGCGCAGCGCCTCGCGGGCGGCGCGCTCCTCCTCGCTGAGATCGGCGAACGTAGCGGTCAGGACGCGAAGGCCGCGATCATGGCCATAGGGCAGATCGGTATCGACCTCGATCCACTTCCAGCCCTCCGCCGCGACTTCATCAGCGATGACCTTCAGCTTGTCCGAGACCAGCCGATCGAGCAGCGCGGGATTTTCCAGCCAGCCTTCGTCCTCGTCGGAGAAAAGATCGCGGAGCATCACGCCGCCGGCCTGTTCATAGGCTTCGACGCCGACGAACTGCGCGCGCTTGTCGTCGATCGGAACCGTGGTCTCGGTCAGGAGATCGCGGATATACCAGGGCTGGCGGTTGTGCGAACGCTGGATCGCCTCCCAGACCTGCTCCTGACGGGCATGATCGGGGTTGACGGTGAACGCCTCCAGCATCGCCAGGGTCATCTCGGCGCGTGCATAGGCGTCGAGCAGCGACGGCGCCACGCGGGCAAGGCGCAGCCGCTGCGCGATGTAGCGCGGTGTGGTGCGATAGGCGTCGGCGACTTCCTCCTTGGACATGCCGCCGTCGACCATGCGCTTGAACGCCTTGAACTGGTCGAGCGGATGCAGCGCCATCCGGATGACGTTCTCGGCATAGGAATCATCGACGGCCGAGGTCTTGGCGTTGGCCTTCTTGACCAGGCACGGCACGAGACCGTCTTCGGGGAAGCGGCCTGCCGCGACCAGGCGGGCGATCGCGCGGTAGCGCCGGCCGCCGGCCGGGGTTTCGAAATCGCCGGTCTCGGCGCCGGCATCGTCGAGGATCGCGCGAACATTGAGGCCCATCACGAGATCTTCGCGGCGGTCGATGTCATGGGTCAGCTCATCGAGACCGTCTTCGACGTCGATTTCGCGGACGTTGCTCTCCGACAGCCTGATCCGGTTGAAGGGAATATCGCGCGAGCGGGAAAACTCGATCATTGCGACAACGGGCTTCTTCTTGCGGGTAGCGGCCTTGGCCATGGTCTTCACTCCATGACGGACTCCGGGAGGCTCTCTCTCGGATCTCAATCCGTCACGAAGCGAAGCGCCGCCCTCTTCCTCTGGAGGGCAGCGCCACGCAATCGGCTGAAGGGGACGCACGGCCGCAAAGCCGCTCTCCCGGCCATTCCTTCAACTTGGCCAATCAGAGTCCGCACATGCCCTCGCATTCGTTCTGCCAGAGGTCGAGCTGGCCGTGATCGGCCTCCGTCGCCAAGTCGGCTTCACCGAGCGGAACAGCGGAGCGGTGGAGATAGAGTTCGCCGCGGATGCCCCGGAAGCCGGTGCGGATCGCTGCGTCGATCGCCACAGCGTCCTCCCACGCCTCGGCATCATGGTCGCGCAGACGCCGCCAGGCCGCATCCGAATGATAGGGACAGCCGATGCAGGCGCTCTTGGGCGGGATCGAATAGTCGTGACGTTCCAGCCAGCGCAGGCAGTCCTGGCGCGTCATTCCGCGCTCGATGAGCGGCCAGCGGTTGAGCTGCCACGTCTCGAACGACGGCTTCATGCGTAGCGCCTCGTCGAGCGAAATCCCGATCCATTGCTCCGCGATCGGCGATGGGGGCGAGCGACGCCCGGCGATGCCGAGCAATTCGCGCACCTTTCGCCGGATCGGCACGATCTTGTAGTCGGTGGTGCATTGACGGCGGATCATGCCGACGCCGATGCGATCGGTTCTGAGAATGCGCGCGCCGACCACGACGAGATCGCCATCCTCGTCCTCGTCATAGACCGGCAACTCGGTTCCGGCGGGGGTGACATTGCGCGTGAAGGCGGGGATCGAGGCACAGCGCTCGCCGCGCGCGCCGGCAAGGAGATCGGCGCGCAGGTCGCCTGCGGAGATAATATGGACGGGGAACGGCAGGACGTTGGCCGATTGCAGCCAGGCCAGATGCTCATAGACGGCCTTCGGCTCCCAGCCCGTATCGGCGAAGATCGCGCAATCCGGCATGGGACCGATCTCGCCATGGGCCGCCATCAGCGCTAGCGTCGTCGACTGGACGCCGGCGCCGAGGCTGAGAACGCGCAGCCGAATATCGGCCGCGAGCTCTGCATCGGGCGTGAAGCCGGGAAAGGCGAGCGCGTTCATCACGCCGCCTCCTGCATGTCGTCATCCGCGTGGAGGCCGCCGGCATCCGGCAGGAAGGACAGGAGCCAGTCGGCGCCCTTGCTGGCCTGCGAGGCGGCGCGCACAATGGCTCGGTTGTCCTCGCGCAGCACCTCTAGCCACGAACCGATATAGTCGGCATGGCGCACGGTCGGAACGATGCCGAGCGAGGCGCAGCAGAAGGCGGAGATCAACTCGGCCGTGATTTCCTCGACCGAATAGAGCTTCGAGCCAAAGGAGCCGGAGAGGTTCCGGTTCAGCCGGCTGCGATGGCCGCTGGCGTGACCGAGTTCATGCAGCGCCGTCCGGTGCCAGTTGATCGGCTCGAAGTAGGCGGCCGGCGGCGGCACTTGAACATAGTCGAGCGAGGGAAGGTAGAACGCCCTGTTACCGCCGATCCGGAAGTCGATGCGGATTCCGGGAATTAAC
>UBNE01000049.1 GCA_900466745.1 Hyphomicrobiales bacterium | reverse complement strand
TCTTCTACGAGCCGCTCGCCGGCTGGGACAAGGAAGGCAACCTCATCCCGCAGCTCGCCGCCGAAGTGCCGACCAAGGCCAATGGCGGCCTCTCCGCCGACGGCAAGGTCGTGACCTGGAAGATCAAGCAGGGCGTGAAATGGCATGACGGCAAGCCGCTGACCGCGGACGACGTCGTCTTCACCTGGGAATACGCCAAGGATCCGGAAACGGCCGCCTACACCACCGGCGCCTACACCAACATCACCGTCGAGAAGGTCGACGACCACACCGTCAAGGTGATCTTCAAGGAGCCGACGCCGTTCTGGGCCGATCCCTTCGTCGGCGTCGCCGGCATGATCATCCCGAAACATCATTTCGGCGATTACAAGGGCGCCAAGTCGCGCGAGGCCCCGGCGAACCTGAAGCCGGTCGGCACGGGCGCCTACAAATTCGTCGAGTTCAAGCCGGGCGACATCGTGTCGGCCGAGCGCAATCCCGACTACCACGTCAAGAACCAGCCGTATTTCGACACGCTCGAGGTCAAGGGCGGCGGCGACGCCGTCTCGGCGGCGCGCGCCGTGCTGCAGACCGGCGAATACGACTACGCCTGGAACCTGCAGGTCGAGGACGAGGTCCTCAAGCGGATGGAGACCGGCGGGCGCGGCAAGATCAGCGCCGTGCCTTCCGGCGACATCGAGTTCATCATCCTCAACACGACCGATCCCTGGACCGAGGTCGACGGCGAGCGCTCCAGCATCAAGACCAAGCATCCGACGCTGTCGGACCCGGCCGTGCGCCAGGCGATCAACCTGCTGATCGACCGCGACTCGATCCAGAAGTTCATCTATGGCCGCGGCGGCACCGCGACGGCGAGCTTCGTCAACGAGCCGAAGCAGTTCAAGTCGACCAAGCTCAAATACGAGTTCAACATCGACAAGGCCAACAAGATCCTCGACGAGGCCGGCTGGAAGAAGGGTTCCGACGGCATCCGCGAGAAGGACGGCAAGAAGCTCAAATACGTCTACCAGACCTCGATCAACGCCCCGCGCCAGAAGACGCAGGCGATCATCAAGCAGGCCTGCCAGCGCGCCGGCATCGATCTCGAGCTGAAATCGGTCACGGCCTCGGTGTTCTTCTCGTCGGACGTGGCGAACCCGGACACCTATACCAAGCTGTACACCGACATCGAGATGTACACGACCACGCAGCCCCAGCCCGATCCGGAGCGCTTCCTCAACCAGTTCGTCTCCTGGGAGATAGCCAGCAAGGAGAACAAGTGGCTGGGGCGCAACGTCTCGCGCTATTCCGACCCGGAGGCCGACAAGGCCTACAAGGCGGCGCAGAAGGAGCTCGACCCGGCCAAGCGGGCCGCGCTGCTGATCAGGGTCAACGAGATCTTCTGCGAGGCCAACGTCATCCTGCCGATCCTGTCGCGCACCCGCGTGGCGGCCGCGACATCGAACCTGTCGCACGACCATTCCGGCTGGGACGTCGATACCTGGAACCTCGCGGCCTGGTATCGGAGCTGACCTTCGGACGCCCTTCGCACCCAATTCCCTGTGCGAAGGGCGGTTGCCCCGGCTTGCCCCCCGGCCCCCGACAGGGCAGGTGGGCTGGCCGGCTGCAACCGGCGTTCGCCCCGCGGCCTCGCCGCGCCTGTATAGAGACGAATTCATGGCGACATATCTGATACGGCGGCTTCTCATCGCCATTCCAAGCCTGCTCGGCATCAGCGTGATCCTGTTCACGATCCTGGCGCTCGCGCCGGGCGACCCCTTCTCGGAGATGGCGACCAATCCGAACGTGCCGCCCGAGGTGCGCGAGGCCATCCGCGCCAGCTTCGGCCTGAACGACCCGATCTGGGTGCGCTACATGCGCTGGCTGACGGCGATGGCGCAGGGCGACTGGGGCTTCTCCTTCGCCAGCCGCATCAATGTCGACCAGCTCATCCTGCAGCGCCTGCCGACCACGCTCTTCGTCGTCGGCTCCTCGCAGATCCTGGCGCTGTGCATCGCCCTGCCGGTCGGCATCTACGCGGCGACGCGGCCCTATTCGGTCTTCGACCAGATCGCCAACACGCTGGCCTTCGTCGGCTTCTCGCTGCCGACCTTCTTCACCGGCCTGCTCTTCATCCTGCTCTTCTCGGTGACGCTCGACTGGTTCCCCTTCGTCTACCGCTCCGACATCGCCGCCACCGGCTGGCGCTGGTACTGGGAGATGTTCCGCCAGGCGATCATGCCGATCACCGTGCTCGGCGTGTTCCAGGCGGCTTCCTATACGCGCTATGTGCGCTCCTCGGTGCTCGACGTGATCCGGCTCGACTACGTCACCACGGCCCGCGCCAAGGGCCTGAGCGAGCGCAAGGTCACGCTGCGCCACATCACCCGCAACGCGCTGATCCCGGTGGTGACGCTGGTCGCCCTGCAGATGCCCGCCGTCTTCGGGGGCGCGCTCGTCACCGAGCAGATCTTTCGCGTCCCCGGCATCGGCTCGCTGCTGATCGACGCGATCCTCGCCAACGACACACCTGTGATCATGGCCGTGACCTTCGTCTTCTCCTGCCTGGTGGTCCTGTTCAATCTCATCGCGGATATCCTTTATGGCTGGCTCGACCCTCGCATCTCCTTCAGCTGAGCCGACCGTGGCGGCGACCGCCTCCAAGGCCGCGGTCTCGCCGGGGCGCGAGACCTGGCGGCGCTTCAAGCGCCACCGGCTGGCCGTGGCGAGCTGCTTCATCCTCGGCTTCCTGGTCCTCGGCGTCGTCGTCGGCCCCTGGCTCTGGCCGGTCGCGATCAACGAGATCGACTTCTCGGCCCAGCTCCAGGGCCCGTCCTGGGCGCATCCCTTCGGCACCGACGATCTCGGCCAGGACATCCTGGCGCGGATGATGTACGGGGGCCGCATCTCGCTCGCCGTCGGCCTCGCCGCGATGATCGTGGCGACCACGGTCGGCGTCATCATCGGCGCTCTGGCCGGCATGTCGCGCAAGATCGTCGATCCGTTCCTGATGTGGGTGACGGACCTGTTCCTGTCGCTGCCGCAGCTCCCGCTGCTGCTGCTGGTGATCTATCTGTTCCGCGAGCAGCTCAAGGCCGTGTTCGGCGTCGAGGGCGGCGTCTTCGTGCTGATCGTCGTCGTCATCGGCGGGCTGCGCTGGATGCCGGTGGCGCGGCTGGTGCGCGCCCAGTTCCTCTCGCTGCGCGAGAAGGAGTTCGTCGAGGCCGCCCGCGCCCAGGGCGCGACCAAGCTCCGGCAGATGGTCAACCATATCCTGCCCAACGCGCTCGGCCCGGTCATCGTCGCCGCGACCATCGAGGTCTCCTCGGCGATCATCGCCGAATCGACGCTCTCCTTCCTCGGCCTCGGCTTCCCGCCAGACATCCCGACCTGGGGACGGCTGCTGTTCGACGCCAAGGACCAGCTCGACACCGCCCCGCACTGGGCCCTGTTCCCGGGTGCGGCCATCTTCCTGACCGTCCTGTCGATCAACTTCATCGGCGACGGCTTGCGCGACGCGCTCGACCCGCGCCGCGTGATCTGATGAGGGCGCGGTTCCGCGTTCCCGGAACCGCGCCATGTTTTTGGTTTGACGCATATTCGCTGACGCGGACCTTCGGTTCTTCAGGCGAACCGGTGCCCGCCTCGCTTGAAAATGCTCCAGAGAAGGACCTGAAATGACCTCGCCGATCCTCTCCGTCTCGAACCTCTCCACCTCCTTCCGCGTCGAAGGCCAGTGGAAGTCGGTCGTCCGCAACGTCTCCTTCGACATCATGCCGAAGGAGACGCTGGCGGTGGTCGGCGAATCCGGCTCCGGCAAGAGCGTCACGGCGCTCTCGATCATGCGGCTCAACCCGCCGGCCTCGAGCAAGATCGAGGGCTCGATCAAGCTCAACGGCAAGGAGCTGCTGACCCTGCCCGACGCCGAGATGCGCCATATCCGCGGCAACGAGATCGCGATGATCTTCCAGGAGCCGATGACCTCGCTGAACCCGGTGCTGACCATCGGCTTCCAGATCGCCGAGGCGCTGATCCTGCATCGCGGCCTGTCGCGCTCGCAGGCCGAGGCCGAGACGATCCGCCTGCTCGAGAAGGTCCGCATCCCGGCGGCGAAGTCGCGCTTCCACGAATATCCGCACCGCTTCTCGGGCGGCATGCGCCAGCGCGTGATGATCGCGATGGCGCTGGCCTGCAAGCCCAAGCTGCTGATCGCCGACGAGCCGACGACCGCGCTCGACGTGACGATCCAGGCGCAGATCCTGGAGCTGATCAAGACGCTGCAGGACGAGGAGGGCATGTCCGTCCTGTTCATCACCCACGACATGGGCGTGGTCGCCGAGATCGCTGACCGCACGGTGGTAATGTATAATGGCGAGCAGGTCGAGACCGGCTCGACCGACGACATCTTCCGCAACCCGCAGAAGCCCTACACCAAGTCGCTGCTCTCGGCCGTGCCGAAGCTCGGCTCGATGATCGGCAAGGCCCGGCCGATGCGCTTCCCCGTCGTCGACCGCAACACCGGCGAATCCGACGTGCCGACCGAGGTGCCGGACACCGTCAAGGAGGCCGAGCGCCCGGTGCTGGAGGTCGCGGGGCTGACCACCCGCTTCGAGATCCGCGGCGGCCTGCTCTCCTCGGTCCGCGGCCGCGTCCACGCGGTCGAGAACGTCTCCTTCAGCCTGAAGGCCGGCGAGACGCTGGCGCTGGTCGGCGAATCCGGCTGCGGCAAGTCGACCACCGGCCGCTCGGTGATGCGCCTGATCGAGCCGCTTTCCGGCTCGGTGCTGCTCGACGGCGTCGATGTCCTCAAGCTCAACCAGCATGACCTGCGCGAGCAGCGCAAGCGCATGCAGATGATCTTCCAGGACCCCTTCGCCTCGCTCAACCCGCGCATGAATGTCGGCACCGCCATCGCCGAGCCGCTGCTGATCAACAACCTCGCCAGCCGCTCCGAGGCGCGCGACAAGGTCGCCGACCTGCTCAAGCGCGTCGGCCTGTCGCCCGACATGGCCAACCGCTTCCCGCACGAATTCTCGGGCGGCCAGCGCCAGCGCATCTGCATCGCGCGCGCGCTCGCGGTCGAGCCCAGGCTGATCGTGGCGGACGAGGCGGTCTCGGCGCTCGACGTCTCGGTCAAGGCGCAGGTGGTCAACCTGATGCTCGACCTGCAGGCGCGCATGGGGCTGGGCTATCTCTTCATCTCGCACGACATGGCGGTGGTGGAGCGCGTCAGCCATCGCGTCGCGGTGATGTATCTCGGCGAGATCGTCGAGATCGGCCCGCGCGAGGCGATCTTCGAGAACCCGCAGCATCCCTACACCAAGCGCCTGCTCGCGGCGGTGCCGATCGCCGATCCGGCGCGGCGCCTGCAGAAGCGCACGGTCTCCAACGACGAGATCAAGAGCCCGGTGCGCGCGCCCGACTACGAGCCGCCGGTGCGCCAGTACCGCGAGGTCTCGCCGGGACACGCCGTGATGATCTGGGGCGAGGAATGGGAGAAGAAGGAGCCGACCGCGGTCGCGGCCTGAGGCTTCCGAAGCCAGAAACGATCAGCCCGCGGCTCGCGCCGCGGGCTTTTGTTTTTCGCGCTGCAAGGGCGTTGCGCGAGCGGCGAGGCAGGCCCCGCCTTGCTGCGCTCTCCTCAGCCCATGATCCTTGCGACGATCCGGCGCAACTCCTCGCGGGAAAGGCCGCAGGGTTCGGGTTTCCAGTTCGGGGAGGCTTTCGGGGACGACGACCCGGGAGCGGAAACGTTCTGCTGGGGGATTTTCTTGTGTTCGTATGGGATCTTGTTTTTCATAACTGTCCAGTGGCGGCGCGTTGTCCGCGCGGCCTGTAAGGTTGCCTGACGCGATGCCGGCAACAGGGCGCCTCAAATCGGCGCCGGATGAGCGAAGGAATGAAAGAAGAAGGCAAAGCGCCGGTTGCGGCGCGGCCATCCGAGCATTGCGATCGGTCCGGCCTTGCTAGAAGCTCATTGTGGCTATTTGAAGTTACGCCCCCCCTTCGGGAAAATAATCGGCGAGCGCGACAGCCGTGC
Source organism: Hyphomicrobiales bacterium (assembly GCA_900466745.1). GTDB lineage: Bacteria > Pseudomonadota > Alphaproteobacteria > Rhizobiales > Beijerinckiaceae > Allobosea > Allobosea minatitlanensis. Next base: position 23,678 of record UBNE01000049.1, on the reverse strand, counting down.
CATGCCGTCAGGGCCCGCGAAGATTCATCTCGCCGGCGACCGTCGCGGCCTCCGCCGCAGCGAAGGGCCGCGCCGCACATCGCGCATCCGAGGCAGCTCGTCCGACGTCGTCACGATCCGGAACCGGGCGTCCGGGTGGCGCATGATCTAGCGGATCGAACGCGCCAACAGGTCGGTGACACCCCATCGACGGGGCAGGCCCGGCCATACGGCCGTAGCCATGGCCGCCCTCCTGTCGTGTCGGGTCAGGCCGTGCTTCGCTTGCCCCGGACACTCCGCTTCGCAGGCGGCGGGCTCGCCGCGGCGATCGCGGCATCGGCGGCCTCCTTCGCGAGCCGCAGGGCGCGCAATCGGGCCGTACGCTCGCGGATGGCCGCCTGTTCGACGCGCAACGCCTCGAGAGCCGTTTCGGCCTCGGCGCGGCGTTGCGCAGCGAGGGTCGCCCTGCTCTGCGCTCGCAACTGAGTCTCTTCCAGTGAAAGCCTGGTGCCCGACACTGCGACCTCCTTCGGTACAAGCTGTGGCAAAGGACCGCTTACTGGGCTTGCTGCGCCGGCCGGGCGGGACGAGCGGGCCGCTCCACACGCTTCGGCGCCGGCAGCAATCCTTCACGCTGGGCCTGCTTGCGCGCCGCCTTGCGAGCCCGGCGGATCGCTTCGCCCTTTTCGCGCGTCCGCCGCTCGGAGGGCTTCTCATAGGCCCGGCGCGCCTTCATCTCGCGAAACACGCCTTCGCGCTGCATCTTCTTCTTGAGGACGCGTAGCGCCTGATCGACATTGTTGTCGCGAACCAGAACCTGCATTTGGATTTTCCTTCGGTGGAAACAAAAAGGGCCGGGCGAACCCCGACCCTTCGCGTCCATCCGCCGTTCCATCGAGCAGCAGGCAGACTATCCGACCGCCGCATCCGAGGATCGTCACGCCGGACGGTATCCCGTCTCACTCGACCTGGAGATTGTCCGCAGAGACCTTGCCGGAACGCTTGTCCTGCACCAGCTCGTAGGAGACCTTCTGGCCTTCCTGAAGCATGCGCAGGCCGGCGCGCTCGACCGCGCTGATATGGACGAAGGCATCCTGGCCACCGCCTTCCGGCTGAATGAAACCAAAACCCTTGTCCGTGTTGAACCATTTGACAGTGCCGCCGGCCATGCTGACCTCCTGTAAAAGCGACCATTCACACGCCGCTTATGCAACGCATGTTTCGATTTGAGCAGGAAGTTCGTCAGCAATACGCGATGAAGCGCGGGGCCAATTCGTTCGGCCTAGATCGATTTTGCTAACATGGGACTTATCGGCCCCATTGTCAAATCGGGAATCCATTCCGGAAATATTGAAGATGTCACGCGGCCGATCAAGCAAGCTGCAGCCCGCATCGAGAAGCCTGCATCGAAGCGATGGCGGGCCTGCGGTTACGGGCCGCCGAATCACAGGCACGGATGCGTTTGAACAGCCTCCGAAGGCGTGTTCGAGACATGCGTGTTCGAGACATGGCCGCCGGGCCGCGCAACGACGATGCGATGCAGCGACAGCCTGGCGCCATTCGGCAATTCGGGGAACGGCCCTGGCGGGCGCAGCCGCCTTTGAGCCGAGACGAGCTGAGCCCGGGACAAGGGCGCCAAAGGGCGCAAGCTCCCGCACCCGCGCCCTTTCCTCGCGCTCAATCCGGAATCCGCTCCCAATCCCGGAGCCAGGGCGCGGCCGAGGCGTCGCTGGGCGCGCGCCAGTCGCCGCGCGGCGAGAGCGAGCCGCCGGAGGAGACTTTCGGCCCGTTCGGCACGGCCGAGCGCTTGAACTGGCTGGTCTCGAAGAAGCGGCGGATGAAGACGCCGAGCCAGCGCTTGATGGTGGGCAGGTCGTAGGCGACGCGCCTGTCGGCCTCGATGTTCGGCGGCCAGGCGCCCTTGCCGGCGTCGCTCCAGGCATGCGCGGAGAGGAAGGCGACCTTGCTGGGCCTGAAGCCGTAGCGCGTCGTGTAGAACAGGTTGAAATCCTGCAGCGCATAGGGACCGACGAAATCCTCGGTCTTCTGCGCCGGCTTGTCGCCCACGCCCGGCACCAGCTCGGGCGAGATCTCGGTCGCGAGGATGTCGAGCATCACCGCCGAGGCCTCCTCGCCGAAGCGGCCGGACTGGGCGACCCAGCGGATCAGGTGCTGGATCAGCGTCTTCGGTACCGAGCCGTTGACGTTGTAATGCGACATGTGATCGCCAACGCCATAGGTGCACCAGCCGAGCGCCAGCTCCGAGAGGTCGCCGGTGCCCATCACCAGCGCATTGTGCCGGTTGGCGAGTCGGAAGAGCACGGAGGTGCGCGCGCCCGCCTGCACATTTTCAAAGGTAATATCGTAGACGGGCTCGCCCTTGGCGAAGGGGTGGCCGATATCGACCAGCATCTGCCGGCAGGCCGGCGTCATGTCGATCTCCTCGGCCCCGACGCCGAGCGCCCGCATCAGCCGCCAGGCATTGTCCTTGGTGTCCTTGCTCGTTGCGAAGGCGGGCAGCGTATAGGCGAGGATGTTTTCGCGGGGCAGGCCGAGCGCATCGAAGGTATGGGCCGCGACGATCAAGGCCTGCGTCGAATCGAGGCCGCCGGAGACGCCGATCACCACCTTGTCGATGCGCGTGCTTTCCAGCCGCTTGCGCAGGCCGTGCGACTGGATGTTGTAGGCCTCGAAGCAGAGCTCGTTCAGCCTGGCGTCGTCGCTCGGCACGAAGGGGAAGCGCTCGACGGCGCGGGCGAGGCCGAGATCGCTCTGGCGGTCGGGATCGAGCGCGAACTCGACGCGGCGGAAGCTCAGCCTGTCGCGGTGCATGTCGGCGCTGTCGCCAAAAGTGTTCTGGCGGATGCGGTCCATCACCAGCCGCTCGAGGTCGATATCGGCGAGGATGAGCTGCGGCTCGCTGGCGAAGCGCGCCGCCTCGGCCAGCAGCGCGCCGTTCTCGTAGATCATCGCCTGCCCGTCCCAGGCGAGATCGGTGGTCGATTCCCCGGTGCCGGCGGCGGAATAGGCATAGGCGGCAATGCAGCGCCCGGAGTGAGCCTTGCAGAGCGCGTGGCGCCATTCCGACTTGCCGATGGTGACGTTGCTGGCGGAGAGGTTCAGCAGCAGCGTCGCGCCCGCCAGCGCCGCATAGGAGGAGGGCGGGATCGGCGTCCAGACGTCCTCGCAGATCTCCATATGGACGGTGAGATCCGGGATATCGGTCGCCGTCAGCAGGATGTCGGTGCCGAAGGGCACCTCCTGGCCGCAGAGCTCGATATAGAGCGCGCCGGCGCGCTCGCCCGAGGCGAACTGGCGGCGCTCATAGAACTCGCGGTAGTTCGGCAGATAGGTCTTCGGCACCGCGGCGAGGATGCGGCCGCGATGGAGCGCGACGGCGCAGTTGAACAGCCGGCCCTCGACCCTGAGCGGGGCGCCGACCACGGCGACGCAGCCCAACGTCCGCGTTTCCTCGGCGAGGCGGCCGAGCGCCTCGCGCACCGCGTCGAGCAGCGCGTTCTGCTGGAGCAGGTCGTCGATGGCATAGGCGCTGAGGCCGAGCTCGGGGAAGAGGCAGAGCGCGGCGCCACCCTCGTCGGCGCGGCGCAGCAGGCCCAGCGTTTCCGCGAGGTTGAAAGCAGGGTCCGCCACCTTCAGCCGCGGCGCGGCGCAGGCGATGCGGACGAGGCCCTGGGCGTAGATGTTGCGGAAGCTCATGGACACTCCGTCGGGCGGCGCGCGGCCGGCCGCCCTCGCCCGCTTATCGCGCAGAGGCGCGGGGCGAGGCAAGGAGAGCCGCGGCAGGTCCGCGCCGATGCGGCGGCATGGGGCCCCATGCGGCGGCGGCGCGGGGGGACCCGGGCGGACCGGCGCATCCCGGATGGGCGAAGCTCGCAGGGTCCCGCGATTGCCGGGCTGGCGGGCAGGCGGTATCCCTCGGCGGACGACAGAGCGGACAGAGCCGCCGCCGCATCCGGGAAACGCCATGTCCGACGCCTCCGACCGCCGCCTCATCGGCACCTTCGATTATGTCGTTATCGGCGCGGGCTCGGCCGGCTCCGTGGTCGCCAACCGGCTCTCCGCCGATCCCGGCACCAAGGTCCTGATGCTGGAGGCCGGCGGCAAGGACGACTGGATCTGGTTCCACATCCCGGTCGGCTATCTCTTCGCCATCGGCAATCCGCGCGCCGACTGGATGTTCCAGACCGAGCCGCAGGCCGGGCTCGGCGGCCGCAGCCTGGCCTATCCGCGCGGCAAGGTCGTCGGCGGCTCCTCGGCGATCAACGCCATGGTCTATATGCGCGGCCAGGCGGCCGATTACGACGGCTGGCGCCAGCTCGGGCTGACCGGCTGGGGCTGGGACGACGTCCTGCCCTATTTCCTCAAGCACGAGGACCATATCGCCCCGCCGCCGGGCGGGCTGCACAGGGCCGGCGGGGAGTGGCGCGTCGAGCATCCGCGCGTGCGCTGGGCCATCCTCGACGCCATCCGCGACGCGGCCGAGGCGGCCGGCATCGCCAAGATCCCGGACTTCAACACCGGCGACAACACCGGCTCCTCCTATTTCCAGGTGAACCAGCGGCGCGGCCGGCGCCTCTCGGCCTTCAACGCCTTCATCAAGCCGGTGATCGACAAGCGCGACAATCTCAGGCTCGAGACCCGCGTCCATGTCGAGCGCATCGTCTTCGCGGACGGGCGGGCGAAAGCGGTGGAATTCACCCATGGCACCGAGAAGCTGAGGGTCGAGGTCCGCGGCGAGGTCGTGCTGTCGGCCGGGGCCGTCGCTTCGCCCTTGCTGCTCGAACGCTCCGGCATCGGCGCCGGGGCGCGGCTGCAAGGGCTCGGCATCGAGACGCTGGTCGACGCGCCCGGCGTCGGCGAGAACCTGCAGGACCATCTCCAGATCCGCCCGGTCTACAAGGTCCACGGCATCAGGACATTGAACAGCGACTACGCGAAGCTCTGGCGCCGGCCGCTGATGGCGCTGCAATGGGCGGCCCTGCGCAGCGGGCCCCTGACCATGGCGCCCTCGCAGGTCGGCGCCTTCGCCAAATCCTCGCCGGACTATGCGACGGCGAACCTGCAATATCATTTCCAGCCGCTCTCGCTGGATAGCTGGGGCTCGGGCCTGCACCCCTTCGACGCCTTCACCGCGAGCGTCTGCAACCTCAGGCCGACCAGCCGCGGCAGCATCCATCTGCGCTCGGCCGACCCTTTCGACACGCCGGTGATCGCGCCGAACTATCTCGACACCGCGGAGGACAAGCGGGTCGCGGTCGACGCGCTGAAGCTGACGCGCAGGATCGTGGCGCAGGCGCCGCTCGCCCGCTACCGGCCGGAGGAATATCTGCCCGGGGCGGCGACGCAATCCGACGAGGAGATGCTGGAGGCGGCGGGCAGGCTCGGCACCACGATCTTCCACCCGGTCGGCACCGCGAAGATGGGCCGCGAGGACGATCCGCAGGCCGTGCTCGACGGCCGGCTGAAGGTCCGCGGCGTGGCGGGGCTGCGCGTCATCGACGCCTCGGTGATGCCGGCCATCACCTCGGGCAACACCGCCAACCCGACGATGATGATCGCCGAGAAGGGCGTGGCGATGATGCTGGAGGATGCGCGCGGCTAGGCCTCCCCCCGCCGCATATCCTTGTGAGGAGCGAAGCGGCGACGGATGCCGCGCAACATGGAAACGCCATGAATCCGGGCTTATGACTCGCCCTGCGATGTCCGATCAGCTCCCGCCCCCGCCCGCCCCGGAACGCGGCCCGCTCCTGCGCGGCCTGCTCGCGGTGCTGCGCGGGGCGCTCGCCGTCTTCATCCTCCTCGACGAATTGCTGCGGCCGCTCTACCGGCCGCTGATCCGCAAGCTCGCGGGCCTGCGCGCCATGCGCCGGCTGGAGGCCGCCGTCGCCGGCCTGCCGCGCCCGCTCGTCCTGCTGGCGCTGGCCATCCCCTTCGCCATCGCCGAGCCGCTGAAGCTCGTCGGCCTGCTGCTGTTCGCGGATGGGCGGTTCTGGGCCGGGCTCGCGGTGACGGCCTTCGCCCATCTGATGAGCTTCGTCTTCGTCGAGCGCATCTACCATGCCGGGCGCGAGAAGCTCCTGAGCTATCGCTGGTTCGCCTGGATCATGGGACAGGTGGTGCGGGTCCGCGACCGGGTGCTCGGCTGGGTCAGGGAGACCCCGGCCTACGGCTTCGCGCTGCGGACGCGCGACGCCGCGCGGCGCTGGTGGCGCATGATGCTGGCGTGACGGCCGGCCTCAGCCCGGCGGGCGGCCCCGCGCCAGCGCGAACAGCGCTCCTGCCGCCAGCGCCGAGACGGCGACCAGCAGCAGCGTCGAGACCACCACGCCGCCGCGCTCCAGCGACACCGACAGGACGAGCGGCGCCGCCGCCTTGATCACGAGGCCCGGCGCGGAGAGCCGCCCCATCGTCGCGCCGAAGCCGACCGGGCCGAAGAGCTGGAGCGGCACCGTGCCGCGCACGATCGAGCTCAGCCCCATGCTGATGCCGAAGGCCAGGGCGAAGGCGCCGGCGACGAGCGGCTGCGCCCCGCCGGCGAGCAGAAGCAGCAGGCCGAGCGGCATCAGGCAGGCGGCGACCCAGGCCGTGGCGACCGGCGGCACGGCCCGGCCGAACAGCATCTCGGCCAGCCGCCCCGCCACCTGCGACGGCCCCAGCATCGCGCCGATGCCGACGGCGACGGAAGCGGCGAGCCCGAAACCGCGCAGCAGCGTCAGCATATGCACGGCCATGGCTGAGATGACGAAGCCCTGCAGCGAGAAGGCGAAGGCCAGCAGCAGGAAGGCGCGGCGCCGCGCCGCGCCGTGCAGATAGGCGGCCTCCGGCGGCGTTTCCGCCACCGCCTGGACCGCGGCGGCGGCCACCGGACGGCGCACGCGGCCCGGCAGGAAGACGAGATGCAGCGGCACGCAGACGAGGAACTGCGACAGGCCGTAGAGCCGGTAGACCCCGCGCCAGTCGAGCAGGCCGAGAAGCGCGCTGGTCAGCGGCCAGAACAGGGTCGAGGCGAAGCCGCCGATCAAGGTGAGCAGGCTGATGGCGCGCCGCGCCTGGCTGCCGCGCGCCTGCGTCAGCGCCGCGAAGGCGGCGTCGTAGAACACCGCCGTCGTCACCGCCTGGAGCGCCACCATCGCCGCGACATAGCCGGCGAGGCCGCGCGCCTCGGCCAGCGCCAGCAGCGACAGTCCCGCCAGCGCCGAGCCCAGAGTCATCACCAGCCGCGTGCCGTAGCGGTCGATCAGGCCGCCCGTGACGGGGGCGACCGCCCCGCCGAGCAGCACGCCGACCGCGAAACCGCCGAAGGTCCATTCCGGCGCCCAGCCGAATTCGGCCGTGATCCGCGGCGCCAGCACGGTGAAGGCGTAATAGAGCGCGCCATAGCCGAAGATCTGCGTCACGCCGAGCGCCGGGATCAGCAGCGGCCCGCCCGGCCGGAACAGATGGGGAGAGGGCACGCGCGCCGGCCTTTGCTAGACGAGCCCGTTGCGCAGCTCGGCGTCGCCCCGCGCCAGCCGGTCGAGATTGTCGAGCAGGATGTCGACGACGTTGCGCTCGTAGAGCCGCGTCTCGCCGGCGCTGTGCGGCGTGACGATGACCTGCGGCAGCCGCCAGAAGGGCGAGGCGGCGGGCAAGGGCTCCTCGTGGAAGCAGTCGAGCCCGGCGCCGGCGATCGCGCCGCCCTGCAACGCCCCGAGCAGGGCCGCCTCGTCGACGACCCTGCCGCGCGCGACATTGACCAGATAGGCCGAGGGCCGCATCGCGCCGAGGATGCGGGCATCGACCAGCCCTTCGGTTTCGGGCGTCAGCGGGCAGGTCAGGGCGACGAAATCGGCCTGCGCCGCCACCGCGGCGAGACGGTCGGGCCGGACGATCTCCTGGACATGGGGATGGGCCTCCGGATTGCGGCGCACGCCGATGACGCGCATGTCGAAGGCCGAGGCCAGCCTGGCCAGCCGCAGGCCGATGCGGCCGAGGCCGACGATCACCAGCGTCTTGCCGCCGAGCTCGTCCTCGCGGCGGGCGCGGTCGCCGATCATCGGGCGCCAATGCCGCGCCGCCTGATTGTCGCGGGCGAGATGGAGCTGGCGAGCCAGCGCCAGGATCAGCGACATCGCATGCTCGGCCACGGCGCGCTCATTGCCGCCCTGGGCGCTGGCGAGCCGGACGCCAGCCTGCGCCAGCGCCGCCTTGTCGAACTGGTCGGTGCCGGCGCTGATCGACTGGATGAAGCGCAGCTTCGGCAGGCGCGACAGCAGATCGTTGCGCCAGAGGCCGGAGACGACCAGAACGTCGGCTTCCGGCCCGTGCTCGCACAGCTCCTCGAAGCTGCGCATCTCGAAGCTTCTCGCCGCCCGTCCGCGCGCCGCGAACTCCTCCTGCATCCGGTAGGCGGCATGGGCGAAGCCGATCGTCAGCTCGCGCTCCGCTGGCAAGAAACCCATCGCGTCCATCCCTCCCGAATCCGCGGTTTTCCCGAGGTTAGCCGGTGCGCCGGCTCCCGTCCCGGCGCTGACCGCATGCAAGCCTCACGCTGGCGGCGGCGCCTCCGGCGCATCCGCGAGGAGCGCCGCATGCAGGCGAGACCAGGCGGCCTCATCGCCGGGCAGGCCGAAGCGCAGCCGCTCCGGCGCGTCCCGGAAGCGGCGGACATAGATGCCGCGGCGCCCGAGCCGGGCGAAGAGCGCCGCAGCCGCCGGGCTCTCCAGCAGGCGGAACAGGCCGGCGCCGCCGACGACGCGGCCATGCGGCGCGAGCAGCGCGTCGAGCCGCGCGGCGTCGCGGGCGCGCGCCGCGCCGGCCTCGGCGAGCCAGGCGGGATCCGCCAGCGCCCGCGCCCCGACATGCAGGGCCGGGCCGGCGACCGGCCAGGGGCCGAGCCCTGCCGCGAGGCGCGCCATCGCACCCGGCGCGCCGATGGCGAAGCCCAGGCGCAGGCCCGCGAGCCCATAGGTCTTGCCGAAGGAGCGCAAGACGACGACCCCGGCTGGCAGGCCGGGCACGAGGCTGGCCTCGGGCGTGAAATCGGCGAAGGCCTCGTCGACGACGAGCAGGCCGCCGCGGGCCGCGCATCCTGCGGCGAGCCTCGCGAGCTCTTCCCGCCGGAGCACGCGCCCGTCCGGGTTGTTGGGATTGACCACGACGACCGTGGCGGCCGCTCCGATCTCCGCCGCGGCGGAAACCTCCGTCACGGCAAAGCCCGCCTTGCGCCAGGCATGGCCGTGCTCGGCATAGGTCGGGCCGAGGATGGCGACGGGGCCGGCGGGCGCGAGGCGCGGCAGCAATTCGATCAGGATCTGCGTGCCGGGCGCGGCGACGATGCCGGCCTGGACCGGGACGCGATAGGCCGCACGCGCGGCGGCGATCAGCGCGGCCTCCTCATCCGCCCCGGGCAGGCGCGTCCAGAGGCTTAACGGCAGCGCCGGAAGCGGATAGGGGATCGGGTTGATCCCGGTGGAGAGATCGATCCAGGGCTGCGGCGCTTCCGGAAAGAGCGCGCGGGCCGTGGCGAGATCGCCGCCATGCCAGATGCCGTCCTCAGCCACGTTCCTCGCCCCCATCGCGTTCGCGCCCCGCATGACCCTCTCCGCCAGCCTGCCGCTGCTCGTGCTCGCGCTTCTGATCGAGGCGGCGTTCGGCTATCCGCAGCGCTTCTATGCCGCGATCGGCCATCCCGTCACCTGGATCGGGCGGTTGATCGGTGCGCTCGACCGGGCGCTCAATCGGGAAGCCGCTTCCTTCGCCCTGCGCAAGACGATGGGCGTGCTGGCGCTCGCGCTGCTGCTCGCCGTCGCCATCGCCGTGTCGGCGCTGCTCCAGCGCCTCTGCCTGTCCTTCGGACCACTCGGCCTCGTCCCGCTCGCGCTCCTCGCCTCGACGCTGATCGCCCAGCGCAGCCTCCACGAACATGTCGCCCGGGTCGCCGAAGGGCTCGAACAGGCGGGGCTGGAAGGGGGGCGAAAGGCCGTCGCGATGATCGTCGGGCGCAATCCGCGGACGCTGGACGAAGCCGGCGTGTCGCGCGCCGCGATCGAAAGCCTCGCCGAGAATTTCTCGGACGGGATCGTCGCGCCGGCCTTCTGGCTGGGGCTGGGCGGCTTGCCCGGCATCGCCGCCTACAAGGCGATCAACACCGCCGATTCGATGATCGGCCACCGCACGCCCCGCCATCTCGCCTTCGGCTGGGCTTCGGCCCGTCTCGACGACCTCGTCAACCTGCCGGCCTCGCGCCTGACGGCGCTGCTGCTGGTCGCCGCGGCGGCGCTCGACCGTAACGTCGATGCCGGCGGTGCCTGGCGGGCGATCCGGCGCGATGCCGGCAAGCACCGCTCGCCCAATGCCGGCTGGCCGGAGGCTGCGATGGCCGGGGCGCTGGGCCTGCGCCTCGCCGGGCCCCGCATCTATGGCGAAACCCGCGTCGAGGATCACTGGATGGGCGACGGCCGGGCCGAGGCGAAGGCGGGCGACATCCGCCGGGCGCTCGCGCTCTATCGGCGCGCCTGCGGCCTGCTCTGGGCGCTGGCCGCGCTCTTGGCGATGGTGACGCTGATCTGAGCTTATTCCGGCACCGGCACCGCACGCCGCGCAATGGCCTGGAGGTCGGCCCCCTGCGGCAGCGCGCCGAAATGGCCGGACCAGCCGCCGGCCAGCCGCGAGGCGACATAGGCGTCTGCGACCGCATGCGGCGCATGGCGGATCAGCAGCGAGGCCGAGAGCCCGAGCGCCATCCGCTCGACGAAGCGCCGCGCCAGATGCTCGTGGCGGAGCACGTCGACCAGATCGGTCTCAAGCTCGCCGAGGAAGGCGTCGAAGCGCGGATCGCTGCCGCGGGCGGCGCGCAATTCGTCGAGCAAGGCCGGGACGCAATCCGGATAGCGGCGGATCGAGCGGAGCACGTCGAGGCAGACGACATTGCCGGTGCCCTCCCAGATGCCGTTGAGCGGCGCCTCGCGGTAGAGCCGCGCCATCAGATGGTCCTCGATGAAGCCGTTGCCGCCATGGCATTCGAGCGCCTCGACCACGACCGGCGTGGCGCGCTTGCAGTTCCAGTATTTCGCGATCGGCGCGCCGATGCGGCCGATCAGCTTCTCCGCCTCGCTTTCGCCTTCGCGGTCGAGCGCATGGACGAAGCGGAAGGCGAGCCAGGCGGAGGCCTCGACCTCGAGCGCGAGGTCGGCGATCACATTCGTCATGATCGGCTGGTCGATCAGCGCCTTCTGGAAGGCGCGGCGATGCGCGGTGTGATGCGCCGCCTGCGCCACGGCATGGCGCATCAGCCCGGCCGAGCCGACGGCGAAATCGAGCCTGGTGTAGTGGTTCATCTCCAGCCCGGCGCGGATGCCGTGGCCGGGCTCGCCGATGAGATGGGCGATCACGCCGCGGAATTCGACCTCGGAGGAGGCGTTCGACCTGTTGCCGCACTTGTCCTTGAGCCGCTGGATCTGGAGACGGTTGCGCGAGCCGTCCGGCAGCCAGCCCGGCACGACGAAGCAGGAGACGCCCTCGTCTGTCCGCGCCAGCGTCAGGAAGACATCGGAATGCGGGACGGAGAAGAACCATTTATGGCCGGTGAGGCTGTAGGTTCCGTCGGCATTGCGGGTCGCCACCGTCTGGGTCTGGCGCAGATCCGAGCCGCCCTGCTTCTCGGTCATCGCCATGCCGACGGTGCCGCCGCGCTTCTGCGCCGCCGGCAGCGGACGCCCGTCATAGTCGCTGGAGGTGATCAGCCGGCCGAACTCGGCCCAGCGCGCCGGATCGCGCTGCAGCACGGGAATCGCCGAATAGGTCATGCCGAGCGGGCAGCAAATGCCGTTCTCGCCCTGATTCCAGAGATAGGACACCGCCGCGCGCGCCACCTGCGCGCCCTCCCGCGGCCTGGTCCAGCAGAGCGAATGGAACTCGTCGCGCATGGCGAGGCCCATCAGTTCATGCCAGGCGGGATGGAACGCGATCTCGTCGATGCGCCGGCCCCAGCGGTCATGGGTGCGCAGTTCCGGCAGGTTGCGGTTGGCCTGCCGCGCCAGATCCTGAACCGCTTGCGAGCCGACATGGCCGCCGACCGCGCCCGCCTGCTCGCGGAACCAGCCGGCGTCGAAGGCGTCTAGGATGCGGCCGAGCGCCGGGTCCGCCGCGAAGGCATCGTAATCCGCCAGCGCCGGAGCCTGGTTCAGCACCTCATGGGTATCGTAGCCATAGGCGTCGAGCACGGTCATGCGGGCTGTCCTTCATGGGAGATCAGGGCGGCGAGGGAGAGATCGGCGAGGGCGGCGGCGATCTCGCGGCCGCGTTCAGGGCTGATCGAACGATCCGGCGAGAGCGGGCCGATCAACGCCTCCATGAAGCCGCCGACGATCATCGCGGCAGCGGCATCGGGATCGACGGGGCGGAAAGCGCCCTGCCTCCCGCCCGCGACGACCAGCGCGCGAAAAATCCCGGCGATCGCGCGGCGGTAGTCGAGCCGCGTCGCGTCGACGGCCGGGTCGGCGGGCTCGGCGATCATCGACCAGGCGAGGCGGCGATTGGCGAAGGCGCGCCGGGCGAAGGCCTCGACCGCCGCCGTCAGGCGCTCGGCGACGGGGGCGTCGCTCGCCGCGATCTCGCGCAACACGGCAAGCTCGCGCGACGAGACCGCCGCGACGATCTCGGCCATCAGCTCCGCCTTGGAGGCGAAATAGGAATAGACGCTGCCGGTCGAGACGCCGCTGGCGGAAGCCACCGCCGCGATCGAGGTCTCGTGGAAGCCGACCTCCGCGACGATGCCGCGCGCGGCGGACAGGATCGCCTCGCGCTTGCCGGCCTTGCGCGGTTGCCTCGCCGTTCCCTCGGCCATGCGCGATCCCGAAATTGAACCTGAATTCAGATTCAATCTGAAAGCAAAGCGGCTTTCCGTCAAGCGGATGGATCGAGGGGCGAGATCGCTCCTCGCCGGAACGGCTGGTGGCAACCACCGGGCGTCGGCCGGCGAGGGAAATCAGGCTGTCATGCCGGGACTGGCCCGGAAGCCATGCCGGCACGCCGCTGTTCAAGGCTCGGCGCGGCGCCCCGCTCGATGCGGGGGTCATCGGCGGCGCAGCGCTGATCCCGGCGGCGCTCGCCCTCCTGAACCGCATGGATTTCCGCGGCGTTCATCCCCGGGCCGGACCAAGGCCGGGGCAAAGGGCCGCGACCGGGAGCGCAGGCTCCGGTGAACATGCGGAAGCCCTCAGAACTCGATGCCTTCCTGCGCCTTCACCCCGGCGGCGAAATGGTGCTTCACCAAGGTCATCTCGGTGACGAGGTCGGCCGCCTCGATCAGCTCCGGCTTGGCGTTGCGGCCGGTGACGACGATGTGCAGATCCGGCCGGCGCGCGGCCAGCGTCGCCACCACCTCGGCGAGCGGCAGATAATCGTAGCGCAGCGCGATGTTGAGCTCGTCCAGCACCAGGAGCCGGATGCCCGGATCGGCCATCAGCTCCCTGGCCTTGGCGAAGGCGCGCCCGGCGGCGGCGATGTCGCGGGCCTTGTCCTGCGTCTCCCAGGTGAAGCCCTCGCCCATGCTGTGCCACGAGACCTGATCGCCGAAGGCTTCGAGCGCCCTGCGCTCGCCGGTCGACCAGGCGCCCTTGATGAACTGCACCACGCCGATGCGCCAGCCATGGCCGAGCGCGCGCAGGATCAGCCCGAAGGCCGCCGTCGACTTGCCCTTGCCGGGGCCGGTATTGACGATCAGCAGCCCCTTCTCCAGCGTCTTGGAGGCGACCTCGGCATCCTGCACCGCCTTGCGCTTCTCCATCTTGGCCTTGTGGCGGGCGGCTTCGTCGCTGTCCGTCGTCATCGTCGCGCTCGCTTCTACTTCACCCGCATCGGCAATCCGGCGACCATGAAGACCACGCCGGCCGCGCGCGCCGCAAGCGCCTGATGCAATCGCCCGGCCTCGTCGCGGAAGCGGCGGGCGAGCGCGTTCTCCGGCACGATGCCGAGGCCGACCTCGCTGCCGACCAGCACGAGCGGGGCGGAAACGGTTTCGCAGGCGGCGATCAGGGCCTCGCATGCCGCGCCGGTATCCTGTTCCGCGAGGATCAGGTTGGTCAGCCACAGCGTCAGGCAGTCGACCAGGATCGGCCGACCGGCCGGCTGAGCGGCGATGGCTTCGGCGAGGGCCAGCGGCGCATCCACAGTTTCCCAGCCCGTCGGGCGGCGCGCCCGGTGCTCGGCGATGCGCGCCCGCATCTCGTCGTCATAGGCCTGCGCGGTGGCGATATAGGTCCAAGGTGCCGGCAGGGCCTCGACCAGGGCCTCGGCATGGCGGCTCTTGCCGGAGCGGGCGCCGCCGAGGACGAGGGTGAGATGGGGGATGGGCGTTGCTTGCATCGGCGGCTTCGGGTTCGCTCGCCGTCATCCCGACGACCGAAGCGAGATCCGGAATGACCGCGTAGAGGAAGGACCGGCCCTGCATTGCACAGCCGCACGCCGAAGGCTAATGATCGTCGCCGACGGTGCCTCCGCGAGGAGGTGAAAAGGGAACGCGGTGCGACGCCGCGGCTGCCCCCGCAACTGTAAGCGGGCGTCCTGCGCCATCGCCACTGGAGTTCGCTCCGGGAAGGCGGCGGAGGGCACCGGACCCGCGAGCCAGGAGACCTGCCGTCACCCGCAACGATCCAACCGGCTGCCGGCGGGGCGGCCACGGAGAACCGCCATGAACACCGCCTCGGTTTCCACCGCCCGGCCCAGCGTATCGGAGAGGGTCAAGGCCGTCGCCGCCGCCCTCGTCGTCGGCGTCGCCCTGGTCTACACCACCGGCTTCGCGGCCTCGACCAATGTCCACAACGCCGCGCACGACACCCGCCACGGCCTCGCCTTCCCCTGCCATTGAGGGAAGCCAGCCATGGTCACGCGCGTTCTCGCGGTCAGCATCCTGGCCGGGCTTCTGGCCGGTCTCGTCGTCGCCGCCCTCCAGCATGTCACCACCACCCCGCTGATCCTCCAGGCGGAAACCTATGAAAACGCCATGAGCGAAGGGCCGGGAGCGCCTCTCGCCTTCGCACAGGGGCAGGCCCGCATCATCCTCGCCCATAACCACGAGGCCGGGGCCGGCCATGACGAGGCCGAGTGGAAGCCGGAGGACGGCCCCCAGCGCCTGCTCTTCACCAGCGCCGCCACCATCGGCACCGCGATCGGCTTCGCCGCGCTGCTGCTGGCCGGCATGCTCGCGGCCGGCGACACGATCGACCAGCGCCGCGCGCTGATCTGGGGCGCCTGCGGCTTCCTCGCCTGCGGCCTGGCGCCCGGAATGGGGCTCGCGCCGGAGCTGCCCGGCGCCGCCGCGGCCGCGCTGCAGGAGCGCCAGCTCTGGTGGCTCGGGACCGCCGTCGCCACCGCGCTCGGGCTCTTCCTGTTCCTGCGCTACCAGGCGCCATGGCTCAAGCTGCTGGCGGTGGTGGTGATCCTGCTGCCGCATCTGGTCGGGGCGCCGCATGCGCCGACGCCGGAAAGCAAGGTGCCGGCCGAGCTCGCCGCGCATTTCACCTCGCTCTCGCTCGGTATCCAGGCCGCGCTCTGGCTGGTCACCGCCTTCGCGGTCGGCACGCTCTGGCCGTGGCTCGGCCGCCGCGCCGAGGCGCGCTAGGGAAGGACGCGGCGAAAGCCGCGCCCGGAAGGCCAGCCATGTCAGAGGGCGACCTCACCATCCATGTCTGCACGGCCTGCCGCCGCCCCCGCCCCGACCTGCCGGAAGGCTACGACCAACCGGGGATCGGGCTCGCGGAGCGGCTTGCCGCGCAGCTCGAAGCGAGGGGCAGCAGGATCGCCGTGCTGCCCGTCGAATGCCTCGCCGTCTGCAAGCGGCCCTGCACCATCGCGCTCAGTGCCGACGGCAAATGGACCTATCTGATCGGCGACCTCGAAACCGAAACCCATCTCGACGAGATCGTCGGCGCGGCGGAGGCCTATGCCGCCAGCGCCAACGGCATCGTTCCCTGGAAAGAGCGGCCGCAGTCCTTCCGCAAGGGCGTGGTCGCGCGCGTGCCGCCCTTGCCGGCGCGCCAGCAAGGATGACCCCATGAACGCTCCGCAGACCGCCCCTCTGGGCAAGACCTCGCTCGGCAAGACGCCCTGCACCATCATCACCGGCTTCCTCGGCGCCGGGAAGACGACGCTGGTGCGCCACCTGCTCGAAAACGCGCAGGGCAAGAAGCTCGCCGTGCTCGTCAACGAATTCGGCGATCTCGGCTTCGACGGCTCCTTCCTCGCCGGCTGCGGCATCGCGGGCTGCACGGCCGAGGACGTGGTCGAGCTGCCGAATGGCTGCATCTGCTGCACCGTCGCCGACGATTTCGTGCCGGCGCTGGAAAAGCTCCTGAACCGCCCCAATCCGCCCGAGCACATCCTGATCGAGACCTCCGGCCTCGCCCTGCCGAAGCCGCTCGTCACCGCCTTCAACTGGCCGGCGATCCGCTCGCGGGTCACGGTCGACGGGGTGATCGCCGTGGTCGACGGCCCGGCGGTGGCCGAGGGCCAGTTCGCCGACGACCCCGAGGCGCTCGCGGCCCAGAAGGCGGCCGACGCCGCGGTCGATCACGACAACCCGCTGGAGGAGGTGTTCGAGGACCAGATCCTCTGCGCCGACCTGATCCTGCTCAACAAGAGCGACCTCGTCGACGCGGCGGGCCGCGCGCGCGTCAAGGCCGAGATCGCCGCGCATCTGCCCAAGGCGATCAAGATCGTCGAGACCACCCATGGCAAGGTCGAGCCGGCGCTGATCCTGGGCTTGAGCGCCGCGGCCGAGAACGATCTCGCCGCCCGCCCCTCGCATCACGGCGAGGGCGAGCACGACCACGATCATGACGATTTCGACTCCGTCGCGGTGCCGCTGCCGGCGGGTCTCGCGCCGGAAGAGCTCTCGGCGCGCGTCGCGAAGGCGGCCGAGGCCGAAGGCGTGCTGCGGCTGAAGGGCTTCGCCGCCGTGCCGGGCAAGCCGATGCGGCTCGTGGTGCAGGGCGTCGGCCGGCGCGTCGGCCACCATTTCGACCGCCCCTGGGGCGCGGGCGAAGCGCGCGACGGGCGGCTCACCGTGATCGGCCTCAAGGGCTTCGACCTCAAGGCGGTGGAAGCGGCGCTGGCGGGGGCGTAGCATCGCGCGATGCACCTGCTCCCGACCAGCGAGATCAGGCTCGACGACGGCGAGGACGCCGTCGATCTCGCCCTGCCGCCGGGAGATCTGCTCGTCCTCTCCTTCACCGACAGCGACCTCTCGGCGCTGGCGGCGGCCGCGGGCGACGGCGATCTGTCGGTGCGGCTGGCGCCGCTCAGGCGGCTGAAGCATCCGCTCTCGGTCGATTTCCTGATCGAGAAGACGGCGGCGCAATGCCGCTTCGTGCTGCTGCGCTGCCTCGGCGGGCTCGACTACTGGCGCTACGGCATCGAGCAGCTCGGCGCCGCCTGCCGCGCGCAGGGCATCCCGCTGGCGATCCTGCCCGGCGACGAGCGCGACGATCCCAGGCTCGGCGAGCATGCCACGGTGCCGGCGGATTTCGCGGACGCGCTTTTGGCCTATTTCCGCGCCGGCGGCGGGGCGGAGAACATGCGCCGGCTGCTCGGGCGGATCGAAGGATATCTCGAATCGCAGTCGGCCCCCTGCCTCGCACCCCTGCCGCTCCTGCCTTTCTTCGCGATCGGCGAAGGCGGCAGGCCCCTGCCCTGGCCCGATGCGCTCGCCGCCCTCGCCTGCGACAAGCCGCTGGTCCCGATCCTGCTCTACCGTTCCGGCGCCGCGGCCGGCGATACCGCCATGGCCGAAGCCATCGCCGCCGCCCTGGCCGCCCGCGGTCTCGCCCCGCTGCCGCTGGCGCTGACCAGCCTGAAGGACCCCGTCGTCACGGCCGCGCTCGGCGCGCTGATCGCGGCGCGCAAGCCGGCGCTGATCGTCACCACCACCGCCTTCTCGGCTCGCGAGGGCGCCGATTTCGTGCTCGACGGCGCCGATTGCCCGATCCTGCAGGCCGTGCCGGTCGGCAGTCCGCGCGAAGCCTGGGACGCCTCGCCGCGCGGCCTGTCCGCCGCCGACCTCGCCATGCAGGTGGCGCTGCCGGAATTCGACGGGCGCATCGGCACGATCCCCGTCGCCTTCAAGGCGGAGGAGACCGATCCGGCGACCGGCCTGGCCGTCCGCCGCCTCGTGCCGGATGCCGAGGGCATCGCCGCACTGGCCGATCTCGCAGCGCGCTGGATCTCGCTGGCACGCCAGCCGAGGGCCGAGCGGCGGCTGGCGCTGGTGATGTCGGATTACCCCGCGCGCGGCGGCCGGGCCGGCTTCGCCGTCGGGCTCGACACGCCGGCGAGCGTGACGGCGATCCGGGCGGTGCTCGCTGAGGCAGGATACTCCGTTCCTTCATCCTCGACTGTCATCCCGGGCGACCGAAGGGAGGCCCGGGATCCAGGCCGGAACGATTCCGACGAAAGTTCCGGCCTGGATCCCGGATCGGCGCCGCTGACGCGGCTTGTCCGGGAGGACGGCGGACAGATGGATGAAGGCCGGGGCTTGATGGCAGCCCTCACGAGCGGCCCGTTCGACCTGACCGTCTCGCTTTCCGCTTATCGCGACTGGCTTGCGGGAATCCCCACCGCCGCGCGCGAAGCGCTTCTCGCGGCTCATGGCCAACCCGAAGCGGATGCGGCCTGCCGCAACGGCGCCTTCCGCTTCCGCGCCGTGCGCTACGGCCGGCTCACCGTGGCCCTCCAGCCGCCGCGCGACGCCACGCCCGACCGCAAGGCGCGCTATCACGACCCCGACGCGCCGCCGGGCCACGGCTATCTCGCCTTCTACCTCGCCCTGCGCCGGAGCGAGGCCGTCGACGCCTTGATCCATCTCGGCACGCACGGCACCACCGAATGGCTGCCGGGCAAGGCGGTCGCCCTCTCGGCCGGCTGCTGGCCGCGCCTCGCCATCGGCGCGCTGCCGGTGGTCTATCCCTATGTCGTCGACGATCCGGGCGAGGCGGCGCCAGCCAAGCGCAGACTCTGTGCCGTGACGCTCGGCCACCTGCCGCCGCCCTTGGCCGAGGCGGAGGCGGCTG
The DNA here is from genome assembly GCA_900466745.1 of Hyphomicrobiales bacterium. Classification (GTDB taxonomy): domain Bacteria; phylum Pseudomonadota; class Alphaproteobacteria; order Rhizobiales; family Beijerinckiaceae; genus Allobosea; species Allobosea minatitlanensis. Next base: position 4,632 of record UBNE01000049.1, on the reverse strand, counting down.
GCGAGACCGCGCTGTTGCGCGACCTCGTCGAGGAGTTCTCGCAGGCGCAGGTGCTCGATCCGCGCCGCGCCGACATCGTCGCCGCCGAAATCCGCGCGCGGGCCGAGGCGAGCGGGCTCGCCGCCGCCTGCGGCGTCGAGCCCGGCACCGGGATGAACGAGGCCTTGACGCGGCTCGACGCCCATCTCTGCGACATCGCCGAACTGCCCTTCCGCGACGGCCTGCACATCTTCGGGCAATCCGCCATCGACCCGGCTTCCGCCCGCAACGAGCGCGAGAACCTGCTGGCCGCGCTCGACGGCCGCTTCGTCGTTCCGGGTCCGGCCGGAGCGCCGCATCGCGGCCGGCCCGACGTGCTGCCGACCGGGCGCAACCTCTCGACGCTCGATCCGCGCGCGATCCCGACGCGGGCCGCCGCGCGGCTGGGCCGGCTGGCGGCGCAGGCGGTGGTCGCGCGCCATCTCCAGGACCATGGCGACTATCCGCGCCGGATCGTCATGGACCTGTGGGCCTCGCCGACGCTGCGCTCGGGCGGCGAGGACATCGCCCATGCGCTGGCCCTGATGGGCGCCGCGCCGCTCTGGGACGATGCCTCGACCCGCGTCACCGGCTTCGCCATCCTGCCGCAGCCGAAGCTCGCCCACCCCCGCCTCGACGTCACCCTGCGCGTCTCCGGCACCTTCCGCGACACCTTCCCCGGCCAGATCGCGCTGCTCGACCAGGCGGCGCGGGCGGTCGCGGCGCTGGACGAGCCCGACGACTGGAACGAGCCCGCCGCCGCCCGGCGCCGCGGCGAGGATGGCGCGCGCATCTTCGGCGCCGCGCCCGGCCGCTATGGCGCGGCGGTGGCCGACCGGGCGCTGGACGGCGACTGGACGGAGCGGGACGAGCTCGGCACGGCCTATCTCGCGGCCTCCGACCATGCCTATGGCGGGCCGGAGGGTGCGGCCACGGCCGATGCCGGCTTCGCGGAGCGCATCCGTGCCTCCGACGCCTTCATCCATGTCAGCGACACCGCCGGGCGCGACATCCTCGAGGCGACCAGCGCCGCCGACGTGATCGGCGGGCTCGCTGCGGCGGCCAGGGCGCTCGGCGCGAAGCCGGCGCTCTACAGCCTCGACAGCGCGAATCCCGAAGCCCCGAAGGCTCGGACGCTGGCGGAAGACATCGCCCGCATCGTCCATGGCAGGTTGACCCATCCGCGCTGGATCGCGGCGCAGCTCGCCCATGGCTGGCGCGGCGCGGCGGAGCTGGCCGAGGCCGTCGACACGCTCTTCGTCTTCACCGCCAGCACGGACGCCGTCGCCGACGGGCTGTTCGATGCCGTCTTCCAGGCCTGGTGCGCCGATCCGGCAGTCTGGTCGGCGCTGGAGGCCGCCAATGCGCCGGCCGCCGCCTCGATCCGCTCGCGGCTGGCGGAAGCGGCGCGACGCGGGCTCTGGACCAGCCGGCGCAACTCGGTCGCCGCCTTCCTGGCGCGGGAGGCCGCCGAATGAGCGCGCTTCCGCGCACGGCGCCGCAGGCGGAACGGGACGCGCTGCGGCGCGGCTGGTGCCCGAGCACGCTGAAGCCGATGGAGACCGGCGATGGCTGGCTGGTGCGGCTGCATCCGCCGGGCGCCAGGCTGGTCCCGCAGCAATTGGAGCGCATCGCAGCGCTGGCGGCGGCGCATGGCAGCGGGCTCGTCGACATCTCCGCCCGCGCCAACCTCCAGATTCGCGGGGTGACGCCGGCGAGCCATCCCGCCCTGGTCGAGCGCCTGCTGGCGGAAGGGCTCGTCGACGAGCATGACGGCGACGGACCGCAGCGGCTGACGCTGGTTTCGCCGCTGGCAGGCGCCGACGGATACGAAGGTGGCCGGATCGATGCCGTCTCCCTCGCCGGTGAGATCGAGAGGCAGGGCCGGACCATCCCCGGCCTGCCGCCGAAGCTCTCCGTCGTCGTCGACGATGGCGGCGCGTTCCCGCTCGATGGCTTCGCCTGCGATCTGCGCCTCGTCGGGATCGGGGGCGGTCTGGTTGCGCTCGGGCTGGCGGATCGGCGCTGGCTCGGGCCCCTGCCGGAAAGCGCGGTCGCGGCCGCCGTCGCCGCTGTCCTAAACGGCTTCGCGGGCGTGCATCGCGCCGCGCCGGCCCGCATCCGCCGCCTGCGCGACCTGTCCGACATGGCGCTCGCGGCCCTGATCGACCTGCCCGGAACCGCGCCGCCCGCGCGGCGCCCGCCGCCCCGGCGCGCCGGCCTGTTCGCCCTGGCGCATGAGCGCTTCGCCGTGCTGATCGGCCTGCCCTTCGGCCGCGGCGAGGCCGGCACGCTGGCGAAGCTCGCGACAGCGGCCCCCGCCGACGCCGGCATCCGGCTTTCGCCCTGGCGCGGGCTGGCCTTCCGGGGTCTCGACCGCGCCGGCGCGCAGCGGCTGCTGGCCCAGGCCGAAAACCTCGGCCTGATCGTCAAGGACGGCGACCCGCGCCTCTCGGTGCAGGCCTGCGCCGGCAGCCCGGCCTGCTCGCGGGCCGAGGTTCCCGCCATGGCGGCGGCCGACCGGCTGGCCGAGATCGCCGCCGATCTGCTGGCGCAGGGCGCGACCCTGCATGTCTCGGGCTGCGTGAAGGCCTGCGCCCATCCCGGTTCCGCCGACCTCACCCTGACCGGCCGGGCGGGTCGCTATGATGTGGTCCTCGGCGGCACGACGCGGGACGCGCCTTGCGCGACGCTTGACCTTTCGGCGCTCGAGGCGCGATTGCAGCCGGGACAGGAGATTCGCGCGCGGCTCGCCGAGGCCGCGCGGAGAGCGGGACCGCGCGGTTGAGCCAGAGCTACGACTATATCCGGGACGGGGCGGCGATCTATCAGCGCTCCTTCGCGATCATCCGCGCCGAGGCCGATCTGGCGCGCTTTTCCGGTGCGGCCGAGCGCGTCGTCGTGCGCATGATCCATGCCTGCGGCCTGACCGACCTGCCTCAGGACGTCGAGATGTCGGCCGGCTTCGCGGAAACTGCCCAGGCCGCGCTCAGGGGTGGCGCACCGATCCTCTGCGATGCCAGGATGGTCGCCAACGGCGTGACCCGCGCCCGCCTGCCGGCCGGCAACGCGGTCGTCTGCACCCTCGACGATCCGCGGGTTCCGGCGCTCGCGAGCGCGATGGGCACGACACGCTCGGCCGCCGCGATGGAGCTCTGGAAGCCGCTTCTCGCCGGCTCGGTCGTCGTCATCGGCAATGCGCCGACCGCGCTGTTCCGGCTGCTCGAGCTGCTCGACGCCGGCGCGCCGAGGCCCGCCGCCGTGATCGGCGTGCCCGTAGGCTTCGTCGGCGCGGCGGAATCGAAGGCGGCGCTGGCGCAGGACGGGCGCGTGCCCTTCCTCGTCGTCCACGGCCGGCGCGGCGGCTCGGCCATGGCGGCGGCGGCCGTCAATGCGCTGGCGCAGGACAGGGAATAGCGGCGTGGGTGGGACAGCCAAGACCCTGCTCTACGGCGTCGGCCTCGGGCCCGGCGCGCCGGACCTGATGACGGTCAGGGCCCGCGCGATCGTCCTCTCGGCCGACCGGCTGGTGCATTTCTGCAAGCGCGGCCGGCGCGGCAACGCCCGCAGCACGGCCGACGCGATCGTCGCGCCCGACCCGGCCCGCGAGATCGCGCTGGCCTTCCCGGTCACCACCGAGGCCGAGGTCGGCTCGCCCGATTACGACGGGCCGATCGCGGCCTTCTACGAGGCGGCGGCCGGGCGCCTGGCCGCGGAGATGCAGGCGGGGCGGACGCTCGCCGTGCTCTGCGACGGCGATCCGTTCTTCTACGGCTCGTTCATGCATCTGTGGCGGCGGCTGTCGCATCGCTTCCCGACCGAGGTCGTGCCCGGCGTCACCGGCATGACCGGCGCCTGGGGCGAGGCCGGCGCGCCGATCACCTGGGGCGACGACGTGATGACCGTGCTGCCCGGCACGCTGCCGGAAGCGGAGCTGGCGCGGCGCCTCGCCGACACCGACGCCGCCGTGATCATGAAGCTCGGCCGCAACCTGCCGAAGGTGCGCCGCGCCCTGGCGGCCGCCGGGCTCGCGCAGCGCGCGATCTATGTCGAGCGGGCGACGATGGCGCGGCAGGTGGTGGCGCGGCTTAGCGACAAGCGCGACGACGAGGCGCCCTATTTCGCCATGGTGCTGGTGCCCGGCGAGGGGCGGCGGCTGTGACCGGCTCCCTCACCATCGTCGGGCTCGGCCCCGGCGCGCCGGAATGGATCACCCCGGCCGCGCAGGCCGCGCTCGACGACGCGAGCGACCTCGTCGGCTACGGCCCCTATCTCGACCGCCTGCCGGAGCGGGAGGGGCGGACGAAGCACGCCTCCGACAACCGCGTCGAGGTCGAGCGGGCGGCGCAGGCGCTGCGGCTGGCGGCGGAAGGGCGCCGGGTCGCGGTCGTCTCCGGCGGCGATCCCGGCGTCTTCGCCATGGCGGCGGCGGTGTTCGAGGCGCTGGAGGCCGGGCCTGCGGCCTGGCGGGCGCTGCCGATCGCGGTCGAGCCCGGCGTCACCGCGATGCTGGCAGCGGCGGCGCGGGCCGGCGCGCCGCTCGGCGGGGATTTCTGCGCGATCTCGCTCTCCGACAACCTCAAGCCCTGGGAGGTGGTGACGGCGCGGCTCGCC
>UBNE01000007.1 GCA_900466745.1 Hyphomicrobiales bacterium | reverse complement strand
GTGGGGGGGAGGGCGGGGGCCGTGTGGGGTTGAGCATGCATACGCGGGTACCGGGGAAACGCTGCCGATACCGCCATTAGGAATTGTTAGGGTTAATCTTTCGCAAAGGCCGGGGAGAAAGCGCCCCTACAGCGCGCGGGCGGCCGCGAGCACCTCCTCGGCATGGCCGGGCACCTTCACCTTGCGCCAGATCCGCGCGATCCGCCCCTCGGCGTCGATCAGGAAGGTGGCCCGTTCGATCCCCATATATTTGCGGCCATAGAGGCTCTTCTCGACCCAGATGCCATAGGCGTTGGCCAGCGCCTGGCTCTCGTCGGCCAGCAGGGTGAGGGCGAGCCCATGCTTCAACTTGAAGCGGTCATGGCGCCCGGCCGGGTCGGGCGAGACGCCGACGACCTCGGTGCCGCAGGCGGCGAACTCCGGGCGGAGCCGGTTGAAGTCGATCGCCTCGCGCGTGCAGCCGGCGGTGTCGTCCTTGGGGTAGGCGTAGAGCACGAGCTTGCGGCCCCGGAAGCCCGCCAGCGTGGCCTCGCCGCCGCCGTCGCGCGGCAGGCTGAAATCGGGCGCCCTGTCGCCTTCCTGCAAAGCCATGGTTTCTGCCTTCCTTTTGTCGCCTTCCGGGGGCATGGACGGCCTTGAGCCGGTTAGCTGGGCCGGGGGGCGGCGCCATCTGACGAAAGACGAGGCACGCGCGGGGTTCCGGCTTGCCGAATCGCCTCGTCAGGCCACATCGACATCCATGCCGTCTCCCGCGATTGCGGCAAGGCGCATTTCCGCGCCACCTTGCGCGGGACGGCAGCAGCGCCCGAGAGGACCACGCGGATTTTGGCGGACGAGCAAGCAAAGGCTGTGGAACCCGGCACATCCGCGCCGGCAACATCGCCGGATCGCGCCTGCGATGCCGCGGTCGTGAAGAAGCGCGCCAGGGCGGGCCTCGGCCTGATCTGCGCCGCCGTGCTGTTCTCCGCCCTGGTGCTGGCCGGCGGGGCGGTGACGCTGCTGGTCACCGGCATCATTCCGCTCTCCGGCCTGGAAGGACGGATCTCCTCCGCAATCGAGGAAAGGCTCGGCCCCGGCTGGACGGTCGAGGCCGCCTCGGCCGAGCTCGGCCGCATCGACGGACATTCGCAGCTCAGGGTCCGGCAGGTCTCCTTCCGCCACTCCAGCGGCGCCACCATCCGGGCTCCCGAGGCGATCCTGGGCTACGAGCCGCTGGCGCTGCTCCGGGGCGACATCCGCCTGGTCTCGATCGACCTGCGCGGCGTCAACGTTCGGCTCGGCGTCGACAAGAGCGGCGCGCTGGTCGTCAATGCCGATTCGGCGCCGGCCGAGGCGCAGCTTCCCGCCTCGGTCCCCGACGCGGCCCAGTGGAACGCCTTCACCGGGATCATGAGCGCGATCACCACGCTTGCGCGCGGCGACGGCCTGCTCGGCGCGCTCGAGACGGCCGGGATGAACGGCGCCCGGCTTTCGCTCGTCGACCCGGAAGGGCGCCAGAAGGCGGGGCTGGAGGATGTCGAGATCCGGCTGACGCGGCTCGGCGCGCGCGGCACCCGCCTCCTGGTGAAAGGGCGCACCGGACAGCGCTGGAAGGAGATGTCGGCCGACCTTTCCACCGAGGCCGACGGAACCCAGCGCGCCGATATCGACATCCTGCATTTCGAGCCGGCCGAGGCGGTGGCGCTCGCCTTCGGCACCGGCGGGGTGGTGCTCGAAGGGCTGCCGCTCAAGGGCAAGGCCACCTTGCGCCAGGCGCCGGACGGCAAGCAGTCGATGACCGCGGCGATCGACGTCCAGTCCGGCACGGTCCAGTTCCCGGGCAGCCCGATGCCGGCGTTGAAGCTCGATTCGGCCCATCTCGAAATGGCCAGCGGCGCCGACCTTTCGGACCTTCGGATCGTGCGCGGCGAGATCAATGCCGGCGCGACCCATCTCCTGGGCACCGGGACGCTGCGCGAGGACAATGGCGGCTGGCGGCTCGCGCTCGACGCCAGCGGCCAGCTCGCGGGCCTCGACGCCGACCCGGCCGTGCGGATCGACAGCCTCAAGACCGACCTGATGATCGACCCCGCCAACGGCGCCGTCTCGGTCGATTCGCTCGGGATCAGCGGGCCCGCGGCGCATGTCGACCTGACCGCCTTCGTCCAGCGCGTCGGCAGCTCGCCGCTGCAGCGCTTCCACATCAAGGCGAGCGATTCCGACATGCGGGCGCTGCTCGCGATCTGGCCCGGCTTCACCTCTCCGGATGTGCACGACACGCTGCGGCGGCAGCTCGCATCCGGCTGGATGAGGCAGCTCACCGTCGATCTCGACCTGCCGGCGGAGGAGCACGCCAAGCTGGTTCACGGCCAGGGGCTGCCGGACGAAGCCCTGCTCGTCGTCATCGACGCGGAGAAGGTCCGCTATCTGCCCGATCCCGGCCTGCCGCCCCTGACCGACGCGACCGTCGCGGGCAAGGTCACGGGCCGGAACGTCCAGCTCGCCATCGGCCAGGCCACCGCCGATCTCGGCAATGGCCGCAGCCTGAAGCTGAGCGAGGCGAGCTTCGCCATGCCGGAGTTCTGGCGCGCCCGCGCCCCCGCGAATATCGGCTTCCGGATCAACGGCTCGGCGGGGGCGCTCGTGGCCCTGTTCGCCTTTCCGGCGCTGAAGGACTTCTCGCCCGGCCTGATCGACCCCGCCTCGATCAAGGGCGCGAGCGATCTCAAGGTCGCGCTCACCCTGCCCCTCGCCAACGACCTCAAGACCGAGGAGATCGCGGTCAGCGGCAGCGGCACCCTGTCCGGCATCGCCTCGGACACGCTGCTCGGCACGGAGAAGCTGGACGGCGGCACGCTGGCGGCGACCTTCGACCGCGCCGGCCTCACCCTGCGCGGCGATGCGAGGATCGGCGGCGACAAGGCCCAGGTCGACGTCAGGCAGGACGCGAAGGGGCAGGGCGAGGCGACGATGCTGCTGCAGCTCGACGCCGCCGCGCGGCAGAGGCGCGGCTTCGGGGCGGAGGCGGGCATTTCGGGCACCTTGCCGGTCAAGGTGACGAAGAGCTTCGGCAAGGGGGCTGAGGCGCCGCCGCGGGTCGAGATCGACCTCACCAAGGTCGGCCTCGACGGCACGGTGCCCGGCCTCAGCAAGCCGGCGGGCCGGCCGGGCAAGCTGAGCTTCAGCTATATCGCCGATGCCGACGGGCCCGACCTCGACGATCTCAGCCTCGACGCCGGCAGCGCGCAGATCAGGGGCCGGGTCGAGCTCAACCGGCAGAACGCGCTGGAGAGCGCCAGCCTGTCGCAGTTCCGCATCTCCCCCGGCGACAACCTCAAGCTCGACGCCAAGCGCGACGGCAACGTCACGAAGCTGACCATCCGCGGCGCCGTGGCGGATCTGCGCCCCTTCATCAAGACCATCCAGAGCCCGACGCAGGCCGGGCGCGGCGAGCGTTCCGATCAGCAGAAGCCCGCCGATTACGATATCGACCTCGAGGTGCCGATCCTCACCGGCTTCAACAACGAGGCGATCACCAGCGCCACGCTGAAGGCCTCGCGGCGCGGCGGCGAGCTGCGCATGATCAATTTCCAGGGGCGGATCGGCAAGGCCGACGTCTCGGCGCGGCAGCGCCAGAGCGAGGGCGGAAAGCTCGTCGTGCAGACGGAGAACGGAGGCTCGCTGCTGCGCTTCCTCGACCTCTACAACCGGGCCTATGGCGGCAATCTGGTGCTGACGACGCGGATGGGCGAAAGCCAGAGCGGCGACCTGCTCTTCCGCGACTTCCTGGTGCGCAACGAGCCGGCGCTGAGGCGCGTCGTCGGCACGCAGCCGGCCAGCGCCTTCGCGGGCGACGGTCCCGGCGGGGCCGAGGCCCGCATCGACGTCTCCGAGGTCGCCTTCACCAAGCTGCGCGCCGAATTCACCCGCTCCGCCAGCCGGCTCGACGTCTCCGACATGGTGATCTGGGGCCAGCAGGTCGGCTTCACCTTGCAGGGCCATGTCGATTACGGCCGCGACCGGGTCGATATCGGCGGCACCTTCGTGCCGGGCTACGCCTTCAACAACGCCTTCGCGCAGGTGCCGGTCTTCGGCGCGCTGCTCGGCGGCGGCAGCCAGTATGGCGGCCTCTTCGCGGTGAATTTCCGGATCTCGGGGCCGGCCAGCGCGCCGACCATGACGATCAACCCGCTCTCGGCGATCGCGCCGGGCATCCTGCGGCGCTTCGTCGATCCGCTCGGCGGCGCGCCCGAGCAGAGGCCGGTCCAGCCCGGCCAGCCGCAGCCGCGCCCGTGACGGAAGCGGCCGGCCGGCGCCGGCCGGCTATTCCGGCCGCAGCAGGACGTGCTTCTTCTTGCCGAAGGAGAGCTTGACCACCCCGTCCGAGGTGAGATCGCCGAGGCCGAGCAGGGCGCGCTCGTCGGTGACGACGGCGTCGTTGACGCGCAGGCCGCCGGCCTTGACCTGGCGGCGGGCCTCGCCGGTCGAGGGGACCAGACCCGCCTTGACGAAGGCGCTGAGCACGCCGAGGCCGGGCTCGATCTCGCCGCGCGGGACCGCGACGGTCGGCAGGTCGGTGGCGAGCGCGCCTTCCTCGAAGGTCTTGCGCGCCGTCTCGGCCGCAGCCTCGGCCGCCTCGCGGCCATGGACGATCGCGGTGATCTCGGTCGCCAGCACCTTCTTGGCCTCGTTGATCTCCGAGCCGCCCAGCGCCGCCAGCCGGGCGATCTCGTCGAGCGGCAGCCGCGTGAACACCTTGAGGAAGCGGCCGACATCGGCGTCCTCGGTGTTGCGGAAATACTGCCAGAAATCATAGGGGCTGAAGACGTCGGCATTGAGCCAGACCGCGCCGTTGGCGGTCTTGCCCATCTTGGCGCCCGAGGCGGTCGTCAGCAGCGGAGTGGTCAGGCAGTAGAGCTGCGGACCGCCCATCCGGTGCGAGAGGTCGACGCCGTTGATGATGTTGCCCCACTGGTCCGAGCCGCCCATCTGCAGCCGGCAGCCATAGCGGCGGTTGAGCTCGACGAAGTCGTAGCCCTGCATGATCATGTAGTTGAATTCGAGGAAGGACAGCGACTGCTCGCGGTCGAGCCTGAGCTTCACCGAATCGAAGGAGAGCATGCGGTTGACCGAGAAATGCCGGCCGACCTCGCGCAGGAACGCGACATAGTTCAGCTTCAGCAGCCAGTCGGCATTGTTGGCCATGATCGCGTCGGTCGGCCCGTCGCCATAGCGCAGGATGCGGCTGAAGACGCGCTTGATGCTCTCGATATTGGTCGCGATCTCCTCGACGGTCAGCAGCTTGCGCTGGTCGTCGCGGAAGGAGGGGTCGCCGACCATGGAGGTGCCGCCGCCCATCAGCGTGATCGGGCGGTGGCCGGTCTCCTGGAACCAGTAGAGCATCGTCAACGAGATGAGGTTGCCGATATGGATCGAGGTCGCTGTCGCGTCGTAGCCGACATAGGCGGTCTGGGTTCCCTGCCGGCACAGCGCATCGAGGCCTTCCGGGTCGGAAACCTGATGGATGAGGCCGCGCTCGTCGAGCACGCGCAGGAAATCGGACGTGTAGGTGGTCATGGCGGCTTTGCGATCTGATCGGTGTCGTTCCGCCGTCGTCTAAAGCATCGGCCCGAAAAGTGGAAACCGCTTTTGCGCGGCCGGCCCCGCGCGAAGCGGCAGCCCCGCGGGGAACGCCCGGCGCCTCAGCCGGGCGCCCGGACCAGCCAGAGCAAGGCCGGGTCCCGCGGCGCGGGCGGCTCCACCATGTCGCGCGGCAGCCCGAGATCGCGCAGCGCCCGATCGTCCAGCCTGGCGAGATGGTCCGCGGCGCGGCTCGACCGGCGCTGCCGGGCCCAGAGCCGGAGCCAGGCGCGCAGCCGGGAAGGCCCGCCGGATCTGTCCGGCGGCGCCGCAGGGGAGAGGCATGTCATGGTTCGGTTCCCGCAAGGGGCGGGCGACGACGCCCGCTGATCCGAGGCTGAATCTCCGCCCGATGCCGCCCCGCCGCAACGCGGAAGATTGCCGCCTGCCATAAGGGTGCCTTATGCTTGCCGCCATGGCCGAACCGCCTCCGCCCCCGCCGAAGCTCCCGCCGCTCGCGGCCGTGCGCGTCTTCGAGGCGGCGGCGCGGCACCAGAATTTTACGCGCGCGGGCGAGGAGCTCGGGATGACGCAGGCGGCGGTGAGCTACCAGATCCGCCTGCTCGAGGACCGGGTCGGCGCGGCGCTGTTCCTGCGCCAGCCGCGGCAGGTGGTGCTGACGCCGCTCGGGCAGAGACTGGCGGGCCCGTTGAGCCGGGCGCTGCACGATATCGGCAGCGTGTTCCGCGCGGTCTGCGAGGAGAACCGGACCGCCCTGACGATCTCGGCCCTGCAGACGATGGCGATCACCTGGCTGTCGCCGCGGCTGGCGCAGTTCCAGATCGAGAATCCGCAGGTCGCCGTGCGCGTGCGCACCTCGCAGCATCTGGTCGACTTCGCCACCGAGGCGGTCGATCTCGCCCTGCGCTACGGCCCGGGCGGGTGGCCCGGCGTGGCGGCGGAGAAGCTGTTCGCCTGCCATTACGCGCCGCTCTGCACGCCCGAGCTGCGCGAGCGGCTGCACCTGCGCGAGCCGGCCGACCTGCTGCGGGCGCCGCTGCTGAGCCCCGAGGAATCGTCATGGAGGGTCTGGTTCGCCGATCTCGGCCTCGACGCGCCCCGGCAGGGCGGGCTGGCGATGTCGCTGGAGATGCAGGCGATGAACGTCCAGGCGGCGATGCGCGGCCACGGCGTGGCCATGGCCGTGCCCGAGCTCTTCGCCTACGACATCGCGGCGGGGCGGCTCGTCTTCGCGGTCGAGCACGCTATCCGCGACCGCTGGTCCTATTGGCTGGTCTATCCGCCGGCGCGCCAGCGCGAGCACAAGATCCGCCGGTTCCGCGACTGGATCCTGGCGGAGGCGCGGGCGGCGGAACTGGCGCTGCCCGTCATGGCCGGGAGCAAGGGGCTGATCCACCCCTCGTCCTGAGGCGGCGGCTCAGGGCTGCTCCTGCTCCGACTTGAGGATCTCAGGCCCGACCTTGGCATCGAGATAGGCGCCGACCTGCTCCATGAGCTGCTCGACGCGCCCGTCGAAGAAGTGGTTGGCGCCCTCGACCACGGCATGCTCGATCTGGATGCCCTTCTGGGTCTTCACCTTCTCGATCACGGCCATGACCTCCTTGACCGGCGCGACGCGGTCCTCCGAGCCGTGCACGAACAGGCCGGAGGACGGGCAGGGCGCCAGGAAGGAGAAGTCGTAGCGGTTCGCCATCGCCGCGATCGAGAGGAAGCCCTCGATCTCCGGGCGGCGCATCAGGAGCTGCATGCCGATCCAGGCGCCGAAGGACACGCCCGCGATCCAGCAGTTCTTGGCCTCGGGGTTGAGCGCCTGCATCCAGTCGAGCGCGGCGGCGGCGTCCGAGAGCTCGCCCGCGCCATGGTCGAAATGGCCCTGGCTGCGGCCGACGCCGCGGAAATTGAAGCGCAGCGCCGAGAAGCCGCGGTTCACGAAGGTGTAGAACAGGTTGTAGACGATCTGGTTGTTCATCGTCCCGCCGAACTGCGGGTGCGGATGCAGGATGATCGCCAGCGGCGCGCCCCGCTTCTTGGCCGGCTGGTAGCGGCCTTCGATCCGCCCTGCGGGCCCGTTGAAGATAACCTCTGGCATCGTCTCACCGCTTCTTGCAGCAGCGCCGGCAGGGGGCGGGCAGAAAGCGGACGCATGCCCACTCGGAACCCGGCCGCCCTTGACGGCGCCACCTTGCGCGCCCTAGATGAAGGGCGCTTAGAATAGTTCTAACAGCCGTGAACAGGTCGAGAACAAAAGGGTCGATCGCGCGATGCGGACCGTGTCTCGACCGTTCCGGCCGGTTCGGATGGGCGGCTATAGCACGGCGCACAGGTGCGATTTCAAGCATTTCGTATCGGAGGCGCGGCGATGACGAGGATGGAGCAGACAGGATCGTGACGGCAGGACGCGCCTATCTCGACCACAATGCCACGACCCCGGCCCGGCCCGAGGTGGTGGAGGCGGTCGCGCATGCGCTGTCGCTGCCCGGCAACCCGTCCTCCGTCCATGGCGAAGGCCGTGCCGCCCGCGGCGCCATGGAGCAGGCGCGCGAGCAGGTCGCGGCGCTGGTCGGCGCCAGGCCCTCGAACGTCGTCTTCACCAGCGGCGGCACCGAGGCGAACGTCACCGTGCTCTCGCCCGGGCTGATGGATTGCGACGGCGGGCGCGACTGCGTGAGGACGCCGGCCTCGCTGCTGCTCCACGGCGCGACCGAGCATGCCTGCGTGCGCGACGGCCACCGTTTCCCGGCCGGCATGGCGGAGGAGATCCCGGTCGACGGCGAGGGGCGTGTCGACCTCGCTTGGCTCGACGCGCGGCTGGCGCGCTTCGCCGCGAGCAATCCCGGCGCCCGCGCGCTCGTCTCGATCCATCTCGCCAACAACGAGACGGGCGTGATCCAGCCGGTCGCCGAAGCCGCGGCGATCGTCCATCGCCATGGCGGCCTGCTGCACAGCGACGCCGTCCAGGCCGCCGGCAAGATCGCGATCGACATCGCTGCGCTCGGCGCCGACGTGCTGACGCTCTCGGCGCACAAGATCGGCGGGCCGAAGGGTATCGGCGCCATCGTCTTCCGCACCGGCGCGCTCGAACTCGCCGACAAGCCGCTGCGCGGCGGCGGGCAGGAGCGCGGCTGGCGCGCCGGAACCGAAAACCTTCCGGGAATCATCGGTTTCGGCGCGGCGGCTGATTCCGCGCTGAAGGCTCTGCCGGCCGAAGCGGCCCGCCTTGCCGCGCTGCGCGACAGGCTCGAGGCCGGCGTGCTGGCCCTCGCGCCGGAAGCGGCGATCTTCGGCCGCCTGGTGCCGCGCCTGCCCAACACCTCCGCCTTCGCCGTGCCGGGCTTCAAGGCCGAGACGGCGCTGATCAAGCTCGACCTGCTGGGCGCGGCGCTGTCCTCCGGCTCGGCCTGCTCCTCCGGCAAGGTCAGGCGCTCGCATGTGCTGGATGCCATGAAAGTCGACCCGGCCATGAGCGCAGGGGCCTTGCGGGCGTCGCTCGGATGGACCACCTGCGAGGCGGACATCGATCTTTTCCTCGCGGCCTACGGCAAGCTCGTGGCCGCAAACACCGATCGGGGTGCCCGGGCTGCCGCCTGAGCGCTTCGCAACACAAGAAACTGAACCGGCGGGCCTTGAACCCGCGACAGGAGAGTCAACATGGCAGCGGTCCAGGAGACCATCGATCAGGTCAAGTCGATCGACGTGACCGAGTACAAATACGGCTTCGTTACCGAGGTCGAAGTCGACAAGCCGGCCAAGGGCCTCACCGAGGACACGGTCCGCTATATCTCGGCGCGCAAGAACGAGCCGGCATGGATGCTGGAATGGCGCCTCGACGCCTTCCGCCGCTGGAAGACGATGACGGAGCCGACCTGGTCGCGCGTCCAGTATCCGCCGATCGACTACCAGGACCTCTATTATTACGCCGCCCCCAAGACGGGCGCTTCGCCGAAGTCGCTCGACGAGGTCGATCCGGCGATCCTGGCGACCTATGAGAAGCTCGGCATCCCGCTGCGCGAGCAGGAGATCCTGGCCGGGGTCGCGCCGGAGAACCGCGTCGCGGTCGATGCGGTGTTCGACTCCGTCTCGGTGGTGACGACCTTCAAGGAGGAGCTGAAGAAGGCCGGCGTGATCTTCTGCTCGATCTCCGAGGCGATCCAGGAACATCCCGATCTGGTCAGGAAGTATCTCGCCAGCGTCGTGCCGGTGACGGACAACTACTTCGCCACCCTCAACAGCGCGGTCTTCACCGACGGCTCCTTCGTCTATGTGCCGAAGGGCGTGCGCTGCCCGATGGAGTTGTCGACCTATTTCCGCATCAACGAGCAGAACACCGGCCAGTTCGAGCGTACGCTGATCATCGCCGACGAGGGCGCCTATGTCAGCTATCTCGAAGGCTGCACGGCGCCCAAGCGCGACGAGAACCAGCTCCACGCCGCGGTGGTCGAGCTGATCGCGCTCGACGATGCCGAGATCAAGTACTCGACCGTGCAGAACTGGTTCCCCGGCGACGCCGAGGGCAAGGGCGGCATCTACAACTTCGTGACCAAGCGCGGCGACTGCCGCGGCAAGCGCTCGAAGATCTCGTGGACGCAGGTCGAGACCGGCTCGGCGATCACCTGGAAATACCCGTCCTGCATCCTGCGCGGCGACGGCTCGCGCGGCGAGTTCTACTCGATCGCGGTGTCGAACGGCATGCAGCAGGTCGATTCCGGCACCAAGATGCTGCATCTCGGCAGGAACACGACCTCGAAGATCATCGCCAAGGGCATCGCGGCCGGCAAGTCGGACTCGACCTATCGCGGCATGGTCTCGGCCCATCGCAAGGCGACCGGGGCGCGCAACTTCACGAACTGCGACTCGCTGCTGATCGGCGACCAGTGCGGCGCGCACACCATCCCCTATATCGAGGCCAAGACCGCGACCGCGATCTTCGAGCATGAGGCGACGACCTCGAAGATCGGCGAGGACCAGCTCTTCTATTGCCAGCAGCGCGGCCTCTCCGAGGAGGAGGCGGTGGCGCTGATCGTCAATGGCTTCGTCAAGGAGGTGCTGCAGCAGCTCCCGATGGAGTTCGCCGTCGAGGCGCAGAAGCTGATCACGATCTCGCTGGAAGGCTCGGTCGGCTGACCTTTTACGGCCGGGTTCGCCCCGGCCAACACGTCTTTCCTTAAATCGCCCGAGTCGCAGGCGCCTAGCATATGGCCAAGGCCTGCGGCGGCAAGAACACTGGACACGAACAATGCTCGAAATCCGCAATCTCACCGTCAAGATCGCCGACGAGGACAAGCAGATCCTCAACGGCCTCAACCTCACCGTGAACGACGGCGAAGTCGCCGCCATCATGGGGCCGAACGGCTCCGGCAAGTCGACGCTGTCCTATGTCATCGCCGGCAAGGAGGACTATGAGGTCCTCGACGGCGAGATCCTGCTCAACGGCGAGAACGTGCTGGAGATGGAGGCCGATGCCCGCGCCGCCGCCGGCATCTTCCTCGCTTTCCAGTACCCGCTGGAGATCCCCGGCGTCGCCACCATGACCTTCCTGAAGGCGGCGATGAACGCCCAGCGCAAGGCGCGCGGCGAGGACGAACTGCTGACGCCGGACTTCATCAAGCAGGTCAACGCCGCGGCCGACAAGCTCGGCATCGCCAAGGACATGCTGCGCCGGCCGCTCAATGTCGGCTTCTCTGGCGGCGAGAAGAAGCGCATGGAAATCCTTCAGATGGCTCTGCTTTCGCCGTCCATGTGCATTCTCGACGAGACCGATTCCGGCCTCGACATCGACGCGCTGCGCATCGTCGCCGAGGGCGTCAACGCCTTGCGTGCGAAGAACCGCAGCTTCCTGGTCATCACCCACTACCAGCGCCTGCTCGACCACATCGTGCCGGACACCGTCCACGTCATGTCGAAGGGCCGGATCGTCAAGACCGGCGGGAAGGAGCTGGCGCTGGAGCTCGAGAAGAGCGGCTATGCCGCCTATGGGGAGGCCGCGTAAATGGCCATCGTCACCCCGTTGAAGACGGCGGCCGAGCAGCAGCTCGTCCAGCAATATGCCGACAGCAAGGCCGCGCTGCCCGGCGGACCGGCCGTGCGCGCATTGCGCGAGCAGGCCTTTGCCGGGTTCGAGGCCAGGGGGCTGCCGCACCGGCGGCTGGAATCCTGGCGCTATACCGACCTGCGCGCCCTGCTGCGCGAGGCGCGCCCGCTCGCCGGAGCCGGCGTCGCCACCGCCGCGGTCGAGGCGAGGCTCGCGGCGCTCGGGCTCGAGGGGCTGCGCCTCGTGCTGGTCGACGGCATCTTCGCGCCGGATCTCTCCAGCCTCGACGCGATCCCCGAAGGCGTCTCGGTGCAGTCGCTGGCCGAGGCCCTGGCCGCGCCGCGCGAGGGGCTGGACCGGGTCCTCTCCGGCCCGTCGGTCGCCGCCGACGATGCCGGGCTCATGCTCAATACCGCGCTGATGCGCGACGGCGTCTTCATCGAGATCGCCGAGGGCCGGGAGCTGGCGCAGCCGATCGTGATCGTCTCGCTCGCCTCCGGCGAGGAGGAGCGGGCGGTGTTCCACCGTTCGGTCGTGCTGGCCGCGCAGGGCAGCCGCGCCACCATCGTCGAGGTCAGCGAAGCGGCCGGCGCCGCCGCTCAGCAGATCAACGCCGCCATCGTCTTCGAGACCGGCGAGGAGAGCGAGATCCAGCATGTGCGGATCGTCACCCGCCAGCAGGCGGCGACCGTCGAGGTGCAGAGCCTGCTCGCGACCGTCGGAGCCCAGGCGAAGTTCGATTCCTTCGCGCTGGTCGCCAATGCCGGCACGGTGCGCCAGCAGCATTTCATCCGCTTCGCCGGCGAGCACAGCGAGATCGGCTTGCGCGGGGTGAACCTGCTCGGCGGCGCGCAGCACTCGGACGTGACGCTGGTCGTCGACCACGAGGTGCCGCACGGCACCAGCCGCGAGCTGTTCAAGACCATTGCCGGCGGCCAGTCGACCGGCGTCTTCCAGGGCAAGGTCATCGTGCGCCCGCATGCGCAGAAGACCGATGGCGGCATGAAGAGCAACGCGCTGCTGCTGAACGACGGCGCGACCATGTACAACAAGCCGGAGCTCGAGATCTTCGCCGACGACGTTGTCTGCGGCCATGGCGCGACGGTGGCGCAGATCGACGGCGAGCAGCTCTTCTACCTGATGGCGCGCGGCCTGCCGCGCCCGCAGGCCGAGGCGCTGGTGCTGCAGGCCTTCGCCGGCGAGGCGGTCGCGTTCGTCGCCGACGAGAACCTGCGCGACTGGCTGATGCGCGAGGTCGAGGCCTGGCTCAAGGCTCGCGAGGCCGCCTCCGAGGTGAGTACCGTCTGATGCCCTACGTCAATCTCCAGATCACGAAGGGCGCGACGCGCGAGCAGAAGGCGCGGATCGTCAAGGAGTTCACCGAGACCCTGGTGAAGGTGCTCGGCAAGAACCCGCAGAACACCCATATCGTGATCCAGGAGATCGAGCGGGAGGATTGGGGGCATGCCGGGGCGCTCGTCGCCGACCGGCAGCCCGGTTCCGGAAAGGCGTGAACGATGAACGCGGTCACCGGCCAGCCCGTGCTGAAGCCCTATGATGTCGCGGCGGTGCGGCGGGATTTCCCGATCCTGTCGCGCGAGGTCTACGGCAAGCCGCTCGTCTATCTCGACAACGCCGCCTCGGCGCAGAAGCCGAACGCGGTGATCGAGGCGATGTCGAAGCTGATGCGCGAGGACTACGCCAACGTCCATCGCGGCCTGCACTATCTCGCCAACGCCTCGACCGAAGCCTATGAAACCGCTCGCGAAAGTGCGCGCCGCTTCCTCAACGCCAGGCATCTGGAAGAGGTCGTCTTCACGCGCTCCTCGACCGGGGCGCTCAACACCGTCGCATCCTCGCTCGGACGCCATCTGAACCTCGGCGAGGGCGACGAGATCATCGTCTCGATCCTGGAGCATCACTCCAACATCGTGCCCTGGCATTATTGGCGCGAGCGGCACGGCGCCGTGCTGAAATGGGCGCCGATCGACGAGGACGGCAATTTCCTCATCGAGGAATTCGAGAAGCTGATCTCGCCGCGCACCAAGGTCGTGGCGCTGACCCATATGTCGAACGCGACCGGCACCGTCGTCCCGATCGCCGAGGTGGCGAAGATCTGCCGGGCGCATGGCATCCCGCTCGTCGTCGACGGCAGCCAGGGGGCGGTGCATCTGCCGGTCGACGTACAGGCGCTGGGCTGCGATTTCTACGCCTTCACCGGCCACAAGACCTATGGGCCGACCGGCTCCGGCGTGCTCTGGGGCCGCAAGAAATGGCTCGACAGGCTGCCACCCTATGAAGGCGGCGGCGAGATGATCGTCACCGTCACCGAGGATACGGTGACCTATAACGATCCGCCGCATCGCTTCGAGGCCGGCACGCCGGCCATCGTCGAGGCGGTGGGGCTGGGCGTCGCGCTCGACTACATGATGGCGCTCGGGCGCGAGAACATCGCCGCCCATGAGGCGAAGCTCGGCGCCTATGCGCTGGAGCGGCTCGGCGCGATGAACTCCATCCGCATCTTCGGCAGGGCGCGGGAGAAGGGCGCGATCGTCGCCTTCGAGATGAAGGGCGCCCATGCCCACGACGTCGCGACGGTGATCGACCGCGCCGGCGTCGCGGTTCGCGCCGGTACCCATTGCGCGATGCCGCTTTTGGCACGATATGGGGTGACATCGACCTGTCGTGCCTCCTTCGGCCTCTACAACACGCTGGAGGAAGTGGACGCGCTGGTCGAAGCCCTGCGGAAGGCCGAGAGCCTGTTCGCCTGACACAACAAGGATCGAGAGCCTTGGCCACGTCCGAACCCATCGAGCTGAAGGAAGACGGCTACAAGCCGAACGAGCCGCAGGTCGGCTCCGGCTCGTCCCTGCCGCCCGAAGAGATCGACCGGCTGACCGACGACATCGTCGCGGCGCTGAAGACGGTCTACGACCCTGAGATCCCGGCCGACATCTACGAGCTCGGCCTGATCTACCGCGTCGACATCGCGGACGACCGCCACGTCACCATCGACATGACGCTGACCGCGCCCGGCTGCCCGGTCGCCGGCGAGATGCCGGGCTGGGTCGAGAACGCCGTCGGCACGGTGCAGGGCGTCTCGGCGGTGACGGTCAACATGACCTTCGACCCGCCCTGGGACCAGTCGCGCATGTCCGACGAGGCGCGTGTCGCCCTCGACATGTGGTGAGCGAGCGGCCGTCCGCGCCGCCCTGGCGAAGATGGGGACCGTCTCCGATCGGAGGCGGTCTTTCTTTTGCGGCGTCGCCGTCGGCTCAGCCTCGCGAGATCACCAGCCGCAGAGAGCCGTCATAGCTCGGCTGACGGCGCAGGGCGCCGTAGCGCGCGTCCCAGGCGCCGGAAGCGAGATCGCCGCGCAGCCGCGAGATCGAAGCTGCGTTTTCCGCCGCATCGACGAAACTCCAGGCCGAGCAGGCAAGACGCGCGCCCTCGTCGAGGAAGCTTTCCGGGCGGCCGTAATAGGCCTCGTTGAAGCCGTCGCGGCAGGCGAGGGGGATCGCCACGGGCGCGATCTCGACGCTGCCGCCGAGCACCTGGCCGATATGGTCGAGCGCGGGATAGCGCCGGGCCTCGGTGGCCAGCACCTTCGGCGCGTAGTCCGCGAGCCAGAACGCCTCCACCAGCGCGGGATCGCAGGACAGGATCACCACCGGCCCGCGCGTCACCCGCCGCATCTCGCGCAGCCCCGCAGCAAGATCCTGCCACTGGTGCACGGTGAAGGTCGCCATGGCGGCGTCGAAGGCCTTGTCGGGAAAGGGCAGCCTCTCGGCGGCCGCGTCGATGGCCGCGGCGATCTCGGCCGGGCGCTGCGCCCGCATCGAGGCGGACGGCTCGACGGCGGTGACGTCGCGGCCGCGCGGCTCGTAGGAGCCGGCGCCGGCTCCGACATTGAGGATGCGTCCGGCCGGCCCGAGCGCGGCCTCGATCTGCGCCGCGATCGCCGGCTCCGGCCGGCGATAGGAGGCATAGCCTCGCCCGATGCGGCCGTAATCGGCATCGCCCGCGCTGCCATCCGCATGCCGCGCCGCCCGGCTGTCGTCGCCGTCCATCTCGTCACCTCACTGGCAGGAACGCCATAGCGGAAGCACATGGTCGTTGGTCAATGGCGCCAATGTGACGGTTATGGCCGCGTCGGGGGACAACCATGCGATCTCGGCGATTTCCGCGGCAGGCTGCGGCAGCGCGTCCGAAACCAGCCGGAACAGCTCCGCCTCCACCGTAAAGCCCGGCTCGTTGGCGGCCGGCGCCGACAGGGTGCCGAGATGGGCCAGCGACCCGCGCCGTTCCCTCAGGCCCAGCTCCTCCCGCAGCTCGCGCAGCAGCGCCGCCCCCGGCTCCTCATGCGGCTCGATCTTCCCGCCCGGCTGCATGAAGCTCGCGGTGCCGCGCTTCCTCACCAGCAGGAGGCGCCCGCGACCGTCCGTCAGCAACGCGGCGGCGATGCGGATGAGGCGGCCGGACGGAAGCATGGGCGAGCGGGCCGATCGTCGGGCGCGGCGCGGGCGGCGCCTCGCCTGTCATGGCGGAGCCCGGCCGATGGTGCTAGGAATCGGCCGGTGGTTCAGGGACGCATGATCATGTTCGAAGCGCGGGACATCAAGACCGAGGACAAGGCCGAATTCTATCGCGAGCTGGCCCAGCAGCTCGAAGCGCTGCTGCATGGCGAGCCCGACCCGATCGCCAACGCCGCCAACACCGCGGCCCTGCTGTTCCAGACGATGCCGGAGCTGAACTGGGCCGGTTTCTACCTGATGCGCGACGGCGAGCTCGTGCTCGGGCCGTTCCAGGGGCGGCCGGCCTGCGTGCGCATCGCCGTGGGCGCCGGCGTCTGCGGCGCGGCGGTGGCGCGCCGCGCGTCGGTTCTGGTCGAGGATGTCCACGCTTTTCCAGGACATATCGCCTGCGACGCCGCCTCGCGCTCCGAGCTGGTCGTGCCGCTGATCGCCGCCGGCGAGGTCATCGGCGTGATCGATTTGGACAGTCCTTCCCGCGCGCGCTTCGACGAGGCCGATCAGAGCGGCATCGAGCGGGTCGCGGCGATCTATCTGGCGGCTTGCGCGCAGGCCCCGGCCCCCGTTCTGGCCAGGGCCTCCTAGAGGCCGCCCGTGCCGTCGCTCAGCCTGCGCATCCAGCTCGACCCGGAAGGCCGCATCGGGCCGGGCAAGATCGAACTGCTCGAGAAGATCGCGGCGCTGGGCTCGATCTCGGCGGCGGGCCGCGCCATGGAAATGTCCTACAGGCGCGCCTGGGGGCTGGTCGAGGAGTTGAACGCGCTGTTCGGGCAGCCGGTGGTCGAGCGCCAGATCGGCGGCAGGAATGGCGGCGGCGCCCGCCTGACCCGGCTGGGCGAGGTGCTGGTGACGCGGTTCCGCGCGGTGGAAAGGGCGGCCGCCGATGCGGCGGCCGAGCATCTGGCGGCGCTCCAGGCGGAGATCGGGTCTGGCGGGGCCGGCTGACGCCTGCCGTGCCGGCGCTCGGGGGCATTCCCTCTCCGGCCGATCCCGCTATCATGCCGCTCCGCAAGCGCGCCGCGCGATGCAGCAGGAGATCTTCGATGGAAAGCTTCGCCGCCACCATGGCCCAGCCGGGCTACGGTTTCTTCATGACGCTGCTGATCGGTCTGATTGCCGGCTGGATCGCCGAGCGGCTGACCTCGTCGAACCACGGCCTCTTCACCAACATGCTGGTCGGCGTGGCGGGCTCCTTCGTCGGCGCGAAGCTCGCGGAGCTGCTGGAGGTGCCGATCTTCGGATTCTGGCGCACCTTGACCGCCGCCGTGGCCGGCGCGGTCGTCATCATCGTGATCTGGAACGCGGCCCGCGGGCGCGGTTGAACCGCGCGTGAGCCGCGCGCGGCCGCCGGGCGGTTGCGGGAACGCTCTTTGGAGATTAGCTAAGGGAGGCCGGCCCGGCCGGCTCCCGCTGTTGAAGCCCGGACCTCGATATGGCGCTTGTTCTCGACCTGCTGAACCGCGATCCGCGGCCCAATGCCGGCAATCCGAAGGCCGAGCCGCGCCCGCCGGCGGCGGAGTTGCGCCATCCCGAAAAGCAGAAGCGGCCGGAAAACCCGGTGCTGCGCAAGCCGGACTGGATCCGGGTCAAGGCCCCGGGCTCGCCGAAATGGGCCGAGACGCAGAGGATCGTGAAGGCCGAGAAGCTGGTCACGGTCTGCGAGGAGGCCGGCTGCCCGAATATCGGCGAGTGCTGGGAAAAGAAGCACGCCACCTTCATGATCATGGGCGACACCTGCACGCGGGCCTGCGCCTTCTGCAACGTCAAGACCGGGGTGCCGCAGCCGCTCGACCTGGAGGAGCCGCGCAAGGTGGCGGACGCCGTCGCCAAGCTGGGGCTGGAGCATGTCGTCATCACCTCGGTCGACCGCGACGACCTCAAGGACGGCGGCGCGCAGCATTTCGCCGACGTGATCCACGCCATCCGCAAGGCGTCTCCGGGCACGACCATCGAGATCCTGACCCCGGACTTCCTGCGCAAGCCGGGCGCGCTCGAGGTGGTGGTCGCGGCCAGGCCGGACGTCTTCAACCACAATCTCGAGACCGTGCCGGGCAAGTATCTCAAGGTGCGCCCCGGCGCGCGCTACTTCCATTCGCTCCGGCTGCTGCAGCGGGTGAAGGAGATCGACCCGTCGATCTTCACCAAGTCGGGCATCATGGTCGGCCTGGGCGAGGAGCGGAACGAGGTCCTGCAGTTGATGGACGACCTGCGCTCGGCCGAGGTCGACTTCATGACCATCGGCCAGTACCTCGCGCCCTCGCGCAAGCACCATGCGGTGATCCGCTTCGTCACGCCCGACGAGTTCAAGAGCTTCGAGACGATCGCCTACGCCAAGGGCTTCCTGATGGTGTCCTCGACGCCGCTGACGCGTTCCTCGCACCATGCCGGCGAGGATTTCGCCCGGCTGCGCGCGAACCGCGCGGCGAAGCTCGGCGGCTGACGGCTTTCCCCGATGCCGATGTTCAACAGCACGCGCCGGGTGAGGCACTCACCCGAGCAGATGTTCGCGCTGGTCGCGGATATCGAGAAATACCCACAGTTCCTGCCGCTCTGCGAGGGGCTGGCGGTGCGCCGACGGTCGCCGCGCGAGGATGGCGGCGAGGTGCTGCTGGCCGACATGACGGTCGGCTACAAGGCGATCCGCGAGACCTTCACCAGCCGCGTCACGCTCGACCCGGCCAATCTCAAGATCCTCGTCGAATATGTCGACGGCCCGTTCCGCCATCTGGAGAATCGCTGGACCTTCAAGCCGCACGAGGCGGGCTGCGAGGTCGGCTTCTTCATCTCCTACGAATTCGCCAGCCGCATGCTCGGCATGCTGATGGGCGCGATGTTCGACAAGGCCTTCCGCAAGTTCTCGGAAGCCTTCGAGCGCCGGGCGGATCTGGTCTATGGCCGCGGGGCGGCGGCCCTCGGCACCTGAGCCGTCCTTGCGAGGAGCGGAACGACGCGGCGTTCCAGGGACCGGTCGAGACGTTCAGCCCCGTCCCCCCGGAGTGCTTGGCTGAGTCTGCCCCCGGGCTTGCCGAAGGCAAGGCCGGAGGCTCGCCGGGGGGCGAGACCGGCGAAACGAGGCTAAGATCCGGCCAGCACCGTCTCGCGCAGCAGGTCGAGTGCTTCCAGCACGCTCAGCCGACGGATCTCGTCACGCGACCGATCGCCGAAGCGGCGTTCGCGATGGCGCGTGCCGGACGGGCCGGCGCAGGCGAAATGGACGAGGCCGACCGGCTTTTCGACGCTGCCGCCGCCGGGGCCGGCGACGCCGGTGGTCGAGACCGCGAAGGTTGTGGCGAGGCGCTGCCGGCCTCCCTCGGCCATGGCGCGGGCCACCGGCTCGCTGACGGCGCCATGCTGCGCGATCAGCCCGGACGGCACCCCGGCCAGCGCCGCCTTGGCCTCGTTGGCATAGGTCACGAGCCCGCCCAGCACCATCGCGGACGAGCCGGCGATCGCCGTCAGCGCGCCGCAGACCAGCCCCCCGGTGCAGGATTCGACCGTCGCGACGGTGAAGCCGCGCTTCTCGCCGAGCGCGAGCAGTTCGGCCGCAAGCGTGCGGATGCCGGCGTCGAACATGGCGTCACTCCTCCTCGGGCAGGCGGATCGTCGCCGTCGCGAGCGCCGCGAGCCCCTCGCGCCGGCCGGTGAAGCCCATCCGCTCCGAGGTCGTGGCCTTGATCGCCACCCTCTCCACCCCGATACCGGCGATGGCGGCGATCTCGGCGCGGATGGCCTCGCGATGCGGGCCGACCTTCGGCGCCTCGCAGACGATTGTGAGGTCGAGATGGTCGATCCGCCCGCCGCGCTCGCGGACGCGGGAGGCGGCGAAGGCGAGGAACTGCGCCGAGGCGGCGCCGCGCCATTGCGGGTCGCTCGGCGGGAAATGCGTGCCGATATCGCCCTCGGCGAGGGCCCCCAGCAACGCGTCGGTCAGGGCGTGGAGGCCGACATCGCCGTCCGAATGCGCCAGCACCCCGTGATCGTGGCCGATCCTGACGCCGCCGAGCCAGACATGGTCGCCCGCCCCGAAAGCGTGGACGTCGTAGCCGGTGCCGACACGGGTCACGAGCACCTTGCCGTGGCGCGAGCCCGCCCGCAGGAAATCCTCGGGATGGGTCAGCTTGACGTTGCCGGCGTCGCCCTCAAAGGTCGCGATCGGGTGACCAGCCCATTCCATCAGGGCCGCGTCGTCGGTGAATCCGTGCAGGAGCGCGCGCTCCGCCGCCTCATGCGCCGCCAGCAGCGGGCCGAAGCGGAAGGCCTGCGGGGTCTGCACGCTGACCAGGCGGTCGCGCGCCGGCGTCTCCGCGATATGCCCGTTCTCGTCGGTGCGCTTGATCGTGTCCGTCACCGGCAGGGCCGGGATGGCGGCAAGCCCGCTCGGGCCGAGCGTGCGGATCGCCGCTCCGATCTGTGCCGGCGAAACGAAGGGGCGGGCGGCGTCATGGACCAGCACGATCCCGTCGAAGCCCTCGCGGGCGAGCGCCAGCAGGCCGCGCCGCACCGAGGCCTGGCGGGTGGCGCCGCCCAGGGTCGGCTGCGCCAGCCGCGCCGGGTCGAGCCCGGCGATGGCGTTGGCGTAGCGGTCCTCGTCGCCCTCGCCGATGACGACGGCGATCGTCCCGATCGCGGGCTCCGCCAGGAACGGCGCCAGCGCCTGGGCGAGAACCGGGCGCCCGTCGATCAGCCTGTACTGCTTCGGCTCGCCGGTTCCGGCGCGCAGGCCGCGTCCGGCGGCGACGAGCAATGCGGCGATGGGGGCGGGGGGATCAATCCGGTTCAACACGAGCCCTTGTCCTGGCTGGAATAAGACGGTCGGCGCAAGCCATAGCCAATTCCAAGGCGCCGGGGCAGGGGGTGCGGCGATGTTGCATCGCAATATGAATCTCAAGACGCTTGCGCAGACGCAGCAATGTCTAATAAATATGCACGGTGAAGATTGCCTCGAAAGCAGGCTGTAGCCCCGTGCAGATCGCCGGTATCCCGATCCAGTCCCGCGCCTTCCTGGCGCCGATGTCGGGCGTGACGGACATCGTCATGCGCCGCATCGCCGCCCGTTTCCGAGCCGGCGTCGTCGTTTCCGAGATGGTGGCGTCGGACGAGTTCGTGCGCGGCAGCGAGGAGGCGCGCATCCGCGCCGAGGGGCAGGGCGTTTCGCCGCATGTCGTGCAGCTCGCCGGCTGCGATCCGCACTGGCTGGGCGAGGCGGCGCGGCTGGCGGAGGCGAACGGGGCGGCGATCGTCGACATCAACATGGGCTGCCCGGCCAAGAAGGTGACGGGCGGCTGGGCCGGCTCGGCCCTGATGCGCGACCTCGACCATGCGGTCAGCCTCGTCGAGGCCGCCGTGGCGGCGGTCGCGATCCCGGTGACGGTGAAGATGCGGCTCGGCTGGGACGACGCCTCGCGCAACGCGCCCGAGCTGGCGCGCCGGGCCGTCGCGGCGGGGGCGCGGCTGATCACCGTCCATGGCCGCACCCGCCAGCAATTCTACAAGGGCCGGGCCGATTGGCGGGCGATCGCGGCGGTGAGGGCCGCCGGGGATTTCCCGCTCGTCGCCAATGGCGACATCCGCGACGTCGCCGATGCGCGGAGCTGCCTCGACCAGTCGGGCGCCGATTTCGTCATGGTCGGACGCGCCGCGCTCGGCCGGCCCTGGCTGGTCGGCGCGATCGGCGCCGGGCTCGACGGCCTGCCGCCGCCGCCGGTGACGCTGGCGGACAAGCTCGCCATGGCGCGCGAGCATTACGAGGGATTGCTGGCGCTGATGGGCGTCGCCCATGGCGTGCGCCATGCCCGCAAGCATCTGGCGGCCTATGCCGACGACGCGCTGGCGGAGGGCTGCGAGGCCGACCCGGAGCGCCGCCGGCTGCTCCTGACCTCCGAGGAGCCGCGGCAGGTCGTCGCGGCGCTGACGGGCCTGTTCTCCACCGAGCGCCGCGAAGCGGCCTGAAACGGCACCGAAGGGGATCGCGGTGACGATCGTCGAGAAGCGCATCCGGTCGCGGGACGGCGAATGGCTCGATCCGATCGAGACCCAGGCGCTCGGCGTCCTGCCCATTCCCGTCCTCGTCATCGGCGAGGAACAGGCGATCCTCTACGCCAATATCGCGGCCGAGGATTTCCTTCAGTCCAGCGCGGCGCTGCTGAAGCGGCAGAGGCTGGACGAGCTGCTTCCCTTCGGCTCGCCGGTGCTGGGGCTGGTCGAGGAGGTCAACCGGCGCGGCGCCAGCGTCAGCGAGTACAAGCTCGATCTCGGCCTGCCGCGTCTCGGCACCGAGCGCGTCGTCGACGTCTTCGCCGCCCCCCTGCCCAGGCTGGACGGCGCCGTCGTGCTGATGCTGCAGGAACGGACAATTGCCGAAAAAATGGACAGGCAACTGACGCATCGGGGGGCAGCCCGTTCGATCACGGCGCTGGGCGCCATGCTGGCCCATGAGATCAAGAACCCGCTCTCCGGCATCCGCGGCGCGGCGCAATTGCTCGAGGGCTCGATCCCGGACGCCGACCGGATGCTGACCCAGCTCATCTGCGACGAGACCGACCGGATCGTGAAACTGGTCGAGCGCGTCGAGCTCTTCGGCGACGAGCGCCCGAGCGAGCGCGACGCCGTCAACGTCCATGACGTGCTCGACCATGTGAAGCGCCTGGCCCAGTCCGGCTTCGCCCGGCATATCCGCTTCGTCGAGGTCTACGACCCGTCGCTGCCGCCGGTGGCGGGCAATCGCGACCAGCTCGTCCAGGTCCTGCTCAATCTGGTGAAGAACGCGGCCGAGGCCGTGGGCGACGAGGCGGCCGATGGCGAGATCACGCTCTCGACCGCCTATCGCCCGGGCATCCGCATGCAGGTGCCCGGCTCGCAGGACCGCATCGCGCTGCCGCTGGAGATCGTGGTCCGCGACAACGGTCCGGGCGTGCCGGCGGACCTGCTCCAGCACCTTTTCGATCCCTTCGTCACCACCAAGGCGCAGGGAAGTGGCCTTGGACTTGCACTCGTCGCCAAGGTGATCGGCGATCACGGCGGCATCGTCGAATGCGAATCCGTGCCGCGCCGCACCAGTTTCAGGATCCTCCTGCCCCTGCATCAGCGCCCGGGGCAGACAACGCAAGGCTGACGCGAACCCATGCCGACCGGGAACATCCTCGTAGCCGACGACGACGCCGCGATCCGCACGGTCCTCAACCAGGCTCTCGCCCGGGCCGGCTACGAGGTCAGGACGACCGGGCAGGCGGCGACGCTCTGGACCTGGGCGGCGCAGGGGCTGGGCGACCTCATCATCACCGACGTCGTGATGCCGGACGGCAACGCCTTCGACCTGCTGCCGCGGATCAAGCGGGTGCGGCCGGAGCTGCCGATCATCGTGATGAGCGCGCAGAACACCTTCATGACTGCGATCAAGGCCTCCGAGCGCGGCGCTTATGAATATCTGCCGAAACCCTTCGACCTGAAGGAGCTGGTCGCCATCGTCGGGCGCGCCATGTCGCGGCCGCGCGGGGAGGCCGCCCGAACGCAGATGGGCGAGGCCGAGGACATTCCGCTGATCGGCCGCTCGCCGGCGATGCAGGACGTCTACCGGGCGCTGGCGCGGCTGATGCCGATCGACCTGACCGTGATGATCAACGGCGAATCCGGCACCGGCAAGGAACTGGTGGCCCGCGCCCTGCACGATTACGGCAAGCGCAAGAACGGCCCCTTTGTCGCCATCAACATGGCCGCGATCCCGAAGGACCTCATCGAATCCGAGCTGTTCGGCCATGAGAAAGGCGCCTTCACCGGCGCGCTGACCCGCTCGTCCGGCCGCTTCGAGCAGGCCGAGGGCGGCACGCTCTTCCTCGACGAGATCGGCGACATGCCGATGGAGGCGCAGACCCGCCTGCTGCGCGTCCTCCAGCAGGGCGAATACACCACGGTCGGCGGCCGCACCCCGATCAAGACCAATGTCCGCATCGTCGCCGCGACCAACAAGGATCTGCGCATCTCGATCGCCCAGGGCCTGTTCCGCGAGGATCTGTTCTTCCGGCTGAACGTGGTGCCGATCCGGCTGCCGCCCCTGCGCGAGCGCATCGAGGACATTCCGGATCTCGTCCGCCACTTCTTCTCGCTGGTCGAGAAGGAGGGCCTGCCGCGCAAGCAGGTCGATTCGGAGGCGATGGACGTGATGCGGCGCTATCGCTGGCCCGGCAATGTCCGCGAGCTGGAGAACCTCGTGCGCCGGCTCGCCGCGCTCTATCCACAGGAAACCATCACCGCGCCGATCGTCGAGGCCGAACTGCAGCCGGCCACGGCGACGCCTGGCTTCCTCGGCGCCGGCACGGCGCCCGAACGGGCGGAGACGCTGTCAGGCTCGGTCGAGCGCCATCTCGGCCAGTATTTCGGCGGCTTCGGCGACAGCATCCCGCCTCCGGGCCTCTATCACCGCATCCTGCGCGAGATCGAGCCGCCCTTGATCGCCGCCGCGCTCGCCGCCACGCGCGGCAACCAGATCCGCGCCGCGGAACTGCTTGGGCTCAACCGCAACACGCTGCGCAAGAAGATCCGCGAGCTCGACATGCAGGTGGTACGGACGCCGCGCTGACGACTGAAAATCCGCTCCAGCCGTCATTGCGGGGGCGAAGCGACAAAGCGATCCAGGAGCGGCCGCGCTCGACGTCCCACTGGATTGCTTCGCGGAGCCTGATGGCCTGCCTTGTCTATGTCATATTTTGACAACACCGTTGCGTCGGCGCATCAGTGTCGCCCGCGACCGGCGACGGTCGTGCGGCTTGCGCCTTGGAGTTGTCAGACATCGTGTCGGTTTCCGTGAGTGACACCAGAATCGTGCCGCGTGCCGAGGAGAAGCCGCGCCACGTCTCGGGGTGGATCGGCGGAATCATTGTCGTCCTGGCCCTGGTCTCCGCGCTGCTGACCTTCCTTGTGCTGTCGGGCGCGACGCCGATCGCGCCGGTGCACGAGGTCGTCATCGGCGTCTTCGTGCTGAACGCGCTGCTGATCCTGGCGCTGATGGTGATCGTCATCTTCGAGGCGGCGGTGCTGATCCGCGCCCGCAAGGCGGGGGCGGCGGCGGCCGGGCTGCATGTCCGGATCGTCGGCCTGTTCAGCTTCATCGCGGCGCTGCCGGCGATTCTCGTGGCCGTCATCGCCACCGTGACGATCGAGCGCGGGCTGGAGCCCTGGTTCTCGGACCGGATGCGCGACGCCATCTTCAAATCGGTCGAGGTGGCGGACGCCTATGCCGCCAGCCAGTGCAAGTCGCTCGGCCGCGAGATCCGCATCCTGGCCGACGACCTGACGCGCGCGAAGCCGGCCTTCGACGTCGACCGCAAATGGTTCGACAGCTTCATCACGGCGCGGGCGACAGCGCTCGGCGTGCCGGTCGCGGCGATCATGCAGGCGCCGGACAAGACGATCGCGCGCGCCAATATCGACGTGCTCAAGGACCCGCCGAAGCCGGACCAGGCGGCTTTCGACGACGCGCAGGCCTCCTCCGATCCGATCTGCGTGATTCCGCGCAGCAGCCGCGTCTTCGGCGCGCTGATGAAGCTGCCGAACTACGACAGCAATTTCCTCTACATCGCCCGCGAGGTCGACCCGCTGGCGGTCGAGTTCCCGGCGGTCGCGCGCGGGGCCGCGGTCGAATATCTCTCGATCGACGCGCGCCGGAAGGGCGTCCAGATCGCCTTCGCCTCGATGTACGGCCTGATCGCGCTGATCCTGCTGCTCTCGGCGATCTGGTTCGGGCTCAGCTTCGCCAACCGGCTGGTCGCGCCGATCCGGCGGATGATCCATGCCGCCGACCAGGTCTCGAGCGGAAACTTCTATGTGCAGGTGCCGATCAAACGTTCCGAGGGCGACCTCGCCCATCTCGGCGAGACCTTCAACAAGATGACGGCGGAGCTGCGCCGGCAGCGCGACGGGCTGGTGACGGCGAGCGAGGTCATCGACCGGCGCCGGCGCTTCACCGAGACCGTGCTGGCCGGCGTCTCCTCCGGCGTGCTCAGCCTCGACGGCGAAGGCCACATCACCATCATCAACCGTTCGGCCGAGAGCCTGATCGGCAGCGGCGGGCGGCTGCTCGGCCAGCCGATCGCCGATGTCGCGCCGGAGGTGGCGAGCTTCGTCGCCGATGCCTTGCAGGGGCGCCTGCGCCACAGCTCCGGCCAGGTGACGATCGCCCGGGCGGGGCAGGACCGGGTGGTCAATGTCCGGGCCGTGCACGAGGGCGAGGGCGTCAATGCCGGCCTCGTGGTGACGCTCGACGACATCACCGATCTGGTTTCGGCGCAGCGCACGGCGGCCTGGGCCGATGTCGCCCGGCGCATCGCCCATGAGATCAAGAACCCGCTGACGCCGATCCAGCTCTCGGCCGAGCGCATCAAGCGCCGCTTCGGCAAGGTCATCACCGATGGCAAGGAGGTCTTCGACCAGTGCACCGAGACGATCGTCCGGCAGGTCGAGGATATCCGGCGCATGGTCGACGAGTTCTCCTCCTTCGCCCGCATGCCGAAGCCGGCGCTGCTGCGCGAGGACATCGTCGAGACCGTCCGCCAGATCGTCTTCCTCTGGCGCGTGGGCCATCCCCAGGCGCGGATCGAGGAGAACCTGCCGGCCGAGGCCGTGCTCGCCCGCTTCGACCGCCGCCTGATCTCGCAGGCGCTCACCAATGTCGTCAAGAACGCGACCGAGGCCATCGAGGCCGTGCCGCCGGAGGAGCGGGGGCAGGGGCTGATCCAGGTCAGGTTCGAGCGCCGGGAGGACGGACGGATCGTCATCGACGTCACCGACAACGGCAAGGGCCTGCCCGCCGACCAGCGCCAGAAGCTGCTCGAGCCCTATATGACGACGCGCGAGGGCGGCACCGGCCTCGGCCTCGCCATCGTCGGCAAGATCCTGGAGGACCATGGCGGCGGCATCGAGCTGCTCGACCGCCCCGACGGCGCGCGCGGCGCGCGGGTCCGCCTCTGGTTCCCCGAAACAGGCCCGGTTCAGGAGGCCGATAGCGGCGAGGAGGCCGCCCCGGTGGCGGACGACGCGCCCGAGCACGACATGCAGAATGGGACACGCCTATGAGTGCTGACATCCTGGTGGTGGACGACGAGGTCGATATCCGCGATCTGGTCGCCGGCCTTCTCGAAGACGAGGGCTACCGGACCCGCAAGGCGGGCTCGGCCGACGAGGCCCTGGCGGCGATCGCCGCGCGCCGGCCGAATCTGGTCTTTCTCGACATCTGGCTGCAGGGCAGCCGCCTCGACGGGCTGCAGGTGCTGGAGCTGATCAAGGAGAGCCATCCCGACCTCGCCGTCGTGATGATCTCCGGCCACGGCAACATCGAGACCGCCGTCTCGGCGATCCGCAGCGGCGCCTACGACTTCATCGAGAAGCCGTTCAAGGCCGACCGCCTGGTCCTGGTCGCCGAGCGGGCGCTGGAGGCCTCGCGCCTGCGCCGGGAGGTCCGCGAGCTCAAGACCCGCTCCGTCCAGGCCAGCCGCATCGTCGGCCGCTCGACGGTGATCAACCAGCTCCGCCAGACGATCGAGCGCGTCGCGCCGACCAATGCGCGCGTCCTCATCACCGGCGAGCCCGGCTGCGGCAAGGAGCTCGCCGCGCGCACGCTGCACGAGGCCTCCAGCCGCTCGACAGGGCCCTTCATCGTCATCAACGCGGCGACGATCACGCCCGAGACGATGGAGGAGGAGCTCTTCGGCGTCGAGGGCGGCGACGGGCGCTCGCGCCGCGTCGGCGCGCTGGAGGAGGCGCATGGCGGCTCGCTCTATATCGACGAGATCGGCGACATGCCGCGCGAGACGCAGAACCGCATCCTGCGCGTGCTGGTCGACCAGAATTTCCAGCGGGTCGGCGGGGCGACGCGCGTCCATGTCGACGTGCGCATCATCTCTTCGTCCAGCCGCGACCTGGCGCAGCTCATCGCCGACGGGCGCTTCCGCGAGGACCTCTACCACCGGCTCGGCGTCGTGCCGGTCAAGGTGCCGCCGCTGTCGGAGCGGCGCGAGGACGTGCCGGAGCTGATCGAGTTCTTCATGGAGCAGATCTCGATCGCCACCGGCCTGCCCAGGCGCCGGATCGGCTCGGACGCGATGGCCGTGCTGCAATCGCATGAATGGCCGGGCAACGTCCGCGAGCTGCGCAACAATGTCGAGCGGCTGATGATCCTGACCAAGGGCGACCCGACCGCGGAGATCACGGTCGAGATGCTGCCCGCCGAGGTCGGCGCCATGGTGCCGACGACGCCTTCCGGCACCGGCGGCGAGCGGCTGATGAGCCTGCCGCTGCGCGACGCCCGCGAGATCTTCGAGCGCGAATATCTGATCGCGCAGATCGCGCGCTTCTCGGGGAATATCTCGCGCACGGCCGAGTTCATCGGCATGGAACGCTCCGCGCTGCACCGCAAACTGAAGTCGCTCGGCGTCGGCTGACGGGCGCATGTCAGGCGCCGAACGCATGCGCATTTGCGCGAAACGCAGATGCGATGCCCGAAAACACGGCTTTGCTGCACTTGCGTTGCGTGCGAAGTCGACGATCTAATGTGTCGTCGGTGTCCCGCGGTCGGCAAGGTGGCTTGCCGACCAGAACGGGACGAACTGGATCGCGGATACAATCCGATCGGCGATCCCAACAACAGGGACTACCCATGGCCGCAGAGCGGGCTCAAAACCTTCAGGACACGTTCCTCAATCACGTTCGCAAGCAGAAGATTCCGCTGACGATCTTCCTCGTCAACGGCGTCAAGCTGCAGGGCGTGGTCACCTGGTTCGACAATTTCTGCGTGCTGCTGCGGCGTGACGGCCACTCGCAGCTCGTCTACAAGCACGCGATCTCGACCATCATGCCGGGGCATCCCGTGCAGTTGTTCGAGCCCGAGGACACGGACAAGAACTGACTTGGCGGCTCGCCGCGCAGACAGCAGCGAACGGGCGGCCGTGAAGGTCTCCGGCCCCAAGCCGCTCGACGAGATCGAACGCGAGATCGCGGCGAATACGCGTGCCTATGTCGTGGGCCCCTATCTCCAGAAGCGCGGGGCCGCGCCCGATTCCAACCAGCGCTCCTTCGCCGCCCGCCTCGACGAGGCGGTCGGCCTGGCCGCCGCGATCGACCTCGCCGTGGTCGAGTCCGTGCAGGTGCTGCTCACGGCCCTGCGCCCGGCCACCTATCTCGGCAAGGGCAAGGCCGACGAGCTGGCCGCGCGCATCGAGGCCGAGGAGATCGGCCTCGTCGTGATGGATTGCGCGCTCTCGCCGGTGCAGCAGCGCAACCTCGAAAAGGCCTTCGGCTGCAAGGTGATCGACCGGACCGGGCTGATCCTGGAGATCTTCGGCCGGCGCGCCCGCACCAAGGAAGGCACGCTCCAGGTCGAGCTCGCCCATCTGAACTACCAGAAGAGCCGGCTCGTGCGGTCCTGGACCCATCTCGAACGCCAGCGCGGCGGCTTCGGCTTCCTGGGCGGCCCGGGCGAGACCCAGATCGAGGCGGACCGGCGCATCATTCAGGAGCGCATGAGCAAGATCGAGCGCGACCTGGAGCAGGTGAAGCGCACCCGCTCGCTGCATCGCGCCAGCCGGAAACGCGTGCCTTATCCGATCGTTGCGCTGGTCGGCTACACCAATGCGGGAAAGTCGACCCTGTTCAACCGCCTGACCTCGGCCGAGGTTCTGGCGCAGGACATGCTCTTCGCCACGCTCGATCCGACGGCGCGCGCGATCAAGCTGCCTCACGGCGCGCGGATCATGCTCTCCGACACGGTCGGCTTCATCTCGGACCTGCCGACGCAGCTCGTCGCCGCCTTCCGCGCCACGCTGGAGGACGCGATCGAGGCCGATGTCCTGCTGCATGTCCGCGACGTCTCGCATGAGGACACCCAGGCGCAGGCCGCCGATGTGCAGGCGATCCTGCGCGACCTCGGCATCAACCCCGATGACGGCCAGCGCGTGGTCGAGGTCTGGAACAAGGCCGACCTGCTCGACGCCGACGAACGCGCCCGCCAGCTCGAGGTGGCGGCACACCGGCCCGAGGGCGCGCGCCCTGTGCTGGTCTCGGCGCTGACCGGGGAGGGGATGGACCGGCTGACCGCCGCCATCGAGAGCCGCATCGCGCAGCGCCGGCCGGTCTACGACCTCGCGCTGGAAGCGGGCGACGGCAAGTCGCTCGCCTGGCTGCATGCCAATGGCGAGATCCTTGCGCGCGAGGACGATGCCGAGGGCGGGCTGAAGCTGACAGTGCGCCTGCCGCCGGAGCGGGAAGGGGCGTTCACCGCCCGTTTCCCGCAGGCTCAGCGGCAGCCATAAATCAAAACCGTCATTGCGAGGAGCGAAGCGGCTCGCAATGAGGTTCACTTGCTCAGCTTCTCGGCCTGCTTCGCCGCCTGCCAGAGCGCTTCCATTTCGTCGAGGCTCGCTTCCTTCGCCGTCCGGCCCTCGGCCTCCAGCGCGGCCTCGATGCCCCTGAATCGGCGCTCGAACTTGGCGTTGGCGGCGGCGAGGCAGCCTTCCGGGTCGGCGTCGGCGTGGCGGGCGAGGTTGGCGACGGCGAAGAGCAGGTCGCCGATCTCCTCGTGGATCTGAGCCTTGTCGCCGCCGTCGAGCGCCTCCTCGACCTCGCCGATCTCCTCGCGAATCTTGTCGAGCACCAGCCGCGCGTCGTTCCAGTCGAAGCCGACGGTGGAGGCGCGGGCCTGCAGCTTCCAGGCGCGGGTGAGGGCGGGCATGCCATGCGGCACGCCGGCGAGGACGCCCTCTTCCTCCTCGCGCGGCGGCAGGCCGGCCGCGGCGCGGGCCGCGGCCCTGTCCGCCTTCTCCTCGGCCTTGATCCGGTGCCAGAGCGCCTTGACCTCGGCCGGCGACAGGTCGCGCGCATCGCCGAAGACGTGCGGATGGCGGCGGATCAGCTTCGTGGTGATCGCCTCGACGACGTCGGGAAAGGCGAAGGAGCCTTCCTCCTCGGCCATGCGGGCATGGAACACGACCTGCAGCAGCAGGTCCCCGAGCTCGTCCCTGAGATCCGCCTTGTCGCCGCGCGCGATGGCGTCGGCGACCTCATAGGCCTCCTCCACCGTGTAGGGCGCGATCGAGGCGAAATCCTGGTCCAGGTCCCAGGGGCAGCCCGTTCCGGGGGTGCGCAGCGCCGCCATGATCCCGATCAGCCGGGCGATGTCACGAGAAGGCTTCAAGGCAGGCACGTCTCCGCTGCAACTCTTCGCGAACTGAAGTAGCCTCTCCCCATGATTCAAGTCACCCCCTCCATCGCGATCGACGAGAGCGAGATCGAGGAAAGCTTCGTGCGCGCCTCCGGCCCCGGCGGGCAGAACGTCAACAAGGTCGCGAGCGCCGTGCAGATCCGCTTCGATGCGCGCCGCTCGTCCTCCTTGCCCAACGAGGTCGCGATCCGGCTGATGAAGCTCGCCGGCAGCCGGCTGACTCAGGACGGCGTCATCGTCATCGTCGCCCAGGCGCAGCGCAGCCAGAAGCGCAACCGCGAGGAGGCGGTCGAGCGGCTGCTCGAGCTGATCCGGGCCGCCGCCATACGCCCGCAGGTCCGGCGCGCGACGAAACCGACCAAGGCCTCGAAGGAGCGCCGGCTGGCCTCCAAGG
Source organism: Hyphomicrobiales bacterium (assembly GCA_900466745.1). Classification (GTDB taxonomy): domain Bacteria; phylum Pseudomonadota; class Alphaproteobacteria; order Rhizobiales; family Beijerinckiaceae; genus Allobosea; species Allobosea minatitlanensis. The sequence continues at coordinate 147,098 of UBNE01000007.1, read as the reverse complement.
AGAAGCGCTCCGGCGTCAAGGCCGGCCGGCAGAAGCCGATCGCCGACTGACATGGCGGAGCAAGGCGACAGGCGAGGGCGGGGCGCGCGCCCCGCCCGGGCACCGCGGCGGATCACGCCCGACTATCTCCAGCGCGCCGCGATGCATTATCTCGAGCGTTATTCCGCTCCGGCAGCGCAGTTGCGCCGGGTGCTCGCGCGCAAGATCGCCCTGAGCTGCCGCCATCACGGCGAACACCCGGCCCTGCACATAACCGCGCTCGACGATGTCGTGGCGCGTTGTGTTTCTTCCGGGCTGGTTGACGACGAGCGCTTCGCCGAGGCGAGGGCTGCAACGCTTCGCCGCCGGGGCCGTTCGGCGCGGGCCGTCGCCGCCTCGCTCGCCGCGAAGGGGGTCGGTCGCGAGCTTGCGGAACGGGCCAGCACCTCCGGGGACGAGGAGGAGATGGCCGCCGCCCGGACAACCGCGCGGCGCAAGCGGCTCGGCCCATGGTCGCGTGGCGACCGGGCCGCGAACCGCCAGAAGGACCTCGCCGCATTGGCCCGCGCCGGCTTCTCGATCGCGGTCGCCCGTGCCGTCATCGACGGTGCGGGAGACGATGATGCGGATGGCGGCGCGGCCTGATCTCAGGTCGGAATGCAACGCTTCCTTGCCGCATCCCACATCCCGTCCTGACAGGGAACGGTCGCGAAATCGGTAAGGACGCTCACCGCCACCAGCGCGGCAAAGCCGGCCAGTGCAACCGCCAGGCCGATGATGGCGAGCCTCCTCATGCGCGACCTCTCACGGATCGACGGCCTCGGCCAGGGCGATGCGGCAGTGGGAAGGGGCGCTGCAAACCGCCGGTCTCATTCCAGCTTGACCTGCGCCTCCTTGACGACCTTGCCCCAGCGCTCGACCTCGGCGGTGATGAACTTGCCGAAATCGTCGCCTGCCAGGGTCGGCATCGGCGAGCCGTTCTTCTTCCAGGCGGCCTCGATGGTGGGCGTCTTGAGGGCCTTCTGCACCTCGTCGCGCATCCGGGTCACGATCTCCGGAGGCGTGCCCTTGGGCACCCAGAGCGCGTACCAGGTCGAGACCTCGAAGCCCTCGAGCCCGGCCTCCTTGGCCGTCGGCACATCCGGCACGGCTTCCGAGCGGGAGGGCGCTGCGACCGCCAGCGCCCGCAGCGCGCCGCTCTGGATCTGCGCGGCCGAGGAGCCGAGCCCGTCGAAGAGCAGGTCGACCTGGCCCGCGACCGTATCCTGCAGGGCCGGGCCGGCGCCGCGATAGGGCACATGGGTCAGCCTGGTCCTGGTCGAGATCTGGAAGAGCTCGCCGGCGAGGTGGTGCGTCGTGCCGTTGCCGGCCGAGGCGTAGTTGAGCTTTTCCGGGTTCTTGCGGGCATAGTCGACCAGCTCGGCGACCGTCTTCGCCTGCACCTTGCCCGGATGCACGACGATGACCTGCGGCGGCTGGGCGATGACCGCGATCGGGATGAAATCCTTCTGGATGTCGTAGTCGAGCCTGGGATAGAGCGCCGGCGCGATCGCATGATGGGCGGCGCCGACGAAGAAGGTGTAGCCGTCTGGCGCCGCCTTGGCCGCCGCCGAGGCCCCGACCGTGCCGCCGGCGCCGCCGCGGTTCTCGATGACGATGCGCTGGCCGAGCTGCTGGTCGAGCTGTGCCGCCAGGGGCCGGGCGAAGGCGTCCGTGCCGCCGCCGGCCGGGAAGGGCACGATGAAGGTGATCGGGCGGGCCGGCCATGTCTGGGCCAGCGCCGGCGCCGCCAGTCCGCCCAGCGAAACCGCCGCGGCCGCGATGATCAGATGTCGTCTCGTTGTCATCTCTGGTTTCTCTCCCGAAAATGGCGGCTCTTGTCGGCCGCTGAGCCATGCTCGTCTTGCGCGAGGCGCCGTAGCCTCCCTATGGGGCCGCGTCGGCGGGGTCTTGGCAAGAACATCGAAAGACGGAGAAGGCCGGTGGCGACCGCAACAGGCAAAGCGCAGGGAGGCCGGGTCGGCTTCGATTCGATTCGCATAAGACATATTATGGAACAAACACGCAGCTTCGCTTGTGCTGCAATTGACGCCGGGCCGTCTTTTCAGTCTCCGAGCCGACTACGAATTAGCCGTCGCTTCGCCTGTTGCGGCGATGGCAGCGGCTTCATCGCCGTGCTCACGCCCTGCCAGGCCGCCGGCATCAAGATGCCGTCCGTCATGCTCGTGCGGCTCCCGCCAGCGAACAGCTCCTGACCGACAAGGCTCCTGGCCGACAAGACTTGCGACAGCAACCCGTTCGCCAGGACCTCGTCCAACGCCACCGGCCATCCCGAACAAGGATCGCCGCAAATTCCTCGATCCCCTTCGACTGCAAGCGCTATCGCTGCCGCCTGTCCCACGCCGGCTGCGTTCAGTCTCGTTCCGGGATCGGCTCCCCCGCCCCGGCCTCTCGGCGGCGGGCGTGCCTGAGATGGATCGTCCGCTGGAAGAAGTGATGGCCGATATCGCTGTCGGTGCTGACGATGGTGCATTGGCCGAGCTTTGCCGCGAAGGCCGCCATCAGCGCAGCGCGGCGTTTCTCGGACACCGCTCCCAGCGAATCGTTGAGAAAGACCCAGCGCGGCGCGTGCAGGAAGACGCGGGCGAAACCGAGGGTCTGCTGCTCCTCCAGCGACAGGCGCCTGTCCCAGTCGATCTCGCGGTCGAGATCCTCCACGAAGCGGTCGAGGCCGACCGAGCGGAGCGCCTCCGCATAATGCTCGTCCTTATGGTCGAGCGGGCCGGCCGGATAGGCAAGGGCAACCCTCAACGTGCCGATCGGAAAATACGGGCGCTCCGGCAGGAACAGCATCTCCGCCCGCGGCGGCAGGCCGATGCGGCCGTCCCCCCAGGGCCACAGACCGGCCAGGCTCATGAACATCGTCGTCTTGGCCGCCGCGCTGTCCCCCGCGATCAGGACATGCTCGCCCGCTTTCAGCACGATCTTGCGATCTTCCGGCGCAGCGCACTCAACCAGCGATCCGGGAAGATAGGCCTCCACATCCTCCAGGATCAGCGAGCCGTCCGGCGTTTCGTAGAAGGTGATCCGATGCTGGTCGCCATGGAGCTGCTCGATATGCTGAAGCCTGTCGCGCAGGGCCATGATCCGCAGCAGCGTCGCCCGCCAATCCGCGATTTTCGAGAAGTTGTCGACGAACCAGCGCAGGGCGTACTGGACCTGGTTGAACGCGCCGACCGCGATCATCAGGGAGCCGAGCGAGAGCTGGCCGCCGAAATAGCCGGGCGATGCGATGAGAAAGGGTGCCGCCATGGCGAGCCAGCCATGGCCGGAGGTGACCCAGGTCAGCGAGACGATGCCGCTGGCGAGCTGGCGCGCCAGGCGCTGGACCTTGTGGAAGGTCTCGTCGAGATGGCGGCGCTCGTCGCTTTCGCCCTGATAGAGCACGATGGCTTCCGATCGCTCGGCGACCCGGATCAGGGAGACCCGGAAATCCGCCTCGCGCGCGTAGCGCTCGGCGTTCAGAGCGATCAGCGGCCGGCCGACGCGCCATGCCAGCCAGGACCCGATGGCCGCATAGGCGATCGCGCACCAGACCATGTAGCCGGGGATGCTGACGTTGCCATGCCCGAAATTGAAGACCACCTGCTCCGAGAGAATCCAGAGCACCCCGATGAAGCTCAGCAGCATCAGCGAGGCCTGCAGCAGGCCGTTGCCGAGATCGACCGAGAGCTCGGTCAGGTGCCGGGCGTCCTCGTGGAGGCGCTGGTCCGGGTTGACGCCGGCTTCGCCGGCGAAGGCGAGCAGATAGGCCCGCTTGGGCTTCAGCCATTCGTCGAGCAGGTCCCGCGTCAGCCAGCCCCTTAGCCGGACCTTGCCGACCTCCGTGAGCCAGGTCTGGGCCACGACGAGCAGCAGCAGGACGGCGATGAGCATCAGGAACACCAGGAGCTGGTGGCCGAAAGCGCCGATGTCGCGGTTCTGGAGGGCGTCGTAGAGCGCGCCCTGCCAGTTGTTCAGCCGGATCTGGAACACCGCGTTGGTCGCGATGACGATGACGCTGCCGACCGGCAGGAACAGCAGGGCGTCGCGCCGTGGCGACGAGCGCATCGCCTTGATCAGGATCCAGAGCTGGCGCAGGACGCCGCTCGCCGGAACGTCCAGCATAGAAGCCGCCGCAGGCCGCGCGGAGGGATCATCCATCGGAGTGCCTGAGGGCGGCGCGGCGTTCATGCGTCAGGCCGCCTGTTGCTCATCGAGGGGCCCGTGCTGTCCTGATCGAAGCCGGGCGTACCCGCAGCTCAAGCGTCTGCAGCCGCGCCGGATCGGCGCTCGGCCCGACCAGGATTTCGAAGGCGCCCGGCTCCAGCACCGGCTCGAGATCGGGACCGAGAAAGCTGAGCTGGTCGGGCGAGAGGGTGAAGCGCATCGTCTTCATCTCGCCCGGCGCAAGCGCGACCTTGGCGAAGTCCTTCAGCTCGAGCGCAGGCCGGGTGATCGATGAGACGAGGTCCCGGATGAACAGGAACACGGTGTGCTCCCCGGCCATCGGCCCGGTATTGCTGACGTCGACCAGGATCTCGGTGGTCTCCTCCGCGCCGATCGTCCATTTGGTCGCGCGCGGATTGGTCATGACGAAGCTGCCGTAGGACAGGCCGTGACCGAACGGGAAGCGGGGCTCGTTCGGAACATCGAGGTACTTGCTGGAAAAATGCTCCTCCTCCAGCCGCGGGCGCCCCGTCGGGCGTTCTGCGAAAAAGATCGGGATCTGGCCGACATCGGCCGGCCACGACATTGTGAGCCTGCCGCTCGGGTTATACGCCCCGCTCAGAACGTCGACGATGGCGCCGGCGCCCTCGGAGCCCGGATGCCAGACGGCGAGGATCGCCCTGGCGCGCTCCGCCAGCCAATCCGGCAGGATCAGCGGCCGCCCCGAGAACAGCAGGACGACGACCGGCTTACCCGTTTCCAGCATCGCGCGCGCCAGGTCCTGCTGGGCCTGGGGCAGCCCGGGACAGGCGCGGCTGCTCGCCTCGCCCGCCATATCGACCCTTTCGCCGACGCTAAGCACGATCACCTCGCTCTGCCGCGCGTCTCGCAGCGCCGCTGCGAGCCCCCTCTCGCTCGCCTGCTCGACGGCGCTTCCGGTCGCAGCCGAGATCGTGGCCCCGGGAAAGGCCGACTTGAACCGGTCGACCAGCTCGGCAATGCGCGCGGCGGCGTCCGGTTCCGAGTTGCCCCCGACGATCTGGCCGAAAGGACCGACGATCGAGAGCGACGTCAGGCTCTTCCTGAGCGGCAGCGTGCCCTCGGCATGGGTCAGCAGCACCATCGACTTGCGTGCCGCCTCTCGCGCCAGCGCGCGCCTCGCGGGCTGGGCCTTGACGGCCGCGACGGCTTCCGGCGAACCGCAGCGGCGATAAGGATCGTCGAACAGGCCGAGCCGCAGCTTGAGCAGCAGCACGCGCCGCACCGCCTGGTCGATGGTGGCCATCTCGACGAGGCCGCGATCGAGCGCCTCCGGCAGGCCGTCATAGTAGGCGCCCTTGCCCATCATGTCGATGTCGACGCCGGCGTTCAGCGCAAGCGCCGCGGCCTCGGCGGGATCGGCCGCGACGCCGTGCACCAGCAGCTCGGCGACGGAGCTCCAGTCGCTGACCATCACCCCGTCAAAACCCCAGCGCTCGCGAACCAGCCCGCGCAGGAGCCGCCTGTTGATCGACATCGGCGTGCCGTTGAGGTCGATGAAGGCCGGCATGATACAGGCCACGCCGGCCTCGACGGCCGCCTTGAACGGCGGCAGATAGACTTCGTGCAGCAGCCGCTCCGACATGTCGACCGAGGCATATTCCCGCCCCGCCTGGACGGCTCCGTAACCGGCGAAATGCTTGGCGGTCGCTGCGATTGCCGTGGCCGAAGCGAGGCTGGCGGTCTGATAGCCGCGCACCTTCGCCCTGGCGAGCCGTTGGCCGACGAGAGGATCCTCGCCGGGCCCTTCGAGCGTGCGCCCCCAGCGCGGGTCCCGCGCGATGTCGATCATCGGCGCAAAGGTGAGGTCGATGCCTTCGACGGCGCATTCTTCTGCCGCGACCCTGGCGGTGGCTTCCCACAGCGCCGGGTCGAGGGCCGCCGACTCCCCGAAGGGAATGGGGAACATCGTCCGCAGCCCATGAAGAACATCCAGCGAGAAGAAGAGCGGGATCCCGAGGCGCGAGCCCTCGACGGCATGCCGCTGCGCATCGCGGATCCGGTCCGGCCCGACCAGGTTCAGGAGGCTGCCGACCTCGCCGTTCTGGATGGCTGCGGAGGTGACCGGGGCGGAGGCGGGCCCCGTCTGGACCAGCTCGCCGCTCAGCATGGTGAGCTGTCCGAGCTTCTCCTTCAATGTCATCGCACCGATCAGCTTTTCGATGCCCCGACTGTCCAGAAGCGCTTTCATCAATCGCCTTTCCGCAGCGGCGGGTCATGCGAGGCCTCCGCGAGCGAAGGCCGTCGTCGAGAACTCGCGACGGCACCGGGATCCGGACCCCGAACCCGTCTCGGAGCTGTCCTTCCGGCTTCCGCCGCGAGCGTGCCGCCCCCCAACATGTCGGTAAAATCCGGCCGGGACCAGATGCCCAAACATCGGCACGGCACTTCGCAGGATGATGGGCCGGAGCCGAAACGAATCGCGGATTGAGGTGGATTCAAGCCACGCCGCGCCAGTGCCCGCGGACTGCCGGCGCAGTCCGCGGCGCTTCGCGCCTGGGCGCAGTTCCTGTGCGCGGCTCAGGCCGCCGGTTCGGCCAGCTCGACCAAGGCGAGCGCGTCCTCGGCGATGACAGCTTCCTCGTCGGTCGGGATCGCGAAGGCGGCGATGCGGGCATCGCTCCGGCTGATCCGCACGGCATTGGCGGCGTTGGCGCTCTCGTCCAGCGCGAGGCCGAGCCATGCCAGCCGTGACGCCACGGCCGCGCGGATCGGCGGCTGATGCTCGCCGATGCCGGCCGTGAAGACGACGGCGTCGAGCCCGCCCAGCGTCGCCGCGAGCCGGGCGATTTCGCCCGCGATGCGGAAGCAGAACAGATCCAGTGCCTCTCGCGCCTCGGGCCTGTCGCTGTCGAGCAGATCGCGGCTGTCGGCGCTGATGCCGGACACGCCCAGCAGGCCGCTGCGGCGGTAGAGCAGGTCCTCCAGTCGCGCCGCGTCGTAGCCGCCCTGGCCGAGCAGATGCAGCAGCACGCCGGGGTCGAGCGCTCCGCAGCGCGTCGCCATCGGAATGCCGTCGAGCGCCGAGAAGCCCATCGAGGTGTCGCGGCTGACGCCGTTTTCCAGCCCGCAGAGGCTGGCGCCGCTGCCGAGATGCGCGACCACGACCCGGCCCTTGGCAAGCGCCGGCTCGCGGCGCGCCAACTCGCCGGCGATGTAGCGGTAGGACAGCCCGTGAAAGCCGTAACGCTTGATGCCTTCATCATGCATCGCGCGCGGAATGGCGAAGCGGCGCACGACATCGGCATGGGTTCGGTGGAACGCCGTGTCGAACGACGCCGTTTGCGGCAGCTCCGGGCGCAGCCGGCGGATGGCGCGGATCAGGCCGAGGCCTTGCGGCTGATGCAGCGGCGCCAGCGGCACCAGCGCCTCGATGGCGGCGAGCGCCGCATCGTCGATCAGCACCGGGCCGGCATAGCGGTCGCCGCCATGCACGATGCGGTGGCCCATCGCGACGACGCTGTCGAGGTCGAAATGCCAGGACAGCCGCCGGAAGGCCTCGGCCAGGACCGCGTCGAGCGCAGCGTCGGGCCCGGCCTCAAGGGCGATGTCGAAGGTGTCCGGCCCCTCGATCAGCCGGAAGCGCAAGGGCGGCTCGCGGAAATCGATCACACCCTTGCCGATCCGCCGCGGCCCCTGCCCGCCCAGCGCGAACAGGCCGATCTTCACTGTCGAGGAGCCCGCGTTGAAGGTGACGAGAAGCGGCTCGCTCATGCCGCGGCTCCCGGCTGCCGGCGGCGGGCCGCTCCAGGCATCGCCGGGCCGGCGGCGCGGCAGATGTTCGTGAGATGCTTCCGTTCCATGGCTCACCCTTCTCCCGCCTCGAACGAACGGCATTGATATGCGTCAACGAGGACGATGGCGACAAGCCGGGCTCAGCCCGCGGCGATCCTCATGCCATCGAACGCGACTTCGACACCGTCCGGCAAGCGGCTGGAAAGGCTGGCATGATCGAGATCGACATGGAGGTTGGTCAGGATCGCGCGCCGCGGCTTCAGGACCCGGATCGTCTCGAGCGACTGCGCCAGGTGGAAATGGCTCGGATGCGGGGTCTCGCGCAGGCAGTCGAGAATCAGCACCTCCAGATCCGCCATGGCTTCCATCGCAGCCGGCGGGATCAGGCTGACATCCGGCAGATAGGCCAGATCGCCGAAGCGGAAGCCGAGCGCCTCGTAATTCGGGCCGTGCTCGACGCGGAACGGCATGGCCTCGATCGGCCCGCCGGAGCCTTCGATGGTCTGGCTATGCCCGGAACCGATCTCGTCCATGTCCAGGATCGGCGGATAATAGCTTCCGGGCGGCGTCTCGAAGAGATAGCCGAAGCGCGTCCGCAGCGAGGCCTGCGTCGTCTTGTCGGCATAGATCCGGATGCGCCGGCGCATATGCAGGACCAGCGCGCGCAGATCGTCGATGCCGTGGGTGTGGTCGGCATGGTCATGCGTCATCAGCACGCCGTCCAGCGCCGGGACCTCGGCCGCGAGCAGTTGCTCGCGCAGATCCGGCGAGGTGTCGACCAGAACGCGCGTGGCGCCGTCGGGGCCGGAACGCTCGAGCAGGATCGAGCAGCGCCGGCGCCGGTTCTTCGGATCGGCCGGATCGCAGGCGCCCCAGCCGGAGCCCGGCCGCGGCACGCCGCCGGAGGAGCCGCAGCCGAGGATCGTGACCGTCAGCGCCATCGCCGGATCAGGCGCGCTGCGCCAGGGGCGCGGCATGGTCCATCTTCCAGTAGCAGCGCCGCGCATTCTCCGTCGTGATCCGCGCGACCTCGTCGAAACCGACGCCGGTCGTCTCGGCCAGAACCTTCGCTGTCTCAACGACATAGGACGGTTCGTTGCGCTTGCCTCTGAACGGTACTGGCGCGAGATAGGGCGCGTCGGTCTCGACCAGCAGGCGCTCGCGCGGGACCATGCGGGCGATGCGGCGCAGATTCTCCGAGGTCTTGAAGGTCAGGATGCCGGAAAAGGAGATGTAGAGGCCGAGCTCGACCCCCGTCATCGCCAGGGCCTCTCCCGCCGTGAAGCAGTGCAGGATGGCGGAGAAGGCGCCCTTCCCCATCTCCTCGCGCAGGATCGCCGCCATGTCGTCATCGGCCTCGCGGGCGTGGATGACGAGCGGCAGCCCCGTCTCCCGGGCCGCGGCGATGTGGGTGCGCAGCCCCCGGGCCTGCGCGTCGCGCGGGCTGGAATCGTAATGGTAGTCGAGCCCGGCCTCGCCGATGGCGACGCAGCGCGGATGGCGCGACAATGCGACGAGCTGCCCGGCGGTGACGTCGAGCTCCTCATGCGCCTGATGCGGATGGGTGCCAACCGAGCACCAGACCGACGGAAAGCGCTCCGCGATTCCCGCATAGTCCGCGAAGCGCGCCACCCGCGTCGAGATCGTCACCATCCGGCCGACACCGGCAGCCTCGGCCCGCGCGACATACGCCGGCAGGTCTTCGGCGAAATCCGGGAAGTCGAGATGGCAATGCGTATCGATCAGCATCACGCAGCCTGGCCGTCCTCGGGCTCGACATAGCGCGGGAAGACCGCGCTCGGCGCCGGCAGCGTCGTGCCGCTCGCCAGGCGCCCGGCCTTCCCGAGCGAAGCGAAGCTGCGCGCCTCGGGAGCGACCGCGAGCAGGTCGAGCAGCTTGCCGGCCGCGGCCGGCATCACCGGCTGCACCAGGATCGCGACCTGCCGGATCACCTCGATGGTGATGGAGAGCACCGTGTCGCGCCGCGCCGGATCGGTCTTGGTCAGGCGCCAGGGTTCGTTGCCGGCGAAATAGCGATTGGCCTCCGCCACCACCGCCCAGATCTCGGCCAGCACCGTATGGAGCGCGAAATCCTGCATCGCCGCGCGCGCCTTTTCGAGCGCGCCGTCGGCCAGAGCGAGCATCGCCTCGTCCGCCTCGGTCAGCGCGCCGCAGGGCGGCACCCTGCCCTCGCAGTTCTTGGCGATCATCGAGAGCGAGCGCTGCGCCAGATTGCCGAGATCGTTGGCGAGATCGGCATTGATCCGCCCGACGATGGCGTCGTGGCTGTAGTTGCCGTCCTGGCCGAAGGAGACCTCGCGCAGGAAGAAATAGCGGAGCTGGTCGACGCCATAGCTCGCGGCAAGGTCGAAGGGATCGACCACATTGCCGAGCGACTTCGACATCTTCGTGCCCTTGTTGAGCAGGAAGCCGTGGCCGAAGACGCGCCTGGGCAGCGGCAGCCCGGCCGACATCAGGAAGGCCGGCCAGTAGACCGCGTGGAAGCGCACGATGTCCTTGCCGATGATGTGGACGTCGGCCGGCCAGTAATGCGCACGCGGGCTCGCCGGATCGGGGAAGCCCGTTCCGGTCAGGTAGTTGTTGAGCGCGTCGACCCAGACATACATCACATGCTTCGGGTCGCCCGGGACGGGCAGGCCCCAGTCGAAGGTCGTGCGGCTGATCGAGAGGTCTTCCAGCCCGCCTTTGACGAAGGAGACGATCTCGTTGCGGCGGGTCTCCGGCGAGATGAAGTCGGGGACGTCCTCGTAGAGCTTCAGCAGCGCGTCCTGGTACTTGGCGAGGCGGAAGAAATAGCTCTCCTCCTCGACCCATTCGACCGGGGTGCCCTGCCCGCCCAGCCGCGTGCCGTCGGGCTGGAGGGTCGTCTCCTCCTCGCCGTAGAAGGCCTCGTCCCGAACCGAATACCAGCCGGAATATTTGGCGAGATAGATGTCGCCATTGGCCTCCATCCGGCGCCAGAGCTCATGCGTCGACGGCAGGTGGTCGGGGTCGGTGGTGCGGATGAAGCGGTCGAAGGAACAGCCGAGCGCCTGTTCCATCTCCTGGAAGCGCCCGGCGATCTTGTCGACGAACTCCTTCGGCGAAAGGCCATTCTGGGCCGCGGTGCGCGCGACCTTCTGGCCGTGCTCGTCGGTGCCGGTCATGGCGAAGACGTCGTAGCCGTCCAGGCGCTTGAAGCGCGCGATCGCATCGGCAGCCACCATCTCATAAGCGTGGCCGATATGCGGCGGTCCGTTGGTGTAATGGATCGCGGTCGTCAGGTAGAATTTCGGGGCCGTGGCCATCATCTGTCCGAGAGCTTCGCTTCACGCTGCGCGCGAGCGGGAAACCGCAGCCGACAGATCATGAAACATCGAGATCACCAGCGGACGGCGGTCGAGATTATAGGTCTCGACCTCGCGCGCCGAACGTTCCAGCTTTTCCCATACCTCCGCCAGCGGTGCAAGGCGCGCCGGTTGCGCCGCAGCATGCGCGTGGAGATGGTCGGAAAGCCAGCCCTGCACGGTCTCGATCATCACGGCGAAGTCGCGCTCGCCGGCCTTGCCCGCGACATCCTCGGCCAGCGCCAGCAAGGCGTTGAGATCGACCTGCGGCAGGGCGTCGAGCCGCGCCCGCACCGCCTCGACCAGAGCCAGCGTCTCGGGATCGACATAGCTCAGCGCCCGCTTCACCGAGCCCTCGGCCAGCGAGGCGGCACGCAGCAGCGCGGATTCGTCGAAGGGGGTCTCCATGCGCTGCAAGGCCATGCGCCCGGCCTCGACGACGTCCGCGGCCGAAAGCGGCTCGAAGCTCAACAGCCGGCAGCGCGAGCGGATCGTCGGCAGCAGCCGGCCCGGCGCATGGGCGACGATCAGGAACAGGGCCCGCGGCGGCGGCTCCTCCAGCAGCTTCAGCAGCGCATTCGCCGTCGGCCGGTCCATATCCTCGGCCGAGTCGACGATGCAGACGCGCCAGCCGCCCTCCGCGGCGCTGGCGCCGAAGCGGTCGATGACGCGCCGCGCCGCGTCGACCGGGATGTTGCCGGTGTAGCTCTTGCCGTCGGGCTTCAGGCTGCGGCGCAGGAGGTGGAGGTCGGGGTGCGAGCGGGCCATGACGCGCCGCGTCGCCGGATCGCTTTCCGCCATGGCGAGGCTGTCGCAGCGCCCGGCCCGCTCCGACGGATCACCCGCCGCCAGCATGAAGCGCGCGGCCCGGTAGGCGAAGCTCGCCTTGCCGATGCCTTCCGGCCCGCCGAGCAGCCAGGCATGGTGCATCCGCCCGCCGCGCAGCGCGTCGAGGAAGGCGCGCTCCTGCGCGGCATGGCCGATCAGCGCCAGCGTCTCGCGCGGATGCGGGGCGATGGGCAGCCGGTCGGGTTCGTCGCTCGTCTGGCGCATCAGGATCCCTGTCTCGTCGTCAGGCGCTCGCTCAGCACGGCCCAGGCCGCATCCGCCAGCGCGGCGGGCGGCAGGCCGGCATCGAGCACGGCGCAGCGCTGCGGCTCCTGCCGCGCGATCTCCAGATAAGCCTCGCGCAGCCTGCGATGAAAGGCGAGCGTCTCGCTCTCGAAGCGGTCGACGCTCTCGCCGGGGCTGCGGCGCCCGGCGGCACGGGCGAGGCCAATTTCCGGGTCGAGATCGAGGATCAGCGTCAATTCCGGCATCAGACCGTCGATGGTGACCTGCTCGAGTTCGGCGAGCAGCTTCGCCTCGATCTCGCCGAGCACGCCCTGATAGACCCGCGTCGAATCGATGAAGCGGTCGCAGATCACCCAGTTGTCCTGCGCCAGCGCCGGGCGGATCAGGCGGTCGATATGGTCGATGCGTGCCGCCGAGAACATCAGTGCCTCGGCGAAGGCGCCGTATTCCTTGATGCGCCCGGCCAGGATCGCCTCGCGGATGGCTTCCGCCTTCGCGGAGCCGCCGGGCTCGCGCGTCGTGACGACGCTCGCGCCGGCCTCGCGCAAGCGCTGCGACAGGGCGCGCGCCAGCGTCGATTTGCCGGCGCCCTCGCCGCCCTCGAGGGTGATGAAACGTCCCCGCCCCATCTCAGGACCGCGTGACCCGCGCCAGCGCCTGCCGGATCCAGCCGGTCGACAGTTCGAGCACGGCATCGAGCGCCCGGCTCTGCAGGCTTCCGGCCTTGACCGTCTCCGCCGCATAGAGCGGAATCTCCAGCGTCTTGACCTCGCCGCGCGAGACGACGAGCTGCGCAACCGCCGCGCCTTCCTGAACGGGCACGCTCAGCGGCCCGCGATAGACGATCCGGGCGGAAAGGCGCTCGCCGGTGCCACGCGGCAGCAACAGGCTCACCGCTCCCCCGGTGCGCAAGGCGACGCGGCCCTTCTCGCCGCCATAGACGCTGGCCTCGCCGACCACTTCGCCATCGCCGAAGAGCTGGCGCTTCTCGAAAGCGCGAAAGCCCCATTCGATCAGCTTGCGCGCTTCGGCGGCGCGATCCCGCCCGGTCTTGAGCCCGTTGACCACGACGATCAGGCGCTGCCCGTTCTCCACGGCCGAGCCGACGAGGCCGTAGCCGGATTCCTCGAGATCGCCGGTCTGCAGCCCGTCGGCGCCGATATCCATCGTCAGCAGCGGGTTGCGGTTCACCTGGCGGATCTTGTTCCAGGTGAATTCCTTCTGGCCGAAATACCTGTAAAGCTCCGGATAGGTCTTGACGATGTGGTTCGCCAGCAGCGCCATCTCCCGCGCCGTCACCCGCTGCTCGGGATCGGGCATGCCGGTGGCGTTGCGAAAGACGGATCTGGTCAGGCCGAGTGCCCTCACCCGCTCCGTCATCACCCGCCCGAACGTCGTCTCGTCGCCGGCGATCGCCTCGGCCAGGGCTATGGCCGCGTCGTTGCCGGCCTGGACGATCAGCCCCTGGAGGATGTCGGAAAGCTTGATGCGGCTATGCACGAGCGCGAACATCGTGGTGCCGCGGGCCGGGGCGCCGCCCTTGCGCCAGGCGTTCTCCGAAATCCCGATCTCGCTGTCGAGATTGAGGCGCCCTGCCCCGATTTCCTGGAATGCGACGAGCGCCGTGGCGATCTTGGCCATGCTGGCCGGCACCATCGGCTCGTCGGCCGCCTTCTCGTAGAGCACGGCGCCGCTATCGGAATCGAGCAGAAAGGCGAAAGGCGCCTGAGACTGGAAGTTCTGCGCCCGGGCGAACGAGGCCGACACCGCGAAGAGCGCGATCGCCAGGCCACGGAGGAGCCTTCCGGCCACCGGAATCCGCCTGCCCTGCGATGTCGGGTGAAACGCCGCGCTCATGCTCCGATCTGAAGCAGAGCGCCGCCGCTCCGGTCAAGCCGGATCGGCGTCAATTCCGCGCCAGCGACTGCAGCGGCTGCGGCGCCAGGCGGTTCAGCGGGTGCTTGCCGGAGAACCGCTCGATCGGGGTCTTCTCGGGCGAGGCGAACAAGCTCGCGACATTGGCGCGCGCCGGCGGCAGCGTCGCCCGCAGCGGCGCGGGAACCGCGACCGGCCTTGCGGCGTTGGCGATGGTGTCGAGATCGAAGGGGCGGTTCGGCGGCAGCGGCGCGGCGCGGACGGGCGTGCCTGCGGCGGAGGCGCTGAACGGCACCGAGCCGGCGGAGGCCAGGGTCGCGACGACCGGCGCGCTCGGCGCGATCACGCGGGGTTGAGGCGGCGCGTAGGCCTGGACCACCGGCTGGCTGACGGGGGCCGGAGCGGCCGGCTCGGCCACCGGCTCCGTCTGGCTGTCCAGATCCGGGGTCGCCGCGCGCTCCATCGCCGCGCCGCTGGTGCTCGCCACCATCGTGCGCGCGCTCGTGCCCGGAATCGGGGCGGGCGTGCCGTCGGTGCGCAGGGTCGCCAGCAGGAGCTTGTCGTCCGAGCCGGCGAGCGAGGCCTGCCCGAGATATTCCATCTTGATGCGCGCCGTGCCGAGATGGCGGAAGGCGAGCGCCTCCGCGGTCTTCTGCGACAGGTCCATCAGGCGGCCGCCATGGAAGGGGCCGCGATCGTTGACGCGCACGATGATCGAGCGGTTGTTGAGCAGGTTGGTGACCCGGGCATAGGCCGGCAGCGGCATGGTCGGATGCGCGGCGGTGATGCTGTTGCGATCGTAGATCTCGCCATTGGCGGTGCGGCGGCCATGGAAGGCCTCGCCATACCAGGAGGCCATCCCGACGGCGGAGTAGCCGACCGGCTTCTGGAACGGAACGTAGCGCTTGCCGGCCACCGAATAGGCCTTGCCGACGAGCTGGCGGCCGCCGCCCTTGGGAACCGGCTCGCCATCGGCGACCACGCGCGGGCTGGCGGCGCCGTATTTCCACTGCGGGAAGGCGCCGATCTCCTTGGAGCGGCGCCCCGCGGTCTGGTTGCCGGCGCAGTTCGCCGCCAGAAGCCCGACGAGCACCACGCAGCCGAAGCGCAGGATGGAAGGAAGGGATGAGGGCGTCGCAGCCGACCCGGAATCTTCGCAGGACATCTCCGTGGCCGAAAAGCGTGCGCCTCGAATCATGCCGTCATTCCGTCTTTCGGGCCAAAAACTTCACACCGAGCCAGGCCGCATGAGCGGCCTTGCCGAGTTTTCGGCCAATTCCGTTAAGGGATCGTTAAACGACGGGAACGCGACGCGCCGCCGTCAATGGGCCGTCCCATCGCCCTCGGACGGGCACAAAAGTGTCGGAAACCGGACACATGTCAACCCGATCGCCGGCCGCGCTCGATTTTTCGGAAAGGCGTGGCCTTCGCGCCACGCCCCCTCCCCGGCGGGGAGCCTGCTCCGAGGGTGGGCGCAAGCTGGCGAGAAACCAGATTCGAGCGGGAATCGCCGGCGTCAGGGCTGGAGTGGAACGGCTTGCAAAATCGGTGGACGAGCGGCATTGAACCGTCACCGGAAGGGTGGCCGAGTGGTTTAAGGCAGCGGTCTTGAAAACCGCCGTGGGTGCAAGCCCACCGTGGGTTCGAATCCCACCCCTTCCGCCATTGTTTCGCACAAGGCCCTTCGCTTCGCTCACCGTCTCCGCCATGGCGCCCTCCCCGGGCGGGCGCGCAGTCGCGCTTCTGGCTCCGGGTTCGCACGCGACGGCTCCGTGGCGATATTCGGTCGCCTGATGGCCGTGCCGCATGGTCGTCGTCACGGGATGATCGCCTTGGTTGCGAGGACGGTCAGCACCGCATTCAGCCATCGTCGTCAGTCCCGATTCCGCAAAGAGTCTCGGGAGCACGTCGAACAGCGGCCGGGAGCGGTTTCCGGCCCGACCGCCTTCTAGGACATGGCGCGAAAAGCCCCTCGCACTTTGGAGAGCGCGCCTGTCGCGGACATTTGTCCCCGGGGCAACCGAAGAGCGCATCTCCGCTTATGCGGGGCGCCGCGCCTCGAAACTGATGATTTCGTCGTCCTTATGCGGCGCTCTTCCGTGCTGGTAGTTGCCTGACACCACGACATCCACGAAGCCTGCGCGCTGCAGCACCATCGAGAACTCCTCGACCCCCCACCACCGCAACTTGAACAGATCAAGTTCGGTTTTCAGAAGGCTTCCATCCCGCCAATGCTCGTAGCGGAGATGGGATAACGTAGTCTGCGCGACATAGTCCGTTTCAACTCGCTGTTCCGTCAATGTGAGCAGATCTCCGTCCTCTGCCTCCCAGCGTCGAACCGGACCGGCTGGGCCAAGGAAGCTGCC
Source organism: Hyphomicrobiales bacterium (assembly GCA_900466745.1). Taxonomy (GTDB): domain Bacteria; phylum Pseudomonadota; class Alphaproteobacteria; order Rhizobiales; family Beijerinckiaceae; genus Allobosea; species Allobosea minatitlanensis. Next base: position 130,474 of record UBNE01000007.1, on the reverse strand, counting down.
TATGGGATCGAGATCCATGACCAGCTTAGCGCCGGGAAGGAGATGATCATGGAACCGCCTCAGCACAGCGGCCGCCGACATCGTATCCGTGAGCAACTGAAACGACCCCGCCGGGATGATAATGGCCGCAAAGCCCTTGTCGTAGGAGAACTCTTCGAACGTCTGTCGCGTCACCTTCGCCGGAAGGTTCCGCTTCCCGCATTCATCAAGGCAGTAGCGCAGCATCTCCTCAGACGCATCGAACCCCTCTATCGACAAGCCCGATTCGAGCAGCGGCACGAGAATACGGCCATTGCCGACGGCAGGCTCCAGAATCGGGCCTTCGGACTCCCTGAGACGTTGCAGATAGTATTCCACGTCTCCGAATGAGCGCCCGACCGGCTTGTCCAGGTTGTAAACCCAGGAAGCCAGTGTTCCGTAGCGGTTGTGCATGATCGTCTCACAGAATTTCAAGAATGGGCGCCGGCGTGCCGGGGAACGTCGTGAGGGCACCTCATATCCAGCCGCCGACCGGCCCCGCAACCGAATATGGGACGCGCCCTCCATACCCTCGCCACCGCGAACGTCCACGCTCTCGTCGAGGGCGCGCCGCCGGAGCCGCATCGCCGGAATCGCCCATCCGCGTATCGTCGCCGGATTATCCGCGTTGAACGCCAGATAGATCAGCGCCGGTAGGACAGCCCGCCCAGGGCGGCGATGCCGGGCAGAATGCGCCGGCTCCAGGTGGAGAGCTGGCCATCCAGCATCTCCCGCTTGATCTCCAGCCCGACCAGCAGAAAGAACAGCGCCATCAGCGCGTCCTTGATCCAATGCGCAACGCTGAGCGGGCCGAGATAGCCCGACAGCAGGCCGAAATAGGCGGGCGCCAGAGGGAATTGGCGACGACCAGCTCCAGCGCGGCCGAGCCCATCAGCACGAGGCCGCCCGAGGCGGAACTGTCGAGAAATTCTCGCAGCATCGAGAGCGGCCGGCGGTTGCCGGGCGGAGCGGCATGGGCAGGCGACAAGACGTGGTTCGTTCAGGAAAGGGGGAAGGTTTCGGCTGGTCCGGAGCGGCCCGCCCGCCGGCGGCGGCCCTTCACGCCCGGCCGAGCTTCGGTGCCGCCGCTTCGGCCCGCCGGAGGTCGATGTCCGGCGCCTGCGCGTTCCGCATCCGCTCCAGCGCGATGGCCGCATGCCGGCCGGCGGCTTCCCTGAAACCCGGGGCCTCAAGGCGCGAGAGCGCGGCCAAAGCCTTCTGCAATCGCACCTGAACCTCGACCATGCCGGCCCCGTCGCGGGCCACCGGCAGGAAGAAATCGTCGAACAGCTCCCCTGCCTCGATCGCAGGGACATGGATGCGGGGGTAGCGAGGCTGCCGGGCCGGCGAGGGCTGCCCCCAGAGCGACAGCACCCGGACCGCCCGCCCGATGACGTCGATCGCCGTGCCCGGGTCGTTGACGGCGGGCGAAAGCGCTCTTTGCGCGATCTCGGCCAAGACGATCAGCCCGAACCGGGGGTCCTGGTCGAAGCTGCGCTCGGCGGCGATCGAGAAGGCCGAGGCGGCGTTGGCGTGCAGCTCCTCATCGGCGCTCGTGACGACCGCGAGCGGGCGCCGGGCGTCGATGAAGGCGCCGGGCAGCGCCAGCACATGGATCTCCGCATCATGCGCGTCCGCCAGCTTCTGGAGCGCGGCCGTGTCGATATGCTCGACATAGCCGATCTCGGGCGCGCCGATCTCGAAGCGAGGCGTCGGCATGCCGCCTCGTCCCGGCAGCGGGCTGCCGCCCAGGAACGGTTCATCGCGGCGCTCGGTCATCGCCCGGATGGCCGCCTCCTCCACCCGCCTGGTGGTTTCACCGACCCGGCCGAGCCGCATCAGATAGTCGATCCAGCGCAGCAGGGTGACGACGATCAGGATCACGACCAGCAGCGTGACGAAGAACAGCACGATGCGGCCGCGCTCCCCATAGCCCCCCATCGCCAGCGTGATGATGGCGACGAGGCTGTAGAGGAACGAGCCGACGAACGCCGCCAGCACGTTCTGGGTCGTGGAATCCTCCATGATGAGGCGCGTCGCGCGCGGGGTCACATTGCTCGTCGCGGCGCCATAGGCGGTGACCATGGTCGAGAGCGAGAAGGTCGTGACCGCCAGCATCGACGATGCGATGATCGACAGAAGCTTGTCGGCGGATTCCGCCCCGATCTCCGTCGACAGATCCTCCGGCAGATAGGGCGAGATCACGAAGGCGAACAGCGCCGCCGCCACAGCCAGCAGCGATATCAGCGAAGCGCGCACCCAGAGCTTTCGGGTGAGCAGACGCAGACGCCAGAGGGTCTTGGATGTCATCGCGGCTCACCCGGCAGGCTGACGGCGCAAAGCGGGGCGCTGCGGCACGGCATCCTCGCCGCCCCGCAGCGCCCGAAAGCGTCCCGAGCCCTCACGGCGAATAGCGCAGGATCGCCGCGAGCTCCTTGCCGCCGGGAACGTCTTCGCGCCGCAGGCCCACCACGGTCCCGCCGCTGGCGAAGATGCGGGCGGTGATCTCGTCGACCACGCCGTAAGCGCGGGCGTCGTCCTCCTCGACGAAGGTGGCGCGGAAGGTCCGGATGTCGTCCAGGGTGGCCAGCACGGCGAGGCTGTTGGCCTGGAACCGCCAGAACTCGTCGTCATCGAGGGTTTCGCCGAGCCGTCCCAGCAGGGCTGCAAGACGCCGCTTGTCGAACGCCGCGTTCCCGAGCGGTCTGCGCCTCCCTGATGAAGTTCTTCATCTCGATACGGCTGGCCTGCACGTCCTGCGTCACCGGGGTCGTGTTCAGACAGATCGAAACGCAAGGGTCCGCACGCCTCTCCGCCAATCGCGAGAACTCGCTTTTGGTGGGGATATCGACATGAAGCATGCATTCTCCTTGGGCCATCAGGGGCTCTGACCCTGAAAAGTCTTGAGCTGCCCGGAAGTTCCCAGAAACGCTCATGCCGATACAGGATCGCGCGGCGTTCGACCTTCGCGCGGCGGTGAACCGCGCGGCATGGGCGCGATAGCGCCGCCGGCGCGCCCATCCCGGCGCCAAAGAAAAACCGCCGGCGCTTTCGCGCCGGCGGCTTCCATTCCGCGAGCCGCGGTCAGTGGGCGACCACACCCGCCGCGTCGTCCTCGGCGCCCTTGGGCGGAGGCGCGTTGAGATCCTCCTCCCAGACGATCGGAACCGGCTGGCGGGTCAGCGCATGCTGGAGCACCTGTTCCATGCGCGCGACCGGGACGATCTCCAGCCCGTCGCGGACGGACTTCGGCAGGTCGATCAGGTCCTTGGCGTTCTCCTCGGGGATCAGCACCTTCTTGATGCCGCCCCTGAGCGCCGCCAGGAGCTTCTCCTTCAGCCCGCCGATCGGCAGCACCCTGCCCCGCAGCGTGACCTCGCCGGTCATGGCGACGTCGCGATTGGTCGGAATGCCGGTCAGCACGGAGACGATCGCCGTCGCCATCGCGATGCCCGCCGACGGCCCGTCCTTCGGGGTCGCCCCCTCGGGAACGTGGACGTGGATGTCGCGCCGGTCGAAGAGCGGCGGCTCGATGCCGAAATCGACGGCCCGCGAGCGGACATAGGACGCCGCCGCCGAGATCGATTCCTTCATCACATCGCGCAGATTGCCGGTGACGGTCATGCGGCCCTTGCCGGGCACCATGACGCCCTCGATCGTCAGCAACTCGCCGCCGACCTCGGTCCAGGCCAGGCCGGTGACGACGCCGACCTGATCCTCCGTCTCCGCCATGCCGTAGCGATAGCGCGGCGGGCCGAGATACTCTTCCAGCAGCGTCTCGTCGACGACGACCTTGGCCTTCTTGCCGAGCACGATGTCCTTCACGCCCTTGCGGACCGTGTTGGAGAGCTCGCGCTCGAGGTTGCGGACGCCGGCCTCGCGGGTGTAGCGGCGCACCAGGGTCTGCAGGGCCTCGTTGGTGATCGACCACTCCTTGCCGTCGAGCCCGTGCTTCTTGATCGCGTTCGGGATCAGGTGCTTGCGCGCGATCTCGACCTTCTCCTCCTCCGTGTAGCCGGCGATGCGGATCACCTCCATCCGGTCCAGCAGGGCCGGCGGGATGTTGAGCGTGTTCGCCGTCGTCACGAACATCACGTTCGACAGGTCGTAATCGACCTCGAGGTAATGGTCGTTGAAGGTCGCGTTCTGCTCGGGGTCGAGCACCTCCAGCAGGGCCGCCGAGGGATCGCCGCGGAAGTCCTGGCCCATCTTGTCGATCTCGTCGAGCAGGATCAGCGGGTTCGAGGTCTTGGCCTTCTTCATCGACTGGATGATCTTGCCGGGCATCGAGCCGATATAGGTGCGCCGGTGACCGCGGATCTCGGCCTCGTCACGCACCCCGCCGAGCGACATGCGCACGAATTCGCGCCCTGTCGCCTTGGCGATCGACTTGCCGAGCGAGGTCTTGCCGACGCCGGGAGGGCCGACGAGGCACAGGATCGGACCGGCGAGCTTGTTGGCGCGCTGCTGCACGGCGAGATATTCGACGATACGGTCCTTGACCTTGTCGAGGCCGAAATGATCGTCGTCGAGCACCTGCTGGGCGGCGTTGAGGTCCTTCTTGATCTTCGAGCGCTTGCCCCACGGGATGCCGAGCATCCAGTCGAGATAGTTGCGCACCACGGTCGCCTCGGCCGACATCGGCGACATCTGGCGCAGCTTCTTCAGCTCGGCCGTCGCCTTGTCGCGGGCTTCCTTGGTGAGCTTGGTCTGGGCGATGCGCTCCTCCAGCTCGGCCAGCTCGTCGCGGCCTTCCTCGCCGTCGCCGAGCTCCTTCTGGATCGCCTTCATCTGCTCGTTGAGATAGTACTCGCGCTGGGTCTTCTCCATCTGGCGCTTGACGCGCGAGCGGATGCGCTTCTCGACCTGGAGCACGGACATCTCGCTTTCCATGAGCGAGAGCACCTTCTCCAGCCGGTGGGCGACGTTGGTGATCTCCAGCACGGCCTGCCGGTCTGCGATCTTGACCGCCAGATGCGAAGCGACCGTGTCGGCGAGCTTGGCGGGCTCGTCGATCTGCGAGACGGCAGCGACGATCTCGCCCGAGATCTTCTTGTTGAGCTTCACATAGCTCTCGAACTCGGAGACGACCGAGCGGGCGAGCGCCTCGATCTCGACCTTCTTGCCCTCCTCCTCGGCGAGGCCGGTGGCCTCGGCCTCATAGAAGGATTCGCTGGCCGAATAGGACAGCGCCTTGGCACGGCCGACGCCCTCGACCAACACCTTCACGGTGGAGTCGGGCAGCTTGAGGAGCTGCAGCACGCGGGCGAGCGTGCCGATCTCGTAGATCTCGTTGGGCTGCGGGTCATCGTCGCCGGCGTTCTTCTGGGTCGCCAGCAGGATGAGCCCGTCCGTCTTCACCACCTCCTCGAGCGCGCGGATGGACTTCTCGCGGCCGACGAAGAGCGGGACGATCATATGCGGGAAAACGACGATATCGCGCAGAGGCAGAACCGGATAGGTGCCGGTCTCGCCAGAGACGAAGGGAGCGCGGGGCGTCGACGTCATTGACTTGTCCTTTGCAGTTGCGCCCGGCGAACCCCCATGATGGGCGGAACGATCGGACGTATGCGGCCAGAGCGACCATTCACCCTTCCGCCCTCGCGCGTCCCACCCTGACTAGGCATGCGACTCTCGCAAGTGCACATAAGGTGGAGATTTCCTCGCCGGCTTTCAAGCGAGGCCTCCGGTTCATGCACCGCGGCGTTGCGTGACGGGTTGCCTCCCACCGTCATTCCGGGGCTTCGCGTCAGCGAAGAGCCCGGACCCCATGAACACGAGCTTGCCATGCAGGCTGCCCGTGCTTTCGCGAGACATGTCGTGGCCATGGGTTCCGGGTTCATTGCTGCGCAATGCCGCGGAATGACAGCAAGGATCGCGGCCAGTCCCTCAACATCGAAACGCAAAACGCGCGCCAGGGGCGCGCGTCCTGTTGTCGCATTGCAGCAAGCGCTCAGGATGCCGAGGCCGCCTTGGTCTCGTCCTCGCGCTCGGCATAGATGAAGAGCGGGCGGGCCTTGCTCTCCACCGCCTCGGGGCCGATCACCACCTGCTCGACGCCTTCCAGCCCCGGCAATTCGTACATGGTCTCGAGCAGGATGCCCTCCATGATCGAGCGCAGGCCGCGCGCGCCGGTCTTGCGCTCGATCGCCTTGCGGGCGATCAGGCTGACGGCCTCGTCGGTGAAGGTGAGCTGGGTGTCCTCCATCTCGAACAGGCGCTGGTACTGCTTCACCAGCGCGTTCTTCGGCTCGGTGAGGATGATCTTCAGCGCGGCCTCGTCGAGGTCCTCCAGCGTCGCCAGCACCGGCAGGCGGCCGACGAACTCCGGGATCAGGCCGAACTTCAGCAGGTCCTCGGGCTCGACGTCGCGGAAGATCGCGCCGGTGCGGCGATCGTCCGGCGATTCGACCTTGGCGCCGAAGCCGATCGAGGTGCCCTTGCCGCGGCCCGAGATGATCTTGTCGAGACCGGCGAAGGCGCCGCCGCAGATGAACAGGATGTTCGTGGTGTCGACCTGCAGGAACTCCTGCTGCGGATGCTTGCGGCCTCCCTGCGGGGGAACGGAGGCGACCGTGCCTTCCATGATCTTGAGCAGCGCCTGCTGCACGCCCTCGCCCGAGACGTCGCGGGTGATCGAGGGATTGTCCGACTTGCGGCTGATCTTGTCGATCTCGTCGATATAGACGATGCCGCGCTGCGCCCGCTCGACATTGTAGTCGGAGGCCTGGAGCAGCTTGAGGATGATGTTCTCGACATCCTCGCCGACATAGCCGGCCTCGGTCAGCGTCGTGGCGTCGGCCATGGTGAAGGGCACGTCGAGGATGCGGGCGAGCGTCTGCGCGAGCAGCGTCTTGCCCGAGCCGGTCGGGCCGATCAGCAGGATGTTCGACTTCGCCAGCTCGACGTCGTTGTGCTTGGTCGCGTGGCTGAGGCGCTTGTAGTGGTTGTGGACCGCGACCGAGAGCACCTTCTTGGCGTGCTCCTGGCCGATGACATAGTCGTCCAGAACCTTGCGGATCTCCTTCGGGGTCGGCACGCCGTCCTTCGACTTCACCAGCGCGGATTTCGATTCCTCGCGGATGATGTCCATGCAGAGCTCGACGCATTCATCGCAGATGAACACGGTCGGCCCCGCGATGAGCTTGCGGACCTCGTGTTGGCTCTTTCCGCAGAAAGAGCAGTACAGCGTGCTCTTCGAGTCGCCGCCGGGCTTGCTAGCCATTGTCCATCTCCAGTTCCGGAGGCCGGGACCGCACCTGCCGAGGCGGATGCTGCCGTCGTCCCTCCGTCATAAATAAGCGCTCAGATCACGAGGATTAGGTTAACGACCCGTTCCGATACATCCGGATACGCAGGGCCGATCCAAACCGGATCATGACGGAGCGCCTGTCCGCTCACCCCCGGCCTCATGCAAACACGGGGCCGATAGCCTTTCAATATGGGCATTCCGTGACCGCGGGCCAACCCACAGGATCGGGCGGGCTCGCCGCGGCCTCACGCCGCCTCGTCGCTGCGCTTCTCGAGGACCTTGTCGATCAGGCCGAAATCGCGGGCCTGCTCGGCGGTCATGAAGTTGTCGCGCTCGAGGGCGTTGTGGATCTCGTCGTAGCTGCGACCGGTATGCTTCACATAGATCTCGTTCAGCCGCTTCTTCAGGCTCTCGACCTCCTTGGCGTGGATCAGGATGTCGGTGACCTGGCCCTGATAGCCGCCGGAGGGCTGGTGGACCATGATCCGGGCGTTCGGCAGGGCGAAGCGCATGTCCTTGGCGCCGGCGGTCAGCAGCAGCGAGCCCATCGAGGCGGCCTGGCCGACGCAGAGCGTCGTCACCGGGCAGCGGATGAACTGCATCGTGTCGTAGATCGACAGGCCGGAGGTGACCACGCCGCCGGGCGAGTTGATGTAGAAGGAGATCTCCTTCTTGGGGTTCTCGGCCTCGAGGAAGAGGAGCTGGGCGACGACCAGCGAGGCCGAGACGTCCTCGACCGGGCCGGTCAGGAAGATGATGCGCTCGCGCAGCAGGCGCGAATAGATGTCGAAGGCGCGCTCGCCGCGGCTCGACTGCTCGACCACCATCGGGACGAGATTGTTGTAGGTCTCGATCGGATCGCGAAGCATGGGGTCAATCCTCGGGTGAGAGCGCCGAATTCCGGCGATGTGTCGAATCAGCGTTGTCCAGGAAGACAACCACATAAGCACGGCGGCGCCGGCTGAAAAGGGAAGCGCCGCCGGTCGCGGAGGCCGGCGGCGCGAATGCCTGCACAGGGCTTGCCGGCGGCCTCAGGCCGAGGCGTCGTCGGCCTTGGCCTCGGCCTTCTTGGTCTTCTTCGCGGCGGCCTTCTTCGGCTTGGCCTCGGCGGCCTCCTCGGCCTCGTCATCGGCGAAGAGCGCCTCGCGCGAGACGGTCTCGTCGGCGACCTTCACCTGGCCGAGCAGATGGTCGACCACCTTCTCCTCGAAGATCGGGGCGCGGATCTCGGCGAGCGCCTGCGGGTTCTTGCGGTAGAACTCCCAGACCTGCTTCTCCTGGCCGGGGAACTGGCGGGCGCGCTCGATCAGGGCCTGCGTCACTTCGTCGTCGGCGATCTGCACCTTGGCCTGCTCGCCGATCTCGGCCAGCACGAGGCCCAGCCGCACGCGGCGCTCGGCGATCTTGCGGTAGTCGGCGCGGGCGGCGTCCTCGGTGGTGTCCTCGTCGGCGAAGCTCTTGCCGGCGCTCTTCATGTCGGCCTCGACCTGGCTCCAGACCGCGGCGAACTCCTGCTCGACCAGGGTCGGGGGCAGCTCGAAGCCGTATTTGCCGTCGAGCGCGTCGAGCAGGCTCTTCTTGAGCTTGCGGCGCGACTGGGCGGCGAAATCACGGCCGATCTGCTCGCGCACGGCGGTCTTCAGGGCGTCGAGCGACTCGATGCCGAAAGCCTTGGCGAGCTCGTCGTCGATCTTGGCGGCCTCGGGCTTCTGCACCTCGGTGACGGTGACGGCGAACTCGGCCGGCTGGCCGGCGAGATGGGCCGCGCCGTAATTCTCCGGGAAGGAGACCTTCACCGTGCGGCTCTCGCCCTGCTTCACGCCCTCGAGCTGCTCCTCGAAGCCGGGGATGAACTGGCCGGAGCCGAGGTCGAGCGGGATGCCCTCGCCGGTGCCGCCCTCGAAGGCCTTGCCGTCGATGGTGCCGACATAGGAGATGATCAGGCGGTCGCCGGTCTCGGCCTTGGCCTTCTCGCCCTTCGGCGAATAGCTGCGGTTGCCGGCGGCCATGCGCTCCAGCGCGGCGTCGACATCGGCATCCGGAACCTCGGCGACCGGCTTGACGAGCGAGACGTCCGAGAGGTCGGCGAGCTCGATCTTCGGCAGCACCTCGAGCGCGACGGTGAAGGCGAGATCGCCCTTGGCCTCCATCGCGGCCTCGATCTCCTCCTTGTTCTCCGGGAAGCGGATCTGCGGCTCGAAGGCGAGCTTCAGGTTGTTGTCGGCGACGATCTTCTGGTTCGCCTCGTTGACGGCGTTCTGCAGCACGTCGGACATGACGGAGCGGCCGTAGAGGCGACGCAGATGCGCGACCGGCACCTTGCCCGGACGGAAGCCGTTGATGCGGGCCTTGCCCTGGAGGTCCTGCAGGCTATCGTCGAGCCTGGTCTTCAGGTCGGCGGCGTTCAGCACCACCTGGAATTCGCGCTTGAGGCCCTGGGACAGGGTTTCGGTCACGTTCATTTTTGTACCGCCAACAGCTCGTTACTTCATCAATGTCCAAAGCGCGACGCCGGTTCGGACCGCCGCCGCGCTCGCGAAAAACTCTTCTGCATCGGACCGAAAAGCGGATTCCACTTCTCGGAAGATCCGATGCGTCAACAAACACACCGACCGTCGCCTCCGCCCCCTGACGGGTGCGCTACGACCCGAGGCCTTTGGTGCGGGCGGAGGGACTCGAACCCCCACGACTTTCGCCGCTGGAACCTAAATCCAGTGCGTCTACCAGTTCCGCCACGCCCGCCGGCCCGATAGCGCTGCGCGCGAGCAAACGCAGCGCGGCCATCGTCAAGCCGCAGGGCTATACGCATTTCAGCCGGCGGTTGCAGCAAAAAAATGACGGTTCTGCAAAGTGGCGCAGCAACGCGCTTTTCGCCATCGGCCCGGCCCCGCCCTCTCGCCAGCGCCGGCGCGCCGGATTATGCGGAGGGGATGACGCGCCCGCCGCCCGACCGCCCCAGCGCAACCCGCCGCCAGTTGCTGGCCGGCCTGGGCAGCGCCCCCCTGGCTGCCTCCGCTCTGCTCGCAGCTCCGCCCGCCCATGCCGAAGGACGCAAGCCGGCCGAGGTCCCGCAGCAGCCGCAGGAGCCTCCCGCGCGAACGCTGATCGCCGGCCCGGCCAAGGCGCGCCTGCGGCCGGCGCCGGCGCCCGAGAGCGAGATCTGGGCCTTCGACGGCGCGACGCCGGGCCCGATCTTGCGAATCAGACAGGGCGAGACGCTGAGGCTGAAGCTGGAGAACAGGACGACGGCACCGCTTGCACTGCATTGGCAGGGGCTGCGCGGCGAGGCGTCGCAGGACGGCGTCGGCGGCTTCAGCCAGCCTCCGGTCACGCCGGGCGGGAGCTGCGAATACCGGCTGACGCCTCCGGATTCGGGCACCATCCTCTACCGTCCCCTCGTCGTCGGCGGCTCCTCCGAACCGGCCGGCCGAGGCCTGAGCGGGCTTCTGGTCGTCGAGGAGCGCGCGCCGCCGGCCGTCGATCTCGACCTGCCGGTGCTGGTGACCGACTGGCTGATCGGCGACGACCAGGCGATCCAGCCCTTCGATCCGCGTGGCACGGGTTCGGCCGCCGCCGGGCGCCTCGGAAGTTGGCTCACCGTCAACGGCAAGCCGCCGCCCCAGCCGGTCAGGCTGCGGCCGGGCTCGCGCGTGCGGCTCCGGCTCGCCAATGGCTGCAACGCCCGGATCATGCGGCTGCGCTTCGATGGCGCCAAGGCCGCCGTGGTCGCCGTCGACGGGCAGCCGACCGAGACCTTCGAGCCCGTGCACGCGCAGCTCCCCTTCGCGCCGGGCAACCGCTACGACGTCATGCTCGACCTGCCGATCGAGGCCGGCGTCTCCGTCAACGTCACCGCCCTGATCGGGCCGGGCCTGCCGCTGGTGCGGATCGTCACCGAGGGCGCGGCGAGGGTGCCGCAGGCCGCCGCGCCGGCGCTCGGGCTCAACCCTGCCCTGCCCGCCGCGGTCAGGATGCAGGACGCGCTGCGGCCCGAGATCGTGATCGAAGGCGGCGCCCGGCTGACGCCGGAGCGGACGCTCGACTATGCCGGCCTCGACCTCGCCCGGCCCTGGCTGGTCAATGGCGGCACCGGAGCCGGGGACGGCAAGCCGCTGTTCAGCGTCAGGCGCGGCACGCCGATCGTGATGGCGATCGACAACCGCACCGCCTTCATCCAGCCGCTGCATGTGCATGGCCACGCCTTCCGGCTGCTGCACCCGCTCGACGACGGCTGGGAGAACTATTTCCTCGACACGGTGCAGGTCCCGGAGGGCAAGAAGCGGCATATCGCCTTCATCGCCGACAACCCTGGCCGCTGGCTGATCTCCTCGACCGTGCTGGAGCGCTTCGACCTCGGGCTGTGGAGCTGGTTCGAGGTGGTGTGAGTAGGCAGGGACCGGCCAAAAACGCGGTCATCCCGGACAAGCGGCTTTAGCCGCGCTGATCCGGGATCCATGCCTGAGCTTTTATAGGAAACGCTCAGGCATGGATCCCGGGTCTACGCTTCGCTGCGCCCGGGATGACCCATCGAGTCCGTGAAGGCCCCTCACAATCCCAGCCGCTCGACCACATCCTGCACGATCGCGTCCTTGCTGTCCTCGACCGAGACGACGAGCGGCCGCTCGTCCGCACCCGGCTCCTCCAGCGTGGCGAACTGACTGTCGAGCAGGGCCGGCGGCATGAAATGATGCTGGCGCGCCGCCATCCGCCGGCCGATCAGCTCGCGCGAGCCCCTGAGATAGACCAGCGCCACATCCGGCCGGTCGCCGACGATGACGTCGCGATAGGCCTTCTTCAGCGCCGAGCAGGTGACGATGCCATGCGCGCCCTTGCCCCGCAGCCCGTCGATCCAGGCGGCGATGGCGGCGAGCCAGGGCCTGCGATCCTCGTCGGTCAGCGGCGTGCCGCCGGCCATCTTGGCGACGTTCTCCGGCGGGTGGAAGGAATCGGCGTCCCGGAACGGCCAGCCGAGGCGCTCCGCCAGCCGCTCGCCCAGCGAGGTCTTGCCCGAGCTGGCCACGCCCATGATGACGATGACGGCGGGCTTTCCACGCCTCTCAGATGCATTCCCCACGAATTTGTCTTTCCTGTCTCGGATAGAACGGGTCATCCCGGCCGGAGCGAAGCGCAGAGCCGGGATGACCGCGGTTGGAGGATCGGCAGAACAGGCGGGCCGGTTCAGCCCTGCTTTTTCGGCTCGACATGGCCGCCGAAGCCGGCGCGCATGGCGGAAAGAATCTTCTCGCCGAAGGTATGCCCGACCCGCGAGCGGAAGCGCGCGAACAGCGCCGAGGTCAGCACCTCGGCCGGGGTCGCCGTCTCGACGGCGGCGTCGACCGTCCAGCGGCCCTCGCCCGAATCCGAGACGTTGCCGGCATAGGCCGAGAGCTCCTCGTCGGCCGCCAGCGCCTCGGCCGTCAGGTCGAGCAGCCAGGAGGTGACGACCGAGCCCCGGCGCCAGACCTCGGCGATCTCGGCGACGTCGAAATCGAAGCCGTAATCGGCCGGCAGGCCTTCCTTGGCGGAGGCGTTGCGCAGCAGGTCGAAGCCCTCGGCGAAGGCCTGCATCATGCCGTATTCGATGCCGTTATGGACCATCTTGACGAAATGGCCGGAGCCGACCGGCCCGCAATGCAGATAGCCCTGCTCGCTGGTCGGGTTGCGGCCCTCGCGGTGCTTCGTCGGCTCGACCTCGCCCTTGCCCGGCGCCAGCACCCTGAAGATCGGCTCGAGTCGGTCGAAGGCCTCCTTGGCGCCGCCGATCATCAGGCAATAGCCGCGCTCGAGCCCGTGGACGCCGCCCGAGGTGCCGATATCCATGTAGTGGATGCCCTTGGCCGCCAGCTCCCTGCCGCGGCGGACATCGTCCTTCCAGAAGGCGTTGCCGCCGTCGATCAGCACGTCGCCCGCGCCGACGAGGCCGGCAAGCTCGGCGAGCGTCGCCTCGGTGATCGTGCCGGCCGGCAGCATCACCCAGATCGCCCGCGGCGCCTTCAGCCTGGCGACCATGTCCTTGAGGCCGGAGGCCACGATCGCGCCGTCGGCCGCGAGCGCCTGTCCGGGCTTCGGATCGCGGTCGTAGACCACGCATTCATGGCCGGCGCGCATCAGCCGGCGCGCGATGTTGCCCCCCATCCGGCCGAGGCCGATCACTCCGAGCTGCATGTCACGTCACTCCTGCCGTCGAGCCGGCTCCATCGCCTGCTTGAAGCATGGCGGCAGCCGGCGGAGCAAGCACGAGGAGGCTCAGCGCATGGCGCCCGGGCGATTCTGCAAGGCCCGCCAGCGGCCCGGCGTGACGCCATAGGCCCGGTGAAACTGGCGTGTCAGATGGCTCTGATCGGCGAAGCCGCAGGCGGCCGCGACCTCCGCGAGACCTCGTCGGGCTCGGGTTCCATGGCGCGCGCAAGGACATCGACAAGATCATCAAGGGCCTGAAGCTCCACGGCTGAAACGCAAGCTCCGGGCCGCTCGCCGGAGAAGTCTATTTTTGCCATTTACGAGCGGGAGAGAATCGCCTTAGCCTCCCTCTTGTCGGCAACAACTGAAAGGAGGTGATCCAGTGTCTCATTGTCATCAACCGCTGGTGCAAGGCGGCCGGACCTGGACCTCTTCTTGCTGGGGTTTCTGTTCCGCGTAAGTTTTTCGCACCTTTGATCCGGCTCGCCGGGTCGCGGTTCGACAATGGAAGGGCTGTCCGCAAGGGCGGCCCTTCTTCGTCGTCGGCGATGTTAGTCTCGTTTGGTCAGCTCCGATCTTAAGATCGCATGACGATCGCCCGAATGGTGCCGTAACCTGACTCAACCTGTATCAGGCCGCTTCCTGCCGAGGAAACTGCATATACGATGAGATTATAATAGGCATCGCCTGTGACACCGCTGTCCGAGGTTGCCAAGTTCAACACCTTGTGGTGAAGATAGTAGGGATCAACGTTGTCCATCGCTGCTGGTAGAACATAAGTTCCACTTCCGACGTTGTCCGGTCCGATGGGCGAACGCAAAATCATCCGACCGACACCTACATTGAAACTGAGATTATTCGTAATCTCAGCCTGTGCCTGAATCGAAACCACATCAGCCGGCGTCAAATTTGGTACCTTGACGGACAGAACGACGTTCTGAAGCCCGCTATTCACCTGGATCGTCGAAACACGCTCGGCTCCACCAATATAGTGCTCCACCTGCATTTCATTTTCCTTTGCGAGGGAGTTTCAAATTGCCCGGCACCGCCAATTGCGGAGGAGTTGAGTCCGAACCTCGGCGGGAAAGGTCGTTCGACGATACGAGAGCAAAAAGCCCCGGGGATTACTTGAGAAACCACTCTGGCGTTATTCGTGATCGCCTTGCTTGATCGCCCTGCATTCGGATCAGCCATCGGGGTGCGAAGCCGACCTCTTTATTCCCGCCGGGGCCCCGGTTGTTACGGTAGTGGCCATAGCATCGGCGGGGCTCGGTGCTCCATTATGCTGGCGGCTTGCGTGCCGGCATGCCAAAAGACCGGCGTGACCTCTTTCGTTTCTTTGCCCAACCCATCCGTCGGCCATGCCCCTTTCCGCGCCTGAACCGAGCCGCGAGGCGATCCTCGACTTCATCGAGGAGGAGCGCGCCGCCGGCCGCGAGGTCGGCCGGCGCGAGATCGCGCGCGCCTTCGGCCTCGATCAGGGCGGCAAGATCTGGCTGAAGCGCCTGCTCAAGGAGATGGCGGCGGAAGGCGAGATCGGCGGCGACGGCAAGGAGCGCCCGGTGCATCCGCGCGGCGCCCTGCCGCCGGTGCTGCTCTGCGAGATCAAGGCGCGCGACCGCGACGGCGACCTCGTCGCCCAGCCGCTCGAATGGAACGAGGACGATCTCGGCGCGCCGCCGCGGATCCTGATCGAGGCCCCGCGCGAAGGTCGGCGCAGGCCGAAGGATGCCCGCCCCGCCCCCGGCGTCGGGGACCAGGCCCTGCTCAAGCTGACGCGGCTGCGTGGCGTCGGCGGCTTCGCCTATTCCGGCCGCGTGCTGAAGGTGATGGGCAAGGCGAAGGCGGCCGTCCTCGGCATCTTCCGGGCGCTGCCCGACGGCTCCGGCCGGCTGGTGCCGATCGACAAGAAGGCGCAGGGCCGCGAGGCGATCATCCCGAAAGGCCGCACCGGCGACGCCCAGGATGGCGACTTGGTCTCTGTCAGCCTGCGCCGCGAAAGCCGCTTCGGCCCGCCGGAGGCGCAGGTGCGCGAAAAGCTCGGCTCGATCAAGTCCGAGCGCGCCGTCAGCCTGATCGCGATCCACGCCCATGGCATCCCGCACGAATTCCCGCCGGCGGCACTGAAGCAGGCCGCCGAAGCCCCCGCGGCGAGCCTGAAGGGCCGCGCGGATTGGCGCGAATTGCCGCTCGTCACCATCGATCCGGCCGACGCCAAGGACCACGACGACGCGGTCCATGCCGCGCCGGATGAGGATCCCGCCAATCCGGGCGGCTTCGTCGTCACCGTCGCCATCGCCGATGTCGCGGCCTATGTCACGCCGGGCTCGGCGCTCGACCGCGAGGCGCTGGAGCGCGGCAATTCGGTCTATTTCCCCGACCGCGTCGTGCCGATGCTGCCGGAGCGGATCTCGAACGACCTGTGTTCTCTTCGCGAAAACGAGGACCGGCCGGCTCTTGCCGTCCGGATCGTGCTCAAGGCGGACGGGTCGAAGAAGAGCCATTCCTTCCACCGCGTGCTGATGCGCTCGGCCGCCAAGCTCTCCTACCAGCAGGCGCAGGACGCCATCGACGGCAGGCCGGACGGGAAGACGGCGCCGATCCGCGAGAGCGTGCTGATGCCGCTCTGGGCGGCCTACGGAATCGCGGCGCGCGCCCGCGACCAGCGCCAGCCGCTCGAGCTCGACCTGCCCGAGCGCAAGCTGGTGCTCAAGCCCGACGGCTCGGTGGAGCGCGTGATCGTGCCGGAGCGGCTGGCGGCGCACCGGCTGATCGAGGAGTTCATGATCCTCGCCAATGTCGCGGCGGCCGAGACGCTGGAGAAGGCCGGCAGCCTGCTGATCTATCGCTGCCATGACGAGCCTTCGCTGGAGAAGATGCGGGCGCTCGGCGAGGTTCTGGCCTCGATCGGCATCAAGCTGCCGAAGGACGGGGCGCTGAGGCCCGTGCTGTTCAACCGCATCCTGGCGATGATCAAGGGCTCGGAGAACGAGACGCTGATCAACGAGGTGGTGCTGCGCACCCAGGCGCAGGCCGAATATGTCGCCGAGAACTACGGGCATTTCGGCTTGAACCTGCGCCGCTACGCCCATTTCACCTCGCCGATCCGCCGCTACGCCGACCTGATCGTGCACCGCGCGTTGATCGCGGCGCTGAAGCTCGGCGAGGACGGCCTACCGAAGAGCACGACACTGGCCGAACTGCGCGAGGTCGCGACCCGCATCTCGGCGGCGGAGCGGCGCGCCATGGCGGCCGAGCGCGAGACCACCGACCGATTGATCGCGCATTTCCTCGCCGGCCAGATCGGCGCGAGCTTCGACGGGCGGATCGGCGGCGTCAACCGCGCCGGGCTGTTCATCAAGCTCGACGATACCGGCGCCGACGGCTTTGTCCCCGCCTCCACCCTCGGCGGCGATTATTATCGCCATGACGAGGCCGCGCATGCGCTGATCGGCGAGCGCACCGGCGAAAGCTGGCGCCTCGGCGACAAGGTTCACGTCCGGCTCGTCGAGGCGGCGCCGGTCGCCGGCGCCCTGCGCTTCGAACTGCTCTCCGCCGGACGCACCGTGGCGACGGGACGCGCTGGCAAGCGGCGCGGCGCGGTGCCATATGGAGCGAGCCGGCCCGCCGCTCCCTTCGGCTGGAAGAGCAAGGTGAAGCCGGGCGGGAACAGGCCTGGCAAGAGGCGCTGATGGTCGTTCAGCTTCATGGCCGGGCCGGCGATGCCGCGACGCGCGACTGGCGCCCGGCGATCACGCGCGGCGTCCGGGGCCGCTGCCCGCATTGCGGCGAGGGGCGCCTCTTCCGCGCCTTCCTCAAGCCCGTCGACCGCTGCGAATCCTGCGGCGAGGAGCTGCATCACCAGCGCGCGGACGACCTGCCGCCCTATATCGTCATCACCATCGTCGGCCATGTCGTGGTCGGCGGGCTGCTGCTCGCCGAGAAATACGGCGACTGGCCGATGTGGTGGCATATGGCGTTGTGGCCCGCTCTGACCATCCTGCTCTCCTTCGCATTGATGCAGCCGGTCAAGGGCGGCGTCGTCGGCCTGCAATGGGCCTTGCGGATGCATGGCTTCGGCGGCGAGCCGGACCTGCCGGAGCGCCAGCCCCTGCCACCTCGCGGAAGACAGCCATGACAGACCACACCGTGACCTTGACGCAGACCGAGCGCCTGCGCGTCGCCGCCAACCAGCGGCCGAAGGACGCCGCGACGATGCTGATCATCGACCGCACCAGCGCGCGGCCGAAGGTGCTGATGGGCAAGCGCCACGAGAGCCACAAGTTCATGCCGGGCAAATACGTCTTCCCGGGCGGGCGGCTCGACGACGGCGACCGGCGCATGGTCGCGACCGGCGCCCTGCCGCAGATCTGCGAGGACCGGCTGCTCAAGCGCGCGGTGCGCCCGAGCGCGGCCAAGGCGCGCGCCCTGGCGCTGGCGGCGATTCGGGAGACCTTCGAGGAAACCGGGCTGCTCTTCGGCTCGGACGAGTTCGGCGCTCCCGCGGCCGCGCCCGACGGAAGCTGGGCCGATTTCGCCGGCCACGGCGTCTTCCCGGACCTCTCCGCCATCACCTTCGTCGCCCGGGCGATCACCCCGCCGCGCCGGCCGAAGCGGTTCGACACGCGCTTCTTCACTATCGACGCCTCGGGGCTGGCCAAGAAGATCGACGGGGTGACCGGGCCGGATTCGGAGCTGACCGATCTCGTCTGGGTCGATTTCGACGAGGCCAAGGAACTCGACCTGCCGACCATCACCAAGGTCATCATCCAGGAGGTAGAGGCGCGCATCGAGGCGGGTTTCGCGCCCTATTTGCCGGTTCCGTTCTACTGGGAGAAGCGCGGCAGCTTCGTCCGCGAGGAGCTTTGAAAGGACCGCCTGGCAGAGCAGGCCATCCCGGACGGAGCGCAGCGGTGATCCGGGATCCATGCCCGAGCATCAATCGGAAAGGCTCCGGCCTGGCTCCCGGGTCTCCCTGCGGTCGCCCGGGATGACCGCGTCAAGGATGCAAGGCCCACCTTGCGACGAAGCGCCGGAGCGGCGCTAATCTTCCTTGACTTCACCGCCCCTTTGCGGCATTTCCCGCGCTGACGGTTTGCCGGGCCACCCCGGCCATTTTCTTTTCTGAGGGTCCGCCAAGGCCCGCATGGTTCGAGGATAAGCCCATGGCCAAGGCCGTGACGATCAAGATCAAGCTGCTTTCGACCGCCGACACCGGCTTCTTCTACGTGACGAAGAAGAACTCGCGCACGATGACGGAAAAGATGTCGAAGAAGAAGTACGACCCGATCGCGCGCAAGCACGTCGAGTTCAAGGAAACCAAGATCAAGTAAGGCCCTCGCCTCACGATCCCGACACCTTGCAAAGCCGCCCTTCGGGGCGGCTTTTGCGTTTCCGGCCGCGATTGCCCGGCCCAACCCCCGCTTCGGCCGCCGCAGCCCGAGGCCGCAACCTCGCCGCCTGCAAGAATTCCCGTCGAATGGATCGAGGCGTTGCGGCGAAGCTTCGCCGCGGAGGCGGAACGCAGCCGGGATACGGGAGGCGCCGGCTCGTCCGGCGGGCGCGCCGCGGCAGGAGGCGGAGCGGCTCCCATCGGCGTTTTCGCAGCGCAGGAGGCCGATGGGGTGGCCGGCCGGCGGCGGGTCTGAGGAGGCCAGAATTCCGCTACCGGCCGGCCGAGCCCTTCAGTCGCCCAGGAGATGCGGCGGACCTGGGTTTCCGAGGGGCGTTGCCGTGCAGCGCTGCGGCTGCGTTGCGGAAACCCTTACAATTCGATCGAAACGAATCAATCGAATACGACCGATTCCCCGGCATCCATCGTTTCTTAACCTTACCGGGCGGATTTGAGCTTGAAATCCCGCATTCTGCCTCAACGTCATGATCGCCGTGCCGATGCAATGACTTAGCGGAAGGGGCTTATCCGGGAGGTGAGCGATCCAGGCTCAGGCGGCGCTGGCGACGATCACCTGGTTGCGGCCGCCGGCCTTGGCCCGGTAGAGCGCATCGTCGGCGCGTTTCATGACATCGGCGCAGGATGCGTCGCCCGCCCTGCGGCTCGCCACCCCGATCGAGACGGTGACGGGGATCTCGCGGGTCGCGCCGTAGATCGGGAAAGGCGATCCCTCGACGCGCTCGCGAATCCGCTCCGCCACGGCATAGGCCGCCTTGGGCCCGGTATCCGGCAGCACCACCACGACCTCCTCGCCGCCCATCCGCGCCACCAGGTCGATGCCGCGCGTGCAGGCCCGCACGCGCTCGGCGAACTCCTTGAGCACCTCGTCGCCGGCATCGTGACCCCAACTGTCGTTGACCGCCTTGAAGTGGTCGACATCGAGCACCAGCAGCGACAGCGCCCGCGCCCGCAAGGCGGATTCGTCGAACATCTCCGCCAGGCGCGTGTCCATGAAGCGCCGGTTGTGCAGCCCCGTGAGCTGGTCCAGCACCGCCATTTCCATCGAGGATTGCAGGCTGTCGCGCAGCCGGTCGGTGAAGCGCTTGCGCCGGATCTGGGTGCGTACCCGGGCGAGCAGCTCGTTGCGGTCGATCGGGCGGAGCAGGAAATCATGGGCGCCGATCTCGAGCCCGCGCAGGATGCGCGCGCGATTCTCGACCTCTCCCATCAGCAGCACCGACATGTCGCGCGTGCGATCGAGCGAGCGGATCTGGCTGCACAGGCGCAAGCCGTCCTGCCCTTCGAGATCGAGGCTGATCAGGACGCTGTCGTAATCCTCCTCGCAGGCGCGCTGGACCGCCTGCCGCGCATCCGTCTCGACCGAGACGAGATGGAAGGCCGAGAGGGCGTTCTCCAGGCGGTCGGCGATCGCCGGGCGATCCTCGACCAGCAGGACGCGGCCGTTCAGGCCGGTCTCGGCCGCCGCCGCCACGAGCGGGTCGGCGATGCCGAGGCGCCGCGACGCGACGGCGCGGTTGCGCAACTCGTCCGTCATCGCCTTCAGCCGGGCAAGGCTGCGGACGCGGGCGAACAGCGCCGCATCGTCGAGCGGCTTGGTCAGGAAGTCGTCGGCGCCGGCATCGAGCCCCTGCAGCCGGTCGCGCGGCTGGTCGAGCGCCGTGACGATCACCACCGGGATATGCGCCGTCGCGGGCGTGCTCTTGAGCCGGCGGCAGACCTCGAAGCCGTTCATGCCGGGCATCATCACGTCGAGCAGCACGATGTCGGGCTCGCCGCGCTCGCAGATCGCCAGCGCGTCCGGGCCGCTGGTCGCCGTGAGCACCTCGAAATACTCCGCCGAAAGCTTCGCTTCGAGCAGCCTCAGATTGGCGGGGACGTCGTCGATGACGAGGACGCGAGCGGACATGGAACGACTTTCGTCTTAAAAGCGGTCTCTTCGTTGCGGCGCCGGCTGTCCCCGCGAGGCGCCCACGCCCTGCGGGTGCCGCGCCCTAGGCTTCGCCGGCATAGGTACGGACGGTCTCCAGGAATTTCGCCACCGAGATCGGCTTCGAGAGATAGGCCTCGCAGCCGCCCTCGCGGATGCGCTCCTCGTCGCCCTTCATCGCGAAGGCGGTGACCGCCACCACGGGAATAGCCTTGAGGTCGTCATCCTCCTTGATCCATTTCGTCACCTCGAGCCCGGACACCTCCGGCAACTGGATGTCCATCAGGATCAGGTCGGGGCGGTGGGTGCGCGCCAGCTCGATGGCCTCGATCCCGTCGGAGGTCTTGAGCGTGGCATAGCCATGCGCCTCCAGCAGGTCGTTGAAGAGCTTCATGTTGAGCTCGTTGTCCTCGACGATCAGAACCGTCTTCATCCGGCCGCCCTTCATTCTGCGCCGCCGAAAATCCGCTGGAAGCGGAGCCCGGCCTGGCGGCTTCGTTCGCGAAATGTGCTAGCATGCCAGCGGTTGACGAAACGCAAATCCGATACGCGACACGAAGGCCCCGATGGCACCGCGACAGAGCTTCGAAGACGCCGAAACGCTGGCGGTCCAGGCGCTGGGCTTCCTCGCCTCCGAACCCGAGCGAATCGGCCCGTTTCTGGCCTCGACCGGGCTCGATCCGGCGAATCTGCGCGCCGCCGCCAGCGAGCCCGGCTTTCTCGCCGCCGTGCTCGAGCATATCGGATCGAGCGATTCGCTCCTGCTCGAATTTGCCGGAAATTTAAGGCTGAATCCGGAAATCGTGGCGCAGGCCCGCCGCCGCCTCGCCGGCGAGGCGCCCGGACCCGGCGATTTCGCCTGAGCGAGCGGAGCCCCGCGCGTGCGCAGCCTGTGCCGCGACTGCCTGAGCGACCATGAGGCGGCCGGCCCCCTGCGGCGCTGCCCGGCCTGCGGCTCGCCGCGGCTGGTCTGCCATGCCGAGCGCGACGCCCTGAGCCTCGCCCATATCGACTGCGACGCCTTCTACGCCACGATCGAGAAGCGCGACGATCCGAGCCTGCAGGACAAGCCGGTGATCGTCGGCGGCGGCAAGCGCGGCGTCGTCTCGACCTGCTGCTACATCGCCCGCACCTATGGCGTGCGCTCGGCCATGCCGATGTTCAAGGCGCTGAAGGCCTGCCCCGACGCCGTGGTGATCAAGCCGAACATGGCGAAATACGCCGCCGTCGGCCGCGAGGTCCGCCAGATGATGCGGGACCTGACCCCGCTGGTCGAGCCGCTCTCCATCGACGAGGCCTTCCTCGACCTCGCGGGCACCGAGCGGCTGCACCATGCCAGCCCCGCCGCGACGCTGGCGCGCTTCGCCAGGCGCGTCGAGGATGCGCTCGGCATCACCGTCTCGGTCGGGCTGTCCTATGCCAAGTTCCTGGCCAAGGTCGCCTCCGACCTCGACAAGCCGCGTGGCTTCTCGATCATCGGCCGGGCCGAGGCCGTAGCCTTCCTCGCCGACAAGCCGGTCGGGCTCATTCCCGGCATGGGACCGGCGGGGGTCGCCAGGCTGGCCGAGGGCGGCTTCAAATTGATCGGCGATCTGCGCGAGGCGCCGGTCGACAGGCTCTTCCGCCTCGCCGGCAAGGACGGTCCGCGATTGAAGAACCTCGCCAACGGCATCGATCCGCGCCAGGTCACGCCGGAGCGCGAGACCAAGAGCGTCTCCAGCGAGACCACGCTGGACGTCGACCTCTCGGCCTTCGAGGATCTGGAGCCGATCCTCTGGCGGCTCTGCGAAAAGACCTCGAAACGGCTGAAGGCGCAGGAGCTCGCCGGCCGCACCATCACGCTGAAGCTCAAGACCGCGGATTTCCAGAGCGTCACCCGCGCGGCGCGCCTGCCCGAGCCGACCCAGCTCGCCGCCCGGCTCTTCGCCGCCGGGCGCGACCTGCTGAAGCGGGAATGCAAGGGTCTGCGCTACCGGCTGATCGGCATCGGCGCGAGCGATTTCAGCCCGCCGGTCGAGGCCGACCATGGCGACCTCGCCGATACCGTCACGCCGCGGCTCAAGGCGATGGAGGGCGCGCTCGATGCGCTGCGCGCCCGCTTCGGCGACGCCGCCATCGGCCGGGGCCTGAGCCTGCGCCTGCCGCAGCGCGGCCCGGCCGAGCCGGCTACTTCGCGCAACGCTGCTGAGGAAGAAGATCCAGACGGGTGAGCGTGCCGCGCAGCGAGAAGCTGCCATAGTCGAGATGGATCGCGCCGGTGACGCCGTTCTCGTAGAGCTCGAAGGAGATGGTGTAGGACGGCGTCGATTCGCCCGAGCCCGTCTTGTAGTAGGAGATCGAGACCGGCCAGCGCGCGATCTTCTCGAATTCCGGGCGCTGCAGCGGCTTCTCGGAGGGCTCGCCCTCGATCCGCTTCCCGATGATCGAGAGCGTGTCGTAGACCTCCTTGCCGTTGTTGGCGCCGTCGTAGAGCCGCACGTTCAGCGTGTTCCTGCCGGCGCGCGCCGCCTGGATCACCGCCTTCATCTGCGCGTTCGGGAACAGCGCGTCGGTCGCCTCGCGATGCGTCTCGGCCTTGGGCTGGCGCAGCTTGACCTCGTAGCCGCCGCCGGCCTTCTCGGCCGTGCCGTCGACCGTCTCGGGCTTGGCCCCGCCGGAAGAGCTTTCGGTCTTGAAGCGGTAGCTCGCGCCGTCGCCGGCCTCGAAGCTGGTGGTGCGGGCGTCGACGACGCGCGGCCCCGCCTCGGTGCCGAGCTGGGTCACCTGGCGGAAGGAGAGCGCATAGCCCTCGCAGGCGTCGCCGGTGAACTCGAAGGCGATGCGCCCCTTGGCCGTCTCGATGTTGCCCGAAGGCTTGGTGTTGTCGAGGACGAGGTCGTAGACCGCGCGATGCGGCGCCAGCACCACCGCCTCGTTCGCCTTATCCGGCGCGGCCCCCTGAGCCCGCGCCCCGCCCGCCAGCAGCAGCGCCGCCACGCAAACCCGCCCCGCAAGGCCGAACCGTCTTCCGCTCATGTCATCGCTTGTCCGCTTCTCGTCAGCGAAATCTAGGTGCATCGCCGCGATGGCGCAAACATGGCGAAACGTCCCGCTTCCGGCGCGCAGGCCGCCCTGCCCGCCCGGCATGCCGCGGCGCTTGCGGGGCGTCGGGCCATCGGCCATGAAAGACGCCTGCCCGCGCGGCACCCCGTCAGATGGAGCCAGGACCATGAACGCCGTCGACACCAAGCTCGCCGAACTCGGCATCACCCTTCCGGCTCCCGCGGCCCCCATCGCCAACTACGTGCCCTATGTCATCACCGGCAAGCTGCTGGTCATCTCGGGCCAGATCTGCTTCGGCCCCGACGGCAAGCTCTCCGACAAGCACAAGGGCAAGCTCGGCGGCGAGATCTTCAACGAGGCGGGGCTGGAGGCGGCGCGGCTCTGCGCCATCAACGTGCTGGCCCAGGCCAAGGCCGCCCTCGACGGCGATCTCGGCCGGATCGTGCGCTGCGTGCGCCTCGGCGGCTTCATCAACGCCGTCCCGCATTTCGCCGCCCTGCCCGCGATCATGAACGGCGCCTCCGACCTGATGGTCGAGGTTCTGGGCGACAAGGGCCGCCACGCCCGCTCGACCGTCGGCGTCGCCGAATTGCCGGCCGATGCCGCGGTCGAGGTCGAAGCGATGTTCGAGATCGCCTGATGACCGCGCGCTCCGCGAAAGACGCCGCCCGCCCCGATCTCGGCTGGCTGGTGGCGAAGCCGATCGCCCATCGCGGCCTGCACGACCTCGCCGCCGGCGTGATCGAGAACAGCCCCTCGGCGGCGAAGGCCGCCATCGCCGGCGGCTTCGGCATCGAATGCGACGTGCAGCTCACCGCCGATGGCGAGGCCGTGGTGTTCCACGACTTCGTGCTCGACCGTTTGACGGAAGAGACCGGCCCGGTCGCCGCCAGGACCGCCGCCGAGCTGGGCAGGATCGCGCTCAAGGGCTCGAACGACCCGATCCTGACGCTTTCCGCCTTCCTCGACCTGATCGGCGGCCGCGTCCCGCTCGTCGTCGAGATCAAGAGCCGCTTCGACGGCAATCTCGCCCTGACGAAACGCACGGCCGAAGTGCTGGCCGGCCATGCGGGCCAGCCGATCGTGATCAAATCCTTCGATCCCGAGATCGTGACCGCGCTGCGCACGCTCGCGCCGCAGATCCCCCGCGGAATCGTCGCGATGAACGCCTATGATTACGGCGATTACGACAGGCTCTCGCCCGAACGGAAGCATGCGCTCGCCAATCTGCTGCACTTCACCGAAAGCCGGCCGGACTTCCTCTCCTGGAAGGTCGCGGATCTCGAAAGCGCCGCGCCCTATCTCTGCCGCAACGTCGTCGGGATGCCGCTGATGAGCTGGACGGTCCGCACGCCCGAGGAACGGCAGCGGGCGGCGCGCTTCGCCGACCAGATGGTGTTCGAGGGCTTCCGTCCTTGAGCGACGGCCCTGAGGCAGGTCTCGCCGTCCGCGTCGCGACCTCGCTCAAGGCCGTCCCCGCCGGCGCCTGGAATGCCTGCGCCAACCCCCGCGCCCTGCAGGACGCCCTCGCGGCGCCCTGCCCTCCGCAGAACGACGGCGGGATCGACCGCGACAATCCCTTCGTCAGCCATGAATTCCTGCTGGCGCTGGAGGAAAGCCGCTGCATCGGCGGCCGCTCCGGCTGGTCTCCGGCCTATCTGGTGGTGGAGGACGAAGCCGGGCGGATCCTCGCCGCGGCGCCCAGCTTCCTGAAGAGCCACAGCCAGGGCGAATATGTCTTCGACCATGGCTGGGCCGATGCCTATGAGCGCGCCGGCGGCCGCTACTATCCGAAGCTCCAGGTCGCCGCGCCCTTCACCCCTGCGACCGGCCCGCGGCTGCTGGTGGCGGACACGCCGCGCGCCGAGGAGGCACGGGCGGCACTGATCGCCGGGCTGGAGGCCTTGCGCGCGCAGACGCAGGCCTCCTCCGTCCACGTCACCTTCGCGCAGGATCCCGATGTCGCGGCGCTGAAGCAGGCCGGCTATCTCGAACGCAACGACCTGCAGTTCCATTGGCGCAACGAGGCCTTCGCCAGCTATGACGACTTCCTCGCGACCCTGGCCTCGCGCAAGCGCAAGGCGCTGAAGCGCGAGCGGCGCGAGGCGCTCTCGGCCGGCATCACCGTCGAGGCTTTGTCGGGCCGCGAGCTGACGGAAGCGGTCTGGGACGATTTCTACGGCTTCTACCAGGACACCGGCTCGCGCAAATGGGGCCGGCCCTATCTCAACCGCGAATTCTTCTCCCGCGTCGGCGCGGCGATGGGCGAGCGCATCGTGCTGATGATGGCGCGCCGCGCCGGGCGCCATATCGCCGGCGCGATCAATTTCCGCGGCGCCAACACGCTCTACGGCCGCAACTGGGGCTGCATCGAGGACCACCCCTTCCTGCATTTCGAGCTCTGCTACCATCAGGCCATCGACTATGCGATCGCGCATCGCCTTTCCCGCGTCGAGGCCGGGGCGCAGGGCGAGCACAAGCTGGCGCGCGGCTACCGGCCGGTCGTCACCCGCTCGCTGCACCATATCGCCGATCCGGGGCTGCGGCGGCCGGTCGCAAACTACCTGGCGCAGGAGCGCGCGCAGATCGCGGCGGCGCAGGCGGCGCTGGAAGCCGAGGCACCGTTCCGCAAGACGGATAACGATGACTGACGAATCGCCCGAACGAAGCCCCGGCTTTCGCCCCGATGCGGCCGCGCCGGCGAGCGTCGGGTTCTGCACCGACGCCGAACTCGGCTACCGGCGCAGCCTGACCGATTTCTCCGGCCCCCTCGCGCTCGACGAGGGCTATCGGCTGGCGCATCTGCCGCTGCTGGCACCGGCGCATCCGCGCGTCATCCCGCGCCGCGAGGGCAAGTCCTACGAAATGGGCCGGCATCCGCGCATCTTCTCGCTGGTGCTGCCGGTCGAGGATGCGGCGCTGCGGGCCTCGCCGGCCTTCCGGGAGCTGGAGGCGGCGCTGAAGGCCTCGCCCTTCGCCGGCAAGATCGCCTGGGACCTGCTGCCCAGGCGGCGCGACAGGCTGCATGCGACGCTCTGCGGCTCGCTCGGCGTCGACCGCCCGCCCGCCGTCGCGCCGGAAATCCGGCGAACGCTGGCGCAAACCGGCCCCGTCACCGTCGAGCTGCGCGGATTGTTCTCCGGCAACGTCAATCGCGGCCGGCTCTATCTCGCCGTCTATCCCGAAAAGCGCGGCGGGACCAATCCGTTGCAGGCCATCCAGGCCGCTTTCGGCCGGCCACCCGGCGACCTCTGGCTGGTCGGGCTCTACAACCTGACCGACGATCTCGACGCGGAGGAAACGGCGGCGCTGGCAGCCCTCGTCCGGCGCTGGTGGAACCTGCCGCTGCTGCGCTTCACCGCAGGCGAGCTCTGGCTGCTCGGCGCCGCCGACGACCTCGTGCTCGACTCCGCGATCGCCGAGCGCCTGCCGCTCGGCGCCTGACGCGGGACCGTCGGCCTTGACGCCCCGACGGCCGGGCCACAGGCTGGGCCTCCCTGTCGAACCAGCCGGACCCGCCATGAGCGCCTACGACCCGTCAAACGTCTTCGCCAAGATCCTGCGTGGCGAATTGCCCTCCCAGACCGTCTACGAGGACGCCGAGACGCTCGCGATCATGGACATCATGCCGCGCGCCGACGGCCATGTTCTGGTGATCCCCAAGGCGCCCTGCCGCAACATTTTCGACGCCCCGCCCGAGGCGCTGCAGGCCGTGGCGGTGACGACGCAGAAGCTCTCCCGCGCCGTCAAGGACGCTTTCGCCGCCGACGGCCTCACCATCCAGCAGTTCAACGAAACGGCCGGCGGACAGGTGGTGTTCCACCTGCATGTCCATGTTATGCCGCGCTTCGAGGGCGTGGCGCTGCGCCCCCATACCGGCGCGATGGAGAAGCCGGAGGTGCTGGCCGCCAACGCCGAGAAGATTCGCGCCGCGCTGAAAAATTCCTGAGGGAATGTCACAGCGGCGCGGGCTGTCTCGTCTTGTCTTCATCAACCGATGGAGACAGGACCATGAGCCAACGCCTCAACGGCTTCCGGGTCGCGCCGGGCTGAACATCGTCTTCAGCCCGATACTCCAGCTCTTCGATTTTATATCGGCTGTTCGCGAAAAACGCGTTCCGCTCTTGGGGCCCGGCTTCAGATCGCCCCGAACAGCCAGACGCCGCCGATCAGCACCGCCTCGGCCATCAGCACGGCCAGCATCATCCGCCGGCGGCTCAGCGCCATGACGGCGACGGCGGCTGCGAGCGCCGCGACCCGTACCAGCACGGGCACCTGCGCCAGCACGCCCGGCGGCGAGACCACGAGCTTGGCCACGATTCCGGCGAGCAGCGCGGTCGCGACCGCCCGCACCCAGTCGAGCAGCGCCGAATCCGCATCCAGGCCCCGCGCGAAGGCCACGGCGAGCCAGCGCCAGATCTCGGTCGGCAGCACGGCGAAGAGGATGAGCGCGAGATAGGGCCAGTGCGGGCCGTCGAGCCAGGCGATCGGCTGGGTCATGCGGCCTTGCGCCTCTTGCCGACGAAGACCGCGACGGTCCCGGCGATCAGGCCCGCGACGATGAGGTCGAAGCCGCCGCCGATGAAGCGCTCGCAGAGCGGGGCCAGCACCAGGCCGAGGACGAGCGCGGCGACGTCGCCGCGATGGCGCAGCCCGGCCGTCAGCGAGACCAGGAAGAAGATCGGCGTCAGGCAGAGCAGCCCGGCGGCGAAAGGCAGCGGCAAGGTGCCCAGAAGGTAATAGCCGGCGAAAGTGCCGAGCGCGCTCACCGTCATGCAGGCATTGGCGAAACCGAGGAAATAGGGAACGCGCTGCCGGAGCGGGATCGGCGGCAGGCGCCGCAACCCTTCGGTCCAGGCGGTGACGGCGACGTAATGCGAGAGCAGGAGCTGCAGCCAGACGCTCTGGCCGGGCCGGCGCAGCAGCGGCAGGATGGCGACCGTCATCGGCAGGAAGCGCAGCGAGGCGAAGGCGATGGCGATGGCGATCGCGCTCCAGGCCGCGCCCGCCGCGATCGAGGCGAAGAACAGCACCTGCGACGGGCCGGCCCAGACGAGAATGGTGGAGAGGACCGCGCTGCCGACCGGATAGCCGACGTCATGGGCCAGGGAACCGATGCCGACGAGGCCGAATCCGACGATCCAGGCCGGCAGCGACAGCGCATCGCGTGCGCCGGCGAGCGCGACGCGCTGCCAGCTCCAATCGGCGGAAACGCTCATGCGGTCATCGGCGGGACGGCTCGGGCGGGTTCGGGCCCCGGCGCATCCGGAGCCCTTCCCTCTATCGTCCATGCTGCCGATGCTCGCCAAGCCGCAACGCGGACTGCCGGCCTTGCGGCAGCCGCAGGGCTGAGGCGGGCCGCAGGGTCAGCCTTTGCCCTTCATCACCATGGCGATCAGCTCGTTGCCGAAATCGACCAGCTCTTTGGGGATGCCGCCGACCGACTGGACGCCGAGATAGATCAGATAGATGAAGGCCGGGACGAGGATCCAGCCCAGCACCTCCTCGAAGATGATGCGCCGGCGCCGGCGGCGGCTGCGCTTCTCGAACCAGCCGAGCTTTTCCTTCTGCTGCCGCGCCGGCGCCTCGGCGGCTTCGGTCGCGACCTCGCCGGTCTCGGCGGCGAGCGTCGCAGTCTTGCGTTTGAACAGCACGGTCTCAGGCCTTCGTCAGCGGAACCTTCGGCACGGTGCGGACGGCGCGGCCGGACGCCTTGGCCGGCGCGGCGGGGCCGCCCGGTCCATCGCCCGGCCCCGCCCCCTTGGGCGCGCGGCGCGGCGGGCTCGATTTGGGCGAGCCGGAGCCGGACGCCTTGGCGCGCGGCTTCGGCAGGCGCTTGGCGTTGGCGGCCTCGACGTCCTTCTCCGGCTTCGGCTTGACCGGCCCGTCCGGGAATTCGAGGCCGAGCACCTTGATGCCGGTTTCGGAGTGGACGACCACGACCTTGACCGCGCCGCCGTTCTTGAGGCGCCCGAACAGCACCTCGTCGGCGAGCGGCGTCTTGATGGTCTGCTGGATCAGCCGGGCCATCGGGCGGGCGCCCATCGCCTCGTCATAGCCGTTCTCGACCAGCCATTCGCGGGCCTCGTCCGAGAGTTCGATGGTGACGTTGCGGTCGGCGAGCTGGGCCTCGAGCTGGAGCACGAACTTGTCGACGACGCGGGCGACCACGCTCTTCGGCAGATGGCCGAAGGAGATGGTGGCGTCGAGACGGTTGCGGAATTCCGGCGCGAACAGCTTGTTGATCGCCTCGGTATCGTCGCCCTCGCGCTTGGTGCGGGTGAAGCCATAGGCGTTGCGGGCCATGTCGGCGGCTCCGGCATTGGTGGTCATGATCAGGATGACGTTCCTGAAATCGACCTGCTTGCCGTTGTTGTCGGTCAGCTTGCCGTGGTCCATCACCTGCAGGAGGATGTTGAACAGGTCGGGATGGGCCTTCTCGATCTCGTCGAGCAGCAGCACGCAATGCGGATGCTGGTCGATCTGGTCGGTGAGCAGGCCACCCTGGTCGAAGCCGACATAGCCGGGAGGCGCACCGATCAATCGCGAGACGGTGTGACGCTCCATATATTCCGACATGTCGAAGCGGATCAGCTCGACGCCGAGCGAGGAGGCGAGCTGGCGAGCGACCTCGGTCTTGCCGACGCCGGTCGGGCCGGCGAAGAGATAGCAGCCGATCGGCTTCTCGCCGTCGCGCAGGCCCGCGCGGGCGAGCTTGATAGAGGAGGACAGGGCCTCGATCGCCTTCTCCTGGCCGTAGACGGTGCGCTTCAGCGTGGTCTCGAGATTGCGCAGCACCTCGGCATCGTCCTTCGAGACGGTCTTGGCCGGGATGCGGGCCATGGTCGAGACCGCCGCCTCGACCTCCTTCACGCCGATGGTCTTCTTGCGCTTGCTTTCGGGCAGCAGCATCTGCGAGGCGCCGGTCTCGTCGATCACGTCAATCGCCTTGTCCGGCAGCTTGCGGTCGTGGATGTAGCGCGCCGAGAGCTCCACCGCCGCCTTGATGGCATCCTGGGTGTAGCGCAGCTTGTGGAACTCCTCGAAATAGGGCTTGAGGCCCTTCAGGATCTCGATCGTGTCCGGCACCGAGGGCTCGTTGACGTCGATCTTCTGGAAGCGGCGGACCAGCGCCCGGTCCTTCTCGAAATACTGGCGGTATTCCTTGTAGGTGGTCGAACCGATGCAGCGCAGCGAGCCCGAGGCGAGCGCCGGCTTCAGCAGGTTCGAGGCGTCCATCGCCCCGCCCGAGGTCGCGCCGGCGCCGATCACCGTGTGGATCTCGTCGATGAACATGATCGCCTTGGGATGCTGCTCGATCTCCTTCATCACCTGCTTGAGGCGTTCCTCGAAATCGCCGCGATAGCGCGTGCCGGCGAGCAGCGTGCCCATGTCGAGCGAGAACACCGTGGCGTCGTGCAGGACCTCCGGCACCTCGCCGCGGGTGATCTTGAGGGCGAGGCCCTCGGCGATCGCCGTCTTGCCGACGCCGGGATCGCCGACCAGCAGCGGGTTGTTCTTCTGACGGCGGCAGAGGATCTGGATCGTGCGCTGAACCTCGGCCTCGCGGCCGATCAGCGGATCGATGCGCCCGTCCCTCGCCTTCCGGTTGAGGTTGACGCAGTAAGCCTCCAGCGCGCTTTCCTTTTTCTTCTTGTCCTTGTCCGGCTCGCCGGCCTGGTCCGAGCGTTGCTCGCGCTGCGGCTCGGCGTCGTCCTCGGCGCCGCGCACCGGGCGGCTCTCGCTGGCGCCGGGGCGTTTGGCGATGCCGTGGCTGATGTAGTTGACCGCGTCATAGCGGGTCATGTCCTGCTCCTGCAGGAAATAGGCGGCGTGGCTCTCGCGCTCGGCGAACATCGCGACGAGCACATTGGCGCCGGTCACCTCCTCGCGGCCGGAGGACTGGACATGGATGACGGCGCGCTGGATCACGCGCTGGAAGCCGGCGGTCGGCTTGGAATCGTCGCGCCCGTCGGTAACGAGGTTGGTCAGCTCCGAGTCGATATAGTCGACGAGGTTGCGCCTGAGCAGGTCGAGATCGACGCTGCAGGCGCGCATCACCGCGGCCGCGTCCTGGTCATCGACCAGCGCGAGCAGGAGATGTTCGAGGGTGGCGTATTCGTGGCGGCGCTCATTGGCGAGAGCCAGAGCCCGGTGAAGCGCCTGTTCGAGACTGCGCGAGAAACTCGGCAAGGGGCGCGCTCCTATCTGTTTCGGGAATATGCGGTCCGGCCCAACGCTACTTCTTCTCCATCACGCATTGCAGCGGGTGCATGTGCTTGCGCGCGAGATCCATGACGAGAGTGACCTTGGTTTCGGCGACCTCATAGGTGAAGACGCCGCATTCGCCGACGCCGTTCTGATGCACATGCATCATGATCCGGGTCGCCTCGGCGCGGTCCTTGTTGAAGAACCGCTCCAGCACGTGAACGACGAACTCCATCGGGGTGTAGTCGTCGTTCAGAAGCAGGACGCGGTAGAGATTGGGCTTGCGCGTGCGGGTGCGGGTCAGCACCGCCGTTCCCGTGCCCTCGCGCCCGCCATCGGCCGGCGGGCCGGCCCGCTTCGGGCGGTCGGCCATGGCGACCGTCGCCGCGATGCCGTGCGGGTGCGCCGATCTCTCCGGCGCCGTTCCGATCCGCATCGCTGTGCCCTGGCCTGCCTCGATCATATCCGTCCGCGCCGTATCCAACCGATCCTGCGTTCCCGTCAAAGATAGTACCTCGCCTGCGAATTTACAGACCTCGCTCCCGCTTCGCCAGCCCGTTGCGCCCAGGCCGAACAACTTCTGCACGGCGTGCCCCGACTTGACCCGGAAGGGCGAGCCGCCCTATGCCCGGCAGCCTGCATGCCAAGGCCTCGCCGCGAAGCCTCGCAGCGAAGTCTCGCCGCAAAGCCTTGCCGCGAAGGACCCGCCATGACCCCCAACGCCATCGTCACCATTGGCGAGGATCTCGCCCGGCCCGTGCGTTTCGGAAACCGGCTGCCGCTGTCGGTGATCGCCGGGCCCTGCCAGATGGAGAGCCGGAACCACGCGCTTGAATGCGCGCTGGCGCTCAAGGAGATCGCCGATGCGCTGGAGGTCGGTCTCGTCTTCAAGACCTCCTTCGACAAGGCGAACCGCACCAGCGTCAAGGGCGCGCGCGGCATGGGGCTGGAGGCGGCGCTCCCCGTCTTCGCCGAGATCCGCGAGCGCACCGGCCTGCCCGTGCTGACCGACGTGCACGAGGCGAGCCAGTGCGCGCCCGTCGCCGAGGTCGTCGACGTGCTGCAGATCCCCGCCTTCCTCTGCCGCCAGACCGACCTGCTCGTCGCGGCGGCGAAGACCGGCCGGGTCGTCAACGTCAAGAAGGGCCAGTTCCTCGCGCCCTGGGACATGGTCAACGTCGCGGCCAAGGTGACCGAGAGCGGCAACGCCAACGTCATGCTGACCGAGCGTGGCGCCTCCTTCGGCTACAACACCCTCGTCACCGACATGCGCAGCCTGCCGATCATGGCCGAGATCGGCGCGCCCGTGATCTTCGACGCCACCCATTCGGTGCAGCAGCCGGGCGGCAAGGGCTCCTCGACCGGGGGCCAGCGCGAATTCGTGCCGGTGCTGGCGCGCGCGGCGGTCGCGGTCGGCGTCGCCGGCGTCTTCATCGAGACCCATCCCGATCCGGACAGGGCTCCCTCCGACGGCCCCAACATGGTGCCGCTGCCGGAGTTCCAGGGCCTGATCGCGGCATTGCAGGCCTTCGACCGCCTCGCCAAGGGCAGCCCGGCGCCAAACGTCGCCTATGTCTGAGCCGAAGCCGGCTTCCGGCGACGATCTCGGCGCGCTGATCCCGATCCTCGGCCTCTGCGGCTTCGCCTCGACCTTCACCATGCGGCTCATCGACCCGCTGGTGCCGACGCTCGCGGTCGAGTTCGGCCAGAGCGTCCACCAGATCGCCTTCCTGGTGACCGCCTTCTCGGGCTGCTACGCGCTCGGCCAGCCCTTCCTCGGGCCGATCGCCGACGCGGTCGGCAAGCTGCGCAGCATCTCGACCTGCCTCGTCCTGCTCGGCACGCTGTCGGCGCTCGCCGCCTTCGCCACCGATTTCTGGATGCTGCTGGCCTTACGCGCCGTTGGCGGCGTGATGGCGGGCGGCGTCATCCCCGCCGCGATGGCGGCGATCGGCGACCGCGCCCCGATGGCCGAGCGCCAGATCATGCTCGGGCGCTTCCTCGTCATCATGATCATCGGCCAGATGGCGGGTGCCGCCTTCTCGGGCGTCGTCGCCGACCATATCGGCTGGCGCGCCGTGCTCGGCACCGCGGCGCTGCTCGCGATCGGCGGCGCGGCGCTCGTGCGGCTCGTCCTGAAGCCGCGCCCGAACGCGGACCGCCCGCCGCTCAGCCTCTCGGGAGCGATCGGGAGCTACCGCGCGGTCTTCGCCAATCCGCGCAGCAAGCTGCTCTATCTCCTCGTCATGCTCGAGGGGGCGATGGTCTTCGGCCTGCCGCCCTTCGTCGCGGCGATCCTGCACGAGCGCTCCGGCACCGGCTCCTCGGAGGCCGGTCTCGCCATCGGCGCGATGGGGCTCGGCGGGCTGGTCTACGGCGTGCTGACGCGAATCCTGGTCCAGCGCGTCGGGCCGCGGCAGATGATGCGCTATGGCGGCATCGCCATGGCGCTGGGCTACGGGCTGTTCGTCATCCCGGCGCCGTGGTGGAGCGCGATCGGCATCTTCCTGCTGATCGGCTTCGGCTTCTTCCTGCTGCACGGCACCTTCCAGGCCCAGGCGACCGAGCTCGCGCCGACGGCGCGCGGCTCGGCCATGGCCCTGTTCGCCTGCTTCTTCTTCATGGGCCACGCCACCGGGCCGCTGGCGATGGGGACCCTGCTGAACGCGCTCGGCACCTCCGGCGCGCTCGCCGTCTTCGGCGTCGGCATCGGGCTGCTCGGGCTGCTGACGCCGAAGCTCCTGCCGCCCCTGGGCTCGCGGAGCTGAGGCGCACTTACATCGTCATTGCGCGCCCTCGGGTCTTGCCTTCCGCAAGCCCAAGGACGCGCGATGACGGAGAGGTTCCCTACCGCCCGCGATAGGGCGCCACGCCCTGGTCCGGCAGCCACAGCCCCTTCGGCGGCTCGCCGGTCTGCCAGAACACGTCGATCGGGATGCCGCCGCGCGGATACCAGTAGCCGCCGATGCGGAACCATTCCGGCTCCAGCAGGTCGACCAGCCGCTTGCCGATGCCAATGGTGCAGTCCTCGTGGAAGGCGCCATGGTTGCGGAAGGAGGCGAGGTAGAGCTTCAGCGACTTCGACTCGACCAGCCACGGGCCCGGCAGGTAATCGATGACGAGGATGCCGAAATCGGGCTGGCCCGTGACCGGGCAGATCGAGGTGAATTCCGGGCAGGTGAAGCGGGCGAGATAGCGGGTGCCGGCATGCGGGTTCGGCACGCGGTCGAGGCGGGCTTCCTCCGGAGAGGCCGGCAGCGCGCTGGCCTGCCCGAGCTGCAAGGTCGAGGCGTCGATGGACATCGGATGCTCCTGTGGTTGCGCCGCTTCTAGAGCATCTTGCGCTGCGGAGGGAACTCTCCGCGGCAACGCGCCGCCCCTGCCCCCGGTCGACCCCGTATCGGGCCTCTCTGGCGGCGGGCTGGAAAGCACTCCCAAGGATATCGGGGGAGGTATTTCAATATTTACCGATCTTCCACACGCATCCTTGCGATGTCTCCTGCCAGATCATAGTCCAGACCGACAGGCCAACGGATCAGATCCCGACAATTTTATGCTTATCGCAGGCATTCTCTTTCTGCTCGGAAGCCTGATCGGCCTGTCCTTTGGCTATCCCGCCATCATCGTCGCCAGCGTCGCGCTGACGGTGTTCTTCTTCCCGCTCTGGCTGATCCGCGGAGAGCTCAGCCTCTTCAGCGCCTTCGTCTGGATCGGCTATCTGTTCGCGCTCCAGAGCGGCTTCCTGTTCGGCAGCTATCTCGCCACGCCGGGCGAGGACGAGTGATCACCAGAACCAGATCGGCCGGCCGGCATAGAGGCACAGGCCCGTCCACCAGGCGACGGTGAGTGCGCACCAGAACAGGACGGCGGCCAGCGAAGGACGGCGAGGGGCGGACATATTCTGGAACATGCTTGTTTCCCGATGGGGCGAAGCGCCGGAGCTGGCCCGAAGCCGCGCAACCGCCACGCCAGAGCGCGCCTTCGCCCGCATGTCCCGCTTCCATCTGCGGCCTCCCTGCCCTTCCTGCCCTTCCCCCCGGCCGATCGCGCCGATCGGGGCTTCCCGCCGCACGGCCGGTTGGGTAGAAGCGCCTATTCATTCCGCCCGCCCCTTCGGAGCCTGCCATGACCGCGATCATCGACATCATCGGACGCCAGATCCTCGATTCCCGCGGCAACCCCACGGTCGAGGTCGATGTCGTGCTGGAGGACGGCTCGATGGGCCGCGCCGCGGTTCCCTCCGGCGCCTCGACCGGCGCGCATGAGGCGGTCGAGTTGCGCGACGGCGACAAGAGCCGCTATCTCGGCAAGGGCGTGCTCAAGGCCGTGGAATCGGTCAACGTCGCCATCGCCGAGGCGATCGTCGCGATGGACGCCGAGGACCAGACCGGGATCGACCAGGCGATGATCGAGCTCGACGGCACCCCCAACAAGGGCAAGCTCGGCGCCAACGCCATCCTCGGCGTCTCGCTCGCCGTGGCCAAGGCAGCGGCCGAGGCGTCGGGCCTGCCGCTCTACCGCTATGTCGGCGGCACCTCGGCCCGCGTCCTGCCCGTGCCGATGATGAACATCGTCAATGGCGGCGCCCATGCCGACAACCCGATCGACTTCCAGGAATTCATGATCATGCCGGTCGGCGCTCACTCCTTCGCCGAGGGGCTGCGCATGGGCTCGGAGATCTTCCACACGCTGAAGAAGAAGCTGCACGACGCCGGCCACAACACCAATGTCGGCGACGAGGGCGGCTTCGCCCCCAACATCAAATCGGCCGAGGCGGCGCTCGATTTCGTGATGCAGGCGATCGAGACCGCCGGCTACAAGCCCGGCGAGGATATCGCGCTGGCGCTCGACTGCGCCGCGACCGAGTTCTTCAAGGACGGCTCCTACATCTATGCGGGCGAGCGCAAGACGCGCGACCCCAAGGCGCAGGCCAAGTACCTCGCCAAGCTCGTCGGCAACTACCCGATCGTCTCGATCGAGGACGGCATGTCGGAGGATGACTGGGAGGGCTGGAAGGCGCTGACCGACCTCGTCGGCGGCAAGTGCCAGCTCGTCGGCGACGACCTCTTCGTCACCAATGTCGAGCGCCTGTCGCGCGGCATCAAGGGCGGGACGGCCAACTCGATCCTGGTCAAGGTCAACCAGATCGGCTCGCTGACCGAGACGCTCGCCGCCGTCGATATGGCGCAGCGCGCCGGCTACACCGCCGTGATGTCGCACCGCTCGGGCGAGACCGAGGATTCGACCATCGCCGACCTCGCCGTCGCGACCAATTGCGGGCAGATCAAGACCGGCTCGCTCGCCCGCTCCGACCGGACCGCGAAGTACAACCAGCTCCTGCGCATCGAGGAGGAACTCGGCACCCAGGCCGTCTATGCCGGCCGCGCCGCGCTGAAGGCGCTCGCCTGATCAGGTGATTGCTGCCGCGCTCACCAGCGCGGCAGCAGGCTCGCCGCCTGCGACAGCCCCCAGGAGCCCGCCGCCTGCACGGAATCGGCGGCGCCGGAGACGGCATCGACCACCTGCGTCGCCGGCTGGCTCAACAGGCGGCTCCAGGCGTCGTCGCGACCGGAATCGTCGCGCGCGGCCTCCAGGGCCGTCGCCGCCGCCGGAGGCAGGATGACCAAAGGCGCGCCCGTCGCGGCGGCGTGGACCGGCAGCGCGGCGATACGATACTGGGGTAGAACGGCCGCGCCCTCTCCCGCGCGGGGCCTCGCCCGGGCCGCGACCGCGAGCCGCTGCGCGGGCGGCGTCCATTCGCCGCTCCCGGGCCAGTTCAGCGACATCGGCATCGCCAGCGCCGCCGGCAGCCCCGGCGCATTCGTCGCCGCCATCTCGGGCCCGGCGACGGTATTTTCCCCGAGGCGATCGACGATCTTGCCGTCCCGCAGCAGCACCGGCCCCGCCGGGGCGGAAGCCCGCGCCGGGGCACGCTCCCAGGGCGCGCCGGAGACGAGGGCCGGCAAGGTCGCGACCAGGGCGGTGGCCAGCGTCACGCCGAGGGAGAGCAGGAGATGGTGGCCGAGCCGCTTCGCCATGGCCGCGGGCTGCGGGGGATAGCGGTTGCTGGACATCGCCGTCGCTCCGATCGTTCAAGCCCCTTCAGCGCGGAGAGTGAGCCGCCGCCTTCGGGCACCAGAAGGGCTGAAACGCGGCGCAAATGCGGATCGCCGTTTCGAGCGCGGGGGCCATGCGCCATGGCGCGTAACGGCCCCGCCGCCATCCGCGCTATGTCGGCTCCATGGATCAGCGCATCGCCCGCCCCGCCGCAGCGCCGGACACGGAACGCCGCCGGCGCCGGCTGGCGGTCGCCGGGATGCTGCTCAGCGTCCTGATCTTCGGCTCGAACTTCGTCATCAGCCGCCATGCCGTGCTCCACGGCATCGGCGCCCATGACCTGCTGGCGCTGCGCTTCGGCACCGCCGGCCTGCTGCTGCTACCGCTCTTCCTGCGGGCCGGGGGCTTGCGGAACTGCGGCGGCGTCGGCTGGAATCACGGCGTTTGGCTCGCCGTGACCAGCGGTTTCCCGATGACCTTCCTGATGCTGATGGGGCTGACGATGGCTCCGGCCGCGCATGGCGCCACGATCGGCCCGGGCACGGTGACCGTGATCGGCATCGTCGGCAGCGTCGTCCTGTTCGGGGCGCGCCTCTCGGCGCCGCTGATCCTCGGCATCGCGAGCGTGATCGGCGGCCTCGGCTTCCTCGCCTTCGCCGGCAGCCACGGCGCGGCCGGCGACACCTTGCGCGGCGACCTCTGCTTTCTCGGCGTCGGCCTGCTCTGGGGCTTCTACCCGCTGCTGATCCAGCTCTGGAAGGTCGACGGCCTCAAGGGCTCGATCGTCGTCTCGGTGCTGTCGCTCGCCTATCTGCCGTTCTACTTCCTGTTCTTCTTCCGCGGCTTCGACATCGCGCCCTGGTGGGTGCTCGGGCTGCACGCGGTCTATCAGGGCATCATCAACGTCATCCTCGGGCTGTGGCTCTGGGGCTGGGCCGCGCATGTGCTGGGGGCAGCCGTGGTCGGGCGCTTTCCGCCGCTGATCCCGGTCACCGGCACGACGCTCGCCATCCCGGCGCTCGGCGAGATCCCCGGCCCGCTGCAACTGGCCGGTTTCGGCCTGATCATCGGCGGGCTGTTCGTGGCGTCATGGCGCCGGCCGGCGCGCAAGGCCGAGTAGCCCGGCATTCCAGGCGACCGAGACCGTCAGTCCGATCAGCAGGGCGAACCCCGAGCCCAGCGGCACGGCGGCGGCGTAGAGCGCCGCCAGGCCGAGGCCGACCCCGAGCAGGCCGAGCGCGCCGTTGCCGATCAGGGCGGCGGTGGCCGGGCCGCCGATGCGCGGCTGCAGGATCAGCACGAGGCTCGACAGCACCAGCGGAACCCCGGCGAGGACGCCCGACCAGTTCGCGCCGACCTGGTGGCTCGCGAGCGTGACGCCGCCGACAAGCCCGGCGACGCAGGCCGCCCGCAGCGGAATCGCGAACCAGGCGCGCCGGGGCGGCGCGACCGGGCGGGCCGCGAGATAGGGCCGCGCGGCCCGGTGCACGGCGGCGAAGGCGGCGACCGCGAGCCCGGTCAGCGCCCAGGCCGGCAGGCCGAAGCCGCGTGTGGCCAGCAGCGCGACGACCCAGGCGGCGAGCGCCGCCGCAAGGCTGGGCAGCGTCGCGAAGCGCTGCGCCGCGAAGACATAGGCCAGCACGAAGCCGGCATTGGCGACATTGGCGTTCATCGTGCCGCGGGCGCTTTCGGCGAGGAAGGCCGGCTCGTGTTCCAGCGACAGGAAGAACAGGACGGGGCCGAGCGAGATCGGCAGGGTGGCGATCATCGCCGCGATCTTCGGCCCGCTGCGCTCGGCGATCAGCGAGCAGGTGACCACCACCGCGGCCGCGATCGCCATCTTGAGCAGCAGGCCGGGATCGAGGGCCGTCACGCCGGGGCGCCTCCATCCTCGCCCCGGGTCCAGCCCTCCTTCGTCTCGGCGATGAAATCGGCGAGACGCCCGGCCGCGATGGCGCCGCGCAGGCCGGCCATCAGCTCCTGGTAATAGGCGAGGTTCACCCAGGTCAGCAGCATCTTGCCGAGCATCTCCTCGGCCTTGACCAGATGGTGCAGATAGGCCCGCGACCAGTCCTTCGCCGCCGGGCAGGAGGATTGCTCGTCGATCGGGCGCGGGTCCTCGGCGAATTTCGCGTTCTTCAGGTTCATCCGGCCGAAGCGGGTGAAGATCTGGCCGTGGCGGCCGGCGCGCGTCGGCATCACGCAGTCGAACATGTCGATGCCGCGCGCCACCGACTGGAGGATGTCGTCGGGCGTGCCGACGCCCATCAGATAGCGCGGCTTCGCCTGGGGCAGATGCGGCTCGACCGTCTCGATCATCGCCAGCATGACGTCCTGCGGCTCGCCAACCGCAAGCCCGCCAACGGCGTAGCCCTTGAGGTCCATGGCGGCGAGCGCGCGCGCGCTCTCAACCCGCAGATGCGGCACGTCGCCGCCCTGCACGATGCCGAACAGGGCCCGGCCGGGATGATCGCCGAAGGCGGCCTTGCAGCGCTCGGCCCAGCGCAGCGACAGCCGCATCGCCTTCTCCGCCACCTTCTCCTCGCAGGGCAGCGCCACACATTCGTCGAGCTGCATGACGATGTCGGAGCCGAGCAGGTTCTGGATCTCGACCGAGCGCTCGGGCGTCAGCACATGCTTCGAGCCGTCGATATGTGACTGGAAGGTCACGCCCTCCTCGGTCAGCTTCCGGAGCTGCGAGAGCGACATCACCTGGAAGCCGCCCGAATCCGTCAGGATCGGGTGCGGCCAGTTCATGAACCGGTGCAGGCCGCCGAGCCGGGCGACACGTTCGGCGCCGGGACGCAGCATCAGGTGATAGGTGTTGCCGAGCACGACATCGGCACCAAGCGCCCTCACCTGCTCGGGATACATGCCCTTGACGGTGGCGGCGGTGCCGACCGGCATGAAGGCCGGCGTGCGGATGACGCCGCGCGGCATGGTTATCGCGCCGGTGCGGGCGGCGCCGTCGCGGGCGGCGACATGGAAGGTGAAGTCGGCGGTCGCGGCGATGTCGCGCTGCGCGGGCTGAGGCTGTGCGGTCATGGCCTGCGAGGTAGAGCAGAGCGGTGTTTTAGGGAAGAGGCGCCCGCACGAAGGGGGTCATGCACGGCTTCCGCCGCTTGCCGGCGGGCGATTGGGCGGCTGAAGAACGCAAGGTCATCCCGGGCGCAGCGAAGCGGAGACCCGGGATCCACGCCCGAGCACAGCCTTTGAAGGTTCCGGCATGGATCCCGGATCGGCGCGGCTGAAGCCGCTCGTCCGGGATAACCCGCGCCACTAGCCGCTCAATTGGTCCGATCTCCCGCCAGCGCCGCCTCGTAGACCTCCGGCTTGAAGCCCACGACGGTGCTGCCCTTGCCGAGGTCGAGCACGGGGCGCTTGATCATCGAGGGCTGGGCCAGCATCAGCGCGATCGCCTTCTGCGCATCGAGCCCCTGCTTCTCGGCGTCGGGCAGCTTGCGGAAGGTGGTGCCTGCGCGATTCAGCACGGTCTGCCAGCCATGCTCCTTCACCCAGCGTTCGAGCGAAGCCCGGTCGATCCCGCTCGCCTTGTAGTCGTGGAAGGCATAGGCCGCGCCGTGGCCGTCGAGCCAGGCGCGCGCCTTCTTCATCGTGTCGCAGTTCTTGATGCCGTAGATCGTGATGGCCACGTCGCTGTCCTCAGGCCGGGCGCTTCGGGATGTCGAGGCCGCGCTGCACGGCCGGGCGCGACAGGCAGCGCTCCAGCCAGATCGGCACATGGGTCAGGCTGGCATAGTCGACGAGCTCGCCGGCGCCGTAGAAGCCGACGAGGTTGCGCACCCAGCCGAGGATGGCGATGTCGGCGATGCTGTAGTCGTCGCCCATGATCCAGGTGCGGTTCGCAACCCGGTCCTCCAGCACGCCGAGCAGGCGCTTGCTCTCATTGGCGTAGCGGTCGCGCGGGCGCTTGTCCTCGTATTCGCGGCCGGCGAATTTGTGGAAGAAGCCGAGCTGGCCGAACATCGGGCCGATCGCCGCCATCTGGAAGAACACCCACTGGATCGTCTCGTAGCGGGCGGCGGGGTCCTTCGGCAGCAGCTTGCCGGTCTTTTCGGCGAGATAGAGCAGGATCGCGCCCGACTCCCACAGCCCCAGCGGCTTTCCGCCCGGGCCGTCGGGGTCGATGATCGCCGGGATCTTGCCGTTCGGGTTGAGCGAGAGGAATTCCGGCCCCCAGGTCTCGTTCTTGCCGATGTCGATGGCATGCGGCTCATAGGGCAGGCCGAGCTCCTCCAGCGCGATCGAGACCTTCACGCCGTTGGGCGTCGGCAGCGAATAGAGCTGGATGCGATCGGGATGGCGGGCGGGCCAGCGCCTGGTGATCGGGAAAGCGGAGAGGTCGGCCATAAGGGGCTCCGGTTGAATCGGGCGGGCGTCGAAGGCGAACGATAGTGACCTGAGCGGCCAAGGCAACGCGGTTGAGCCGCCCCCGGCCGCAAGGCGCGCTTGCGGCCTTGCATGATCGCTCAGCCGTTCCGCAGCGGCCAGCGCCCGAGAATCTCGTAGTCCCGGCGCGGGATGCTGCGGATCAGCACGAACTCCGTCACGCGCCAGCCCAGCCGCCTGACCCGAAAAGCCCGCGCGCGGCAGTGGTCGTAGAGCAGCGTCAGATGCGGGCGGAACGAAGCCCGCCCGCTCCGAAAGCCGCTCGCCCGCAGCTCCCCCTCGATGGCCTCATGCAGCCGATCGGCGCCGATGACCCCGTCGCTGCCGACCATGACCAGGGCCGGTTTCCCGGCTTTTCGGGTGAAGACCGCCACCGCATCGAAATCCAGCCGGAAGGCGTCCTGCCGGATGCGTTGCCCGACGCGCCGCAACAATGCCAGTTCCGTAAGGTCCGGCTCCCGGGCCTCCGGCCAGCCCCAGAGCGTGACATGGTATTTGCGCGTGCCGCGCGGCGGCCCCGACAGATCGAGCCAATGCCGCAGCGCATGCGCCATCCGGTCGGCCGAGGCCGCGGCGAGCGGGCTGGGCAGCAGCGCGAAGAAGTAGTTCGTCCGTCCTGGAAAACCGGCGCCCGGCGCCATAGCCGCCTCCCCGCTCGGTGGCCGGGGACCAATCTGGAACAAAACAGAAACAACGGCAAGCCGACCGCTTCCTTGCGCCGGGCCGCACTCTGCGGCCGCGAGGACCGAGGCGGGCTGATTTACGCGGAACCTGCCGTGAAAGGCGGCGGGCCCTAAAGCAGGAAATGCAGGCCGAACCCGAGAATGATGCAGCCCGTCGCGACGATCTGCGCGACGAACAGCGGACGCAGCCGCCATTGCTGCGCGGAGCTGAACGCGGCCTTCTCGGCCCGCGTCATCCGCTCGCGCGCCCGGGCCTGCTCGACGAGGACCGTGGGCTCCGGCGAAGGCCCGTCGCGCTCCAGGTCCATGCGTACCGTGACGAAGGCGATGACCAGCCCGAGCAGACCGAGGCCGAAAAAGCCGAGCAGGCGCAAGGCGGCGTAGAACACGCCGATCGCGAGCCCGGCGAACACGGGGAAAGCGAGATAGTCCCACTTCGTGAAGCGCATGGCGCAGCATGCGGGAAGCGGCCGGCCCCGTCCAGCCGGACCGGGCGCCCCAAAAAGCCGATGCCCGGCGCGGGCCGGGCATCGCATGCGGGAACCTGCGGGGAGGCGCCGGCCGGCGCCTACTCCCAGCTCAGCGCGCCGCCGTTCTGGTATTCGATGACGCGGGTCTCGAAGAAGTTCTTCTCCTTCTTGAGGTCCATCGCCTCGGACATCCAGGGGAACGGGTTTTCCGCCTCGGCGAAGACCGGGGCAAGGCCGAGCTGCGCGCAGCGGCGATTGGCGATGAAGTGCATGTACTGCTCGCACAAGGCCGCGTTCAGCCCGAGGAAGCCCCTCGGCATGGTGTCGCGACCATAGGCGGCCTCGAGTTCGGCGGCGTCCTTCAGCATGCCGCGCACCTCCTCCTGGAAGGACTTGGTCCAGAGATGCGGGTTCTCGATCTTGATCTGGTTGATCACGTCGATGCCGAAGTTGAGATGGATCGACTCGTCGCGCAGGATGTACTGGTACTGCTCGGCGATGCCGACCATCTTGTTGCGCCGGCCG
This sequence comes from Hyphomicrobiales bacterium, assembly GCA_900466745.1. Classification (GTDB taxonomy): domain Bacteria; phylum Pseudomonadota; class Alphaproteobacteria; order Rhizobiales; family Beijerinckiaceae; genus Allobosea; species Allobosea minatitlanensis. The sequence continues at coordinate 86,289 of UBNE01000007.1, read as the reverse complement.
AGCGAAAGGATCTGCGCGAAGCCGGTATAGAACCACATGCCCTCGAAGACGACGTAGAAAGCGACGAGGTCGCGCATGAAGCGCTGGTCCGCCTCGGGCGTGCCGGTGGCGAAGGCGGGATCGTCGAGCGACTGCGTGTGCTTCAGCGCCCAGGCCGCCTTGTCGGTGATCGAGGGCACCTCGCGGTACATGTTGAACAATTCGCCCTCGTCGAGGCCGAGGCTCTCGACGATGTACTGGAAGGTGTGGGTGTGCACCGCCTCCTCGAAAGCCTGGCGCAGCAGGTACTGGCGGCATTCCGGGTTGGTGAGGTGGCGGTAGATCGCCAGCACGATGTTGTTGGCGACGAGGCTCTCGGAGGCGGCGAAGAAGCCGAGATTGCGCTTGAGCATGCGCCGCTCGTCCTCGGTCAGCCCGTCCTTCGACTTCCACAGCGCGATGTCGGCCTGCATCGAGACCTCGGTCGGCATCCAGTGGTTGTTGCAGCCGGAAAGGTACTTCTCCCAGGCCCATTTATACTTGAGCGGCAGAAGCTGGTTCACGTCGGCGCGCGCGTTGATCATGCGCTTCTCGTCGACGGTGACGCGGGCGGCGCCGCGCTCGATCTCGCCGAGGCCGGTGGCGTCGGCGACCGGCGCGGTGCCGGCGAGGATGGCGGGCTGCGTGGCCTTGGCGGCGTCGGATTTGGGATCGGACCAGTCGAGCATGGAAAGGGGTTCCGTTCTGAAACTGAAGGGTGTTCCGCCCGGGGCTTGCCCCGGGCCTGTGTTGTGCCGTGCGAGGCTTTCGCCTCGCCCCGCCAACGGTCCCGGCTCCGCCTGGGGCGTCGTCCGGGAATGGCGGGGCTGGCGCGGGGCGCTCCTACTGGCAGGCCTCGCAGGTCGGGTCGTCGAGCGAGCAGGCGCTCGGCACGGCCGCGCCGTTCTCCAGCGGGATGTCGACGATGATCGGCGCCGCGGCCTTGGCGGCGGCCGGCACCGAGGCCGAAACCGCGTTGAGCTTACCATCCGTGCCCTTCAGCGTCGACTTCTCGACATGGGTCGCGGACAGCGCGCGCAGGTAATAGGTCGTCTTCAGGCCGAGCCGCCAGGCGAGGCGATAGGCCTCGTCGAGCTTCCGGCCCGAGGGCTGCGCCATGTAGAGGTTGAGCGACTGGCCCTGGTCGATCCACTTCTGCCGGCGCGCCGCCGCCTTGATCAGCCACTCCGTCGGGATCTCGAAGGAGGTCGCATAGAGCGCCTTGAGATCGGCGGGGACGCGGTCGATCTGGCTGACCTTGCCGTCGTAGTATTTCAGGTCCGAGACCATCACCTCGTCCCAGAGCCCGCGCGCCTTCAGATCGTGGACCAGCCCGGCATTCACCACGGTGAAGTCGCCCGACATGTTCGCCTTGACGTAGAGCTGGCTGTAGGACGGCTCGATCGACTGCGAGACGCCGACGATGTTGGAGATCGTCGCGGTCGGCGCGATCGCCATCGTGTTCGAGTTGCGCATGCCGGTGCTCGTCACCCGCGCCCGCAGGCTCTCCCAGTCCAGCGTCGAGGAGCGGTCGAGATCGACGTCGCCGTCGCGGGCTTCCGAGAGGATCTCGAGCGAGTCGATCGGCAGGATGCCCTTCGACCAGAGCGAGCCCTCGAAGCTCGGATAGCGGCCGCGCTCGGCGGCGAGGTCGACCGAGGCCGAGATCGCATGGAAGCTGATCGCCTCCATCGAGGTATCGGCGAAGGCGACCGCCTCCTCCGACGCCGCCGGGATGCGCAGGACCTGGAGGGCGTCCTGGAAGCCCATGATGCCCAGCCCGACCGGGCGGTGGCGCAGATTCGAGCGGCGCGCCTCCGGGATCGTGTAGAAATTGATGTCGACGACGTTGTCGAGCATGCGCATCGCGGTCGTCACGGTGCGGGCCAGGCGCGCCTGGTCCAGCCCCTCGGCCGTGACATGCGCGGCCAGGTTGACCGAGCCGAGATTGCAGACCGCGACCTCATCGGCCGAGGTGTTGAGCGTGATCTCCGTGCAGAGGTTCGAGGAGTGCACCACGCCGGCATGCTGCTGCGGCGAGCGCAGGTTGCAGGCGTCCTTGAAGGTGATCCAGGGATGCCCGGTCTCGAACAGCATGGTCAGCATGCGCCGCCACAGATCGACGGCCTTGATCCGCTTGAAGACCTTGATCTCGCCGCGCTCGGCCTTGGCCTCATAGGCCTCGTAGGCCTGCTTGAACGGCTTGCCGTAGAGGTCGTGCAGCTCCGACACCTCGTCGGGGGAGAACAGCGTCCAGTCGGCGCCGGCCTCGACCCGCTGCATGAACAGGTCCGGGATCCAGTTCGCGGTGTTCATGTCGTGGGTGCGGCGGCGGTCGTCGCCGGTGTTCTTGCGCAGGTCGAGGAATTCCTCGATGTCGACATGCCAGGTCTCGAGATAGGCGCAGACCGCGCCCTTGCGCTTGCCGCCCTGGTTGACCGCGATGGCGGTGTCGTTGGCGACCTTCAGGAAGGGCACCACGCCCTGGCTCTCGCCGTTCGTGCCCTTGATATGGGCGCCGAGGCCGCGCACCGGCGTCCAGTCGTTGCCGAGGCCGCCGGAATACTTGGCCAGCAGGGCGTTGTCCTTGATCGCCTTGAAGATGCCGTCGAGGTCATCGGAAACCGTCGTCAGGAAGCAGGAGGAGAGCTGCGGCCTGAGCGTGCCCGAATTGAACAGCGTCGGCGTCGAGGCCATGAAGTCGAAGGAGGAGAGCAGGTCGTAGAACTCGATCGCCCGCGCCTCCCGGTCGATCTCGCGGATGGCGAGGCCCATGGCGACGCGCATGAAGAAGGCCTGCGGCAGCTCGAAGCGGTTGCCGCGGACATGCAGGAAGTAGCGGTCGTAGAGGGTCTGGAAGCCGAGATAGTCGAACTGCAGGTCGCGCTCCGGCTTCAGCGCCGCGGCGATGCGGGCCAGGTCGAAACGGCCGAGCTCGGGGTCGATCAGCTCGTTGGCGATGCCGGTCTTCAGATAGGCCTGGAAGTAATCGGCGTAACGCCCGGCCATCTCGGCCTGCGTCGCCTGCTCGGGCTGGCCGTGGACGAAGCTCAGCGCCTCGCGGCGGAGCTTGTCGAGCAGCAGCCGGGCCGAGACCTTGGAATAATTCGGCTCGGTCTCGATCAGGGTGCGCGCGGCCAGGATCGGCGCCAGCGCCAGCTCGTCGAGCGAGATGCCGTCATAGAGGTTGCGGCGGGCCTCGGCCAGGACCGGATCGGCCGAAACGCCGTCGAGCCCGGCGCAGGCCTCGCGCACGACGTTGTCGAGGCGGGCGGCGTCGAGCGGCGCGTAGGAGCCGTCGGCGAGCTTCATCCGCAGCGAGGGGGCGGCGGCCGCGGCCGGCTTCGCCTCGGACAGCGCCCTCGCCCGCTCGCGGGCCCGATCCTCGCGATAGAGCACATAGGCGCGGGCGACCTTGTGGTGCTCGCCGCGCATCAGGGCGAGCTCGACCTGGTCCTGCACGTCCTCGATATGGAAGGTGCGCCCGGTGGCGACGCGGCGCGTCAGCCCGGCGACGACCTGCTCGGTCAGCTCGGCGACGACGTCGTGGATGCGGCGCGAGGCGGCGGCGCTCGAGCCCTCGACGGCGAGGAAGGCCTTGGTCAGCGCGACCGCGATCTTGGCGGGGTCGAAGGGCGTGACCGCACCGTTGCGGCGAATGACCTGATAGCCGGGCTCGTTCGCCGCGGCCGGGGACGGCGACGCGGCGGCGGCCTGAGGAGCGGCAGAGGGCCGTTCGGCTTCAACGGAAAGAGACATCGGCATCAACCCCAAGATCAAGATGTTGGGGGCGAAGGTCGGGCGGCAGCGTCGGGAGGCACACGGCCCTGCAAGGACCGCGACCCGTCACACGCTCCGCCGGGACACTCCACCCGAGGACATAAACCAGGGTCGCGGCAGGTCTCCTGGCTCGCGGATCGTCGTTCCCATCCGTCTTTCCGCAGCCTTGCGGCCCCGGTGACATTACGCTGGATGCGAACGCGCCGCTGACAGGTGCGGGCACAGCGCCGGCCTCTCACCGGCTTCCCTCTTGGCTCTCGATCTTGCGATTCGAGAGACCGTCGACCACCACATTTAGTATCTGGAGCCCCGCTCCTGTCAATAGGTCGTCTCGCGCTCTTCAGCCATCTGTGAAGATCGGGGATCGTCGCGGCGCGGGCGACCCTAACCCTTTTTGGCCGCTCGACAACACCGCGCGAGGCCCCGCCGCGCGCCATCCCCTCATTTCACCGCATAGGGGGCGAAGGCGCTTCTCTGCTCGTCGACATGGAGCGGTTTTCCGACCGGGGGAAAGGCCCGCTGCGGGCAGGCCGGGCGCTCGCAGATGCGGCATCCCGCGCCGATCGGCGTCGCCGCATCGGCATTGCCGAGATCGAGACCGTCGGCATAGACCAGCCGCCCGGCATGGCGCAGGTCGCAGCCCAGCGCGACGGAGAAGGTCTTGCGCGGCTGATGGTAGCCCCCGCGCGCCCGCGAGACCGAGCGCGCCACCCAGAGATAGGTACGGTCGTCCGGCATGCGGGCCACCTGCGTCAGCACGCGCCCGGGCTGGACGAAGGCGTCGTAGACGTTCCACAGGGGACAGGTCCCGCCCACCCGCGAGAAATGGAAATCGGTGGCCGACTGGCGCTTCGAGATGTTGCCGGCGCGGTCGACGCGGATGAAGAAGAAGGGCACGCCCTGGGCGCCGGGCCGCTGCAGGGTCGAGAGCCGGTGGCAGACCGTCTCGAAGCCGACCCCGAAGCGCTGGCCGAGCAGCTCGATGTCGTAGCGGCAGGCTTCCGCCGCCGCGAGGATCTCGCCATAGGGCAGGACGAGCGCGCCGGCGAAATAATTCGCCAGGCCGATCCGGGCGAGGCGCCGGGAATCCTCGCCGCCGAAGCGCCCGGTCGCGACCAGCCCGTCGATCGCGTCGCGATGCTCGAGGAAGGCGAGCTGGGTCGCGATCTGGAAGGCGCGCTGCCCCGTTCCCAGATGCGAGGACAGCCGCAGCACGCCCTCGGCCACGTCGAAATGGCGCTGCCCGCCCTCCTCGCCCTCGGGCCGGAAGGTGGCGACGCGGATGCCGTGCCGGTCCCGCAGCCGCTCGATCAGGGCGGCCTCGGCCTGGCCCCCCGCGGCGCCGAGCTCGCGCGCGATCGCCTCGGCGGCGCGGTCGAGCGGGTCGATATGGTTGTGCCGCTCGTAGAAGAAGTCCCGCACCTCCTCGAACGGCGTCGAGACGGCCGAGGTCAGGGCGGACTGGCGATCGTCGCCGAGCCGCGCCGCCAGCGCCGCGGATTGCTCCAGCGCGCTGCGATAGCGCCGGTGCAGCGAGACCAGCGCGCGCCCGACCGCCGGCATGCTCGCCGCCAGCTCGCGCAACTCCGCCGTCGCGATCTGCTCGCCGATCGCGGGATCGGTCAGCGCCTCCCGCAGATCGCCGATCAGCCGCGCCTCGTCGTCGTCGGAGAAGAGCTGCACGTCGACGCCGAAGGCGGCGTTGAGCTTCAGCAGCACGGGCACGGTCAGCGGGCGCTGGTTGTTCTCGAGCTGGTTGAGATAGCTCAGCGACAGGCCGAGCGCCGAGGCGAGCGCAGCCTGAGTCAGCCGGCGTTCCTCGCGCAGGCGCTTGAGGCGGACGCCCATGAAGGCCTTCTTCATGTCCCGGCTCCTTCGCGCAAGGTCGCTTCGCAAACTTTGCAGATTTGCCGATCCGTCTCCGCAAAACTCCGCAATTTCAGCCCTTTATCGCAGGGTAGTTCCGCAGATATTGCGAAGAAGATCGATGATTGCAAGCGCATGGGCCCGCGGCATGGCAATGGCGGCAGAACAGGGAAGCGAACGTCGCGAGGCGCCGACGCGCTTCGTGGAGTTGGTGTTTCCCGAGCAGTCCAATCATGACGGCACGCTCTTCGGCGGCCATGCGCCAAGCCTGATGGGCAAGGCCGCCTTCGTCGCCGCCACGCGCCGCGCGCGCTGCGCCGTCGTCATGGCGACCCCCGACAAGGTCGCCTTCCACGAGCCGGTGCGCGTCGGCGAGCGCGTCGAGCTGACCGCCGAGGTCACGCGCGTCGGCCGCTCCTCGATGACCGTCACCGTCGACATGGTCGCCGAAGCGCCGGTCTCCGGCGAGACGCGGCTGGCGGTGCGCGGCGCCTTCGAAATGGTCGCGGTCGCCGCGAATGGCCGGCCGATCCGCATTCCCTCCTCCCCCTCCTCCGTTTCCAGCCCATCCGAGGAAACCCAGTCGTGAAGCAGCACAGCGTCCGTACCCATAAGTCCGCCGAGAACCTGCCGCGCCCGCAGCAGCTCGCCTGGAAGATCGCGGAGGTCGCCGCCGACCCGGTCGCGGTCGAGCCCGCCGTGGTCGAGATGATCGGCAACCGCATCATCGACAACGCCGCCGTCGCCGCCGCCTCGCTGACGCGCCGCCCGGTCGCCAGCGCCCGCGCCCAGGCGCTGGCCCATCCCTTCAAGCCCGGCGCCACCGTCTTCGGCCTGGCGGCCGACCGGCGCGTCTCGCCGGAATGGGCGGCCTGGGCCAACGGCGTCGCCGTGCGCGAGCTCGATTTCCACGACACCTTCCTGGCCGCCGACTATTCGCATCCGGGCGACAACATCCCGCCGGTGCTGGCGGTCGCGCAGCATTGCCGGCTCGACGGCGCGGCGCTGGTGCGCGGGCTCGCCGCCGCCTACGAGATCCAGGTCGATCTGGTGAAGGGCATCTGCCTGCACGAGCACAAGATCGACCACATCGCCCATCTCGGCCCCTCCGCCGCCGCCGGCATCGGCGCGGCGCTGAACCTGCCGGCGGAGACGATCTATCAGGCTGTGCAGCAGGCGCTGCACGTCACCACCACCACGCGCCAGTCGCGCAAGGGCGAGATCTCGAGCTGGAAGGCCTATGCCCCCGCCTTCGCCGGCAAGATGGCGGTGGAGGCCGTCGACCGCGTCATGCGCGGCGAAGGCGCGCCCTCGCCGGCCTGGGAGGGCGAGGACGGCTTCATCGCCTGGCTGCTCTCCGGCCCGAAGGCCGAATACCATGTGCCGCTGCCGGAAAAGGGCGAGCCGAAGCGCGCCATCCTCGACACCTACACAAAGGAGCATTCGGCCGAGTACCAGAGCCAGGCGCTGATCGACCTCGCCCGCCGCATGGGCCCCAGGATCAGGCAGGCCGGCGGCGACCTGTCGCGGGTGAAGAGCATCGTCATCCACACCAGCCACCACACGCATTACGTGATCGGCACCGGCGCCAACGACCCGCAGAAGATGGACCCGAAGGCGAGCCGCGAAACCCTCGACCATTCGATCATGTACATCTTCGCCGTCGCGCTGGAGGATGGCGGCTGGCACCATGAGCGCTCCTATGCGCCCGAGCGCGCCAACCGGCCGGAGACGGTCGCCCTCTGGCACAAGATCTCGACGGTCGAGGACCCCGAGTGGACGCGGCGCTATCACAGCCACGACCCGAAGGAGAAGGCTTTCGGCGGGCGCGTCGTCGTGACGCTCGCGGACGGCTCGACCGTCACCGACGAGCTCGCCATCGCCGATGCGCATCCGCTCGGCGCCCGCCCCTTCGCCCGCGCCCAGTACATCGAGAAGTTCCGCACCCTGGCGGAGGGCATCGTCTCCGCCGCCGAGCAGGAGCGCTTCCTCGGCGCGGTCGCGCGGCTGGAACGGCTCGATGCGAACGATCTCGCGGGCCTGAGCTTCGCGGTCGACCCCGCCCTGCCGGGCACGGGCGCGACCGGCATCTTCGACTGGAACGCCAGCCATGGCGGGGCCCGCTCCGGGCTCTCCGTCGTGGCCTGACAAGGGAGGACAGGATGAGCCAGGAAAGCACCGCGCCGGCGAAGCCCGCGCCGAAGAAGTCGGTGGCGCTGTCGGGCGTCGTCGCCGGGAACACCGCGCTCTGCACCGTCGGGCGCACCGGCAACGACCTGCACTACCGCGGCTACGACATCCTCGATGTCGCCGAGCGTTGCGCGTTCGAGGAGATCGCCCATCTCCTCGTCCACGGCACGCTGCCGACGGCGGCCGAGCTCGCGGCCTACAAGGCGAAGCTCGCGGGCCTGCGCGGCCTGCCCGCCGCGGTGCGCTCGACGCTGGAGGCGCTGCCGGCGGCGGCCCATCCGATGGATGTGATGCGCTCCGGCGTCTCGGCGCTCGGCTGCGTGCTGCCCGAGGCGCATGACCACAACCATGCCGGCGCCCGCGACATCGCCGACCGGCTGATGGCCTCGCTCGGCTCGATGCTGCTCTACTGGCACCATTTCGCCCAGAACGGGCGCCGGATCGAGGTCGAGACCGACGACGACAGCATCGGCGGCCATTTCCTGCACCTGCTGCACGGCAAGCGGCCGAATGCGGAGCATGTCCGGGCGATGCACACCTCGCTCGTCCTCTATGCCGAGCACGAGTTCAACGCCTCGACCTTCACCGCGCGCTCGATCGCCGGCACCGGCTCCGACATCTATTCGGCGATCACCGGCGCGATCGGCGCCCTGCGCGGCCCCAGGCATGGCGGCGCCAACGAGGCGGCCTTCGACATCCAGAAGCGCTATGCCGACGCGGACGAGTCGGAAGCCGACATCCGCCGGCGGGTCGAAGCGAAGGAGGTGGTGATCGGCTTCGGCCATCCGGTCTACACCATCGCCGATCCGCGCAACGCCGTGATCAAGGAGGTGGCCCGCCGGCTCTCGCGCGAGGCCGGGGCGATGAAGATGTTCGAGATCGCCGACCGGATCGAGGCGGTGATGAGCGAGACCAAGAAGATGTTCGCCAATCTCGACTGGTTCAGCGCCGTCTCCTATCATCTGCTCGGCGTGCCGACCGCGATGTTCACGCCGCTCTTCGTGATCGCCCGGACCTCGGGCTGGGCCGCCCACATCATCGAGCAGCGGCAGGACAACAAGATCATCCGGCCCTCCGCCAACTATGTCGGCCCGGAGAACCTGCCCTTCGTGCCGCTCGAGGCGCGCGGACGCGCGCCCTCCCCGGCGCGCGCGGCCTGAGGAGAAGAAACATGCCTTATCTCGTTGGCTCCGAAATCCCGGACCAGCCCGCCGGCCGGCGCTTCCGGGCGCTGATCGAGCGCGGCGGCATCGCCCGCCTGCCGGGCGCCCATAACGGCATGACGGCGCTTCAGGCCAAGGCGGCCGGCTTCGAGGGGCTCTATCTGTCGGGCGCGGCGATGACCGCCTCGATGGGCCTGCCCGATCTCGGCATCATCACCGTCGACGAAGTCGCCTTCTTCATCCGCCAGATCGCCCGGGCCTCGGGCCTGCCGCTGCTGGTCGACGGCGACACCGGCTATGGCGAGGCGCTCAACGTCATGCACATGGTGCGCGTCTTCGAGGAGGCCGGCGCCGGCGCCGTCCATATCGAGGATCAGCTCCTGCCGAAGAAATGCGGCCATCTCAACGACAAGAAGCTCGCCGACGCGCACGACATGGCGGCCAAGGTCGCCGCCGCCGCCAAGGCCCGCCGCCACCTCTACCTGATCGCCCGCACCGACGCCGCCGCGAGCGAGGGCATGGACGGCGCCGTGGCGCGCGCCAGGCTCTTCGTCGAGGCGGGCGCCGATGCGATCTTCCCGGAGGCGCTGACCAATGCCGAGATGTTCCGCGAATTCGCGCGCCGCCTGCCCGGCGTCCCGCTGCTCGCCAACATGACCGAGTTCGGCCGCACGCCGTTCTTCACCGCCGACGAGTTCGAGGACATGGGCTACCGCATGGTGATCTGGCCGGTCTCCTCGCTGCGCGTCGCCAACAAGGCCCAGCAGCGTCTCTACACCGCCCTGGCCCGCGACGGCGGCACCCATGCCATGGTCGAGCAGATGCAGACCCGCGCCGAGCTCTACCAGACCATCGGGCTCGCCGATTACGAGGCGCTCGACGCCTCGATCGTCGCCACCGTCATCCCGGAGGGCATGCCCCAGCGGGAGCGCGAGGCCTCGTGACGATCCGACCGTGCGGGATGTGCATGGTTGCCTCCCGCATGGCCGCTTCCCGCACCGCCATCCTCGGATATGCTCGGCCAACCGGATCCGTCCCGACATTCCGGCAGGGGTGACACCATGCACAGCTACATCGCCGCCGTCGTCCAGGCCGCCTCCTTTCCCGACGATCCGCTCAGGACCGCCGGCAAGGCGGCCGAGCTGATCGGGGAGGCGGCCGCGAAGGGCGCGAAGCTGGCGGTGTTTCCCGAGGCTTTCCTCGGCGGCTATCCCAAGGGGGCGTCCTTCGGCGCGCCGGTCGGGATGCGCAAGCCGGAGGGCCGCGAAGCCTTCCGGCGCTACTATGAGGCCGCGATCGGCCTCGACGGCGAGGAGGTCGCGACCATCGCCGCGGCCACGGCGGAGACCGGGCTCTTCACCGTCATCGGCTGCATCGAGCGCGATGGCGGCACGCTCTATTGCACCGCCTTGTTCTTCGACGGGGCGAAGGGGCTGATCGGCAAGCACCGCAAGCTGATGCCGACCGCCGCCGAGCGATTGATCTGGGGGTTCGGCGACGGCTCGACCATGCCGGTCTACGAGACCGCGCTGGGGCGCGTCGGCGCCGTGATCTGCTGGGAGAACTACATGCCCATGCTGCGCATGCACATGTACTCCAAGGGGGTCGGCATCTATTGCGCGCCGACGGCGGACGACCGCGACACTTGGTTGCCCTCGATGCAGCATATCGCGCTCGAGGGGCGCTGCTACGTGCTCACCGCCTGCCAGCACATCACCCGCGGCGCCTATCGCGACGACCATGAATCGGCGCTCGGCGACGATCCCGCGACGGTGATGATGCGCGGCGGCAGCGCCATCGTCGATCCGCTCGGCCGCGTCCTTGCCGGCCCCGACTTCTCCGGCGAGACGATCCTCTACGCCGAGATCGACCCGGGCCAGATCGCCCGCGGCAAGTACGACTTCGATGCGACCGGGCACTACGCCCGTCCCGACGTCTTCCAGCTCACGGTCGACGAGCGGCCCAAGCGCGCGGTTTCCAGCACCGCCGGCTGAGGCCGGCGCAGCGGAAGCGCCTCCCCGGCCCGATGCCTAGACGGCGTTGTAGGGCACGAAGCCGTGGATGCGCTCGTCGATGGCGAGCGGCTTGCCGATCGGCGGGAAGGCGCGCTGCGGGCATTCCAGCCGCTCGCACACCTTGCAGCCGGCGCCGATCGGCGTCGCCGCGCTGGGATCGCCGAGGTCGAGCCCCTTGGAATAGACCAGCCGGCCGGCATGGCGGATATCGCAGCCGAGCCCGATCGAGAAGCTCCTGCCGATATCGCCATAGCCGCCGACGGCGTCGTTCACCGTGCGGGCGATCCAGAGATAGGTGCGCCCGTCCGGCATCTGCGCGGTCTGGGTCACGATGCGCCCCGGCTGGGCGAAGGCCTCGTAGACGTTCCAGAGCGGGCAGGTGCCGCCCACCCGCGAGAAATGGAAATCGGTCGCCGATTGCCGCTTGGAGATGTTGCCGGCGCGGTCGACCCGCACGAAGAAGAACGGGACGCCGGGGGCGCCGGGCCGCTGCAACGACGACAGGCGGTGGCAGACGGATTCGAAGCCGACGCCGAAGCGGCGGCCGAGCCGGTCGATGTCGTAGCGCTCGGCCTCGGCCGCCGCGAGGAAGACGCGGTAGGGCATGAGCAGCGCCGCGGCGAAATAGCTGGCGAGGCCGATCCGGGCGAGCGCATGCGCCTCGGGAGAACCGGCCGCGGCCTCCTCCGCCAGCCGCCCGATCGCCTCCTCCAGCTCGAGATAGCCGATCTGCGTCGCGATCTGGAAGGCGCGCTGGCCCGGATCGAGCAGCGCCGAGAGATGGAGCCGGCGCTCCTTCGGGTCGTAGCGGCGCTGGGCCTGCCCCAGGCTCTCGTTCGAGAGCAGGATGCGCACGCCGTGCCGGCGATCGAGGCGCCGCGCCAGCCCTTCCGTCACCTGGCCGGGCCTGAGCTGGGCCGCCTCGAAGATGCGTTCGGCCGCCTCGTCGAGCTCGGGGAAATGGTTGTGGTGGGCGTAGAAGAAGTCGCGCACCTGCTCGTGCGGCATCAGCGACCTGAAGGTCGCCTCGCCGCCGCTGCCGAGCCCGAGCTCGCCGGCCATGGCGTCGGCCCGCTCCAGCGCGTTGCGGTAGCGCCGGTGCAGCGCCACCACCGCCCGCCCGAGCGCGGGCATGTTCTCGACGACCTCGCGCAGCTCGCTCACGCTCACGGAATCGCCATTGGCCGGATCGGCGAAGACCTCGCGCAGATCGGCGATCATCCGCGCCTCGTCCCCTTCCGAGAAGAGCTGCACGTCGACGCCGAAGACCGCGTTGATCTTGAGCAGCACCTGCACCGTCAGCGGCCGCAGGTTCTTCTCGATCTGGTTGAGGTAGCTGGGCGAGACCTCGAGCGCCTGCGCCAGCGCGAGCTGGGTCAGGCCGCGCTCCTCCCGCAGGCGCTTGAGGCGGACCCCGGCAAACACCTTCTTCATGCGCCGCCTCCATTCACAAAATTCGCAAACATGGCCTATCGCGTTCGCATTATTTTACATTTTCAGTTCTTTTGCAGTGCACCCAGAAGTGAATATTGCGAGTCAGTCAAATCTAGCAAGAGGGCTTTCGCAATGGACGTGATTGGTTTCGACCCGGCTGCGGGACATCGCGGGGCGAGCGCCGCCGTCGCCGCGCCGGAGGCTCCCCGCAAAACCTATTCCGCGCTGCGCGGCGAGCTGCTCGCCCGCTATCCCTCGGGCTTCGCGCCCGGCGGCGTCGCCATCGACGACATCCTGCAGTTGCGCCTGCAGAACACCTTCGACACGCATCTCGACATCGCCCGCGCCATGGCGAGCGTCGTGCGCCGCGACATGGCGATCTACGACGCCGACCCGTCGCGCTTCACCCAGTCGCTCGGCTGCTGGTCGGGCTTCCACGCACAGCAGATGATCAAGGCGGTCAAGCGCCTGCGCGGCACCGCCAGGGGCGCCTATGTCTATCTCTCCGGCTGGATGGTCGCCGGCCTGCGCAACCGCTTCGGCCACCTGCCCGACCAGTCGATGCACGAGAAGACGGCCGTCGCCGACCTGATCGAGGAGATCTACGTCTCGCTGCGCCAGGCCGACGAGGTCGCGCTGAACGATCTGTTCCGCGCGCTGAAGACGGCGCGCGAAGCGGGCGATGCCAGGGCGGAGGCCGAGGCGATCGCGGCGATCGACGGCTTCGAGACCCATGTCGTCCCGATCATCGCCGATATCGACGCCGGCTTCGGCAACGAGCACGCGACCTATCTGCTCGCCAAGGAGCTGATCAAGGCCGGCGCCTCCTGCCTGCAGATCGAGAACCAGGTCTCCGACGCCAAGCAGTGCGGCCACCAGGACGGCAAGGTCACCGTGCCGCGCGAGGACTTCATCGAGAAGCTGCGCGCCTGCCGCCTCGCCTTCGAGGAGCTCGGCGTCGCCGACGGCGTCGTCGTCGCCCGCACCGACAGCCTCGGCGCCGGCCTGACCCAGAAGATCCCGGTCAGCCAGAAGCCGGGCGATCTCGCGGCCGAATACACCAAATGGCTCAAGACCGAGCCGGTCACGGCGGAAGCGCCGCTGCGCGACGGCGACGTGGCGCTCTGGCAGGACGGCAGGCTGGTGAAGCCGGCGCGGCTGCCCAACGGCCTCTTCCAGTTCAAGGAAGGCTCGGGCCGCGCCCGCGTCGTCGAGGACTGCATCGCCTTCATCAACGAGGGCGGCGCCGACCTGCTCTGGATCGAGACCGATACGCCGAACGTCGCCGAGATCGCCGCGATGGTGAGCGAGATCCGCAAGGCGGCGCCGGGCGCCAAGCTCGCCTACAACAACTCGCCCTCGTTCAACTGGACGCTGAACCTGCGCAGGCAGGTCCGGGCCGAATGGCTGAAGGAGGGGCGCATCGCAGCCGGGGACTATCCGGACGGCCCTGCACTGATGGCCGCCGATCTCGACGACAGCGAACTCGGCCGCGAGGCCGATGCCAGGCTCGCCCGCTTCCAGGCGGACATCGCCGCTGAGGCCGGCGTCTTCCACAACCTGATCACGCTGCCGACCTTCCACCTCACCGCCAAGAGCGTCGACGAGCTCTCGCGCGGCTATTTCGGGGCGGACCGGATGAAGGCCTATGTCAACACCGTCCAGCGCGAGGAGATCCGGCGCGGCATCTCGGCGGTGAAGCACCAGCACGAGGTCGGCTCCGACCTCGGCGACAGCTTCAAGGAGATGGTGGCCGGCGAACGCGCCCTCAAGGCCGGCGGCCACGCCAACACCATGAACCAGTTCGCCGCCGCCTGATCGAGACATGGCCGGCGCATCCCGCGCCGGCCTTCCAGCCCATTCATTCTCCAGAGGGAGGCCATCATGTCCCAGCCGGAATTCAAGATCGTCCCCAAGCCGGAAATGTCCGCGGAGGACCGCGCCATCAACCGCCTCGCCGACGCGGTTCATCGTCTCAACGAGGCGGTGCAGCGCGCCGTCGAGGCCGGCATCTCGATCGAGCTGGTGCGCGTCTCGCGTTTCCATGACGGCAGCGGCAACTGGGGCGACCAGATGGTGCCCCTCGTCCGGGCGCCGGCCAGAGCGAGCGAAGGCTGATTCCCCCCCAAGGATATCCGCGAGACCATCGCTTCAGGAAACCCGGCGGGCCTGGCCCGCCGGGTTTCGCGCTTTCCCGCCCCTGGCGCCCGCTGATGTTACGGGGAAACGGGATCGTCTCGCGCTTGCCCCGGAACCCATGCCGGATCTGCGCAGCGTCTCTCCGGGGGACGGCCAAAGGCCGGCCCGAGGGCCGCGTCCGGGATGACCGCGCTCCCATGAGAACCAGCAGGGACCAGCCGGCGGCGCTGCCTCACCGCTCGACGACACATTCAAAGACATAAAGATGTCTTTATATCTCCATTGACGTTTGCGGCGGGATCGGCATACTGGCACCGTCGAGGTTCTCCCGTGCGGCCTGTCGCGCGGGAGCTAAGACGGGAAGCCGGTGAGAGGCCGGCGCTGCCCCCGCAACTGTAAGCGGCGAGCTCTTGCCCACCTGCGTCACTGAGGCCTTCGGCCTTGGGAAGACGGGCACGAGCGATGACCCGCGAGCCAGGAGACCTGCCCCGACAACGTGAACGTCCTCGGGCGGGGTGTCCCGGTGGTGCGCTTGGCGGCTCCGCCCGGACACGCGTCCGGCGGTCGTCGCTCCGCGTCCGCTATGGCCTTTGCCCCCATTTATTGGGGTTGAGCCTATGTCAAAATCAGTCTCCGTCGCCGCTCTCGGCACGCCGCGCATCGGTCCGCGCCGCGAACTCAAGACCGCGCTCGAAAGCTTCTGGGCCGGCAAGTCCGACGAGAAATCCCTTCTCGACACCGCCGCCGGCCTGCGCGCCGCCAACTGGGCCCGGCAGAAGGCGCAAGGGATCACGGTGATCCCGTCCAACGACTTCTCCTTCTACGACCAGGTGCTCGACACCAGCGTGATGGTCGGCGCGATTCCCGCGATCTACGGCTGGAAGGGCGGGCCGGTGCCGCTCGGCACCTATTTCGCCATGGCCCGCGGCTCTCAAGGAGCGGCCGGGCCGCACACCTCCTGCGGCCATGCCCATCACGACCACGACCATCATCACGGCGTTCCGGCGCAGGAGATGACCAAGTGGTTCGACACCAACTACCATTACATGGTGCCGGAATTCGAGGCCGGGCAGCGCTTCGAGCTCGCCTCGCTGAAGCCCGTCGACGAATACCGTGAGGCAAAGGCGCTCGGCTACGAGACCCGTCCGGTGCTGCTCGGCCCGGTGACCTTCCTCAAGCTCGGCAAGGCCAAGGACCCGAACTTCGCCCCGCTCTCGCTGCTGGGCGAGCTGCTCCCGGTCTATGTCGACGTGTTGCGCCGGCTCTCGGCCAACGGCGCCGAATGGGTGCAGATCGACGAGCCCTGCCTCGTGCTCGACCTCGACGAGCCCACCCGCGAGGCGCTGCGCCGGGCCTATGCGACGATCGCTCACGCCCTGCCGCAGCTCAAGCTGATGTTGGCGACCTATTTCGGCGCGCTCTGCGACAATCTCGACACCGCCGTCGCCCTGCCCGTCGCCGGCCTGCATCTCGACCTCGTCCGCGCGCCCGAGCAGCTCGACGCGGTTCTCGCCAAGGCGCCGCGCGGCCTCGTGCTCTCGCTCGGCGTGGTCGACGGCCGCAACGTCTGGAAGACCGATCTGGAGAAGGTCCTCGCGAAGATCGAGCCGGTCGCGGCCCGGCGCGGCACCGACCATGTCCAGATCGCGCCGTCCTGCTCGATGCTGCACAGCCCGATCGACCTGGAGCTGGAAGCCAATCTCGATGCCGAGGTGAAGGGCTGGCTCGCCTTCGCCGTGCAGAAGATGGACGAGCTCGCCACGCTCGGCCGGGCGCTCGCCGGCGGGCGCGAGAGCGTGAAGGACAAGCTCGCGGCCTCGACCGCGGCCGCCGCCGCCCGGCGGGCTTCGCCCAAGGTCAACGACAAGGCCGTCGCCGCACGCATGGCGCAGGTCACGGAAGCCTTCGCCCGCCGCAAGAGCGGCTTCGCCGACCGCGCGAAGCTCCAGCGCGCCCGCTTCAACCTGCCCGCCTTCCCGACCACCACGATCGGCTCCTTCCCGCAGACACCGGAGGTCCGCAAGGCCCGCGCCGCCCATGACAAGGGCCGGCTCGGCCATGCCGAATACGAGCAGTTCCTGCGCGAGGAGACGGCCCGCACCGTGCGCTGGCAGGAGGAGATCGGCCTCGACGTGCTCGTCCATGGCGAGTTCGAGCGCAACGACATGGTGCAGTATTTCGGCGAGCAGCTCGCCGGCTTCGCCTTCACCCGCCATGGCTGGGTGCAGAGCTACGGCTCGCGCTGCGTGCGCCCGCCGATCCTCTACGGCGACGTCTCCCGCCCGAATCCGATGACGGTCGCGTGGTGGCGCTATGCCCAGTCGCTGACGAAGAAGCCGATGAAGGCGATGCTGACCGGGCCGGTCACCATCCTGAACTGGTCCTTCGTGCGCGACGACATCCCGCGCAGCCAGGCCTCCCGGCAGATCGCGCTGGCGATCCGCGACGAGGTGCTCGACCTGGAGAAGGCGGGCGCCGCGATGATCCAGATCGACGAGGCGGCCTTGCGCGAGGGCCTGCCGCTGCGCCGGGGCGACTGGAAGCGCTATCTCGACTGGGCGGTGGAGAGCTTCCGCATCTGCGCCTCCGGCGTCGCCGACGCGACGCAGATTCACACCCATATGTGCTATTCGGAGTTCAACCAGATCATCGACGCGATCGCGGCGATGGACGCCGACGTCATCTCGATCGAGACCTCGCGCTCGAAGATGGAGCTGCTGGAAGCCTTCCGCAGCTACCAATACCCCAACGAGATCGGCCCGGGCGTCTACGACATCCACTCGCCGCGCGTGCCGGACGTCTCGGAGATGACCGAGCTCCTCCGGCTCGCCCGGCAGCGGCTGAAGGACGAGCAGCTCTGGGTCAATCCGGATTGCGGGCTGAAGACGCGCAAATGGGAAGAGGTCAGGCCCGCCCTGATCAACATGGTGGAAGCGGCGCGCGACCTGCGCGCGGCCGCGCACTGACGAGCCGGAAGCAGGCGCGGCCGGCCGGTCGCGCCTGCCTCTCGATCGAGATCTCCGGGGGCGCCCGCAGCCTCCGGAGCGCCGTCCTCAGCCGAGGCGGCGCGTCACGCCGCCCTTGCCCGGAATCCGGCCATGGGGCGAGAACCGTTCCCGCAGCAGATAGGCGCCGCCGCCCGGGCCGAGCGCCGGCCAGCCGGGATCGACATAGGCGTTGAGCTCCCAGCAGCGCAGTTGCAGCCGCTCGGCCTCGTTCGTCGCATCGGAGCAGCGCGAGCCCTGCGAGCGCTGCCAGAAGGCGGCCGCCGGCTCGCCTGCCAGCGCCGCGGCAGCCAGAACGGTCGCGGCCAGAATCCTAATCATCGTCGGCCCTTTCGCCTGCCCCGCCGAGCCCCATCCATGCGCCTGCGCGCTTGCGGAAAACTTAATCGCGCGGGAACAGCCGCGCCGCTCGCGGGTATTCCCCATGCAGCAACCGGGAGGCGACAGATGCGAGCCAGGGTCGAGCATGGCGCAGCCGCCGGCGATCCCACCCGCCCCGTCCTCGCGATCGAGACGGCCGAGGATTGCGAGCGGGCGCGCCACCGCATCGCGGCCCTGCGGGACTCGACTCGCGGCGAGGACGAGGAGCATGAATTGCAGGCCCTGCTCGACGCCGTGCGGAACTGGGAATCGGATCACGCGGCCCGCAAGGGCTAGGAGAACGGAGGAGAACACCGTGAAGACGCCGATCGTGGTCCATACCGACGAAGACTATGAGCGGGCTCAGCAGCGCGTCGCCGAACTGAACGCCATGCCCGACAGCGCCGAGAAGGACAACGAGTTGCAGGCCATCGCCGATGCGATGCTCGCCTTCGAGCTGAGGCGGGACGAGCCGGAGGATTGACCCGGCCGCCTCCCGCCGGCCGATCAGGAATCGTTGCTGGCGTTGAGTTCGTCGGGTCGCAGCCCCTCGTCCGGGGCGGGCGCCTCGCTGCCCGGCTGCGCCTCGGCCCAGCGCCTCGCGATCTCCGCCATGACCCGCTCGCGGGAATGGCCTGGGCGGCAGGCCGCGATATAGCGGTCGAGAGCGGCCAGCTCGGCATCCTCCAGCAGGACGGTCACGGCAGTGGGCATGGAATGGCTCCCCGGCATGGGAACAGCGGCGGCTTGCGGGCGTTGTAGCCAGAGCATCCGATCACGTCATCGCGATGCAAGCAAGTCGGCAGATCGAACGCACCGAACCTGCGGTTCGGCGCAGCGCGCGGTTTCCGCGCGCTTTCGACCGGAACCCATCCCTGCCGGCACCGGGCGGAAACGCGTTTCCGCAGCCTGTCTCGACAAGGCGCCGCCCTGGATCGTTCTAAGGAGGCAAAGATGCTCAAGAGTCAGCTCGTATTCGCGTCCGTCGGTTTTTCGTTGCTGACGGCGGCCGCGCTCGCCCAGACGAACACCCCGGCCCCGCCCTCGCCCGCCGCGCCGGCGCCGACCACGCAATCGGACAAGCTGCCCGACAACAACCTCGCCGGCCAGGGCAAGTGGCGCGCCAGCAAGCTCATCGGCGTCGACATCTACGGCCCCGACGACAAGAAGGTCGGCGACGTGACCGAGGTCATCGTCGACAAAACCGGCAAGGTCGAGATGGTGACGGTCGGCGTCGGCGGCTTCCTCGGCATCGGCTCCAAGGATGTCGCCATCCCCTTCGAGCAGGTGAGCTGGAGCGACCAGCCGGTCGCCCCGCCCGCTCCGGCCCCGGCACCCGCCGGCGGCACCGGCAATGCGGGCGGCGGCATGGCGGCGCCGCCGGCAGCCACCGCCCCCCGCGCTCCGGCGATGTATCCGGACCACGGCAAGATCTCCCTGACCAAGGAACAGCTCAAGGCGGCTCCCGCCGTGACCTATTCCGGCAGTTGAGCGCCGGCCCGAAACCGCCCCGAAACGGGGCGGTTTCCTTTTGTCGTCAGACGGTTCTCGCCAGAATCTCATGCAACAGCGGCGGCAGCGCCTCCGGCAGGTCGTCCGCGATCAGCCCGAAGCCCAGCCGCTCGCCGGCGCGGCCATGCAGCCACACGGCCGCACAGGCCGCCTCGAAGGCCGGCATGCCCTGCGCCACCAGGCCGGCGACCATGCCGGCCAGCACGTCGCCGGCGCCGGCCGTCGCCAGGGCCGGCGAGCCGGTCGCATTGATCGCGGCCCGCCCGTCCGGGCTGGCGATCACGGTATCGGCACCCTTGTAGACGACGGTCGCCCCGCTGAGCGCCGCCGCCTTGCGGGCTCGCTCCAGCTTGGAGCGCTCGGCCTCGATCGCCGGCTCCCGCCCGAACAGCCGGCGGAACTCGCCTTCATGCGGCGTCAGCACGCAGGGCGCGCCCCGCCTGGACAGGCCGGAGAGCAGGGCCGCCTCGCCGGCGAGGATGGTCAGCGCATCGGCATCGAGCACGAGCGCCTCCTCGCCGGCGACGAGCTTCGCCACCAATTGCCGGGCGCGGGCATCGAGGCCGAGGGCCGGTCCGGCCAGGACGGCAGCCCAGCGCCGGTCGGCGAGCACCTGTCCGAGCGCCGCCTCGTCCGCCAGCGCGCGCTGCATCAGGGCGTCCGGCCCGCGGGCGGCATGGGCGATCAGCGCGGCCGGCGCGCAGAAGAGCGTGGCGAGGCCGGCACCGCTGCGCAGCGCCGCCCGCCCGCTCAATCGCGGCGCCCCCACGCCCGCGACGCCGCCCGCCAGGACCGCGACCGCGCCGCGCGCGAATTTATGCGTCTCGCTGCCATGCCGGGGAAATCGGCCGGACCAGAGGCCGGGACGGTTGGCGAAGGCCGCAGGCGCGATCGCGCCGAGGGCGGCCTCGGCCGGAATGCCGATATCGGCGAGCGTCACCGGCCCGCAGAGGTCGCGGCCGGGCAGCAGCAGATGGCCGGGCTTGAGGCGGAAGAAGGTCACGGTCTCCGTGGCGCGAACCACCGGGCCCTCCGCCAGCCCGGTATCGCCCGAGAGCCCGCTGGGGACGTCGACCGCGATCACCGGCCGGCCGGAGGCGTTCAGCCGCGCCACGGCCTGCGCCGCCTCGCCGGCGAGCGGCCGGTCGAGGCCGGCGCCGAACAGGGCGTCGACGAAGACCTCGGCGCCGTCTGAAGCGACGGAGGACAGGGCCTCCACCGCGCTCCCCCACCGCCCGGCGGCCAGGGCCGCATCGCCCCGCAACGCCCCGCTCCCGCCGAGCAGCGCGACCGCGACCCGGTAGCCGCGCTCGCGCAGGATCCGCGCCGCGACGAAGCCGTCCCCGCCATTGTTGCCGGGTCCGCAGAGAACGGCGATGCGCGCCCCCGCAGCGGCATGGCGCGCAGCCACCTCCGCCACCGCGGCCCCAGCCCGCTCCATCAACGCGATTCCGGGCGTCCCGCCCGCGATCGCGATGCGGTCGGCCTCGCCCATCTGCCGCGTGGTGAGCAGGGCGAGGTCGCGGGCGGGCGCGGCAGCGGCAGCAGTCGGCGCGGCGGGCGGGGTCGAGACGGGCATGGCCCATCATGACGGCAGGCGGCGCCCACCGACAACATCCCCGGCCGGAAGCGTTGTTCAATAAATAGGCTGATGATGTATTTTTGTGCTGTTTTTTGCCTCATGATCGGGCCGCGGATACGGGGCTGCCGCATGGCGGGGCGCTGGCGCCGATGCTATGAGCAGTCATGATGTTTTGCAGATGCGAGCGGGTCCGCTCCGTCACAGCAGGCACGATCCGGCTTCGGCCGGACCCAGGGGCGCAAAGGAGGCCGGTCGGCGCATGAAGAAGATCGAAGCGATCATCAAGCCCTTCAAGCTGGACGAGGTGAAGGAAGCGCTTCAGGACGTCGGCCTGCAGGGCATCACGGTTCTCGAGGCCAAGGGCTTCGGCCGCCAGAAGGGCCACACCGAGCTGTATCGCGGCGCCGAATACGTCGTCGACTTCCTGCCCAAGGTGAAGATCGAGATCGTGCTGGCCGACGACATGGTCGAGCGCGCCATCGAGGCGATCGTCAAGGCCGCCCAGACCGGCCGCATCGGCGATGGCAAGATTTTTGTATCGGCCATCGAGGGTGCGATCCGCATCCGCACGGGCGAGACGGGCGCGGACGCGATCTGACGTTTTCCCGCATTGAGACGGTCGAGAGCTGCCGGGTGGCTTGAACACGCCCGCAGCGCGCGAATTTGAGAAGCTGCTGGCAAGAGGAATTGCTGAAATGAAGAGCGCCAAGGATGTCCTCAAGGCGATCAAGGACAACGACGTCAAATATGTCGACTTCCGCTTCACCGACCCGCGCGGCAAGTGGCAGCACTGGACGTTCGACGTCAGCATCATCGACGAGGACATCTTCGCCGAGGGCACGATGTTCGACGGCTCGTCGATCGCCGGCTGGAAGGCGATCAACGAATCCGACATGCTGCTGATGCCGGATCCGACCACCGCGACGCTGGACCCGTTCTTCTCGGCCGCGACCATGGTCATCAACTGCGACGTGCTCGAGCCCGGCACCGGCGAGCCCTATGCCCGCGACCCGCGCAGCATCGCCAAGAAGGCCGAGGCCTATCTCAAGTCGACCGGCATCGGCGACGCGGTCTATGTCGGCCCCGAGGCCGAGTTCTTCATCTTCGACGACGTCAAGATCGCCGCCGACCCCTACAACACCGGCTTCCAGCTCGATGCCGTCGAACTGCCGGTGAACGGCATGACCGACTATGAGGGCGGCAATTTCGGCCACCGCATCGCCACCAAGGGCGGCTACTTCCCGGTCCCGCCGCAGGATTCGGCGCAGGACATGCGCGGCGAGATGCTGGCGGCCATGGCCGCGATGGGCGTCGCGGTCGAGAAGCACCATCACGAGGTCGCCTCGGCCCAGCACGAGCTCGGCATGAAGTTCGACACGCTGGTGCGCACCGCCGACCAGATGCAGATCTACAAGTACTGCATCCACAACGTCGCCCAGAGCTACGGCAAGACCGCGACCTTCATGCCCAAGCCCGTCTATGGCGACAACGGCTCGGGCATGCATGTCCACCAGTCGATCTGGAAGGGCGGCAAGCCGCTCTTCGCCGGCAACAAATATGCCGACCTGTCGCAGGAGTGCCTCTGGTACATCGGCGGCATCATCAAGCACGCCAAGGCCCTGAACGCCTTCACCAACCCCTCGACCAACTCCTACAAGCGCCTCGTCCCGGGCTATGAGGCTCCGGTGCTGCTCGCCTATTCGGCGCGCAACCGCTCGGCCTCCTGCCGCATTCCGTGGACGACCTCGCCGAAGGCCAAGCGCGTCGAGGTCCGCTTCCCCGATCCGATGGCGAACCCCTATCTCGCCTTCTCGGCCATGCTGATGGCCGGCCTCGACGGCATCGTGAACAAGATCGATCCGGGTCCGGCGATGGACAAGGACCTGTACGACCTGCCGCCGCGCGAGCTGAAGAAGATCCCGACGGTCTGCGGCTCGCTGCGTGAGGCGCTGGAATCGCTCAAGAAGGACAACGCCTTCCTCAAGGTCGGCGGTGTCTTCAGCGACGATTTCCTGGAGAGCTATATCGAGCTCAAGATGCAGGACGTGATGCGCTTCGAGATGACGCCGCATCCGGTCGAGTTCGCGATGTACTACTCCTATTGAGAGAGACCGGCTGCGGCCGGCAGGCCGGGGCGCTGATGCGCCCCGGCCTTTTTTATGCGGTCTCCCGCTCCTCAGGAAGCGCGATTGCCTGCGATGAGGATCTGGCCGGCGCTTCCCGCCGTCTGGGAAGAGAGATTGGCGTCGTAGGGCGTGAGCGGCGGAATGAGCACGACCGTCGCGGCCGAAACGATCGCATTGGCTCCCGCGCCCGAGATGATGTTGTTGCTGATCACCATCTTCCCGGCTTCGGCGCTGGACGAGAAGGCGATCCCGACGCCGCAGCCCCGGATCAGATTGCCGTCGCAAACGAGATCGCGAGCCCCCTGGGCCACGCCGAGCTTGATGCCGCCGGCCGCGCCTTCGATGATATTGCCGCTGACGACGGAATCCTGCTCCACCGTAATGCCGATGGCGCCGGTCTCGTAATCTCCCACTCCGTCCGACCCCGGAATGAGCGTGGAGACGAGGTTGCCGATCTGATTGCCTGCGACGATCGAGCGGCGAGCCACGCCGTCACCGTAATAGCCGGAATTGGCGACGTTGATGCCGGCGCCGGCAGTATCGACCCGATTGTTGACGATGGTGGCGCCCGTCCCGTCCTGCCCGGCAGCCGGCGCCTCGTAATAGAGACAGGCCTCCCGGATATTCCAGCAGGAATTGCCTTCGATGAAGGCTCGCGAACCGGCGTTGACGCGAACCGCCGAAAAGGCGCAATTGAAGATGGTGTTGCCGACAATGGAAACGTCGTTGGCCAGATAGGCTGAGATGCCGTTCCCGTTGGCGCCGGTCCCGGCGTCGCTGTCAACGAAGTTGATGAAGTTGTTGCGGACGACGGAGAGGTTTCCGCCGCTTCCGATCGTGCCGTAGATCGCGATGCCGTTGTTCTTCGCGCCGATTACACGGCAATCCTCGACAAGGATCTCGGAGCTGAACGCCCAGACGGCAACGTCGATATTGTTGAAGTTGCACTGGCTGACGCGAGGGCGCGAATCGTTCACGCACAGGAGCGCAGCCTTATAGGATCCCGCCGGCTCGGCAGCGGTCTTGGCCGTGTTGCGGAACGTGCAGCGCGAGAACACGACGTCATAGACGTTGTCGACGATGACGAGGCCCGCTGCCGCCGTGATGACGTTCGGAGCAGAATAGGCCGGCAAGCCGAGACTCTCGCCGTCGAAGACGATGTTCCGGAACGTCATGCCGGTCTGGCTCGAAACCCGAAGGCCGTAATTCCCGCCCGTGAGCCGCAGAATGGCCTCGCCCGCCGCGACCGGAACCGCTTGTTGTCGCGATATCGATATTCGACATGTCGTAGGTGCCCGGGCGAAGCTGAAGCGGCTTTGCGGCATTGCGCGCCGCCTCGATTGCGTCTCCGATTGTTGCGGTGGTGAAGCCGGACGGCGCCGGCGTGGCCGGGTCTGCGATCACCATGTCGTCGAGAATCCGATAGCCAGGCATTGAAAACTCCAAGACGGCTCAAATTTGGTTTCGCCCGCCTCGCCGCCGCGGTGCGATAGCGAGAACGAACAGGGAACATAATAGGCATAAATTCTTATAACGCAAGCGATTGACAGCGTTTTCGACCACGTCGCGGGCTCAACCGGGGATAACCCGGCCTTTACCCATGGTCCGGCAGTGTCGGCCGACTCATTCTGGAAGGCAGTGCCCAGAAGTTGCAGGTGATCTCGATCAACGGCCGTTTCCTCGGCCAGCCGCTGACCGGCGTGCAGCGTTTCGCGCTCGAGTTGACCAAGGCGCTTGACCGGCGCATCGGCTCCGGAGACCTTCCAGAAGCGCTCAGCCGGGCGCGCTGGCGCCTCCTGGCTCCGCCGGACGTCCCCGAGACCGGCGAATTCCGGCACATCGCCCTTGAACGCTTCGGCCCGTTCTCGGGCCATCTCTGGGAACAGACCTCGCTCGCGCGCCGGGCCGCTGGCGACCTGCTCGTCGGCTTCGGCGGAAGTGGCCCGCTGCTTCATCGCCGGCAGCTCGTGGTGATTCACGACGTCACGATTTTCCGGCACCCGGAAGCCTTCAGCAGGGCCTATCGCACCACCCACAAGCTGCTCGGCTTCGGGCTGACGCGAACCGCGCGCATCGCGACCGTATCCCGGTTCTCCCGCGGGGAACTGAGCGCGGTCTTCGGGGTGGAGCCTGACAGGATTCCGGTCATCTACAACGCCACTGACCACTTCTCAGGATTGGCTCCGGACGACACCATCCTGCCGCGGCTGGGCCTCGAAGATGCGAACTTCCTCTTCATGCTGGGGACGCTGAAACCCAACAAAAACGTCGACTTCGCCATCCGTGCCTTCGACGCCCTCGGGAAACGCGGCTGGAAGCTCGTGATCGCGGGCGCGCTCGACCGGGGCGGCGTGTTCAAGGCCGCAGCCCCGGCGAACGCGGAAAACCTGATCTTCACCGGTCGGCTGACGGATGCCGAGATCGTCGCGCTCGAGCGCCGGGCGCGCGCCTTCGTCTTTCCGAGCCTCTATGAAGGCTTCGGCATCCCGCCGCTCGAAGCCATGACGCAGGGCTGCCCGGTCCTGGCCGCCGACATCCCGGCTGTGCGCGAGGCCTGCGGGGATGCGGCGCTCTATTTCGACCCTCGCGACCACGGCAGTCTCGAAGATGCGATGCGTCGGATCATGGATGCCGGCACTGACGTCCTCGGCCTCACCGAAAAGGGACGGGCCAATCTCGCGCGCTTCTCCTGGGACCAGAGCGCCGCCTCCCTGCTCTCGGTCCTTTCGGAAATGTCGGCGCAGCGGCGCTGACGCCCCCTACTCCAGTGACAGAATCCGCTGCGGCGCGAGCCGCCCGCGCAGCAAGTCCCAGAAGGCGAGGCAATTGCCCTTCAGCCGGCCGCGCCGGTCGACGGGATTGTTCGGCTTCAGGCTGCCGCCGATATTCGCGGCAATGTTGCCCGCAGCCATGCGCAGGGCCCTGCGGGGCCTGAGGGTGCCCTTGCGTACCAGGTAAAACGGGTTGGCGATCTGCGAATAGCCGAAGCGCAGGCCGGAGGTCCGGCCGCGCTTGCTGCCGCGGTGCACGCCGCGCAGCGCCGTGCTGCGCACAATCCGCCCCTGGCCGGCGAGCTGCGCGCAGAAATCGGTATCCTCCTGCCAGCCATAGAGCGGTAGGTTCTCGTCGAAGCGCACTCCCGCGGCCCGGATCGCCGCCATGCGGAACGCCATGTTGCAGCCATAGGCGTTCTCGACCGGGATCAGCCGCGCCGTTGCGGGCGGCCGGTCGCGCGCCAGGATCGCCCGGGCTTCTTCGGCACCGAGCCCCGGCCCGTGGATGCCGTCGGCCAGGACCTCGCCCGTCGCCACGACGACATCGCCCTGCCCGGAAAACAGCGCCTCCGCCGCGGCGATGAAGTCCTGAGCTGGCAGGAAATCGTCGTCGAAGAACAGCAGCAGGTCGGCCTCGGCGATCGCATCGAGGATCGCGTTGCGCTGCAGGCACAGGCCCCGGCGCGGCGCGAGGCGCCTGACCGGCACGGCCAGCGTGGCGGCAAAGGCCCAGTCGACATCCTCCTCCTGCGCCGGACAGACCAGGATCTCGTCCGGCCGGCGCCGCTGCCCGGCCAGAGCCGCGAGCGTGTCGCACAGCACCTCGCGCCGCCCTGCGGTGGCGATCCCGACGACGATCCTCATGGCGGGTGTTTCCTCGTGCATGACGTCCCTCACTGCGCCAGCCAGCGCAGCATCCGCGGCAGCGCCGGCAGGCTGGCGATTAGCGTCGCGGCGAGCCCGGCGGCGGCGGCCAGGGCGGGACTGTCGGAGAACCACGCCGCGACGGCCCAGGCGGAGGCCAGCGCCCCGAGGCCGAGGACGAGCGGCAGGCGTTGCGGCTCGAAGGGCAGCAGGCGCAGCAGCAGCAGTCCGCCCGCCAAGGCGATCAGGGCTCCCGCCGCCGCACCGCCGGAGATGGCCACGTCGGAGCCGCCGAGAAGCCCCGCGGCAATCAGGGCGCCGAGGCACATCAGCGCGGAATCGATCACGGCCAGCAGGGCGATGGCTCCAAGCCGGCGCTGGAGATGCGCGGCTGTCGGCAGCAGCGTCTGCACCAACGCGCGGGCGAGCGCGGTCAGCGTGATCAGCGGCGCCACCCGGAGGAAAGCCTCGCGCAGCTCCGGCGCGATCAGGAAGGCGCTCGCCAGAGCGAGCAGGCTCAGTACGGCCGCCGCCCCCATCGTGCAGAAGCCGGCCAGCAAGGCGTAGTAACGGCCGAGCTCGCGGCGAAACGCCATGCCGTCGCCGTCGCGGTCGAAGAGCTGCACCAGCGACGGGTAGCGGATGGCATGGATCGCCGAGACGACCAGGACGAATGGGCGCTGCAGCAGGTCGAGCGCCAGGAGTGGGGCGGCCGCGCCCTGCCCGCCCAGCATGGCGGTGAAGATCGCCTTCAGGCCGAGCGGCGCCAGCATCGCGGCGACCGCCGCGCCGGCCGAGACGCCGCCATAGGCGAGGTGCCGGCGCGTGGCTTGCGGACTCCAGCGCATCGGCGCGCCGAAGCTCGCGCGATCGGCCAACCCCGCCACCACCGCATAGGCGAGATAGCCCGCTGTCATGCCGGCGAGGACATGGGCGAAATCCGCCCCCGCCCAGGCACCGGCGAGCGTCCCCGCCGCCAGCAGCGAGGCCCGCAGCGCCTGCATCCGGGAAAACAGCCGGAAGGCGTGGCGGAAGCGCAGCATGGCAAGATGGATCTCGCTGCCGCCCTGCACGATCGCCGCAAACGCGCCGAGCCCTGCAAGCGGTGCGGATACTCCGCAGAGCCACGCAACCAGCCCGCCGCATGCGCAGAACGCGCAGCAGGCGAGGAATTCGACGGTGAGGGTTGCGCGCTCGGCGGTCTCGCTCGCGGCGTCGGGTCCGGGATAGAAGCGGCTGCAGGCGAAACGGATCCATTCGAAGCAGGCGATCGCCGCGAACTGGACGATCGAGACGAACAGCGAATAGGCGGTGAACTCCGCCGAAGGCAGCCGGTTGGAGACGACCAGAAGCAGCCCCAGCGCCAGGACAGCCTGATAAAAATAGGCGCCGAGCGCGACGAGCTTCGCCATCGCTTCGCCTCAGCCGGCGACGAACGCGGCGAAAGCACTCGCCGGGGCGGTATGACCGATGATGACGCTGTTCACGCTGCGAACCCCTCCGCCGCCAGGGCTAAGGCAGAAAGGTTGATATTTCGCGTGGACCGGATCGCCGCCCGATCCGAACGCGGGCGCGGCGGAGTCTCAGGAAAAATGCAGGAAGGCGAGCCCGGCGCCGGCGGCCGTGGCGACGAGCCACCAGAGGCCGCGCGAGAACAGCCAGTCGAGGCGCGGCGCTTCCGTCGCGAGCCTGGCATCCTCGTAGCCGAAGGATTCTCCGGCCATCCGCGCCGCCCGCTGGAGCCCGGCCATTCTCGTCACAGGAACCGACTGACGCGACACCACGACGCCCTCCCCCTCAGGCCGACCGTAGCATGTTGCGAATCGCCGCACTGGCCCGGTCATGCGCATCATCCTCGACCTTGGCGCTTAACGCAGCCTGAACGGGCCGGGTTCCGCGCCCCGGTGTCGCGGCCGCCGATGACCGGCGGATGACGCCGCGCTCCTGACAGATGCGGAAGGCGAGGTTTTTATAGCGGGCCGGGCCGTCTATAAGCGGCGGCGAGCGCAGGACGGGCCGGAATGCGCTAGAGTTTTGCGTTGCGAATCAGGAAGCATTGGACGCGATGGCGGAGAACGGCGATCTTTTCGGCGGCGAGATGGAGCGGCCCGTGGCGGCCGGCCCGGGGCCGGAAGCGCGCGCGCCCGTCGAGACGCCGAAACCGGCGCGCGCCACCCCTGCCCCGGCGCGCAACGGCACGCTCTCGGAAGCCGGCTACGACGCCTCCGCCATCGAGGTGCTGGAGGGGCTGGAGCCCGTCCGCCGCCGCCCCGGCATGTATATCGGCGGCACCGACGAGCGCGCGCTGCACCATCTCTTCGCCGAGGTGATCGACAACGCCATGGACGAGGCGGTGGCCGGCCACGCCACCTTCATCGAGGTCGAGCTGTTCGAGGACGGCTCGCTCGCCGTCACCGACAACGGCCGCGGCATCCCGGTCGATCCGCATCCGAAGTTTCCGGGCAAATCGGCGCTCGAAGTGATCATGACGACGCTGCATGCCGGCGGCAAGTTCGACTCCAAGGCCTATGAGACCTCGGGCGGCCTGCATGGCGTCGGCGTCTCGGTGGTCAACGCGCTGTCCGACCGGCTCGAGGTCGAGGTCGCGCGCGGCAGGACGCTCTATCGCCAGGTCTTCTCGCGCGGCCTGGCGCAGGGGCCGCTGGAGACGGTCGGCGCCGTCGCCAACCGGCGCGGCACCAGGGTGCGCTTCCACCCGGACGCGCAGATCTTCGGCGAGGGCGCGCATTTCTCGCCGGCGCGCCTGTTCCGCATGGCGCGGTCCAAGGCCTATCTCTTCGGCGGCGTCGAGATCCGCTGGAGCTGCGCGCCCTCCCTGCTGAAGCCCGAGGGCGACGTCGCGGCCGAGGCCGTGTTCCGCTTTCCGGGGGGCCTGCGCGACTATCTCGCCCAGGAGATCGAGGGCAAGGACCTCGTCGCCGAGCCGATCTTCTCCGGCA
Source organism: Hyphomicrobiales bacterium (assembly GCA_900466745.1). Lineage (GTDB taxonomy): Bacteria > Pseudomonadota > Alphaproteobacteria > Rhizobiales > Beijerinckiaceae > Allobosea > Allobosea minatitlanensis. The sequence goes on along the minus strand of UBNE01000007.1, from coordinate 56,501 downwards.
AGATCGCCAGGGATGGCGGCCACGGCTCGCTCGAATGGGCGGTCGCCTGGCTCGCCACCGGCGAGGACGGCTTCTCCTCCTCCTATTGCAACACGATCCCGACGCCCGAGGGCGGCACGCACGAGCAGGGGCTGCGCATCGCCCTGCTGCGCGGCCTGCGCGACCATGCCGAGCGCATCGGCCAGTCGAAGCGCATGGCGCAGGTCACCTCCGACGACGTGATGGCGACCTGCGCGGCGATGCTCTCGGTCTTCATCCGCGAACCGGAATTCCAGGGCCAGACCAAGGACAAGCTCGCGACGCAGGAGGCGCACCGCATCGTCGAGGGCGCGGTGCGCGACGCCTTCGACCACTGGCTCGCCGCCGCCCCGCAACAGGCGCTCAAGCTGCTCGACTGGGCGGTCGACCGGGCCGAGGAGCGCCTGCGCCGGCGCCTCGAGAAGGAGGTCTCGCGCAAGACCGCGACGCGCAAGCTGCGCCTGCCCGGCAAGCTCGCCGACTGCTCCAATGCCGGCGCGGCCGGCTCCGAGCTCTTCATCGTCGAGGGCGACTCGGCCGGCGGCTCCGCCAAGCAGGCGAGGAACCGCGCGACCCAGGCGATCCTGCCCTTGCGCGGCAAGATCCTCAACGTCGCCAATGCGACGCGCGAGAAGCTGAACCAGAACCAGCAGCTCGCCGACCTGATCCTGGCGCTCGGCTGCGGCATCGGCACGCAGTTCCGCGAGGACGATCTGCGCTACGAGAAGGTCATCGTGATGACCGACGCCGATGTCGACGGCGCCCATATCGCCTCGCTGCTCGTCACCTTCTTCTGGCGCCAGACGCCGAAGCTGATCGAAAAGGGCCATCTCTATCTCGCCGTGCCGCCGCTCTACCGGCTCCAGCACGGCGGAAAAAGCGTCTATGCCCGCGACGACGCCCATAAGGACGAATTGCTGGAAACGGTGTTCAAGGGCAAGAAGCCGGAGATCTCGCGCTTCAAGGGCCTGGGCGAGATGATGCCGCAGCAGCTCAAGGAAACCACCATGGACCCGAGCAAGCGCATCCTGCTCAAGGTCATGGTCGATCACGAGAACAAGGAGGAGACCTCCGAGACGGTCGAGCGGCTGATGGGCAACAAGCCCGAGGCGCGCTTCACCTTCATCCAGGAGCGGGCGGCCTTCGCCGGCGCGCTGATCGACCTGTGAGACCGGCTGCCTTTGAGACGGACCGATGCGGATTTGCCGTCATGGCGCGCGCGGCGAAGCAGTGACGGCAGGCCGGCAATGACCCAGGGGCGGGCGCGAGGGTTGGCATCGAGAGCGGCGAGGCCGGCAGTTCTGCAGGGGTGGAGACCAGCACCGCCGGGCTGCCGCCATCCGCCGGGGCTGGCAGGGTTCGCCCATGCCCACCCCCTTCCGCTTCCCGAGTTGCCATGACCGCAAAGCCCCTGCCCCGGTCGACCGCCCGTCCCTGACGCCATGGCTGGGTCTGCTGCATCTGCATCTCGACCCGATGGCCGGCTGGCGGCAGCCGGACAGCCCTCCTGGGACGACATCCGCATCTTCGAAGCCGTCGCCGTCGCCGGGTCGATGGCCGTGGCGGCGGCGCGGCTCGGCCTGAGCGAGGCCACCGTCGCGCGCCGGCTGAAGGCGCTGGAGAAGGATCTCGGCCTCCAGCTCTTCCTTCGCGAGGCCAACCGGCTGGTGCCGACCGGCGCCGGATGCGCGCTCGCGGTGGAAGCGGCGGCCATCGCGGCGGCGACCCGGCGCTTCCTGTCGCGCGCCGAGGCTGCCCGCCCGCTCGCCGATGCGCCGGTGCGCGTCACCGCGACGACCTCGATCAGCCTGTTCCTGACCAGGCACGCCACCACGGTCTCCCGCGATGCCGGGGACATCGAGATCGTCATCCTCAGCACGCGCGAGCGCCTCAGTCTGGCCCATGGCGAAGCGGACGTCGCGCTGCGGATGAGCAGGCCACCGGACGAGCCCGGCTATTACGCCCAGAAGATCGGCCGGCTGATGCAGGCGCTCTATTGCCGCCGCGACGTCGATCCGGCGACGGCGCCGATCATCTCGGTCAACCGCGAGACCTCTTCCCGGATCGACGATCATATCCTGCGCTATGCCGAGGGGCGGCCGATCGCGGCCCGCGTCGGCGATTCCGCGGCGCGCTACGAAAGCATCCGTTCGGCCGGCGCCCTGTCGATGGCGCCCTGCTTCATGGCGGACGCCGACCCGGCGCTCGAGCGCCTCGCGCCGCCGCCGGAGGCGACCGGCGACGACATCTTCCTGCTCTCGCACGACGTCTCGCGGCAACGCCCCGGCGTCGGCGCGGTTCTGGCGGCGCTGCGCAAGCTGTTTCGCGCGCATCGCGCAGGGCTGGAAGGCCGGCTACCGGAGGCCGGCCCCTGATCCTGACGATTGCAGGCTGTCCGGAAAGCTCCGGCTAACCAAGCTTTTACCGCTCCCGGCGCATGCTGGCGCCCGTACCCGCGCCGAAACGGGCCCTGGAGAGCGCGATGCGCCTGATCGAACTGTTCTGGAAGAACAACCGCGGCACCGTGGCGACCGACATCGCCGAGGCCGCCGCCGCCATCGCCTTTCTCTCGGTCATCGCCGCCAATTTCGTCTCGAGCCAGACCGCAGGCCTCGACAAGGGCAGGCTGGCGCAGGCGAGCCTCGCCGCCTCGAAGCGCCAGCCGGTCGATCCGATGGTCACCGGCTCGATCGGCCACATCGCCAACGAGAGCAAGCTCGACCCCTGCGCCCTGCCGCGCTGATCGCCGCACCGCACCGAGCCGGCTCTCGACAAGGACGCGGGCCGTCCCGGACGGAGCCAAGCAAAGATCCGGGCCCGTGCCGGAACCGTTCAGTCATGGACCCCGGATCTCCCCGCGGTCGCCCGGGATGAGCCGCGCGGTTCCGCTGCCGAACCGTAAAAAGCCCGTTCAGCCCGAATGGCCCGCCTCGAGCCAGCGCGCCAGCTCGGCCGTCACCCGCTCCGGCTCCTCCAGCGTCGACAAATGGCCGCAGCCAGGCAAGGTGGCGAGCCGGGCCTGCTCTCCGACGATCCCGGCCATCTCCCGCGCCTCCTCGACCGGGGTGATCACGTCCTCCTCCCCGACGAGGACGAGCGTCGGCAAAGCGAGTCCGGCGAGAGCGGGCCGCGAATCCGGCCGCTGCATGATCGCCTTCTGCTGGCGCACGAAGCCGTCCGCGCCGATATCCTCGGCCATCCGCCGCACCGTAAGCCGCAGCCGCTCGTCCGCCAGGCGCGCCGGCGCCACCAGCCGCTGCCAGAGCAGGGTGGTGACGTTGTCATAGGCGCCCTTCTCCGCCAGATCGATCATCTGGGCGCGCGGCTCGTTGCTCTCGGGCGTCGCCGGCCTGGCGCTGGTGTCGAGCAGCGCGAGCCGCGCCACGCGCCCGGGCGCGCGGCGCAGCACCTCGAAGGCGACATAGCCTCCCATCGACAGGCCGCAGAGCGCGAAACGCGGCGGCGCGGCGGCGAGAAGCCGTTCGGCGATGGCGCCGAGGCTGTCGTCCCGGCTGTGTTCGGCCACCAGAACCAGGCGGCCATCGGCGAGCGCGGACCATTGCGGAGCGTAGAGTGCGGCGTTGCAACTGAGGCCGGGAACGAGAACGAGAGGGTCCTTCATCAGGCAAAAAGCGTCCTTTTCAGGCTACGTGATTGACTTTGCCGCATTTTCTTTGCATTCCACAGCGGTCCGAAGGCGCGCAGGTCCAGTTGTCGCGCCAGCGTGGCGGTTGATGAGGTCTTCCCGCCATGTGCCACCGACTCTGAAGAAGCGCGAAACGCGATGTCATTTGCCGAACTCGGCCTGAGTGAAAAGGTTCTGACGGCTGTCACGGCCGCCGGCTATAGCACACCGACTCCCATCCAGGCCCAAGCCATTCCACATGTATTGGCCCGCAAGGACGTGCTGGGCATCGCCCAGACCGGCACGGGCAAGACGGCGGCCTTCACCCTGCCGATGCTGACGATCCTGGAAACGGGCCGCGCCCGCGCCCGGATGCCGCGCACCCTCATCCTGGAGCCGACGCGCGAGCTCGCGGCCCAGGTCGAGGAGAACTTCACCCGCTACGGCGTCAACCAGAAGCTCTCCGTCGCGCTCCTGATCGGCGGCGTCTCCTTCGGCGACCAGGACGCCAAGATCACCCGCGGCGTCGACGTGCTGATCGCGACGCCCGGCCGCCTGCTCGACCATGTCGAGCGCGGCAAGCTGCTGCTCACCGGCGTCGAGCTGCTCGTCATCGACGAGGCCGACCGCATGCTCGACATGGGCTTCATCCCGGACATCGAGCGCATCTGCAAGCTCGTCCCCTTCACCCGGCAGACGCTGTTCTTCACCGCGACCATGCCGCCGGAGATCACCCGCATCTCCGAGCAGTTCCTGCACAATCCGGTCCGCGTCGAGGTCTCGCGCCCCGCCACCGCCGCCGCGACCATCACCCAGCGCCTGATCGCCTCCAATCCGCAGGATTTCGAGAAGCGCGAGACGCTGCGCAAGCTCATCAAGGGCGCGACCGACCTGCAGAACGCCATCGTCTTCTGCAACCGCAAGCGCGACGTGGCGACGCTGCACAAATCGCTGCTGCGGCACGGCTTCCCCGCCGTCGCTTTGCATGGCGACATGGACCAGTACGCCCGCATGGCGGCGCTCGAATCCTTCCGCACCGGCGAGAACCCGATCCTCGTCGCCTCGGATGTCGCGGCGCGCGGCCTCGATATCCCGGCGGTGAGCCATGTCTTCAACTTCGACGTGCCGACCCATGCCGAGGACTATGTCCACCGCATCGGCCGCACTGGCCGCGCCGGCCGCGAAGGCGCCTCCTTCACCATCGTCACGCGCCATGACGACAAGCTCGTCGCCGCCATCGAGAAGCTGACCGGCCAGACCATCGCCTTCGAGGGTCCCGGGCTCGACGCCCTGCCGCCAGGCGAGGCGCGCGAGGAACGGCGCGGCAAGCGCGACGACAAGCGCTCCTCCGCGCGCGGCCGCGGCCGCGGCGAGCGCGACGGCAAGCGCCGCGACCATGGCGAAGCCGAGGCCGCCCCCGCCGTCGAGGCCGTGGAGGAGCGCCGCGAGGCGCGCCGCCAGCGTTCGCGCCACGAGGCCGAGCCGATCCGCCCCGGCACCCCGGAGCGCAAGGAACGCGGCGAGCGCCGCCGCAATCGCGACGAGGATGACGGGCCGCAGGTCAAGGGCCTCGGCGATCACGTGCCGGCCTTCCTGCTGCGCCCTGTCCGCATCGGCTGACGCGGCTTCGTAAACCCGATCTTAACGGCTTTCGCGCGATGTTTTCGCCGCCGCGATACGGCTCGTATCGCGGTGGACGGGCGCATGCCGCCGTAGATACGGACAGGATGTCCCGCTTCGATTGAACGATCGAAGCTGACGTGGCCGAAAGCCGCGACCCGCTTCGCACGGGAATGGCATGTCATGGACGAGGCCCCGGTTTCCGCCCATCACGATCTGGCCGAGCGCGTCGTCACGGCCATGCGCCGGCACGGCTCGCCGGGCTATCCCCGCGCCTTCGAGGTCTGGTACGCCCATCTGAGCGGCGAAATGCCGGCGGTGAGCATCGCGCTGAACGCGATCTTGGCCGGCGGCGACGGCAAGATCACCGCCGCCGACATCGACAGCCTCTACGAACGCTTCATCAACACCGAGCGCTTCTCGCGCCAGGCCGAGCGCACCAGCTTGCAGGTGCTGGGCGAGATCGACGCGATGATGGCGCTGGTCGACAAGGCGCTCGGCTCCAGCGAGCTCTACCACGGCCGGCTGACGGCGATGTCCGAGGACGTGCCGCCGGTGAGCGACCGGCAGAAACTGCGCGAATGGGTCGAGGCGCTGGTGCTGTCGACCCGCGAGGAGGTGACGCGCAAGGCCCAGCTCGAAGCCGAGTTGCGCAACAGCGCCAACGAGATCCGCAATCTGCGCGAGGCGCTGGAATCGACCCGCGCCGAAGCCCTGACCGACCCGCTGACCGGCCTCGCCAACCGCCGCCATTTCGAGGAGATGCTGCAGAAGTCGATCGATCAGGCGACGCTGCGGCGCGAGCCCTTTGCGCTGGTGATGGCCGATATCGACTTCTTCAAGCGCTTCAACGACGCCCATGGCCACCTCACCGGCGACCAGGTGCTGCGCCTCGTCGCGCGCACGATGAAGGACAAGTTCAAGGACAAGGCGATCATCAGCCGCTTCGGCGGCGAGGAATTCGCGATCATCCTGCCCGAGTCCGACCTCATCGCCGGCAAGTTCGGCGCCGAGACGGTGCGGCAGGCCCTGCTCACGCGCGAGCTGGTCAAGCGCTCGACCAACGAGAATCTCGGCCGCATCACCATCTCGCTCGGTGTCGCCATGTACCGGCGCGGCGATACGGCGGGCTCGCTCGTCGACCGGGCCGATCAGGCGATGATGCGGGCGAAGCGCGACGGCCGCAACCGCACCGTCACCGAGGAAGCCGTGGAGCTGGCGAGCCGCGTCGCCTGAAGCTTCCGCTCCGCCCTCCCGAGACCTCGCCGTCATTTGCGGGCGCCGCGAAGCAATCCAGGGGCAGCCGTAGTTAGGCAGCCGGGACCGTTTCGGTCCGCAGTTCGCTTTTGCAGATGGCGATCGCGGCTCAGGAGGCGGCCAGCGCGCCTTCGCTGCGCGGCTTGATCTCGACGGATTCGCCGCAGCCGCAGGCGGAGACCTGGTTCGGGTTGTTGAAGACGAAGGTCGAGGAAAAACGGTCGCTCTTGAAGTCGAGCTCGGTCCCGAGCAGGAACAGCACCGCCTTGGCGTCGACGATCACCGTCGCCTCCTTCTCGGTGACGATCTCGTCGCCCTTGTTGATCTCCCGCGCGATCTCGAAAGTGTATTCCATTCCCGCGCAGCCGCCCTTCTTCACGCCGACCCGGAGGCCGAGCGCGGGCGTCGCATCCCCTGCGGTCTGCGCCATGATCTCGCGAATGCGGGCGGCGGCGGCATCGGTCAGGGAGATGACCTTCAGGCCGGGAATCGAAAACATCGTCTGTCCTCCTCGACCGGGTTCAAGGCCCGGTGAAGCAAGATTGCGCTCCTAAGATAGGGATTGCGGAGGCTGCCGTCGAGATGCCGCGCGCGGCCGCGCGCCCGCCATGCATCCGCGGGACCGCGTTGCCCCGCCCGGCGCATTGCGGTTCGCCCGCCATCATGCACTCTGGAGCGCCATCGATCCCCAGCATCTGCGAAGCCATGTCCCATAAGCTGCACCGCCCGGAAGCCCTCCGCTCCCTGATCCGCGACATGGTCACCAAGGCCGGCTGGAGCGAGGCGGAAGCGCAGGAGACCGCCGACCACCTCGTTCTCGCCAATCTCAGCGGGCACGACAGCCATGGCGTCGGCATGATCCCGCTGTATTTCCAGTCGCTTGCCGATGGAAACCTCAAGCCCGAATCGAAGGGCGTCACCCGCGTCGAGGCGGCGCCCTTCCTGATCGTCGACGGCAACATCGCGCTCGGCCAGCCGAATGCGCGCAACGCCGTCGACCGCGCCGCCGCCATGGCGGGCCAGACCGGCGTCGCGATCGTGAACCTGCTCGATTCGCACCATATCGGCCGCATCGGCCACTATGCCGAGGTCGCCGCGGCGGCCGGGCTGATCTCGTTCTTCTGGGTCAATGTCGCCGGCCGCCCGCCGATCGTCGCGCCCTTCGCCGCCAAGGAGGCGCGCTTCGGCACCAATCCGCACGCCATCGGCATCCCGGTTCCCGGCGGCGAGCCGCTGATCCTCGATTTCGCGACGAGCCGCATGGCCCATGGCAAGGCCCGCGTCGCGCTCAACAAGGGCGAGCAGGTGCCGCCCGGCTACATCATCGACGGCGAGGGCCGCCCGACCACCGACCCCGCCCATGTCTTCGCCAGCCCGGACCATCCGCTCGGCGCGCTGCTGCCCTTCGGCGACCACAAGGGCGCCGGCCTGTCGCTGATCGCCGAACTGCTCTCGGCCGGGCTGATGGGCGCGGCGCGCATCGACCAGAAGCCGCAGAAGAGCTGGATCATCAACTCGCTCTTCGGGGTGCTGATCGACCCTGCCCGGCTCGAGCCCGACGCCGATCTGCGCCGCAGCCGCATCGACAGCTATCTCGCCTTCGTGCGCGCCGCCAGGCCGCAGGACCCGGCCAACCCCGTGCTCGCCCCGGGCGACAAGGAGCGCCGGGTCCGGATCGAGCGCGGCGCCGCCGGCATCCCGCTCGACGACGAGACCTGGTCGCAGATCAGGGCGGCCGCTGCGCGCCACGGCATCGACGCCGACAGCTACTGAGCCGATGACGCCCGCCGCCTGCAACGCCTTCTGCGCCTCGCTGCCGGCGGCGCGCCATGTCGTGCAATGGGGCGGCGCCGATGTCTGGAAGGTCGGCGACAAGGTCTTCGCCATCGCCCGGGCGCAGGCCGATGGCGCGGTGGCGGTGAGCTTCAAATGCTCGCCGCTGGCCTATGACATCCTGAAGGACCAGCCGGGTCTCAGGCCCGCGCCCTATCTCGCCTCGCGCGGGATGAAATGGATCCAGTGGCTCTCCGGCGAGAGCATGCCGGACGACGCCCTGCAGGACTATCTGCGCGAGAGCCACCGCCTCGTCGCCGCCGGGCTGACGCGGCGGGCGCGGGCCGAGCTGGGGCTCGCTAGAGCTCCGCCTCGCCGCGGAACATCGGCGCACAGGCGCCGCCGACGCGGGAGCGATAGCCGTCCTCGGCCCGGCGCGAGGCGACGTTCAGCAGGCTCGGCCGGCCCATCTCGACGCCCTGGGTGATGGTGTAGGAGGCCGCCTCGCCGCCATCGAGAGAGAGCAGCAGGGCGCCGAGCGTGGCGCTGGCGCTGCCGGTGGCGGGGTCCTCCCAGGTGCCGGCGAGCGGCGCGAACATCCGCGCCCGGATGCGGTTGCCGTCGCGCGCATAGAGGAAGAGCGAGAGCCGCCCCTGGAGCCCGGCATGCTGGCGTTCCAGCTTGCGGAAGGCGACGAGGTCGGGCGCCGCGCCGGCCAGGGCCTCGGGCGCCGCCTGCGCCAGCACGAATTGGACGCCGAGCGAAGCCTGGACCGGGCGATGCGCCGCCGTCAGGATGGCCCCGGCCTGCAACCCGGCGCAGGCGGCGATGCCGTCTGCCGGCAATTCGATCCCGAGCGAGAGTGCCTGCGGCGCGGCGATGACGGCGCCGGTCACGGCCCCGGCCGGATTGCGTTCGATGGCGATCTCGACCAGCCCCGCCATCTGCTCGAAGCGCAGCACGCCGTTGCGGTCGCGGCCGTGGCGGGCCAGCACGCAGGCCGTGCCGACATTGGGATGGCCGGCGAAGGGCATCTCGGCCGTGCGGTGGAAGATGCGCACGCGCGCATCGTTGGCCGGATCGTCCGGCGGCAGGACGAAGGTGGTCTCGCTGTAGTTCATCTCCGCCGCCAGCGCCTGCATCTGCGCGTCGGAGAGGCCGCGGGCATCGGTGAAGACGGCGAGCGGATTGCCGCCGAAAGGCTTGTCGGTGAAGACGTCGACGGTCTCGTAGGGAAAGCTCGGCATGACGGATCCCGCTCGCGTGCCTGATGGGGCCTTCACCGCGCGGCGCAGGCGCGCGACGGCCCTGCCATTCCTGCCAGCGAAGCCGGTTCGGCGCCAATCAAGCGATGAGATGCATTCCATCACGGCCGCGACGGAAACGGGCCTGCCGAAGCTCCGGCTGGGTTGGGATCGGCCGGAGCCGGCAGCCGCAGCGCCGATCAGCGTTGCATCGTCGGCGAGCCGCTGCCGGCGAGCTGCTGGCGCTCGAGCAGCGCCGTCGCCGCCTGGCGGTCCGCGGCGGAAGCCGCCGCGAAGGCCGCGTCATGGCGCTCGATGATCCAGCTCTCGCGCACCGGATCGGCGCCGTCGCGGGCCAGGGCGAGCCACATCAGCCCGAGGACGGGCTGGCGCGGCACGCCCTCGCCGCCGCGCAGCAGCATCTCGCCGAAGGCCGCGCGGGCCGGCGCATGGCCCTTCTCGGCCGCGAGCTTCATCCAGCGCGCCGCCTGACGGGGATCGCGGGCCGTGCCCTGCCCCTTCATGTAGAGCCGCGCGAGATTGTACTGCCCGTCCGGGTCGCCGAAATAGGAGGCGGCGTAGTTGAACATGTCGAAGGCGCGGTCGGGATTGGGCTTCACATAGCTGCCGCGGATCCCGTCGGCGAAATAGCTCCCGAGCGCCACGAAGGCGCTGCCGACCATGCGGCCGGCGGCCGTGCCGGGAGCGGCGTCGGCATTCTCGTCCGCGATCTTCGAGAAATACTCGAAGGCCTTGAGATCATTGGCGGGAACGCCCTCGCCGCCGGCATACATCCGGCCGAGCTTGTACTGGGCGGTCAGGTGCCCCTGCGAGGCGGCGTATTCGAGCGCGCGCACGGCGCCGACCTGATCGCCGGCCGAGGAATCGCGCATCCAGGCGCGCAGCGCCTCGCGGGCGTTGCTGAACGGCACGAAGGGCAGCGCGCTATGGGCCGTCGGCGTGTTCGGCGCCGGGGCGATCACGGCGTCGTCGGAAACGGCAGGGCGCGACGGCCCCGGCTCGGGCAGAGCGATGCCGGGAATCGGACGCGGCGGCAGCGGCGGCTGCCCATTGGCAAAGTCCTGCGCCCGGGCGCCCTGGGGGGCGCCGACGAACAGCAGCAGGCATGCGATGGTGAGGTCAGATATCCGCATAGCAGTGAGCTTCGCCCGCCCTTCCTGGGTGAGTCGGGGCGCGGCCTCCGGCAAAGCCGGCGATCTCCGCGCCTTTCCGCAGCACTCCGGATTCGTTGCTGGCGTCCCCTGGCATCCGGCAGCCAGCAGGCGCTCCAAGTTCGGCATCACGAAGGCGCTTTGCGAGCATTCCTGTGATCGCGCCTGTGATCGCGCGCGGGAAGAGCCTTCCGCCTTCGCGCGGCGGAGCGCCGGCGGCAGCCGCGGGCCCCATGCCCGCAGGGCGGCCCGGCCTGCCCCACTCCTCGAACACACGCGCCTTCATCGCCACTCGTCCTGTCCCCCCCAGACTGGCACGGCCGAAAACTGCCATGTCGATCGGGCCGGCTGCAACGTCGACCCTGAACCCCCGTTCCCGCAGGAAAAACCGCGCCCGCCGCGGCTCGAAAGTTCAATTTGTCTATATCTCAAAGACTTAATCCGCCCTTTTGCTGGGCGTCTTTTGTGGCGGCTTCACGGCGGCCGGGCGCGGCGGCGGGCTCCCGGAAGGGTTCCCGCCACAGTGTTGCAGCGATGTCACGAAAATGCGTATGCCCCGGGCCCGCAGCCCGGATCAGAGCACCATCGGCAGGACGAAGAAGCCGCCCACCACAACCGCCAGGAGAGTCAGCGCCGCCATCGGCAGATGCTTCTCGATGAAGATGCGGATGTCGTCGCCGTAAAAGCGCAGCGCCAGGGCGATCATCACGAAGAAGCTCGCCCGCGAGACGACCATGCCGACCGTGAACTTCCACAGGTCGAAATGCAGGAAGCCCGACATGATCGTGACGATCTTGAACGGGATCGGCGTCAGCCCCTTGGTGACCAGCACCCAGAACCAGTAGTCCTGCGAGGTCGCGATGAGATGGGCCGCCTTCTCCTGCAGGCCGTAGATCCCGATCAGCCAGGCGCCGAGCGAGTCGTAGAGCAGGAAGCCGATGCCGTAGCCGACATAGCCGCCGAGCACGGCGCCCAGCGAGCAGATGCCGGCATAGAACAGGGCGCGGTCCGGCCGGGCGATGCACATCGGCAGCAGCAGCGGAATCGGCGGCAGCGGGCTGATCGAGCTCTCGACGAAGGTCAGCGCGAAAAGCAGCCACGGCGCGGCCGGATGCGAGGCGTAGGAAACACACCAGTCATAAGCCCGCTTGAGCATGGGTTCCTGCTCTGCCGATCCTGTCTGCCGCCAGCTTGCGCATGGCGGAACTGCGCCGCGCGCATCTAAGCGATCTCCGGGGAGGAGCGCCAGTCTTCTCTCCCCGCAGCGTCAATTTAACGACGGAGCCGTGGCCGCAATGCGGTCGCGGCGCCTTTTCAGGCCAGCCGCGCCAGCGCCTCGGCGATCTTCAGCTTGCGCGCTTGCGCCGCCGCCTTGCGCTCGCGGTTCTCCTCGACGATCTCCTCCGGCGCGCGCGCCATGAAGTCGGGATTGCCGAGCTTCTTCTCGACGACCGCGATGTCCTGGTCGAGCCTGGCGAGCTCCTTGGTCAGGCGCGAGCGCTCGGCATCGAGGTCGATCAGCCCGGCGAGCGGCAGCGCCGCGACCTCGCCGCGCACGATGATCTGCGCCGACTGCGCCGGGGCGGCAGCCGCGAAGGCGATGTCGGAGACGCGCGCCAGCCGCTCGATCATCGGCCGCCAGCTCTCGATCGTCGCCCGCGTCGCCGCCGAGGCATTGACGAGGACGAGCGGCGCCTGCGTGCCGGCCGGCACGTTGACCTCCGAGCGCACCGAGCGGATGTCGGAGATGAGGTCGACGACGAAGCCGATCTCGGCCTCGGCCGCCTCGTCCTTGAGGCCGGCGAGGTCGGGCCAGCGCGTCAGGCAGACCAGCGCGGCATCGCCGGCAGCGAGCTTGCGCGGCGCGCCGGCCGCGGCCTTCTGCGCCCAGAGCTCCTCGGTCAGGAAGGGCATGAAGGGGTGCAGAAGCTGGCAGATCAGGTCGATGACATAGGCGACCGTCGCCTGCGTCTCGGCCTTCTCGGCGGCGTCGACGTTCTCGCCCTGCAGCACCGGCTTGGCGAGCTCGAGATACCAGTCGCAGAACTGGTTCCAGACGAAGCGATAGGCCGCGCCCGCCGCCTCGTTGAAGCGGAAGCTCGGGATGGCGGCCGCGGCCTCCTCCGCCGCCTGGGCGGCCTCGCTGAGGATCCAGCGGTTGAGCGGCTGCTTGACGGCGGCCGGGTCGAACCCTTCCGCCCGCGCGCAGCCATTGAGCTCGGCGAAGCGGGCCGCGTTCCAGATCTTGGTCGCGAAGTTGCGGTAGCCCTCGACGCGCTGGGTGCTGAGCTTGATGTCGCGCCCCTGCGCCGCCATCGCCGCCAGCGTGAAGCGCAGCGCATCGGCGCCGTACTGGTCGACGAGGGTGAGCGGGTCGATGACGTTGCCCTTCGACTTCGACATCTTCGCGCCCTTCTCGTCCCGGACGATGGCGTGGATGTAGACGTCGCGGAACGGCACCTCGTCCATGAAGTTGAGGCCCATCATCATCATCCGGGCGACCCAGAAGAAGATGATATCGAAGGCGGTGACCAGCGTCGCCGTCGGATAGTAGCGCTTGAGCTCCGGGGTCTCCTGCGGCCAGCCTAGCGTCGAGAACGGCCAGAGCGCCGAGGAGAACCAGGTGTCGAGCACGTCCTCGTCCCGGCGCAGCTCGACCGGCCCGCCGTAATGGCCGACCGCGAGCGCCTGCGCGCCGGCTTCCGATTCCGCCACGAAGACCTCGCCGTCCGGCCCGTACCAGGCCGGGATCTGGTGGCCCCACCAGAGCTGGCGCGAGACGCACCAGGGCTCGATGTTTTCCAGCCAGTCGTAATAGACCTTGGTCCAGTTCTCGGGCGTGAACTTCGTACGCCCGTCCTGCACCGCCTTGAGCGCGCGCTGCGCCAGCGGCTTGACGTCGACATACCACTGGTCGGTGAGCCAGGGCTCGATGACGACGTCGGAGCGGTCGCCATGGGGCACGGTATGCGCATGCGGCTCGACCTTGGCGAGGAAGCCGCGCTCGGCCATCATCGCCACGACCTCGCGGCGCGCCGCGAAGCGGTCGAGCCCGTCGAGCGCCAGCGTCTCCGCCTCCGGCTTCGCGCCGGCGAGGAAATCCTCGTTGCCGGCGAGCGTGATCCGCGCCTCGCCGTCGAGGATGTTGACGACGTCGAGCCGGTGGCGCTTGCCGACCTCGAAATCGTTGAAGTCGTGCGCCGGGGTGATCTTGACCGCGCCGGTGCCCTTCTCCGGGTCGGCATAGTCGTCCGGCACGATCGGAATGACGCGGCCGACCAGCGGCAGCACCGCCTTGCGGCCGATCAGATGGCCGATCGTCTCGTTGTCGGGATGCACCGCGACGCCGGTATCGCCCAGCATCGTTTCGGGACGCGTGGTCGCGACCGTGATGAAGGTCGAAGCGTCGTCGGCATCGTAGGTCGCGCCTTCGAGCGGATAGTTGAAATAATAGAGATGGCCGTTCGGATCGCGGTTCAGCGCCTTGTCGAGCTTGGCGGCGTCGAAGGGCTCCTCACTGCCGCGCTGCCATTTGAAGCTGCCGGTCTTTTCGACCTGGAGCACCTCGAGATCCGAGATCGCGGTCTGGAACTTCGGATCCCAGTTCACCAGCCGCTTGGCGCGGTAGATCAGCCCCTGCTTGTGAAGGCCGACGAAGACCTTGAGGACGGCGGCCGAGAGCCCCTCATCCATGGTGAAGCGCTCGCGCGACCAGTCGCAGGAGGCGCCGAGGCGGCGGAGCTGGTTGACGATCGTGCCGCCGGACTCCTCCTTCCACTTCCAGACCTCGGCGAGGAAGGCCTCGCGCCCCATGCTGCGGCGATCGGTCTTGTTCTCGCCGGCGAGCTTGCGCTCGACGACCATCTGCGTCGCGATGCCGGCATGGTCGGTGCCCGGCTGCCAGAGCACGTCCTTGCCGCGCATGCGCTCGAAGCGGCAGAGCACGTCCTGCAGCGTGTTGTTGAGCGCGTGGCCCATATGCAGCGAGCCGGTGACGTTCGGCGGCGGGATCACGATGCAATAGGGCTCGGCTCCGGGGCCTGCGCCCCGGCCCGCCCTGAAGGCCTGCGCCTCGTCCCAGGCCTTGCTGATCCGGGCCTCGACGGCTGCCGGCTCGAAAGTCTTGTCCATCATCGCATCGCTCGAAACGCAGAAAGGCCGGGGAACCTGCCCCGGCCGGGAAAATTTTACGGCCCAAAAGCTCTCGCCGCCTTAAGAGCGCATGCGAAGGGCGCGCGTCAACGTTTTCGATGACGTCGCGCCGGCAGTCGCCTCCGAAGCGGGCTCAGCCGAGATTCGACTGCAGGAACCAGAGCGATTTGTCGAGCATGCGGGAATAGGCGGTGAGGATGTCGGCGGAATCGGCGTCGCCGGCCTCGTCGCAGGCGTCGATCGCCTCGCGCACCTTGTTGCCGGCGTCGGCATAGCGCTCGATCAGCGCGCCGAGGTGATCCTGAACCGAAATGATGTCGGTCGGATAGGCTTTGAGCGAGGTCGCGTCTTCCGTGGTCTGCGCCGTGCCCAGGGCGATGCCGCCGAGCTGCGCGATCCGCTCCGCGACCGTGTCGACATGCACGTCGAGCTCGTCGCGAAAGCCGTCCAGCATCAGATGCACGCCGATGAAGCCGGGCCCCTTGAGATTCCAGTGCGCCTGCTTGGTGATCAGCGCCAGATCGATTCCGTCCGCGAGGCGCTCGTTGAGCAGGCCCACGACCTTCGTCTTGGTGTTGGAAGCCAGGTCGATCTTGCTCGACTTCACGATTTTCGCGGCAGCGGATGATTTCGTCGCAGTCTTGGCCATGAGCAGGCTCCCCCGGGGTGAAACAACGGTCGCGCGTTCTGCCTCTCTGGTGGAGCGCGCGCAGCTTCTACGCGCGAGAGTGCGGGTTGTTCCCGCATCGGAACCGCCGGGCCGACGGAACCTCGCCCGCGCCCGGCAGTTGCATCGGCACGACCCGCAACAGGAGAACCGCATGTCGCGCAACGATCAGGACCGCGTATGGGACCTCGTCGACTCGATCAAATTCGCGATGCTGGTGACGCATGACGGCGACGGAGACGGGCTGCGCGCCCGCCCAATGCATGCGAACGCCCGGCGCGAGGACGATGCGATCTATTTTCTGACCGACCGGCGCGACCAGAAGGACGACGAGATCCGGCTCAACGACGCCGTCTGCCTCGCCTTCGCCGACCCGTCCGACCAGCGCTATCTGTCGATCGGCGGGGTCGCCACCCTCCTCGACGACCGCGCCCTGGTGAAGTCGCTCTGGGCGGCCGCCGACAAGCTGTTCTGGGACAGCCCCGACGATCCCGATATCCGCGTCCTGCGCGTGCGCCCGACATCGGCGGAATACTGGGACAGCCCCGGCAAGATCGTCACCAGTGTGAAAATGGCCGCGGCCGCCCTGACCGGGGCGAAGCCGCAGCTCGGCGACCACCGCAAAGTCAGTCTCTGAGGGCAGGCAGATGAAGCTTCTCGTTCACCTTCTCGGGGCGTGGGTCTCGGTCGAGGCCGCGTCGGGCCGCTACCCCCGGCCGCTGGCCATCGGCCTCACCATGCTGGTCTCGCGCCTCGGCGCGCCGACCGCGGCGCTGACCGTGGCGGGCTACGCTCTCAAGCGCCTCAACGAGGCCGGCGCCTTCGACCGCTTGCGGAAGCCCGCCCGCAGGGCCGAGGCCAAGGCAGGCCGTCTCGCCAAGGCGGAATAGGCGCGGCGGAACGCCGGCCAGCCTGCTTCGGGCGGCCGACGCGATGGCTTGGAGCCTCGCGCCGAAAAGCGGGCTGTGGTTTTCGGCAAAGCCGATGCGGAGCGAGGCGTCCAGGCCATCGGACCGACTACGATATCCGGTCCGATGGTCAGCCGCGCCCGCCGCGCGCGACCCGCTCGATCTCGGCCCGCACCAGACGCTCGACCATCGAGGGAAGATTGTCGTCGAGCCAGGTCTTCAGCATCGGCTTGAGCATATCCTTGACCAGGTCCTCCAGCGTGCGGGCATTGTTGCTCAGGACGGTGTTGGCGAGCTGGCCGAAGGCGCTGGTGACGGCCGAGCTGGCCTGATCGGACAGCAGGCTCGCCATGTCGACCGCCTGCGGCGCCGGCTCGGGCCGGGGAGCGGCGGCGGCGATCGGCGCCGCCTCGGCCGGAGCGGCCTCCGCCGCCGGAGCCGGCGGACCGAAGGCCTCGGTCTCGCGGAAATCGAGATCGGCCTCGACCTCGGGCTGGTCAGCGGCAGCGGCCGTTTCCGGCTCCGCCGGCGGGGCGGCGACGAAGGCCGCCTCGGTGCCCAGATCGAGCACGTCGTCGTCGATCACGGCCGGCTCCGGCTCGGGAGCCGCAGGCGCCGGCGCGGCCCCGGCCGGCTTGGCTTCGTCGTCGGAAATGATCCGGCGGATGGAAGCCAGGATCTCCTCCATCGACGGTTCATTGGGCTTGGCTTGCGCGTTCATGGCAGTCCGGACCGTTGGGCACCGCGCGCGCCGATGGAATCAACGCCGCTCCACCGCGCAGTATTCCATGTGAGTCCGGTCAGACAAGGCGGTAAAGCCTTCCCCCACAGGAGAAAACCGCTCCGCCGCCTCGTTTCCGGGAGATGCCGGCCCTGCCCCGAGCCGGCGGCCGGGCGAACGCCGTCCGGGCTCAGCGCCCGTCGGGCGTCTGCGTGCCCCACAGCTTGTCCTTGACCTGGTCGTAATGCTGCCGCGCGTCATAGGTGGCGGTCTTCAGCCTCAGCGTCTGGGCCGAGAGCTTGCCGATCGCCGAGAGCACGGCATAGGACGCCACGACGCGGTCGCGCTGCGCCGTCACCAGCGTCGAGCGGGCGCTGACCAGCTCCTGCTGCGCGTTGAGCACGTCGAGCGTCGTCCGCTGCCCGACCTTGGCTTCCTCGCGCACGCCGGCGAGCGCCGTCGAGGCCGCCTCCACCTGGGCCTGCGCCGCCACGATCTGCGCCTTCGCCGCCTCGAGCCCGCCCCAGGCCGAAATCACCGCGGCGCGCACGGTGTCGCGCTGGGTGTCCACCTCGATCCGGCGCTGCCCGGCCGTCTCCTTGGCCTGGCGGGTGCGGGCATAGACCTGCCCGCCTTCGTAGATCGGGATCGTCAGGGCGCCGACGATGCTCGCCGAGACCCGGTTGTCGCCGTAATACTGCGAATCGTAGCGCTGCTGCACCGAGCCGGTGACGCCGAAGGTCGGGCCGAGATCGGCCTCGGTCACCTTGACCTGCAATTCGGCCGCGTCGACGCCGTGCAGCGCCGCGACGATGGCCGGATGGCCGGTCAGCGCCTGGCTGAGGGCCGCCGGCAAGGATTTCGGCAACAGGTTCTCGACCGGCCGGCCGGGCGCGAGCGAACGCGGCTCCATGCCGACATTCTGGCGATAGCGCGCCACCGACGTCTTGAGGTTCGATTCGGCCAGGATGGCCTGCGACTGCGCCGAGGACAGGCGCGCCTCGGCCTGCGCGACGTCGGTGCGCGTCACCTCGCCGACCTGGAAGCGGTCGCGCGTCTGGCGGAGCTGCTCCTCCAGAACCTCGACGTTGTTGCGGTTGAGGTTGAGGATCGCGGTGTCGCGCAGCACGTTCATATAGGAGGTCGCGGCGTCGAGCAGGACGTTCTGCTCGGTGTTGCGCAGCGTCTCGCGCGCGCCGAGAACCTGCGATTCGGATTGGCTGATCGCGCTGCGGGTCTTGCCGGAATCGAAGATGTTCTGGGTGATCTGCACGCCGGCGCCGCGCGGCGCGAGGCGCGAATCGACCCGGGTGTGATAGGGAGACGTGCTCGCCAGGGCGGGGATTTCCGACTCGGTGATGCTGGCTCCGATATCCGCGGAGGCGGTGATCTTGGGCCGGTAGCCGGCCCGCGCCTGCGGCACGTTCTCGTCGGTGGCGCGCACCGAGGCCCGCTGGGCGTTCAGGGTCGGATTGCCGGCATAGGCCCGTGCCAGCGCGGCTTCCATCGTCTGCGCCTGCACGCTCGCCGACCAGCCGCCCGCGAGCAGCACCGTCAGGACGGTGCCGACCCCGAGACCCAAACCCTTTTTATCGCTTCGTCTTTCCACTGGACGCCTCTCGTGCGCACTCAAGTCGCGCCCAGGCATCGCCCCAGCCTCGGCAGAAGTCTTCATTTCATACCTGTCCCGGAGCCGTCCGCCAACAGCGGTCGCCGCCCCGGGCCGGGTTTCCGTGAACAGGTGCCGCAAAAATGCGACACCCCGGCCTCAGAACACGAATTCCGGCGGGCGCCGGAATTCGGCGAGTTCGGGCGCCGCGGCGTCGAAGACGGGGCGGCCGGCAACGACCTCCCCGGACTTCTGGTAGAGCTTCACGCGGGCGGCGCGCCCGATTCCCTCGACCACGACGAGGCGGCCTTCCTGCCGCAACAGGGGAAACAGGCTCGCCGGCTCGACCTCGCAGGAGCCGCTCACCAGAATCGCATCGAAGGAGCCCTTGGCCGGCTCGGCCTCGGCGACGACAGCCCCGCTTCCGGCCCGCGCCAGCGCCGCGACGGCCAGCGCGCGCGCCGCCGGATCGGTCTCCCAGAGCGTCGCCTTCACGCCCATGCGGTCCATCAGGGCGGCCCCGTAGCCGGTGCCGCCGCCATATTCGAGCGCAGCCTCGCCGGGCTGGAGATCGAGCGTCTGGATCATCCGCGCGATCACCATCGGCGCCATCAGCGCCCGCCCGGTGCCCGCCAGCTCGATCGCCTGGTCGAGATAGGCCAGATAGGCCTGATTCTCCGCGACGAAGACCTCGCGCGGAACCGTGTCCGCCGCCGCCAGCACGGCCCGGTCCGTGACGTCATAGGTCCGCAACTGGCAATCGACCATATTGCGGCGAAGCCCGGTGAAACCTTCCATGCCCTGAACTCTCCGTCTGCACCGCCGCCCGGACGCAGCTCCGAGGCCATCTCGCCAGAAGCCCGGCACGGCGGCGCCGCTCATGGCAGCTTTCTGTTCGAGTGCAGCGCAAAAGGCAAGCGCGCTCGCGCAAGGCGGGCTCGCCGGCCGGCGAGCGAAAATCAGTCCTGCGGACGCCCGAAGCGGCGCCAGCCCCACAGAGCTCCGAGGACCAGCAGCGAGCCCGCGAAGGCGGCGATCACGTCGCGCAGGGAAATGGCGATGGCGTCGAGGCCGGCGAAAAGCTGGAACCAGCGGAAGATCAGGCCGCCGACCACGGCGCCGGCGAGCCCGACGGCCAGATTCCGCAGCGGGCCGAATCCGCGCCGCTCCCAGCGGATCGCGAACCCCGCCAGGCTGCCGCCGATCAGCCCGACAATCACCCAAACGACGAGATGATCCAGCGTCTGCATGCCCCGCTCCGGTCGGCCGGCCCCTGCCGGTGGCGCCACCATGACGCAATCCCGGGTCTTCAGCCAGCCCGTGGCCTCGCGGAGCGGTTCTCGCGGGCGCGGCGGACGGGATGACCGTCTGCGAGCCCGCCCGCATGCGAGGCCCAGGGCCGCGTCTTTTGCTGCGTCTGCGTTTCAGGCGGCCGCAACGAAAAAGGGCTCGGGCGATCGCGCGCCCAAGCCCTTGAAACTGCTGGCTCCCGGAGCAGGATTCGAACCTGCGACCAATCGATTAACAGTCGATTGCTCTACCGCTGAGCTATCCGGGAACGGTGGCGGGGTAATAGCCGCGCACTCGGCGGTGCGCAAGCCCCTTGTGACGGCAAAACACATCTTCATGCCGCGGCGGCGAAACCGGCTGTTGCGGCTTGCGGCGCGTCCGGCTTGTCGGTATAGCCGCTGTCGCGAGAGCGGCGCTGGCCGCCCTCGCTGGAAGGCCTCGTGGCGGAGTGGTTACGCAGAGGACTGCAAATCCTTGCACCCCGGTTCGATTCCGGGCGAGGCCTCCAACAGCATTTTCAAGCGCTGATTTTATTGCGCTTTTTCCGCGATTTCCTCGCTCTTCCGGCCGCCGGCTTTTCCGGCGGGTCGTTTCGCTCGCGGCTTCGCCCTCGGAGCGAGTGATGGCGCCCGCTCAGGCGCCGGCCGGCTCGCGGCGGTCCGCCTTCCTGAAATCGTGGTCCGCTTCCGCGATTCCCGGCCGAAGGTCGCCATCCGCTCATGCCGGAGGCTCCGCTGCCGGCGGCGACCCCGCCGCTGATCGGGATCGCGATCAGCGGCGGCACAGGCGCGTCGCCGGGCCGGCGCGCTGGTCAGGACGCGTCGGCCAATGCCCTTGCGATCTCGTCCTTGATCTGAAGACGGCGCTTGCGCAGCTCGACCTCGCTCAGATCGTCGATCGGCTCGATCTTGGTCTCGGCCAGATGGACCTGATCGTTCACCTGGTCGTATTGCTCGAGCAGCCTGGCGAATTCGGCGTTCGAGACCTTGAGCTTGTGGATCGCGTCCATCTGCCCGGGAAATTCGTCGGCAAGCGTATGCGGCGTGTTGGACATGGAGGCACCTCGTCACTGTGTGGATGCCTGGACGATAGCCATGGATGCCGGCCCGGGGCTTGATCTGGCGCAACGCCTTTCGACACGATCTGCGCAACTGCCTTTTCGCTACCGCCCCTGCCATCCTCCCGACCGATCACGGCCGCAGCCGGTGAATCAGCCTCGCTTCAGGCTCCGGCTCGCCACGCGCGCCATCAGCGCGAAATAGGCGCGGTACGGCAGGCAGCGGCCGATCTTGAGCAGGAAGGCCAGGCGGCGCGGAAAGGTGATCTCGAAGCCGCCGCGCTCGAAACCGTCGGCGATCCGCCGGGCGCTTTCGGCGGCCGACATCAGCAAGGGCATGGCGAAGCCGTTGCGCTGCGTCATCGGCGTGTCGACGAAGCCCGGATTGACCACCTGCAGCCGCACGCCGAGGGCCTCGCAGTCGAAGCGCAGCGATTCGCAGAGATGGATCGCCGCCGCCTTGGAGGCGCCATAGGCCGCGCCGCCCGGCAGGCCCCGATAGCCCACCAGCGAGCCCGTGACGGCCACCTGCCCGCGCCGCCGCCCCTGCATCGGTTCCAGAATCGCCGAGAGGCTTTTGACGACGCCGAAGAAATTGACGGCCATGGCCTGCTCGAACGCCGTCAGGTCGAGCGGCGAGCCGGGGGTGCCCGAAGCCACGCCGGCATTCAGGAACGCCAGCGCGATCGGGCCGTGCACCGTCTCGATGCCCGCCACCAGGTTGCGCATCGAAGCCGCATCGGTGACGTCCCCGGCATGGACGACGAGCCGCCCCGGCAGGCCCTGCGCCTGCCGCGCCAGCGCTTCGAGCTGCTCGAATCGGCGGGCGGTGACGGCGACCGTCCAGCCGCGCCGCGCCAGCTCGAGCGCCACGGCGGCGCCGATGCCGGAGCTGGCGCCGGTGACCCAGGCGACGCCGTCCTGCGGTTTCATGCGGGGCAACGCCATGACAGCTCCGGATCCGGTCGGGACCTCCATCTAGGCATCGGCGCGGGGCACAGGAAGCCTCGCCGCCGCGTCATCCCCGTTATCCCGCCGGCGAGGTGGCACCCGGCGCGCAATCGGTGCAGTCTGCGGCACAGCGGCGCCGCGCCGCAGGACACGAGACCAGGAAGCCCATGCCGACCGAACTGCTCTTTCGCCAGGACGCCTATCTGAAGGAGACCGCCGCGACGGTCGCGGCCGTCAACGAGCGCGGCGGCATCGTCCTCGACCGGACGGTCTTCTATGCGACCGGCGGCGGCCAGCCGGGCGATGCCGGCAGCCTGCGCCGCGCCGACGGCAGCGAAATCGCGATCGGCACGACCATCTACGATCCCGAGGACAAAAGCCGCGTGATCCACGTCCCGCTCGAAGGACAGGCGTCGCCGGAGCCCGGCGAAACCGTGACGGCGGTGCTCGACTGGGAGAAGCGCCTCAAGCGCATGCGCGTCCACACCGCCCTGCACCTGCTCAGCGTCGTCCTGCCCTACCCCGTCACCGGCGGTTCGGTCGGCGACGCGGACGGGCGGCTCGACTTCGACATTCCCGAGGGCGGGCTCGACAAGGACGAGGTCGCCGAGAAGCTGAACGCCCTCGTCGCCCGCCATGCCGACGTCACCGAGCGCTGGATCACCGATGCCGAGCTCGACGCCAATCCCGGCCTCGTCAAGACCATGTCGGTGAAGCCGCCGCGCGGCTCGGGCCGGGTTCGGCTCGTCGCCATCGGCGACATCGATCTGCAGCCCTGCGGCGGCACCCATGTGCGCAACACCGCCGAGATCGGCCTGCTCGCCGTCACCGCCATCGAGAAGAAGGGCAAGCAGAACCGGCGCGTGCGCATCGCGCTCGCCTGACGCTGCGCTCCGCCTGACCCACCGTCGCCGTTCCGGGCAAGATCGTTCCGGGCTAGCGGCGAAGCCCTGCCCGGACCGGCGGCGCGGTCGGGCTGCTCGGACAAGATCCCGCCCGGAGGACATCACCATGGCCCGCGAAGACGTTTTCGTTTCGACCGACTGGCTCGCCGGGCATCTCGACGCGCCCGAAGTCGTCGTGGTCGACGGCTCCTGGTATCTGCCGGCCCATGGCCGCGACCCCCATGCCGAATTCGCCGAGCGCCGCATTCCCGGTGCCGTGCATTTCGATATCGACGCGGTGAAGGACACCGCCTCCAGCCTGCCGCACATGCTGCCGCGGGCGGAGGACTTCGCGGCGGCGGTCGGCGCCATGGGCATCGGCGACGGCATGCGCATCGTCGTCTATGACGGCCTCGGCCTGTTCTCGGCGCCGCGCGTGCGCTGGACCTTCCGCAGCTTCGGGGCAAAGGACGTGGTGATCCTGGAAGGCGGCTTCCCGAAATGGCAGGCCGAGAGCCGGCCGATCGAGCACGGTCCGCCGCGCGCCCGCGCCGCCCGCAATTTCACCGCCCGGCTCGACGCCGCCGCCGTGGCCAGCGCCGAGGATGTCGCCGGAGCGCTCGCCGGCGGCGAGGCGCAGATCGTCGACGCCCGCCCGGCCGACCGCTTCCGCGGCGAGGCGCCGGAGCCGCGCCCCGGCGTCCGCTCGGGCCATATGCCCGGCGCGCTCAACGTGCCGGCGACCGCCCTGATCGCCGATGGCCGGCTGAAGGACGCCGCCGCGATCGCCGCCGCCTTCACCGAGGCGGGCGTCGATCTCGACAGGCCGCTGATCACGAGCTGCGGCTCGGGCGTCACCGCCGCGATCCTGTCGACGGCGCTGGAGAGCATCGGCAAGCCGGGCCGCGCGCTCTATGATGGCTCCTGGTCGGAATGGGGCGCGAGCGACCGGCCGATCGCGACCGGGCCGGCGAAGCAAGGCTGACCGGACACCGTTCACAGCCCTCGTCCCGAGGGCAAGGAGGCCGCCATGGACGACGATCATTCGCACGACCACCCGCACGAGCATTCCCATGAGGAGCCACGCTGGAAGCATGACGGCGTGCGGGTGATCTCCGGCGACAAGCTCGACCCCAACACGGCGCAGACGCCCGGCATGTTTCGGCAGGCCGCGATTAACCACGCCCGCGTCGGCGCGCAGAAGATCTGGGCCGGCACGGTCGCGATAGAGCCCAATGCCAAGACCGGCGTGCACCATCACGGCGAGCTCGAAAGCGTGATCTATGTGGTGAGCGGCAAGGCCCGGATGCGCTGGGGCGAGCGGCTGGAATTCGTCGCCGAGGCCGGGCCGGGCGACTTCATCTACGTGCCGCCCTTCGTGCCGCATCAGGAGATCAACGCCGATCCCGACAACCCGCTGCAATGCGTGCTGGTGCGTTCGGACAACGAGGCGGTGGTGGTCAACATCACCGATGTCGACCCGGTCGAGAAGCCGGAAGAGGTCTACTGGGTCGACCCGATCCACAAGCACCCGCACAAGTGAGCGGATGCCGGCGGCAGGCTCTCACCCCGTCTCGAAATCGCCCGGCTGCGGCGGGGCGATCGGCTTGAACAGCGTCCTGTCCGGCTTGATGTCGAGCAGCGGCGTCTCGTCGAGGCAGTCGAGCCCGCGCACCAGCAGCACAGGGCCCTCGCGCGCCACCAAGGTCGCGATCGAAGTGCCGATCGGATTGGGCCTGACCGGCGTGCGCAGCGCGAAGGTGCCATGGGTCTCGCCGTTGCTGGCCGGACTCTGGCGGACGAGGTCGCGGCGCGACTGGTGCAGCCAGTAGAGCACCTCCAGCCGCTCGAAGCGCTCGATGCCGGCGAGCGCCTGGTCCCAGGGCGCGAACAGCGCGATGCGGCAGACCGGCCCGTCCGCCCTGCCCTGCCGCGGGCAGATCAGCCGCGAGGTCCAGGGCGTGCGGATGGTGCCGATGAAGACGAGGCCGGCATCGTTCGCCTGCGGCGGCGGAACGGCGACCTCGTTCTCGCGGATCTCGTTCTCGCGCACCATGGCGGCCTCTTTCCTCGCTGCGTCGGCCCGATCCCGAAAGCGGTTCCCGCTTCCGGGTCCGGCGCGGGTCAGTCGATCGCGATCATCACGTCGGAGGCCTTGACCACGGCATAAGCCTCCTTGCCGACCGTCAGGGCAAGGTCGTCGACCGCGGCGTTGGTGATCGAGGCGGTGACGATCGTGCCGCCGATATCGATGCGGACATGCGCGGTGGTGGCGCCCTTGGCGACCTCGACGATCCTGCCCTTGAGCTGGTTGCGCGCGCTGATCTTCATCGCTGCCTCTTCGTTTCCGATGCCGCGGCCAGGCCGTGGCCGCCGGCCATCCTTGACTTGGCCGCGGGCGCGCGGCAACCATCGCTATATCCGTTCGTATACAACGACAACATCATGAGGGACAGCATGATCAAGCGCCGGACGATGCTGGGGATGGGCCTGGCCTTGGCGATGGGGCTCGCGCCCGCTTTCGACGCCGCCCAGGCCCAGACCAAGGAACTGGTGGTCTTCGCCGCCGCGAGCATGAAGAACGCGCTCGACGAGGCCGCCGCCAACTGGGTCAAGGAGAGCGGCAAGCCCGCGCCGAAGATCTCCTACGCGGCCAGCAACACGCTGGCCAAGCAGATCGAGAGCGGCGCCCCGGCCGACATCTTCATCTCGGCCGATCTCGACTGGATGGATTATGCGGCGAGCAAGAACCTGATCAAGCCGGAGACGCGCGTCAGCCTGCTCGGCAACAAGATCGTGCTCGTCGCCGCCAAGGATTCGACGGCCAAGGTCGAGCTCAAGCCGGGGGTCGACCTCGCCGCCGCGCTGGGCTCGAACCGCCTCGCCATGGGCAATGTCGATTCCGTGCCGGCCGGAAAATACGGCAAGGCGGCGCTCGAGAAGCTCGGCGCCTGGGACAAGGTGAAGGACAAGATCGCGCAGGCCGACAATGTCCGCGCCGCGCTGCTGCTGGTCTCGCGCGGCGAGGCGCCCTTCGGCATCGTCTACGCCACAGACGCCGCCGCCGATCCCCAGGTCAAGGTCGTCGCCGCCTTCCCGGAAGGCTCGCATCCGCCGATCGTCTATCCCGTCGCCGCCACCAAGGATTCGACCAATCCCGACGCTGCGGCCTTCCTGACCTATCTGCGCGGCCCGGCCGCCAAGCCGGTCTTCGAGAAGCAGGGCTTCACCGTCCTCAACAAGCCCGCCTCCGCGTCGTGAGCCGGCCGGCTTGAGCCATTGGTTGACGCCCGAGGAGTGGACGGCGGTCAGGCTCAGCCTGGTCGTCGCCACCACCGCCATGCTGGCGAGCCTGCCTTTCGGGCTCGCCGTCGCGCTTTTGCTGGCGCGCGGGCGCTTCTGGGGCAAGTCTCTGCTCGACGCGGCGGTGCATCTGCCGCTGATCCTGCCGCCGGTGGTCACCGGCTACCTGCTGCTCGTCGGCTTCGGCCGGCGCGGACCGATCGGGCAGTTCCTCTATGAGTGGTTCGGGATCGTCTTCTCCTTCCGCTGGACCGGGGCGGCGCTGGCCTGCGCGGTGATGGGCTTCCCGCTGATGGTGCGGGCGATCAGGCTCTCGATCGAGGCCGTCGACCGCAAGCTCGAGGCCGCCGCCGGCACGCTCGGCGCCAACCCGGCCTGGGTCTTCCTCGTGGTAACGCTGCCGCTCTGCCTGCCCGGCATCCTCGCCGGCATGATCCTGTGCTTCGCCAAGGCGATGGGCGAGTTCGGCGCGACCATCACCTTCGTCTCGAACATCCCGGGCGAGACGCAGACCCTGCCCTCGGCGATCTACACCTTCACCCAGGTTCCCGGCGGCGAGACCGGCGCGATGCGGCTGACGCTGATCTCGATCGCGATCTCGGTCGCCGCCCTCTTCCTCTCCGAGGTCATGGCCCGGCTGGTCGGGCGGCGGATCGCGGTCGAATGACCGAGCCCGTCCTCGACATCGCCGTCCGCCACAAGCTGGGCGACTTCCTGCTCGACGCCAGCTTTCGCTCACAGGGCCGGCTGACGGCGCTGTTCGGCGCCTCCGGCTCCGGCAAGACCTCCCTCGTCAACGTCATCGGCGGCCTGATCCGCCCGCAATCCGGCCATGTCCGGGTCGAGGGCGAGACGCTGGTCGATACCGCGCGGGGCGTCGTGCTGCCGCCGCACCGGCGCCGGCTCGGCTATGTCTTCCAGGAAGCGCGCCTGTTCCCGCATCTCACCGTGCGGCAGAACCTGCTCTTCGGCCACTGGTTCGTGCCGCGCGCGCTGCGCAAGCCGGCCGAGCTCGACATGGTGCTGGACCTGCTCGGCATCGGCCATCTGCTAAAGCGCCGGCCGGGCGCGCTGTCGGGCGGCGAGAAGCAGCGCGTCGCCATCGGCCGCGCGCTGCTGGCCCAGCCGCGCCTGCTCTTGATGGACGAGCCGCTCGCCGCGCTCGACGAGGCCCGCAAGGCCGAGATCCTGCCCCATATCGAGCGGTTGCGCGACGAGGTCGGCATCCCGATCGTCTATGTCTCGCATGCCCTGACCGAGGTCGCCCGCCTGGCGACGACCGTCGTCGTGGTCGAGGCGGGCCGGGTCGGCGCCTGCGGACCGACGGCGGAAATCCTCTCGCGCCTCGACCTCGCCTCGCGCCCCGGCGCGCCGGAGGCCAGCACGCTGCTGGCCGCCGAGGTCGTGGACTTCGACGAGGCCTTTGGGCTCGCCCGGCTGGCGACGCCGGCCGGAGAGTTCGCCATCGCCCGCGGAGCGCTCAGGGCCGGGCAGCGCCTGCGGGTCCGGATCATGGCGAGCGACGTCATGCTCGGCCTGGCCCCGCCCGAGGGCACCAGCGCGCTCAACATCCTGCCCGGCCGCATCGCCGAGATCGGCGAGCGCAGCGGCGAAGGCGGCAGCACCGTGCATCTGCGCCTCGACTGCGCCGGCGAGGCGCTGGTGGTGCGGCTCACCGCGAAATCGGCGGCAAATCTGGCGCTCGCGGTCGGCAAGCCGGTCTACGCCATCGTCAAGAGCGTCTCGGTCGAGACCCCTTGACGCTGTCCCGCGGCGGTGCCGCGGAAGCCGCCGTGTTGCGCCAACCCCACCCCCGTCATTCCGGGGCTTGACGCAACGAAGGTTCGCGCCTCGGGCGCGCCCCGGAATGACAGCATGGGGCCGCGAAAATCACGCGCGCCCCCAAGGTCGAGGCTCGCGGCCCGATCACCCGTTGCCCGAAAAAGACATCACGCCTCCCTTGACCTTCCCATGATGGGAAGCCCCATATGAACCGTCATCACGATGAAGGAGACGGCGATGACGGTCGGCGACAAGACGAAGGACGAGCTGGCGACGCTCGACATGGGCATCGAGGGCATGTCCTGCGCGAGCTGCGTCGGCCGGGTCGAGCGCGCCATCGCGGCGGTTCCCGGCGTCGAGTCCGTTGCGGTCAATCTCGCCACGGAGCGGGCGCATCTGACCTTCGCCAATGATGGCGACAGGCGCGGCGACGTGCTGAAGCGCGTCGAGGAAGCGGTGCGCCAAGCCGGCTACCAGCCGGCCGAGCAGACCATCGAGCTTTCCGTCGACGGCATGAACTGCGCCTCCTGCGTCGGCCATGTCGAGAAGGCATTGCGCGCCGTGCCGGGCGTGGTCGACGCCACCGTCAATCTCGCCACCGAGCGCGCCAGCGTGAAGGCGCTGACCGGCGGCGATCTCATTCCCGCGCTCGTCGAGGCGGTCGAGAAAGCCGGCTACGAGGCGAGCCCGCTCAAGTCCGATGACGGCGACGCGGCCGGCCATCACGACCATATGGCGATGGCGAAGGCGCAGGAGCAGGCGCAATTGCGGCGCTCGGTCCTCCTCGCCGGCGCGCTGACGATCCCGCTGCTGGTGATCGAGATGGGCGGCCATATGGTGCCGGCCCTGCACCACTGGCTCTCCGGCACCTTCGGCGACGGGAATCTGCGCATCCTCTCCTTCGTCCTCGCCACCATCGTCCTGTTCGGGCCGGGGCTGGTCTTCCTGCGCAAGGGCTTGCCGGCGCTGCTGCGCGGCGCCCCCGACATGAACACGCTGGTCATGCTCGGCGCCGGCGCGGCCTGGCTCTATTCCAGCGCCGCGACCTTCCTCCCCGGCCTGCTGCCGGAAGGAACGGCGCTGACCTATTTCGAATCGGGCGCGGTCATCGTCACGCTGATCCTGCTCGGCCGCTGGTTCGAGGCCCGCGCCAAGGGCCGCACCGGCGCCGCGATCCGCAGCCTGATCGCACTCCAGCCCAAGACCGCCCGCGTGCTGCGCGAGGGCCGCGAGAGCGATATCCCGGTCGAGGAGGTCCGCCCCGGCGACAGCGTGATCCTGCGGCCGGGCGAGCGCGTGCCGGTCGACGGCGAGGTCACGGAAGGCTCCTCCTTCGTCGACGAATCGATGATCACCGGCGAGCCCGCTCCCGTCCGCAAGGAAGCCGGCAGCCTCGTCACCGGCGGCACGGTCAACGGCTCCGGCGCGCTGCGCTTCACCGCCCGCAAGGTCGGTTCCGACACGCTGCTCGCCCAGATCGTGCGCACCGTGCAGGAGGCGCAGGGCGCCAAGCTGCCGATCCAGGCCGCGGTCGACCGGATCACGCTCTGGTTCGTGCCGGCGGTGATGGGCGTGGCGCTCGTGACCTTCCTCGTCTGGCTGTTCTTCGGCCCAAGCCCGGCCCTGTCCTTTGCGCTGGTCAATGCCGTCGCGGTGCTGATCATCGCCTGCCCCTGCGCCATGGGGCTCGCGACGCCAACCTCGATCATGGTCGGCACCGGCCGCGGCGCCGAGCTCGGCATCCTGTTCCGGCAGGGCGACGCCTTGCAGGCTCTGCGGGACGTCGCGATCGTGGCGCTCGACAAGACCGGCACCCTGACCCGGGGCAAGCCGGAATTGACCGATATCGAGCCGGCCACGGGCTTCGAGGCGAACGCGGTGCTGCGCCTGATCGCCTCGGCCGAGAACCGCTCCGAGCACCCGCTGGGGCTGGCCATCGTCGCGGCGGCGAAGGAGCGCGGCCTCGCGCTCGCCGAGCCGGCGGATTTCGCCAGCGATGCCGGCCGCGGCGTCACCGCGACGGTCGAAGGCAGGAAGGTCGCCATCGGTGGCCACAGGCTGCTGGAGCAGGACGGCATCGACGTTTCCGCTTTCACCGGCCGGGCGCAGGCGCTGGCCGAGGCCGGCAAGACACCGCTCTACGCAGCGATCAACGGCAGGCTCGCCGCCGTCATCGCCGTCGCCGACGCGGTCAAAGAGACGACGCCGGCCGCGATCAGGACGCTGCACGAGCTCGGCCTCAAGGTCGCGATGGTGACGGGGGACGATCGGCGCACCGCCGAAGCCGTGGCCCGCCAGCTCGGCATCGACGAGATCCGCGCCGAGGTGCTGCCGACCGACAAGGCCGAGGTCGTCAAGGGCCTCCAGAAGGACGGCGCCCGGGTCGCCTTCGTCGGCGACGGCATCAACGACGCCCCCGCCCTCGCCCAGGCCGATGTCGGCATCGCCATCGGCACCGGCACCGACATCGCCATCGAGAGCGCCGATGTCGTGCTGATGTCGGGCGACGTCATGGGGGTACCGCGCGCGATCGCGCTCTCCAAGGCGACGATCGCCAATATCCGCCAGAATCTCGCCTGGGCCTTCGGCTACAACGCCATCCTGATCCCGGTCGCGGCCGGCCTGCTCTATCCGCTCTGGGGCGTGCTGCTCTCGCCGGTCTTCGCCGGGCTCGCCATGGCGCTGTCGAGCGTCAGCGTGCTCGCCAATGCGCTGCGGCTCAGGCGCTTCAAGGTGGAGACGTGACGATGAACATCGGCGAAGCCTCGGCCCGCTCGGGCGTCAGCGCCAAGATGATCCGCTACTATGAGAGCATCGGATTGATCGAGCCGCCGTCGCGGAGCGCGGCGCAGTACCGGGTCTATGCCGATGACGACGTGCATACGCTGCGCTTCGTCCGGCGCGCCCGCGACCTCGGCTTCTCGCTGGAGGAGACCCGCGCATTGCTGGCGCTCTGGCGGGATCGCGGCCGCGCCAGCGCCGATGTGAAGAAGCTCGCCATGGCCCATATCAACGAGCTCGAGGCGAAGGCGGCCGCGCTCAAGGCGATGGCCGACACGCTCCGGCACCTCGCCGCGCATTGCCATGGCGACCACCGGCCCGACTGCCCGATTCTGAGCGATTTCGCCGCCGCGACGCCGGCACGGGGAAAGGGCTGACTGCGCAGGACGGCTTCGGCCGACCGATGGCTTTCACCTCGTCGTCATTCCGGGACATGGCGAAGCCATGGGCCCGGAACCCGGAACCGATGCGGCCCATCGAGACTTGCCCCGATCGGACCCGCCTTCGCGCAGCAGGGCATCGGGTCTGGGTTCCGGGCTCGATCCTGCGGATCGCCCCGGAATGACGGCGAAAGCGCCGTTCCGCCATGCGCAGGGCGTCTGGACTATGACAGGAAGCCTTGCTCATATGCCGCCTTCATCAAGGCGGAACGATCATGGACAATCGAAACGATCTCTGGCGGCATGTCGACGCGAACAAGGAGCGGCTGATCGCGCTCTCCGACCGGGTCTGGGGCATGCCCGAGGTCTGCTATACCGAGAAGCGCTCCGTCGCCGAGCATATCGCCGAATTGAAGCATCAGGGCTTCCGCGTCACCGAGAACGTCGCCGACATCCCGACCGCCGTGATCGGCGAGGCCGGCGAAGGCGGCCCGGTCATCGCCTTCCTTGGCGAATACGACGCCCTGCCCGGCCTGTCGCAGGAGGCCGGAATCGCCGAGCACAAGGAGATCGAGGCCGGCGGCCACGGCCATGGCTGCGGCCACAACCTGCTCGGCTCCGCCGCCATGCTCGCCGCGGTCGCGATGAAGGACTGGCTCGTCGAGAACAAGATCCCCGGCCGCGTGCGCTATTATGGCTGCCCGGCCGAGGAAGGCGGCGCGGCAAAAGCCTTCATGGTCCGCGCCGGCGCCTTCGACGACGCCGATATCGCGATCTCCTGGCATCCGTCGAGCTTCTGGGAGGTGGCGCCGGCCCTCGCCCTCGCCAACACCCGCGCCGATTTCGTCTTCACCGGCCGCGCCTCGCATGCCGCCGCCGCGCCGCATCTCGGCCGCTCGGCGCTCGACGCCGTCGAATTGATGAATGTCGGCGTCAACTACATGCGCGAGCACATGCCGAGCGACGCGCGCGTGCACTACGCGCTGCTCGACACCGGCGGCATCGCGCCCAACGTCGTGCAGGCCCATGCGCGCGTGCGTTACTCGATCCGCGCCCGCGACCTGCGCGGCATGCTGGAGCTCGTCCAGCGCGTGAAGAAGATCGCCGAAGGCGCCGCGCTGATGACGGAAACCAAGATGGAGATGCGCATCGTCAGCGCCGTCTCCGACCTCCTCGCCAACACGCCGCTCGAAGAGACGATGCACAAGGTGATGGAGGAGCTCGGCCCGCCGCATTTCGACGATGCCGACAAGGCCTTCGCCGAGAAGATCCGCGCCACCCTCTCGCCGCAGGACATCGCCGCGATCTGGCGCACCATCGGCATGCCGGATACCGGCGCACCGCTCGCCGACTTCCTCGTCCCGCGCGACGCGAAGCGCAACCCGGCGATCGGCTCGACCGATATCGGCGATGTGAGCTGGGCCGTGCCGACCGTGCAGGCTCACGCGCCGACCGTCGCGCTCGGCACGCCCTTCCACACCTGGCAGGTGGTGGCGCAGGGCAAGGCGCCGGCCGCGCACAAGGCGATGGTCCATGTCGCCAAGGCGATGGCCGCGACCGGCGCCGCCGTGCTGAGCGATCCGGCGCTGATGGCGGCCGCCAAGGCCGATCACAAGGCCCGCCTCGGCAAGGAAGGCTACACCTCGCCGCTGCCGCCCGAGGTCAAGCCGCCGCTGACGATGTCTCTGGGCTGATCGGCGCCCGCAGCCATGCGCGAGCGGAGCGCGGGATTCGCTCCTGCGCCCCGTCTCGCCGCCTGCCGGCAGAGCCAGGCCCGGGGCTCCGGCCGCAGCGGAAAAACACCGCCGAACCGAGACCGCGCGGCCGGTATCGATGGTCAATGCGTTGATTTTTCAGCGATCTTCATCGGGTCAAAAATAAGTCAGCAATGCTACCCTTTTGCCCTTGCGGGAGGCGGGTGGCCCTCCTATTTAGGATGCAGCGCAGCAGAGATGTTGCGCCGCCCTCCTTGGGCGTTTCCTCCCTAGACTTGGGCTGCGCTCCGCGCGGCCCTTTTTTCTGTCTGGAGGTCCGCCGCCAGTCGCGGCGCGGCCGCTACCAGCGCCGCCAGCCGTACCAGGGGCCGCCGAAACCTGCGTCGAAGCGGTCGAACTGGTAGCGCCGGTCGGCCGAACGATCGAGGTCGACCTGCAGCAGGCAGTTGGCGAATCCCTCGCTGCCGACCCGGAAGCCGTAGGAGCGGCAGCGCGCCTCGTCGGCCGCCCTTCGCTCCTCCATCGTGACGCAGCCGCTGCACAGGAGCGCCAGCAGCAGCCCGGCGGCCAGTTTCGATACGGTCATCGCAAATCTCCTCTCTGCGACTGCCGGGATTAACCGCCGGAAACGCCGCCGGTTCAATCCCGGACGATCCCTATCGCGAGAATCTGATCGGAACGGAGAGCGAGATCGAGCCGCCGCCGAGTCCGTCGGGCGGCGGCGGAACCGGGCTCGCCCGGCGGATCATCGCGACCGCCTCCTGGTCGAGAGCCGCGTCGCCCGAGCCGCGCACGAGGCGCGCCGACAGCACGCGCCCGCCGCGGTCGATGCTGAAGGCGACCTGGACCGTGCCCGGGTTCGCCCCGGTCGGGAAGCGCTTGAAGCGGTTGAGATGGGCGATCAGCGTGCCGCGCCAGCTCGCGGTCGCCGCCGGCGAGGCGGAGGACGCGCCGGAGGCCGGAGCGGCGGCGCGCGGCGCGATCTGCGCCTGCGCGGTCGGCGCCGAATTCTGCTCGGACCGGGGCTTGTCGGGATTCACCAGCTTCCTGCGCTGGACCACCTTCGGCTTCGGCGGCGGCTTGCGCTTCACCTCCTTCGGCGGTGGTGGCGGCTCCTGCTTCGGCGGCGGCGACAGCACGGCCGCCGGATCCGGCAGCGGCGGCAGCTCGGGGATCTTGATCTCCGGCTCCGGCTGCGCGACAGGCTCCGGCTCCTCCGGCGGCGGCTCGGGCTCCTTGGGTGTCTCGACCGGCTCTGGCGGCGGCGGCTCGGGCTCGGATTCGACCATCTGCGGTCCGGGCGCGATCTCCTGCGGCGGCGTCTCCGGCGCCACCGCGAGCGGGGCGAGCTCGATCATCACGGCCGCGGGCGGCGCGCCGGCCGCAGCCTCGGCGCGCTGCCAGGTCGCCACCGCCCAGCCGGCCGCGCCATGGGCTCCGGCGACCACCAGGGCAGCCGCGCTCCAGCGCAGGGCGGCCGGCCAGAAGCGCGGCTGGGAGGAGCGTTGCAGACTCATGGCCCGGCCGCCGGAGCGCCCTGCCCGGTGTCTTCGAGGCCGACCAGCGCGATCTTGAGATAACCGGCCTTGCGCAGCAGGTTCATCACCTCCATCAGCTCGCGATAGGCCACGGCGCCGTCGGCGCGCAGGAAGATGCGCTGCTCGCGGTCATTGCTGGTGCGCTGGTCCAGCGTCGCCTGCAGCGCCTCGCGCGGCACCGCGTCGTTGCCGAGCGCCAGCGAGAGATCGCCCTTGACGGTCAGGAAGACCGGCGTCTCGGGTCGCGGCTGCGGCTGGGCGTTCGACACCGGCAGGTCGACCGCGACGTCCACGGTCGAGAGCGGCGCCGCCACCATGAAGATGATCAGCAGCACCAGGATGACGTCGATGAAGGGTGTGACGTTGATGTCCGCGACTTCGCCGAGATCGCCGTCCTGCGGATCCTTGAGCGAAACGGCCATGATTCACTCCGCCGGCATGCGGGGCATCGCCGCGGCCGGCTGGACGGCCTGCAGCGGCGCGCGCGCCGGCGCGGCGGCGGCGCGGCTGCGCCGCTCCAGATCGCGCGAGAGATGGCGCAGGATCTCGCCCGACGCGTCCGACAGCATCGCGCGGTAGCCGGTGATGGCACGGGCGAAGACGTTGTAGATGATGACGGCGGGGATGGCCGCGACCAGGCCGATCGCCGTCGCCAGCAGCGCCTCGGCGATGCCCGGCGCGACCACGGCGAGGTTGGTGGTCTTCGACTGGCTGATGCCGATGAAGGAATTCATGATGCCCCAGACCGTGCCGAACAGGCCGACGAAGGGCGCGGTGGAGCCGATCGTCGCCAGCAGGCCGGTGCCGCGCGCCATGTTGCGGCCGGCCCGCGCCTCGATCCGGGAGAGCGCGATCGCGGTGCGCTCCTTGGTGCCGTCCTCGCCGAGATCGGCCGAGCGGCGCGTCTCGTCCTGGGCCGCGGCGAGCAGCGCGCCGATCGCGNNAGTTCGAGCGCCTTGGCGAGCCAGATCGTCCAGGTCACCAGCGAGGCGAAGGCGAGGCCGATCATCACGGCCTTCACGACGATGTCGGCCGCCATGAACATGCCCCAGGGCGACAGGTCGTGCGGCAGGGTCGCGGCTGCGGGAGGATTCGCCGCCGCCGGAGCGGCGGGCGCATCGGCCGGCGGGAGCGCGGGATGGGCCGCGCTCGGCGGCGCGATCCCCATCTGCGGCGCGGCCGGCGGCAGCGGCTCCGTCGGCAGGGCCGGCTGCCCCGCCGGTGCGGCGGGCGCCGGAGCCGGCGACGGCGTCGGCTGGGCGGTCGAGGGAGCGGCCTGCTGCGGCTGATCGGGCGCCTGGGCCAGCACGGCCGAGGCCGGCGGCAGCAGCAGGCTCGCTGCGAGGAACACCGAACGGAACAGCTTTGTCATGACCAGTCCTACGTCCATCGCTCGGTCGCCGCTCCTCCCGGCCCGCCGCCTGAGACAGGGATCGCTTGCACGTTCTCGTCGACTATCCATCGGCGTGTGCAGCGGGAGCTTGCAGCCTCACATTGGAATAAATAAAAAAAGCGTACGTTTTCAGCGACTTGCGAGCAGCACGAGTGTTGGAAACGCTCCCTTGTGTCAAGGCTTCATTGCACTGCGGGATGAAGGGTCGCGTTTCGCGTATGCCTCGCGCGCGTTCCCGTGCGCCGCGGCGGCCTCCCCCGGCCCGGCGCGATCCGTGCGGAATCGGCCCGGGGAGCCGGACCGAACGGTCGCCCTGCCCTCGGGGAGCGTTTCGCTTTCATGGACATGCGCGGTCATCGCGGAGGCAGCCCGTGGCTGCGAACCGCGGACGGCACGAGGATGAGCGCCGCGGAAATCCGGGCTCCGGGCCCGAAGCGCTCCGGCCCGGTTTCCCGGAGCGCGCCCGGACGAGCGCATGTTTCCCTGTGACATCAAGAGGCCCGGCCGGACGGATCGCCGCCAGCGGAAATCGCGGCCTCATCACGGCAAGCCGGCCGCGAACGGCCGGCGCCACGAGCTCAGTAGAGGCCGCCGGTGCCCGAGCCGATGGCGCGGCCGCCGGCGCCCGCGCCGGGAACGACGCTGCCGTCGCCCGGCGAGCCGACGACCGAATAGCTGTCGGGCGGCGCGGTGCCGGGCTTGAAGGCCTCGAGGATGCCGCCGTCGCCGCTGGTGCGCATGCCGGTCTTGGGATCGACGCGGATCAGCTTGATGCCGGCGGGCACGCGGAACGGGGTCGCCGGCTTGTCCTTCAGCGCGACCGTCATGAAGTCGCGGAAGATCGGCGCGGCATACTGGCCGGCGGTGGCGGAGGTGCCGAGCGATTTCGGCTTGTCGAAGCCCATATAGACGCCGACGGCGAGATCCGGCGAGAAGCCGCAGAACCAGACGTCCTTGGCGTCGTTCGTGGTGCCGGTCTTGCCCGCGAGCGGCTTGCCGACCGACTTCACCACGGTCGCCGTGCCGGCATTGACCACGCCTTCGAGGATCGAGACCATCTGATAGGCAGTCAGCGGATCGATCACCTGCTCGCGGTTGTCGACCAGCCGCGGCTCGGGCTGGTTGGCCCATTTATCGGCGTTGCAGCCCTCGCAGACGCGCTGGTCGTGCCGGAAGATGGTGCTGCCGCTGCGGTCCTGGATGCGGTCGATCAGCGTCGGGCGGATGCGCTTGCCGCCGTTGACCAGCATCGAATAGGCGGCGGTCATCCGCATCACGGTGGTCTCGCCCGCGCCGAGCGACATCGACAGCACCGGCTGGAGATCGTCATAGATGCCGAAGCGGCGGGCATATTCCGCGATCAGCGGCATGCCGACATCCTTGGCGAGGCGCACGGTCATCAGGTTCTTCGAGAACTGGATGCCGTAGCGCAGCGTGCGCGGGCCGCTCCATTTTCCGCCGAAATTCTCGGGCCGCCACATGCCGAGCCCGCCGCCCTGATCGATCTCGATCGGCGCGTCGAGGATGATGCTCGACGGGGTGTAGCCGTTGTCGAGCGCCGTCGAATAGACGAAGGGCTTGAACGACGAACCCGGCTGGCGCAGCGCCTGGGTGGCGCGGTTGAACTCGGACTGGTCGTGGCTGAAGCCGCCGACCATGGCGAGCACGCGGCCGGAGAAGGGATCCATCACCACGATGGCGCCGTTGATCTCGGGAAGCTGGCGCAGGCGGGCATAGCCCGGCCGGTTGGCGATCGGCTCGACATAGACGACGTCGCCGACCGAGACCGCCTGCGAGACGCGGGCGCGCCGGGTCCACTTGATGCCGTCGGAGGCCAGGGTGATCGTGTCGCGCCGGGCATTGAGGATGCCGGCATTGTCGCGCAGCGGATGCAGGCCGAGCTTGGCGCTGTCGCCGCTGGTTTCGAGCACCACCGCGAGCCGCCAGGGAGCGACGTCGCCCAGCACCGGCAGTTCGCCCAGCACCTTGCCCCAGTCCTGCCCGGCGATGTCGAGCTTCTGGATCGCGCCGCGCCAGCCGCGCGCCTCGTCGAAGCGCACCAGCCCGTCGACCAGCGCCTTGCGCGCCATGAGCTGCATCTTGGGGTCGACCGTGGCGCGCACCGAGAGGCCGCCTTCGAGCAGCTTCTTCTCGCCGTAGCGGTCCTGCAATTCGCGGCGGATCTCCTCGGCGAAATAGCCGGCGGCGATGTTGTTGGGCGAGACCTGGCGCGGATTGACGCCGAGCGGCTGCTTCTTGGCCGCCTCCGCGACCTCGCGCTTGACGTAGCCGTTCTCGACCATGCGGTCGATGACGTAGTTGCGCCGCTCGATGGCGCGGTCGGTGTTGCGGAAGGGCTGGAGATCGCTCGGCGCCTTCGGCAGGGCCGCGAGATAGGCCGCCTCCTGCAGGTTCAGCTCGTGCACCGACTTGCCGAAATAGTTCAGCGCCGCGGCGGCGATGCCGTAGCTGCCGAGCCCCGGCGCCGGCGCGCCGAGATAGATCTCGTTGAGATAGAGCTCGAGGATCTTGTCCTTCGAATAGGTCGATTCGAGCTTCAGCGCGACCAGCGCCTCGCGGATCTTGCGCTCCAGCGACTGCTCCGAGCCGACGAAGAAGTTCTTCGCCACCTGCTGGGTGATGGTCGAGGCGCCCTGCGGCCGGCGATTGGCGCCGCGGTTGCGGAAATTATAGATCGCGGCGCGGACGAGGCCCTCGGGGTCGACGCCCATATGCTTGTAGAAATTCTTGTCCTCGGCCGAGATATAGGCGTCGACGAGCAGCTTCGGCACCGCCTGGATCGGCAGATAGAGGCGGCGCTCGCGCGCATATTCGGCGATCAGGCTGCCGTCGCCCGCATGGACGCGGGTCATCACCGGCGGCTCGTAGTTCCTGAGCTGGGCGTAGTCGGGCAGATCCTGCGAGTAATGCCAGATCAGGCCGCCGACCACGGCGGCGCCGATCACGAAGGCGATCGCGCCCGCGGCGAACAGCCAGCCGAAGATTCGCAGGATAAACCGCATCTCAGGTCCCGGACCCCATTTCTCCATCCGGCGGGCGCCGGATCGGGGCGCTTCGCAACGTGGAGCTATAACATGACCGAGATGGCGGAACCGTGGCCTGACGACCACAATCCATGCCAACCCGCGCTTCCTCGCGAACTACTGCGCGTGCCGGTTCTCGGCCGCCTGCCCGACCGAGGCGCGCTCGCGGGCAAAATATTCGTCGACCGCCGCCCCGACGGCGCCCACCGCTTTTCCGCGCCATTCGGGCGAAGTCAACAGTTCCGCGTCCTTCGGGCTCGACATGTAGCCGAGTTCGATCAGCACCGAGGGCACGTCCGGCGCGCTCAGGACCCAGAACCGAGCCGAGCGCAGCGGGATCTTGTGCATCCGCACCGAGGCTCCCAGCTTGTCGACCAGATTGCGGGCGAAGACGCCGGAAAAGGTGCGCGTCTCGCGCCGCGCCAGGTCCATCAGGATGCCGGCGACGTCCGGATCCTCCTCGCCGGGCTCCAGCCCGGCCACCGCGTCGGCCTGATTCTCCTTGGCCGCGAGCCTGGCCGCCTCGGCGTCGGTGGCGCGCTCCGAGCGGGTATAGACGGTGGCGCCGCGCACGTCCTGCGCCTGCGTCAGCGAATCGGCATGGATCGAGATGAACAGGTCCGCCTTCTCGTCCTGCCCGATCTTCACGCGCTCGGCGAGCGGCACGAAGCGGTCGTCGTCGCGGGTCATCACCACGCGGTAGCGCCCCCCGGCCTCGAGCTGCTGCTTGAGCGCCAGGCCGAAATCCAGGACCACCGACTTCTCGGCGATCGAAGCGACGACGGTGCCCGGATCGATGCCGCCATGGCCCGGATCGATCACTACCGTGCGGCGCGCCTCGCCCGGCGGCCGCTCCGGCGCCGCCACCGGAGCCGGAGCGCTCGCCTTCCGGGCCCTGGCCTCGGCCAGGAATTCGGCGCGCCCGGTCTTCCTCAGCTCGATCGCGAGTTCGCCGAGGCCGCCGCGCAGCGCCCGCGCCTCGGCCTTCACGATCGCCGCCGGCTGCGACAGGTCGATGATGATTCGGGCCTTGTCCGTGGTGAACAGCCCGAAGCGGTAGCCGCTGACGAAGCCGGCGCTCTTGCGGGCGCCGGGCTGGATCTGGAAATTCGTCGAAGGCAATTCGACGATGACCCGGTCGGGCGCGGCCTGCACCCAGGCGTCGACGGCGACGACCGCCGAGAGCGCCATGGTCAGCCTGACCGTCTCGCCCTGCTGCTCGATCCGCGCATCGGTCGCGACGGGAAACTCGCTTTGCGGCCGGCCGGGTTCGCCCTGGGCTGGAAGGACGCCGAGCGCCGCGCACAGCCCGGCCGCCGCGGCCGCGCGGCGCCATGCGGCGGGACACGCGACCCGGCGCATGGCTGCGAAGGCGCCCTGCCCGCTCTGACGAATGCGCGAAAACAGATGAAAAATCCCGCTTGCCGTCACCGATGCTTAACCATAGGCGATCCGATTTCCTAACAGGGCGTTACCATGCCGCGGCGAAGCGATGAACCGCGCCGCCATGCATCGCGCGCGGTCCGGCTGCGATGTGACTTGCAAAACACTGTGACCTATCTGTAATGGAACGTGGTTGCCCTTCAGCCTGCCCGCGGGACACATCCGGATCGAACCATCCGTCGGCGTCCGGTGCAGGCTGGGCCTCTGCCCGTTCGGGGCGGGGGCAGCAGGTCGACCGTAACGGATCGTCCGCAGAGGGCGGGACCGGGATCGCGAGTTCTGCGCCCTGTCCTGTCTCGCGAGCGTGCAAACGCGGGGCGCCTGTCGAAGGACGGGCGGACCGCAGGTCAGGGCAGATGACGGGGCAAGCGACGCCGCACGTATCATCGGTGAATCGTTCAAACCTGCGGGATGGCGCCGGGCGTTTCGCCCGCTGGGCCCTCCCGAATCGCATTCCTGTTCAGACCGACTTCTCCCTCCTGCAACAAGCCGGCTCCCGCCGGCCCTTCAGCGGCGCCTCGGTTCGCAGCGGCGGAATTGTTTTCGCAAGCTCGCCAGCCCGGCCGGCGGCCGCGCCTATGGAAATTTCTGATGGCCAACAAAATGCTTATCGATGCCACCCACCCGGAAGAGACCCGGGTCGTGGTGGTGCGCGGATCGCGCGTCGAGGAATTTGACTTCGAATCCGCCAGCCGCAAGCCGCTTCGCGGCAATATCTATCTCGCCAAGGTGACCCGCGTGGAGCCGTCGCTCCAGGCGGCCTTCGTCGAATATGGCGGCAACCGGCACGGCTTCCTCGCCTTCTCCGAGATCCACCCCGACTACTACCAGATCCCGGTCGCCGACCGGCAGGCGCTGCTCGACGACGAGGCCCGGGCCGAGCGCGACGAGGAGCGCGACGAGGAACGGCGCGAGAAGCGCGGCCGCCGCGGCCGTCGCGGCGATCGCGACAGCCGCGCCAAGAAGGCGGCGGTGGACGAGACCGTCACGGCCGAGGTCGAGGTCGCCGGCGAGGCGGCCGGAGAGCGGGTCGAGACCGACGGCAAGGAAGCCGCCATGGTCAATGAGGGCGCTCCCGCCTTCGGCGAGTTCTTCGCCCCGGCGGTCGCCGAGTCGACAAGCGAGGAAGCCGCCGGGAATGCCGCGCCGCTGACCTTCGAGACGGTCGCCGCGCCGGAGCCGTCCGCAGGCGGCGAGCCCGCGGCCGGGGACGCGCCTGCCGGCGAGGACGGCGCCGACGCGCCGGCGTCGGAAGCCCGCGCG
Organism: Hyphomicrobiales bacterium; assembly: GCA_900466745.1. Taxonomy (GTDB): domain Bacteria; phylum Pseudomonadota; class Alphaproteobacteria; order Rhizobiales; family Beijerinckiaceae; genus Allobosea; species Allobosea minatitlanensis. Next base: position 14,911 of record UBNE01000007.1, on the reverse strand, counting down.
CCCTCGGAGGACGGCGAGGACGACAACGGCGAGGACCATGACGAGCACGAGGAGCAGCCCGAGCAGCTCGGCGGCGGCGACGCCCTCGACGACATGCCCGAGCGCCCGCACCGCCAGTCGCGCCGCCAGTACAAGATCCAGGAGGTGATCAAGCGCCGCCAGATCATCCTGGTCCAGGTCGTCAAGGAGGAGCGCGGCAACAAGGGCGCGGCCCTGACCACCTATCTCTCGCTCGCCGGCCGCTATTCGGTGCTGATGCCCAATACCGGCAAGGGCGGCGGGATCTCGCGCAAGATCACCAATGCCGACGACCGCAAGCGCCTGAAGGAGATCGCGCAGGAGCTGGAGGTGCCGGAGGGGATGGGCCTCATCCTGCGCACGGCCGGCGCCTCGCGCACCAAGGTCGAGATCAAGCGCGACTACGAATATCTGATGCGGATGTGGGAGAGCGTGCGCGAGCTGACGCTGGCGTCCGTCGCCCCGGCGCTGGTCTATGAGGAGGGCAACCTCGTCAAGCGCTCGATCCGCGACCTCTACAACAAGGACATCGACGAGATCCACGTCGCCGGCGAGGAGGCCTATCGCGAGGCCAAGGACTTCATGCGCATGCTCATGCCGAGCCATGCCAAGAGCGTGAAGCCCTATCGCGAGCAGACCCCGCTCTTCGCCGCCTTCGGCGTCGAGAGCCAGCTCGACGCGATGTTCTCCAACACGGTGACGCTCAAGTCCGGCGGCTATCTGGTGATCAACCAGACCGAGGCGCTGGTCGCGATCGACATCAATTCGGGCCGCTCGACCCGCGAGCACAATATCGAGGACACGGCCCTCAAGACCAATCTCGAAGCCGCCGAGGAGATCTCCCGGCAACTGCGCCTGCGCGACCTCGCCGGCCTCATCGTGATCGATTTCATCGACATGGAGGAGAACCGGAACAACCGCGCCGTCGAGAAGAAGCTGAAGGAGTGCCTGAAGGACGACCGCGCCCGCATCCAGGTCGGCCGCATCTCGGCCTTCGGCCTGCTCGAGATGTCGCGCCAGCGCATCCGCACCGGCGTGCTCGAAAGCTCCTCCGTGCCCTGCCCGCACTGCGCCGGTGCCGGCATGATCCGCTCGACGCCGTCGGTCGCGCTGCAGATCCTGCGGGCGCTGGAGGAGACGCTGATCAAGAGCGCCTCGCACAACCTCACCGTCCGCACCCGGCCGGAGGTCGCGCTCTACGTCCTCAACCAGAAGCGCGCGCATCTGGCGGATCTGGAGAACCGCTTCGCCGTCACGATCACGATCTCGACCGATGCGAGCCTGCTCGGCACCCGCTATTTCGAGGTCGAGCGCGGCGAGTTCGTCGGCAACGAGGCCCGGGTCGTGCCCTCGCCCTTCAAGGCCGAGGCGCTCGCCTCGGATGTCGATGACGAGGCGCTCGACGCCGCCGCCGAGGCCGCTGCCCTCGACGCCGAGGCCGGCGACAACGTCTCGGTCGCGGACGACGCCCAGGGCGAGCGCGGCGACGCCGAAGGCCGCGACGGCCGCCGCCGCCGGCGCCGGCGGCGCCGGCGGCGCGGCGGCGAGCGCGACCAGAGCCTGCAGGGCGAAGGCGCGGATGGCGAGGGCGAGAGCGACGACGACGGCGACGAGGGCGACGAGCCCGCCGCCAGCGAAGCCGGCGCGGCCGAGTCCGTTGCCGAGGCCCCTGTGAGCGAGGCGCCGGAAGCCGCGGCCGAGCCGGCCGCCGCCGAGGAAGCCGCTCCGCCCGCCGAGGAAGCCAAGCCCAAGCGCAGCCGCGCCCGCAAGCCGAAGGCCGTCAAGGTGGCCGAAGAGGCCAAGGCTCCGGAGGCCGCCGAGGCTCCCACGGCGACCGAGGCCGCTGCGGCCGACGCGGCCCCCGCCGAAGCCGCCCCGGCCGAAAAGCCGAAGCGCAGCCGCTCGCGCAAGAAGGTGGTTCCGATCACCGAGGACGGCGTGCCCGCGGCCGAGCCGGCCCCGGCCGAATCCGCTCCGGCGGAGACGCCGGCAACGGCAGCGGCTCCTGAGCCGGCGACCGCCGAGCCCGCGCCTGCCCCGGAGCCGGAGGCCCCCGCAGCCTCCGCCCCGGCGGAGGAGCCGGTCGCGGTCGTGCTGACCCAGCCCGACCCGACGCGCCCGAAGCGCGGCGGCTGGTGGAACCGGCTCGCCGGACGCTCCTGAACCTCGATATCGTTGCCGTAACAGGGCCCGCTGTTCCGCAGCGGGCCTTTTTCGTGACGAGCGCCCGCCATTGGCGGCAGCCGCGAAACACGGCATCATCGCCTGGTCGCAAATCGGTGACGGAGTTGGCATGCCGCCGCCCCGCAGCGCGGAACGCCTGATTCTGACCGGCCTCTCGGCGGTGCTGCTCCTGGGCTCGCCTTCCTCGCTGGCATGCGGTCGGCTGGTTCCGCGTCGGCGTGCCCGAACTGCTCGTCCTGGTCATCGCGATCCGCGTCGAGCGCGAAGGCAGCCGCCCCATCGGCCCGCAGATGCCCCCCGGCCTCCATGCCGACCGTATCGCAGCGAAGCGAGCGGGACCGCGGCGCCCATGCGACCTGCTGCGCCGAGCGCCTCGCGATCACCGGCGCCGCGCCGGCGACCGTCGGCTTCCGCCCGTTCCTGCTCGCCTGACCGCCGATCGCCCGGCCGCTCAGCGCCGCCCGAGCCAGGTCCCGAGGCGCGAGACCGCTTCCTCGCATTCCGCGAGCGAGCCGGCGAAGGACAGGCGCACCGTGCGCCCGCCCCGGCCTTCGTCGAAATCGAGCCCCGGGGTGATCGCGACCCCGGCCCCTTCGAGCGCGTTGCGGCAGAAGCTCATCGAATCGTTCGAGTACCGGCCGATGTCGAGATAGATGTAGAAGGCCCCGTCGACGGGCAGGAAATCGCCGAGCCCGATCGCCGGCAGAGCCGCGAGCAGGAAGGCCCGGTTCGCCGCGTAGCCGGCCTTGATCGCCTCGCACTCCTCTGTCGCGTCGAAGGCCGCCTCGCCGGCGACCTGGCTGAGATAGGGCACCGAGATCGAGAAATTCTGCTGCAGCCGCTCGATCGGGCGCACCAGCCGTTCCGGCACCACCAGCCAGCCGACGCGCCAGCCGGTCATGCAGTAGTATTTCGAGAAGGAGTTGACGATGATCGCGTCGGGATCGGCGGCGAGCGCCGTGGTCGCCGGCGCCTCGTAGGTCAGGCCATGGTAGATCTCGTCGGAGATGTACCAGAGCCCGAGCCTGCGGCAGCAGGCGGCGACGTCGGCGATGGCCTCGGGGCGCATCACCACGCCGGTCGGATTGGCCGGGCTCATCGTCAGCACGCCGGCGAGCGGCTTCTCGCGATGCGCCCGCTCAATCAGTTCCGGCGTCAGCGCGAAGCGGGTCTCGGGCCCGACCTCGATCGCCACCGGCTCCAGCCCGAGCGCGATCAGGATGTTGCGATAGGCCGGATAGCCCGGAGCCGTGATCGCGACGCGCGCGCCCGGCTGGAAGCAGGCCAGGAAGGCGAGGATGAAGCCCCCGGAGGAACCGGTTGTCACCACGACGCGCTCGGCCGCCACGGCGACGCCATAAGCCTCGCGATAATGGCGGGCGATGCGGGCCCTCAAGGAATCCGTCCCCAGCGCCTGGGTGTATCCGATCCGTCCGTCCTCCAGCGCATGGGAGACGGCGGTGCGGATCGAGCGCGGCGTCGGCGCCGAGGGCTGGCCGACCTCCATATGCACCACCGAGCCGCCCCGGCGCTCGATGGCCGCCGCCTGGCTCATCACGTCCATGACGATGAAGGGGGCGACGCGCTCGGCCCGCTCCGCGATGGCGGGGTACCCGGACAGCGGCGATTCGGCGGGTGGGAGGGTTGGCTTCTGCATCGTCCTGTCCGGTTGCGGCGCTCCATCAGCGGGCGTAGCCGAGGCCGCCCTCGCCTGCAACCGCTGGCAAAGCTGTGATTTGACGCCTGGCGGCCGAGCCACCACAAGCACAGGCTGACACGCTTCTGTGCCGGCCCCCCGCTCGCCGGGGCACCGACAGCGAAAGGATGACGACATGGCTTTCCCGACCTTCACCGGCCTGGTGCGCTCCGGCCTGAGGCCCGCCGGCCTCACGCTCGGCGTCTGGCTCGCGACGGTTGCCGCCCCCGCGCTCGCCCAGGACAAGGCGCCGCTGACGCCGGAGCAGCGCAAGGCCATCGTCGATCTCGTCCGCGAAACCATCGTCAAGAATCCCGAGATCATCCAGGACGCGCTGGTCGAGCTGGAGCGGCGCAACACCGTCGCCCAGGCCGAGGCGCAGCGCGGCGCGGTCGCGGCCGAGAAGGCGCGCCTCGTCGATCCGGCGACCTCGATCATCATCGGCAACCCGGAAGGCGACATCACTCTCGTCGAGTTCATGGATTACAATTGCGGTTACTGCAAAAGGGCGATGCAGGACGTCACCGCCCTGTCCAAGGCCGATCCGAAGCTCAAGGTGGTGCTCAAGGACTTCCCGATCCTCGGCCCCGACTCGCTCGAGGCGAGCCGCGTCGCGATCGCGCTCAAGAACCAGATCCAGGGCCCGAAATACTTCGATTTCCATAACAAGCTGATGAGCGTGAAGGGCCGCATCAACGGCGCCAAGGCAATCGAGGTCGCCAAGGATTTCGGCATCGACGTCGAGCGCCTGCGCAAGGACATGGACGCCCCTGCTACCAAGGCCTCGATCGAGGACACCGTGGCGCTCGGCGACCGGCTTGGCCTGACGGGCACGCCGGCCTTCGTCATCGGCGACGAGGTCGTCTTTGGCGCCGTCGGCGAGGCCGCCCTCAAGCAGAAGCTCGAATCGGTGCGCCGCTGCGGCAAGACCGACTGCGCCGGCTGATCCGGCACGCCATGACCGCCCTTTGCGGGCCGGCGAGGGAGCCTTCAGGCTTCCCCTGCCGGCCCGCAGCGTTTAAGAGGACGCGTCCGCCGCTTCGCGCGGTTCCTGGAATCCACATCCTTCATGGTCGCCACGCCCGATCCGAAAGGTCACTCCTTCGTTCTGCCGGCCGCGTCCGGCAGCGGGCTTTCCCCTGCCGCGCCCCTCCGGGCGGAGCGGAGGATCGGCGCGCCCTCCGGGATGGAGCCCGCGGCCTCGGCCGCCTGAACAACACGAGCGGGATGGCGGAAGACCACCGTCCCAAGCGCTAATCCGAAGAAGACGGTGATACCGCCATGGCGACCAAGAGCCCGATCGATCCGGACCTCGTCCGCGAGCTTGCCGAACTTTTGAACCAGACCGACCTCACCGAGATCGAGGTCGAGAAGGGCGATCTGCGCGTCCGCGTCGCCCGCAGCCTCGCCACCACCGTGCATGTACCGGCCGCGGCTCCGCCGGCCGTCGCCGCCGCTCCGGCGGCGCCTGTGCCTGCCGCACCGGCCGCCGACGCCAAGCCCGGCGCGGGCCATCCCGGCGCCGTCAACTCGCCGATGGTCGGCACCGCCTATCGGCGCCCCTCGCCCGAGGCCAAGCCCTTCGTCGAGATCGGCAGCGTCGTGAAGCAGGGCGAGCGCATCCTGCTCGTCGAGGCGATGAAGACCTTCAACGACATCGTCGCGCCGCGCGCCGGCACGGTCACCGCGATCCTGGTCGAGGACGGCCAGCCGGTCGAGTATGGCGAGCCGCTGCTGGTGATCGAGTGACGGCCGGGCGCAAGGACGGCGAGTTCAAGATGTTCGACAAGATCCTGATCGCCAACCGCGGAGAGATCGCGTTGCGCGTGCTGCGCGCGGCGAAGGAACTCGGCATCGCCACCGTCGCGGTCCACTCCACGGCCGACGCCAACGCCATGCATGTGCGCCTCGCCGACGAGAGCGTCTGCATCGGGCCGCCGGCCGCCCGCGACAGCTATCTCAACATCCCGGCCCTGATCGCCGCCTGCGAGATCACCGGCGCCGACGCGGTCCATCCCGGCTACGGCTTCCTCTCCGAGAACGCCCGCTTCGCCGAGATCCTGGAACGCCACAACATCACCTTCATCGGCCCCAAGGCCGAGCATATCCGCTCCATGGGCGACAAGATCGAGGCCAAGCGCACCGCCAAGCGCCTCGGCATCCCCTGCGTTCCCGGCTCGGAAGGCGGCGTCTCCGACGACGGCGAGGCGCTCGAGATCGTCCGCGAGATCGGCTTCCCGGTCATCATCAAGGCGGCTTCCGGCGGCGGCGGCAAGGGCATGAAGGTGGTGCGCAACGAGGAGGAGCTCCCCGTCCTGCTCGCCACCGCCCGCAGCGAGGCCAAGGCCAATTTCGGCGACGACGCGGTCTATATCGAGAAATATCTCGAGAAGCCCCGCCATATCGAGATCCAGGTGCTCGGCGACGGGCGCGGCAACGCCGTCCATCTCGGCGAGCGCGACTGCTCGCTGCAGCGCCGCCACCAGAAGGTCTGGGAGGAAGGCCCCTCGCCCGCCCTCAACGCCGGCGAGCGCGACCGCATCGGCGCGATCTGCGCCAAGGCGATGTCGGAGCTCGGCTATCTCGGCGCCGGCACGATCGAGTTCCTCTACGAGGATGGCGAGTTCTACTTCATCGAGATGAACACCCGCATCCAGGTCGAGCACCCGGTCACCGAGATGATCACCGGCATCGACCTCGTCAACGAGCAGATCCGCATCGCCGCCGGCGCGCCGCTCTCGCTGAAGCAGTCGGACATCGTCATCGAGGGCCACGCCATCGAATGCCGGGTCAATGCCGAGCATCCCGCGACCTTCCGCCCGTCGCCCGGGCGGATCACCTCGTTCCATACGCCGGGCGGCCTCGGCGTACGCGTCGATTCGGCGGCCTATCAGGGCTACATGATCCCGCCGAACTACGATTCGCTCGTCGGCAAGCTGATCGTCCACGGCCGCAACCGCGACGAATGCCTGATGCGCCTGCGCCGCTCGCTCGACGAATTCGTCGTCGACGGCGTCGACACGACGCTGCCGCTGTTCCGCACCCTGGTGCGCAACCCGGACATCCTGAACGGCGACTACAACATCCACTGGCTCGAGAAATTCCTCGCCGCCGGCGGCATGGACGAGCCCGAGGCCTGAGCGCCGGGCCGACCTCCTGAACATGCGAAAGGCCCCTCGCGGCGCGAGGGGCCTTTCTTGTTCGCTCATCTTCGATATCGACGATCGCCGCTCATCCCCGGCGAAGCGGCGCGCAGGTCAGGCATCCATGCCGGAGCGCTTCCAGGCAAGGTTCAGGCGCGGTTCCGCGACAACCCGTATCGTCTTGAAGACCCGCGGCATGAGGCGCGAGCGCCTCAGATCGTCTCCAGCAGCCCCTTGATCAGCCCCTGGCGCGGCGCGATCGAGGAGATCAGTCCGTATTCCTGCAAGGTATGGGCGCCGTCGCCGTCGATGCCGAGCCCGTCCAGGGTCGGCACACCGAGCGCGGCGGTGAAATTCCCGTCCGAGCCGCCGCCGGTCATCGGGCAGTCCTGCAGGTCGAAGCCGACCTCGGCGGCGACGCCGCGCGCCAGCTCGAACAGCGCCGCCACCGCCGGGGATTTCTCATAGGGCGGCCGGTTCATGCCGCCGGTGACGCGAATCGCGACGTCCGGATCATGTGCCTTCAGGCTGAGGATGCGGTTCTCCATCATCGTCCCGTCGGCGAGCGTGGTGACGCGGCAATCGACGCTGAACCAGGCATGCTGCGGAATGACGTTCGCCGCCGTGCCGCCGCCCATCAGCGCGACGCTGGTGGTGATGCCGCGCGCATAGTCGGTCATGGCCTCGACGGCGAGGATCTGGTGCGCCGCCTCGCGGATGGCGCTGCGCCCGTCGGCATGGCGCGAGCCGGCATGGGCCGGCCGGCCCTCCAGCCTGACGTCGAAGCGCCCGACGCCCTTGCGCGCCGTCACGATCCTGCCGCCGGCCCGCGCCGGCTCGGTGACCAGCACGGCCGCCGATCCCCGTCCGATCTCCTCGATCAGGCCGCGGCTGGTCGGCGAGCCGATCTCCTCGTCCGGCGTGAACAGGAACGCCATCGGCCGCTTGGCCGTGCCGGCCTTCGCCACCGCCTTGAAGGCCTGCAGCGCGAGCCAGGCGCCGCCCTTCATGTCGTAGACGCCGGGGCCGTAGAGCCGGTCGCCCTCGACGCGGACCGGCAGCTCCTTGGCGCTGGTCCCGACCGGATGCACCGTGTCGAGATGCGACATCAGCGCCACGCCCGGCTGGCCGTTCGCGCGCCCCGCCCGCAGCAGGACCATGTCGCCGAGCCCGTCGCGACCGGCGATCCGCTCGACGGCGATCGGCAGGCCCGCGACCTCCCCGGCGACCAGGTCCATCATGCCGTTGACCCCGGCGGGATGGTTGGTGGGACTTTCAAGCGCAACCCAGACGGAGAGCGCGGCGGCGGCATCGGCATGTGTCATCCCGCGATGTTCGCCGAAGAGTCCGGCGCGGGACAAGTGCGTTTTGCGAGCGCGTGCCCCGGCGATGAATCATGGCGAACGCCGCCGCGCCCGCTTCGCCCCGCGATCGCCCTTCCATCCCGCTTGGCGGAGCGGCCACTGAAACTCTCCCCGTCCCCCGGAAGCCCGGCCTTTTCGCTCAACCGCCAACCCCGTGCGCCGCGGCCGCCCGCGACCGAGCCTGAGCTCAAGCGCGGAATCGGCTGCGGCCCGGCGGTGCAGCCCGCGAGGCTCCGGGGCCGGACGAGCGGCAATGCGGAGCGATTTGTCAGATATCGCGACATGGCGTCGTCAGGGTCTCATGCAATCTTCCACCGCCAAGACGCATTTCTGCTCTTGCCAAGCCGGAGCGCATTGATTAGACCCCGGCTCACCAACGGCGAGCCGCACGCGCCGCCCCGTTGGGGGATCGTCTAACGGTAGGACCCCAGACTCTGACTCTGGTTGTCTAGGTTCGAATCCTAGTCCCCCAGCCACTTTCCAGTGGCGTTACACCATTCTCCAAGCTCAAGCCTCCACAACGCCTCTGCTCTGACGCCCCAGGTCCATTGTGGATTTCCCGGGCTCCGCGAAGGACACGAACACCGCCCTCGGGCGCTCCGGCCCGCTACCCTTCTTCGGCGAGCCGCAGATGCTCGCGCAGGGTCGTGCCCTGATATTCGGCGCGGAACAGGCCGCGCCGCACGAGAGCGGGGACGAGCTCGTCCAGGAACAGCCGCAGGGATTCCAGCGAGCCGCCGGGCAGCGCGATGAAGCCGTCCAAGGCGCCGGCCTCGAACCAGTCCACGATATCGGCGAGGACGTCGTCCACCGTCCCGACGGAAACCCAATGGGCCGAGCCCACCACCTCGGGCCGCGCCAGCAGCTCGGTCACCGTCGGCTCCTTCGCCTCGACGAAGCGCCGCAGCAATTCGGCATGGGTCCGGCTGCGAACCGGCGCATCCCGCGGCGGCAGCATCGCCGCCGTCACCCGCGCCGTGGGCGCGAGATCGCCGAGATCGAGCCCGAGGACGGTCTTCACCGATTTGCGCCGCTGCTCCGGCGTGAGATGGGCATGGGCGCGCGCATGCAGCGCCCAGGCCTCCTCGCGCGTCGCGGCCAGGAAGAAATAGAGACCTGGCAGCACGCGGACCGAATCGGCGCTGCGGCCATGCCCCTGCGCGCGCCGGCGCAGGTCGCCGCGCAGCTCGACCGCGGCCTCGCGATCCGGCGCCGCGGCGAAGGTGGCGTCGGCGATCGAGGACGAGAAGTCGCGCCCGATCTCGGAGGCTCCCGCCTGGAAGAGCGGCGGCTGCCCCGCCGGATGAGCGGGAATGTTGAGCGGCCCCCTGACGCTGAAGAAGGAGCCGCGGTGATCGATCGCCGCGGCCGTCGCCGCGCCGCTCAGCGCCTCGTGCGGATAGCTGCGCCAGAGCCGGCGCATGACGTCGGTGAATTCGGCCGCCTTGCGGTAGCGGGTCTCGGGCGGCGGCATCGGCTCGTCGCCGAAATTCTCCGCGCCCTCGATCGAGGTGACGATGTTGAGCCCCGCGCGGCCCCGGCTGATCCAGTGCAGCGACTGGATCTGGCGCGCCACCACGAAAGGCGGGTTGAAGCTGGTCGAAACCGTGGTGACGAGCCCGATCCTGTCGGTGCCCCGCGCGATGGCGGCCATCATCAGCGTCGGGTCGAGCCCGACCGCGCCGCCGCCCATGCCCGGATACATCACCAGGTAGTCGGCCTTGAAGACGAAATCGAGCTTCGCCCGCTCCGCCATGCGGGTCAGCGCGAGATAGAACGCCGTCGGATCTTCCCCCGAACCGCCTTCGGGATGGTCCGCCGGCCTGCCCTTCAGCCAGGTCGGCGACAGGCTGAGCCCGATATGGAGCTGCCTGCCCCTGGGAAATTGCCCGGCCTCGGCCATCGATCCGTCTCTCGCTGTTCGTTCGTGATCGCAATGCGGCGCGGTAGCGCTCTCAGGCGCGGGCTGCGGAGGCGCCGCGCCCATCCGTCGCCGGGTTCCGGCAGGCCCCGCCCCTCGCCCTGGGCACCACCAGGGGCGTGCCGGCGACGGGATCAGGAATGACGATGCAGGACAGGCCGAAAACCCGCTCGACCAGCTCCGCCGAGACGATCCGGCCGGGAGGCCCTTCGGCGATGATCGCGCCGTCCTTCATCGCCACGAGATGGGAGGCGTAGCGGCAGGCCTGGTTCAGGTCATGCAGCACGGCCACGATGGTCCGGCCCTGCGCGTTCAGCTCCGCCAGCAGGTCGAGCAGTTCGATCTGGTGGGCGATATCGAGGAAGGTGGTGGGCTCGTCGAGAAGCAGGATCGGCGTCTCCTGCGCCAGCACCATGGCGATCCAGACCCGCTGGCGCTGCCCGCCGGAAAGCTCGGCGACGGGCCGGTCCGCCAGCGCCTCGACGCGCGTCGCCCGCATCGCGTCGAACACCGCCTCCGCATCGGCCTTCGACCATTGCCGCAGGAAGGACTGGTGCGGATAGCGGCCGCGGGCGACGAGGTCCGCGACGGTGATGCCGTCGGGCGCGACCGCGCTCTGCGGCAGCAGGCCGAGCCGCCGCGCCACCTCCTTGGCCCGGTGGTCGCCGATCTGCCGGCCGTCGAGGATGACCTGCCCCGATGCCGGGGCCAGCAGCCGCGACAAGGCGCGCAGCAGGGTCGACTTGCCGCAGGCATTGGGCCCGACGATCACGGTGAAGGAACCGTCGGCGACCGCGACCGACAGATCCGTCGAGATCGTGCGCGCATCGTAGCGAAGCGTGACCCCCTCGGCCCGCAGGCGCGGCGCCGGCACGGCCCCGGCCTGCGCCGCGCCGGGAGGGATGGCGCAGCGCGGCGGGCTTCCATCCGGCATCTTCGGCGCGTCAGACATTCCAGTACTTTTTAAGTCTTTCAAACAGGAAGTCATCGATCGGTATTATGCTTTCGAAATCGCCGGGCGATCGCTCTGATCTGTGACAATTTCGCATGCAAGGATCGCTTTACATGCGATAACCGACGGATCGCTCCCCGTCCATATTGCATTGCAGGATGCGATCCGCCATGAGGAATGTCTAGCGCTCATGCGGGCGCCTCGCAGCGATCCGGGCCGCGGTTTCCGTCGCCTCGCGGGGCAGGCCGCGCGCTCGACAGGACAATCCGGCCGGAACGACGATGCCCTTCGCCAAGCTCTTCATCGCCATCATCGCCGTCCTGGCCGCGCTGGGCGCGTCTGGGCCGGCCCGCAGCCAGGATTCGGGCTGGCCGCGCACGATCCGGCACGCCGGCGGCGAATTGACGCTGGCGGCCAAGCCGAAACGGATCCTCTCGACCACGCCGAGCGTGACGGGGATCCTGCTGGCGATCGAGGCGCCGCTGCTCGCCAGCGCCGCGACCACGCCGAGCGCGCTCACCGACGCCAAGGGCTTCTTCTCGCAATGGGCCGGGGACGCCGACCGCAAGGGCGTCAAGGTGCTCTACCCCAACCTGAAATTCGACATCGAGGCGGTGCTCGGCTGGAAGCCCGACCTGGTGATCGGCTCGACGACCGGCGCCGACAACATCCTGCAGCATCGCCACGAGCTGGAGGCGCTGGGCGTTCCGACGATGATCGTCGACTATTCCAGCCGGAGCTGGCAGGAGCTCGCGACCGAGCTCGGCAGGGCAGCGGGCCTCGAAAGCGAAGCCGCCGCCGCCATCGCGCGCTTCGACGCGGATCTCGCCGCCGTGGCCCGCAGCCTCGCCGGCCGCGGCACCAGGGCGAGCATCGTCGGGTACAACATCGCCGGCAGCTATTCGGTGGCGCGCACCTCGAGCCCGGTCGCCAAGCTCCTCGCGGGACTGGGTTTCGAGATCGTCGGCCTGCCGCCGGCGCTCCGGTCGGAAACGGCGCGCCCCTCGGATTTCGAGTTCTTCTCGCGCGAGAACCTGTCCGCCGCCATCACGGGAGACACCGTCTTCCTGCTGCGCGCCACCGAGAAGGACGTGCAGCCCTTCCTCGACGAGCCGGTGCTCGCCAACCACCCGGCGGTGCTCGGCAAGCGCGTCTACCCGCTCGGGCTGACCTCCTTCCGCATCGACCCCTATTCCGGCCGGCAGATCCTGGAGCGGGTCCGGCAGAGCTTCGCCGGGCCATGAGGCCCCGCACGCGCCGGTGGTGGCTCGCCACCGGCCTGGCGGCGCTCGCCGTGCTGGCGCTGGCGAGCCTGGCGGTCGGCTCCCGGCCGATCCCGCCGCGAACCGTGCTCGCCGCGCTGTGGAGCTACGATCCCGGCAACGACCTTCATCTCGTTGTCCGCAGCCTGCGCGTGCCGCGCCTCGCCACCGCCGTGCTCGCCGGCGCGGCGCTCGGCCTGGCCGGCGCGATCATGCAGGCGATCACGCGCAATCCCCTGGCGGAGCCCGGCCTGCTCGGCATCAATGCCGGGGCGGCGGTCGCGGTCGTGATCGGGGTCAGCCTGTTCGGGCTGACCCGGCCGGCGCATTACGTCTGGTTCGCGGCGCTCGGCGCCGGCCTCGCCGGCACCGCCGTCTTCCTGCTCGGGCGCGCCCATGAGACCGGGACCAATCCGGTCCGCCTCGTCCTCGCCGGGGCGGGGCTGAGCGCCGTTCTCCTGGCCGCGACCGGGATCGTCGCGCTCAACGCGCCGCCCACCGCCTTCGACGATTTCCGCCACTGGATGGCCGGCTCGGTCGAGGGGACGGGGCCGGAAGCCCTCGCGGTGCTCGCGATCGCCGTCGCCGCCGGCTTCGTCGCGGCCCTGTCCGTCGTCGGCGGGCTGAACGCGCTCGCCCTGGGGCAGGAGCTGGGGCAGGCGCTCGGCGCCGCTCCCGGCCGCGTCTGGCTGCTCTCCTGCCTCGCGGTCATGCTCCTGGCGGGCGCGGCGACCGCGGCCGCCGGGCCGATCGGCTTCATCGGCCTGGTCGCGCCGCATCTCGCCCGCCTGGTCTGCGGGCCCGACCATCGCTGGACGCTGCCGGGCTCGGCCCTCTTCGCCGCGCTCCTGCTGCTGGGCGCCGATGTGGTCGGGCGCGTCGTCGCCGCGCCGGCCGAGGTCGCGGCCGGGATCGTCGCGGCGCTGCTGGGAGGGCCGTTCTTCATCGCCGTGGTGCGCCGCTTCCGGGTCAGCCAGCCATGAGCGCGCGCAGCCTCGTCCTCAGGCTCGGCCCTTTCTCGCTGATGTGGCGGCCGCGCACCGCGCTGGTCTGCGCCGCCCTCGCCGGCATCGCCGCCGGGCTCGCGGTCGCCCTGCTCGGCACGGGCACGCTCGCCTTCTCCCCGGCCGAGATCCTCGCGGCCCTGGCCAGCGAAGGCCGCGACCCGATGGCCGAAAAGGTCGTCTGGGGCCTGCGGCTGCCGCGCGTCGTCACCGCCTGCTGCGTCGGCGCGGCGCTGGGCATGGCCGGGGCGATCTTCCAGTCGGTCTCGCGCAACGCGCTGGGCTCGCCCGACATCATCGGCTTCACCGCCGGGGCGGCGACCGGCGCGATCGTGCAGATCATCCTGTTCGACGCCGACCCGCTCGCCGTCTCGCTGGCGGCCGCGCTCGCGAGCATGGCGATGGCGGTCCTCGTCTTCCTGCTGGCGCTGAAGGGGCGCGTCACCGGCGGCTATCGCCTGGTCCTGGTCGGCCTCGGGGTCGGCGCGACGCTGACCGGCGTCAACACGATCCTGCTGGTCGCGAGCGACCTCGACCGCTCGATGTCCGCCCAGCTCTGGCTGGCCGGCTCGCTCGCGGCGCGCAGTTGGGCGCATGCCGGGCCGGCAGCGCTCGGGCTGGCGCTGATCGTGCCCGTCGCGCTGCTGCACGCCCGGCGCCTCGCCCTGCTCGAGATGGGCGACGACGCCGCCAGCCAGCTCGGCATCGCCGTCGAGCGCACCCGGCTGAGCATGGTGATGACGGCCGTCGGCCTGACCGCTCTGGCGACCGCCGCGGCCGGGCCGATCGCCTTCATCGCCCTGGCCGCCCCGCAGCTCGCCCGCCGGCTGTGCCGCTCGCCGGACGTGCCGCTCGTCGCGGGGGCGGCCATGGGCGCGGTGCTGCTTCTGTCGGCCGACCTGTTCAGCCAGCGCTTCCCCGCCGGCCTCAACCTGCCGATCGGGCTGACGACGGCGCTGCTGGGCGGGCTCTACCTCCTCTGGCGGCTGTCGCGCGACGAGCGGATCTGACCTCGCTGCGCCAGCCGCCCCTCCCTTTTTGCGCGTGGACAAACGAAAGACGCCCGCGCCGATCATCGGCGCGTTCGAATTGGGTACGGACGAAGCGGGCGATCATTGGAGGGATCCGTGCCGGAGCCTTCCGGCCGAGCCTCAGGCAAGACTCCCGGATCCCCGCCTACGGAAAGCCGGCCCCCCGGGATGCTCCCTCCGGCGGATCCGCGTTTCCGCGAAAACGCAAGCAGGCTTTGGAGTATCGGACTGCCTATCGTATCGGCCCGATCCTCCAGCTCTTTGATTTTGCGTCGGCATTTTCCGAAAACCGCGTTCCGCTTTCCGGGCCGATGCTCTAGGAAGTGTGGACTCTTG
>UBNE01000034.1 GCA_900466745.1 Hyphomicrobiales bacterium | reverse complement strand
AGAATCCCCACAAGCCTTAGTCTACCTTACCCCGCCTGTGTAGCCGGCGGGGCGTTTTCAATTTGGAAAGTGGTTGCCTTTAATTTCACTCGCCGGATTTTCTCCGCCTAACCGACCATGCGCGCGTACGCGTCGGTCGAGTAGACGGTTCGGTTGCCAGCGGGTTTGTTGGGGGGGGGGGCGTTGAGGTGGCCTTCTTGCTACATTCTTATTAGAGCCCGTTCTGTTGACACAGCTTGCTCGCCCGCTAAACACAGGCGCCAGTTGGTAAGTCGCTGACACAGTGGATTATGATGTCTAAAGCCGTCACCATTGCAGCTAAGATCAATTTAGCCGCCTTGATTGTGATATTCCAATCCAATTTTCTGTATTTTTTTTACGGACCTCTCTCATCTTTTTCATTTTGGAAGTTATGTTATTATTCTATATGGGGGGTAACGGTACTTGTTTCACTAATTTCTATTATTGAACGACGGCATCTGGCGCGAGCTGTAGCGCCAATCGCTAATGTTTTAATGTTGTGTGCTCTCATTATCTTTATTCATCCAATTGATAATATCTCTAAGAGCTTTCTGGCTGGGCTCTGTACTTTCATCTGCGTCTTTGTCTTGGCATCTCGCGCAGGCGCGAAATGGGCTCTCTCATTCTCTGCCTGCGTGACAGCCTTTGCGGGGGGATTATGTTTGATGGACGCTGCTTTTCCTGCGTTGTTTGGGAATACAGCCGGTCGAGCGAGCGGCTTTGTGGGTAATGCCAATGACGCTGCAATGCAGCTTCTTCTTGGCCTGATTGTCTCGGTTCAGGCGCTTCCTCGCGGGTTGCGGGCCAGCTACGTCGTCTGGATTTGCGCTGCCATCATCGCGACGCTTTCGCGTTCGACAATGCTAGTTGCATCGATCGTCTTGGCGATTTCCGCGGCTAGGCAACCTGAAGTGCGTGCAATGGTAAGGAATGTTGCCGGGGCTAGAGAAACGCGTGTGATTGCGTCAGTTGTCGTCCTCTGGCTAGCTGCCGCTGCGATTTGGAATCCGTTCTTTGGCAAAGGGAACGATTCGATTGTTGATCGAATCGGCCAATTGCCCTTTGCCCTGCAGTCGTTCTTGGGCTCGGTTCGTCCTATGTGGGATCAACAGGCAGAAAATAACTCTTATCCCGATGGGGCGTCCAACGGTGATTTCAAAAACCTAGAACAAGTCGATAGCGCTGCTGCGCGAGGCATTTACCTGCGGAGATCCATTTCTGCCTATTCAAGCGGACCTCCAACAGGAATTGGGCTTGCCGAGGCCTATAAACTCAGTTCACACAATACATATCTGTTGTTCGGTGTGGCGTTTTCAACTATTGGATTTGCGATTCCGATTATGATTATTTTTTTGATATTTGCTTATTCTGGATTTGGTTTGGCCCTTCCAATGACGGTTTGCACGCTAATGCTGTTCTCCAGTAACATATTGTTTTTCCCAGCCACCATGATTCTGTTGTCTCTCGGGATGGTCGGAAAACAAGCGTCGATATCCGTTTCGTCATCCTCAGCAGAAAACCGGATCTAAGTATGCTCGCAGCTAGCTCAAGCGTAATGCTTAACACTGCGCTTGCGCAGGTTATTGGTTTTTTTAGAACGGCTATGATCGCCTCATATTTTGGGGCCTCGATTGAAGTAGATTCCTATTACATCAGTCTTGTCGTTCCGACATTCGTCGCTACTGCTGTCGCTAGCTGGCTTCAGGTGGGTTTCGTCGGGCAGTACTCGATACTGCGATCGCAATCCCGAGAAACAGATGCAGTGGATTATCGGACGAGCATGATACTCAGCGTCGCGTTCGTGTCTATTGCTGTAATGGTTGTCTGCATTGCTTTTCCATATCAGGTAATGAGCGCTCTATTGCCTGAAAATCAAAGCAGCTCCGTGGCAGCGCAAGCTCTTGTTCTCAGTAGTTTGACGATTGCTCCGATCCTTCTCTCCGATTTTTTTGCTCTTATCTTAAACTGCCATGGGGGGTTTTTTGCTCCTTCTGTGGCGCCTGTCGTGAATGCTGCAGTCTCTGTTTTCTCCCTGTGGATCTGGCCGAGCGCTGACCTCAATGCGTTGTTGCTGACGCTGGTTCTGGGCAGTTTGGGCCAGTTTTCGGTCGTTTTTGTTGCGCTACTGAGATCCAAGATTGGATTTCGGCTTAGCTTCGGGCGCGGCAAAGAGCTTGCTTGGAAAAGCCTGTTTGTGGGCATGCCCGTTATCCCAGCAATCCTTTTATCGAATGCGACGAGTGCCACGATCCAGCTTCGAAGCGCTCAATTAGGCGAGGGGGCTGTTTCCATCCTAAATTATGCTCAGCGGCTCAGTGGCTCTATCGGCCAGGTTCTTGTCATTGGCATCGGGACCATTCTGCTCCCCCAAATGGCATCCTTGATGTCTCAGGAGAACAGAGCGGCAGCGCTGGCGGTAATTCGCAAAATTTCGCGTGTGGCTGTTGCGATCTCCGCATATTTCCTTGTTGGCATCTACCTGTTCGGTTTCCCGGCGGTTAAAGCAATTCTCTCCAGAGGTTCATTCAGCGTCGATATTGCAAGGCATGTTTGGGAGGTTTGGTTTATCTTAACTATATCGCTGTTGCCTTTTTCTCTTGGGACATTTATCGCGAAAGTCGCTCAGGCAACGCAAAAGTCGGTTATGATACTTATCAGTAGCGCGATCCTATTTGGGGTGATCTGGGTAGCCACCCTTTGCGGGGTTGCGATCGAAAGCTTGAGTCTGATCGCAGCGTCTCTGGCCTTGGCCTACTCTGCGACGGCTATCTTCTGGCTCGTTTGGATGATGCGGTCGTTCGATGGTGGGGTACTAATTCAAGACCTGCTACAGTCGCTCGTATTTGTGGCGCCCGCCATCGCCGCTGGAACGCTATGTGATCTAGCGGTGTCAACGCTGACCGGTTCGTGGTTGCCGATTCTTGAGGTGGCGGTTCGTGGCGCGATCTACACAATCGCTTTCGGTGCCGCCTTGGAGCTGCTCAGGTTCAGAAAGTGGTTGGGGCAGACAGGGACGGTTCCGAGCACTTCCGATCTGCAGGCGTCAACTCAATAGGGATGAGCGATCGTCAAGGCCACGAGCAGTCGTCTGTCGATAGCCCCGCCAGCCAGCGGCGGCGGGGCTAGCGCCGCCGCCGCTGGCTGGCGATGCCGCGCGCGCTGATCTCCAAAAGCTGGCCGGCGAACCAGCCCGCATCGTCAGTCCTGTCTGCCACGAATAAGGGTCTCTATTATTCGATAACATAATAATCATTGATTAGGGCCGCCTGAAGAGGTGCTCGGTAATCCGCAGCATCCGCGCACGCGCCTGTTCCTCAGCCGCTTCATCGACAAGGCCTGAAGCCGCCGCCTTGGCCGGAAAGCCGGGGCGGCGCGTTCGTACCGGGGCTGCCCTGTTCTCAGGCGGCCTTGGCGGCGGCGGCCTTCTTGTCGGCGGCGTGCTGGTCCTCGGCCAGGCCGGCGCGCCAGTAGCTGACGACCAGGTGCCGGTCGCGGTCGCGCCGCAGCCGCTCGCGGGCACCGGCCCGGATGCGGAGGAAGTCGGCGTGCTCCATTGCCGCCCAGAGATAGGTGTCCGGCCCGTCGGCGGGCCAGTCGAGCGCCTCGAAAGCCTCGGCCAGGCACGAGGGAGCGCCCTCGGCGCGGTGCAGCCAGCGCAATGTCACGCCCTCCGGCCGGGCCAGCGCCTGCTCCTCCTCCGGGCCGGCGACTTCGACGATGGCGAGGCCGGTGGCCTGCGCCGGCAGCGCCGCCAGCATCCGCCCGACGGCGGGCAGGCCGGTCGCGTCGGCGAGGAAGACATAGCGTCCGGCGCTCTGCAGGCCGCGCCCGCCGGGGCCCGCCATGCCGACCTGGTCCCCGGGCTGCGCCCGGGCCGCGAAGGCCGCGCCCGGGCCGGCATCGTCATGCAGCACGAAGTCGATCGCGAGCCTGCCGGCGGCGGCGTCGATGCTGCGGATGGTGTATTTGCGGATCGCCGGGCGCTTGTCCTCGGGCGGCGCGATCGGCAGGCCGTCCTCGCCCAGCATCGGCCAGGCCGGCTCGGCCAGCCCCGCCGGCGGAATGAACAGCCGTACATGCAGCGCCTCGAGCGAATCGTAGCGCGCCAGATCCTCGCCGGCGAAATGGATGCGCCGCATATGCGGCGTCACCGTTTCGATCGCCGCAACGGTCAGGACCCGGAAGCCGGGCAGCAGCGAGGGGCCGGCCCCGTCGCCCTCCCAATGGATCCGAAGCTGCTTTCCGTCCGGCGCGAACTCGACGACATGGCTGGCGACCGCGAAGCGCAGGCTCGTCAGCGCGGCGAGCTCCGCCGCCTCGACCGCGACCTCGAGCTGCGCGTCGTCGTAGCGCAGCGTCGCCGTGGCGCCCGCGAGGGCGATGCGCGCCTCGCCGGGGCCGGTTTCGACGACGGCCTCGTGCTCGACCAGATGCGCGCAGAGCGGCGTCACCACGGAGGCGGGATCGGGCAGGGCGATCCGGGCGCGGGTCAGGAACATCGGTTTCTCCATCGGCGGGCGGGCCGGGCGGCGGCTTCGCCGCAGGCCGCATCGACGCGGCGGTGCAGGGCTGCCGCCTTCAAGCTTCGATCCAGAGCGTGCCGTCAAGCGGGATCGCCGAGAAGGCGGCCGCCTCGGCCATCGTGGCGGCGGGGTCGATATCGGCGAAGCGCTCGGGATGGAGCCATTTCGCCAGCCGCTCGATGGCGACGACATGCAGGGGCGTGTCGTTGAACAGGTGCCACAGCCCGTAGGCGCGCCGCTCCGAGACCGCCTTGAGCGTGGCGATGCCGGGCCTGGCGAGCAGGCGCCGGAAGCTCTCCTCCGCCGTCGCGCGGTCGACGCCGAGCCCGAGCACCAGCCCGCCCTGCTTGGCCATATGCGTGCCGCCGGTCGCGACATAGACCTGCGGGTCCGAGACGATGAGCTGTTCGAGGCTGATCTGCCCGGTGGCGCCCGGCAGCAGGCCGGAGGCGATGTTGCGCCCGCCCGCCGCGGTGATGAAGTCGTCGAGGGTGCCGCGCCCGGGCGACATGCAGCACTCGGCGCCGCCGGCATGGGCGTGGATGAAGACGCCGGGCGCGGGCGCGCCCGCGATCCGCGCCGCGACCCCGCGCATCCGGCCCTCGTAGAAGGCGAGGAGCCGCTGCGTCTGCTCCTCCCGGCCGGTCAGGCTTCCGAGCAGCGTCAGGCTCGGCAGCGTGTCCTTCAGCGGGTCGAGGAAGAAGTCGATCACCGCGACCGGGATGCCGGCGGCCTCGAAGCGCTCGACCAGGTCGCCCGGCCCGTTCCGGGTTCCGGCGAGCGAGCGGCTCAGCACCATCAGGTCGGGGGCCAGCGCCAGCGCCTGCTCGAAGGAGAAGCCGCCCGCGGTGGCGCCGTCGCCGACGAAGGGCAGGGTCTCGATCGCGGGAAAACGCTGCCGGTAGCGCGCGAAGGTGTCGGGGCTCTGGCGGCGGTAGTCGCTGCCCCAGCCGGCGAGGATGCTCACCGGGTCCGGGTGGATCAGCCCGAGCGCGTTGATCTGCCGGCCCTGGCCGAGCACGATGCGCCGGGCCGGAGCGGGCAAGGTCACCTTGCGGCCGAGCACGTCGGTCGCCGAGACCTCCTGCGCGCGGGCCGGCCGGATCAGGGCCGGGGCGGCGAGGGCGCCGAGCATCACGGCGCGCCGGGAGGGCCGGGCGCTCATGCCGCCCTCCGGCCGGCCAGCCCCGGCGCGGCCAGCGCGAAGCCGACCGCCCGCGACAGCATCGCCGGGATCACCGAGGCATGGTTCTCGCCCGGCCATTCGACGAAGCTGCAATCGACCCGGCCGCTGGCGGCGAGGCGCGCGGCCATCTCGGCGGCGTTGTCGCGCATGCGCGCCATCGCCCGTCTTTCGCGCCGGCGCGGGTCGCCGCCGTCCGGGCCGTCCTGCTCCGCCCCGCCGAGGGTGATCAGCAGGCGCCCGGCGAAGCCCGATGCCGCGCGGAAGCGCTCCTCGGTCGCGAGGATCGCCCGCTCGCCCCACCAGATCGACGGGCTGCCGGCGACATGGGCCGCGAACAGGCCGGGGCGGGTGAACAGCGCATGCAGCGCGAACAGCCCGCCATAGGAATGGCCGGCGAGGGTGCGGCGGGTGGGGTCGAGCGGCGCGAAGCGCTCCACCGCCGGCAGGATCTCCTGCACGATGCTCGCCAGGAAGCGGTCGGCGCCGCCCTCGACCGGCAGCAGGTCGCGCTGCCGGCGCTCGGCGTCGAAGGGCGCCGCGCCGGGATAGCCGATGCCGACGATCACGGCGGGGGCGACGCCGGTGACCTCGGCGCGGGCGGCCTGCAGCCGCGCCGCGCTCACCGCGGTTGCGAACAGCGCCTGCCCGTCGACCAGCACCAGCGTCGGATAGCCGGCGGCCGGCGGCGGCGCCTCCGGCCAGGCGACCGCGATGCGATAGGCCGAGCCGTCGCCCGCGACGAGGCCGAACGCCGCCGTCCGCTCCAGCGTGAAGGGCGCGGGCGCCGCTGCGGCGGAGGGGGCTTCGTCCGGACTCACCTGCCGCCTCACCACCTGTAGGAGACGGTCGCCAGCACGGTGCGGCGCAGGCCGAAGGAGCACTGCGTGGTGCCGTAGCAGCCGGAGATGTATTCCTTGTCGAACAGGTTCTGCGCGTTCACCTGGAGCTTCCAGCCCTTGAGCGAGGGATTGGCGATGCCGAAATCATAGCTGATTCCGGCATCGACCAGCGTGTAGTCGCTGGTCCAGAAGGTGTTGCCGGGGTCGCCGGCGCCCTTGCCGACATAGCGCACGCCGGCGCCCAGGCCCAGCCCGGCGAACAGCCCGGTGCGGAAGGTGTAATGGGCCCAGAGCGAGGCCATGTGGCGCGGCACCACCGGCGGCCGCTTGCCGAGATCGACGCCGTTGCTCTTCGTCACCTCGGCGTCGGTATAGGTGTAGGCGGCGACGAGGTCGAGATCCTCGAACAGGCGGGCGCGAGCCTCGAGCTCGACGCCGCGGGCGCGCACCTCGCCGGTCTGGATCTGGAAGGTCGGGTGGGCGAGGTCGGTGGTCAGCACATTGCTCTGGGTGAGCTGGTAGACCGAGCCCTGGAGCAGGATGTTGCTGCCCGGCGGCTCGTATTTCAGGCCGACCTCGTATTGCTCGCCCTCGGTCGGCTTGAACGGCGTGCCGCCGAAGGCGGTGCCGGACTGCGGCTCGAACGAGGTCGCGTAGCTGGCATAGGGGGCGAGGCCGTTGTCGAAATTGTACATCAGCGCGACGCGGCCGGTGCGGGCGTCGTCGTCCTGCTTGGTCAGCACGCCGGTGCTGGCGGCGCGGGTGCGCGCCATGGCGCGGTCGTAGCGCCCGCCGACCAGCAGCGACAGCCGCTCGTAGCGGATCTGGTCCTGGATGTAGACGCCGTATTGCTGGGTCGTCTGGGCGGTGCCCGCCAGGGCCGGCAGCACGAAGGGCGTGCGCCCGTAGACCGGGTTGGTGAAGTCGAGGCTCTGAACCGTGCCGCCGGCGCCGGTCCAGGCGGTGGCGTCGGTCCAGTAGCCGTCGACGCCGACCAGCACCTTGTGGGTCAGCGGGCCGGTGCGGAAATCGGCCTGGAGCTGGTTGTCGATGGCGGCGGTGCGCGCCTTCTCGTTCGATATGGTGGCGCGGCGCGTCAGCGTCTTCTGGTCCGCCGCGATGCCGCCGACCGCGACCGTGCGGTTGCGCGATTCGAGGTCGGAATAGCGGAAGTTCTGGCGGAAGCTGAAGATGTCGTTGAAGCGGTGCTCGAAGCTGTAGCCGATATTGAGCTGGTTGCGGCTGTAGCCCTCGAAATTCGGCTCGCCCGGGAAGAACTTGCTGTGGATCCGGCCCGCCTTGCTCGGCAACACGCTGCCGACGGCGGGGATGAAGCCGTAGAAGCCGGTTTCCGGGTCGCGCTGGAACGAGGTCAGCAGCGTGAAGCTCGTCGCCGCGTCGGGCCGGTAGGTCAGCGACGGCGCGATGAAGATGCGCTCGTCCTTGGTGTAGTCGACCTGGGTGTCCGCCGACCGCCCCAGGCCGACGACCCGGTAGAGCCAGTGCTTCTCGGCGTCGATCGGGCCGCCGATGTCGAAGGCCATCTCGGCGCGGTCATAGGTGCCGTAGCGGAGCTGGACCTCGCCATGGCGCTCCTCGAGCGGCCGCTTCGAGACCAGGTTGACCAGGCCGCCGGGCTTGACCTGCCCGAAGACGACGGAGGAGGGGCCGCGCAGCACCTCGACGCGCTCCAGCCCCCAGGGGTCGTAGCTCGGCACCAGGAAGCTGATGCCGCGTTGGTAGCGCAGCCCGTCGAGATTGTTGACGAAGCCGGCGCCGCTGCCCGCCCCGCCGAAGCCGCGGATGAAGACGCTGTCGTAGCGGCCGCCGGAGGAGAGCCGGGTCTCGCCGAGGACGCCGGCGCTGTAGCGCAGCGCCTGGCTGACCGTGGTCGCGGCCTGGTCGTCCATCTGCTCGCGGCTGACGACCGTGATCGATTGCGGCGTCTCGATCAGCGGCGTGTCGGTCTTGGTCGCGGTGGCGCTGCGGCGCGCGACATAGCCGTCGACCGGACCGGAGGCGCGCTCGCCCTGCACCTCGATGGTGTCGAGGCTGACGGCGCCGGACTGCTGCTGTTGCTGCGCCCGCGCGGCGCCGGCCGCCGCCATGGCCGAGAGGGCGACGCCGAACATCAGCGCCGTGCGACCGCAGACCAGAACACCTGCCATGATAGAACCCTTGCCCGCCGCCCCGTCGCGGCCCATCGGCCCTGTTTCTTTCAAGAACCGACAGGGGGTCGCAATGCGCTCGGCTTTCGGTCGCGGCAGTATTTCTTGCGCGGCAGTTTCGAATGGCTCGAATGCGAAACGGATTCGCGGCGAACGGCCGTGCGGCATCAGCGCAGGGCGCTCGGCGGCAGGCCGAAGCGGCGCCGGAACAGCCCCGAGAAATGCGCCGGCGTATAGCCGACGCGGAAGGCCGCCTCCGCGACGCTGGCCTCGCCGCCGGCGATCAGCGCATGCGCGTGCTGCAGGCGTTGCTCCTGGAGATAGCCGAAGACGCTGCTGCCGAACTCGCTGCGGAAGGCCGAGGTCAGCTTGGTCGGGTTGAGGCCGCTGGCGCGGGCGAGCTCCGCCAGGCTCGGCGGCGCATGCATCGAGGCCAGCAGCATGTCGCGCACCAGGTGCACCTGCTCGCGCGTCCGCTCCGGCAGCCGGCGCGCGCGCTGGCCGGGCGCCCCGAGCAGCTCGTCCAGCGCATGGGCGGTGAGCTCCAGCGCCTTGCCGCCGAGATAGATCGGCCGCAGGCTCTCGGCCACCGGGCACTCCGCCATCTGCCGGGCGAGGCCGCGCAGCACGGCGCCGGCCGGGCGCACCCAGGCGCCCGCGCCTCCCGGCCCGGCCAGGGCGAACAGGCGCCGCATCGGCACGGCGAATTCCTGCTCCACGAAATCGAGCTCGAGCTGCAGGATCGCGCAGCGCAGCGAGCCGCCGACGATGCCGGTGCGCTGCTGGACATGCTCGCCCTCATTGGCGGCGATCAGCACGGCCGGCCCCTCGATCGTCAGCGCCGGCCGGTTGTCGAGCGCGAGCGACTGCAGCCCGTCGAGCAGGACCGCGATCTTCAGGCCGCGCCGCATCGGCCCGACGATGCGCTCGCCGGAGGCGACGGGGAAGGCGCCGGCGGACAGCGACAGGCTGTCCGAGAAGAACTGGAGCGCAGTCGCCGGGGCGGCCTGCGACGGCGGAGTCGAAACCATCACGTCCTCGCAACTGCGGGCAATATAGCGAGGGCGACAAAAATATCAATTAAATCAATATTTTATAGATTCTAAACAAGGTTTTCCCCCGGGCGCGGTGCCGGCCCCGCATGCCGCCGGCGCGCTTCGCTTCGCCGGGGGCCGAACGAGCGGGGCCGATCCGGATCGGCGGCGTGGCTCCGAGAAACGAAGCCGACCCTGGATCATCGCGCGTCCTTTCGGACGCGGTAACGATGATCTATCTCATTTCTGTTGCATCGGATTCTTCCGAAAAGTGGATTCCACTTTTCGGTCCGGCGTTCTAGTGGCGCGTGTTGCGCAAAAATTCGGCGAGGCGCGCGCTCTTGGGATTGCCGAAGATCTCCGCGGCCGGGCCTTCCTCGTGGATGCGTCCCTGCTCCATGAAGACGACGCGGCTGGAGACGTCGCGGGCGAAGCGCATCTCATGGGTGACGATCAGCAGCGTCGCCCCGTCCTCGGCGATGCCCTTCACCGTGTTCAGCACCTCCTGGACCAGCTCCGGGTCGAGCGCCGAGGTCACCTCGTCCAGCAGCACGAGCTTGGGGTTCATCGCCAGCGCCCGGGCGATGGCGACGCGCTGCTGCTGGCCGCCGGAGAGCTGGCTCGGGTAATGGTCCGCCCGCGCGGCGAGTCCGACGCGGGCGAGCCACGTCTCGGCGATGGCGCGCGCCTCGGCCTTGGGCAGCTTCAGCACCTTGCGCAGGCCCAGCATGACGTTGCCGGCGGCGCTGAGATGCGGGAACAGGTTGAAGCTCTGGAAGACCATGCCGGTCATGGCGCGCTGGCGCGAGAGCGCGCGATCGCCGAGCCTGTGGCGCCGCCCGTTCACCGAGCGGTAGCCGATGGTCTCGCCGTCGAGCACGATGTCGCCGCCCTGATACTCCTCGAGCAGGTTGACGCAGCGCAGCAGCGTCGTCTTGCCCGAGCCGCTGGAGCCGATGATCGAGACGACGTCGCCCTGGTCGAGGTCGAGGTCGACGCCCTTGAGCACCTCGACCGCGCCGAACTGCTTGGTCAGCCCGCGGATGGCGAGAAGGGGTTGGGGCTTGTTCATCAATGCTGTCCCACGCGCCGCTCGAGGCTCTTGCCGAGCTGGTCGAGGGCGATGTTGATCACGAGGTAGACGATGCCGGCGAAGATGTAGAACTGGATCGTCATGAAGGTCCGGCCGATCACCTCCTGCGTGCGCAGCAGCAATTCGCCGACGCCGATGATCGAGAGCAGGCTCGAGCCCTTGATCAGCTCGACGCCGGTGTTGATCCAGGGCGGCAGGGCGCTGCGCGCCGCCTGCGGCAGCAGCACATAGGCGAGGAGCTGCGGGAAGGTCAGGCCGATGCTGCGCCCGGCCTCCGCCTGCCCGGGCGGGATCGCCTGCAGCGAGCCGCGCAGCAATTCGCCGATATGGGCGCCGGCGAAGAGCGTCAGTGCCAGCGTGCCGGCTTCCGTCGGGCCGAGGCTCAGCCCGGCCACGGCGGGGATGTAGAAGGCGGCGAGGATCAGCACCAGCACCGGCGTGCCGCGCATGATGTCGACATAAAGCCGGAAGGGCAGGCGCAGCCACCAGGGCGCATAGGCGAGCTGGACGCCGACGATGCCGCCCAGCAGCGTCCCGAAGGCGATCGCGGCCGCGGCGATCCCGGCGGTCAGCAGCAGCCCGTCCCAGAGCGGCCAGCGGGCGATCCAGAGCTGATCGAGAAAGGCTTGCATGGCTCCCGGCTCAGAACTTGGGGAAGCGCCGTTCGAGGCCGCGCAGCAGGGCGGCGATCACGACGCAGGCGGCGATGTAGAGGCCGCTCGCCACCGTCCAGGTCTCGATGACGCGGAAGGTGTCGACATTGATCTTGCGGGCCTCGAAGGTCAGCTCCGGCACGGCGATGGCGGCGGCGATGGAGGAGTCCTTGAACATGCCGATGAAGGTGTTGCCGAGCGAGGGCAGGGCGTTGCGCAGCATGATCGGCGCCACGACCGAGACATTGGTCTGCAGCCGCGTCAGCCCGATCGAGCGCGCCGCC
The DNA here is from genome assembly GCA_900466745.1 of Hyphomicrobiales bacterium. Lineage (GTDB taxonomy): Bacteria > Pseudomonadota > Alphaproteobacteria > Rhizobiales > Beijerinckiaceae > Allobosea > Allobosea minatitlanensis. The sequence goes on along the minus strand of UBNE01000034.1, from coordinate 139,041 downwards.
TCGATCACGCCCTTCGGCACCGAGAGCAGCCCGGCGCGGAACACCTCGGTCAGATAGGCGCCCGAATAGAGCGCGAGCGCCCCGGCGAAGCTCTGGTACTTGTCGAGCGCGATGCCGATCTGCGGCAGGGCGAAATAGGCCAGCAGCACCAGGACGAGCAGCGGCAGGTTGCGGATCAGCGCGACATAGAGCCCGGCGAGGCTCCTGAGCGGGCGATAGGGCGAGACGGCCGCGAAGGCCGCCAGCAATCCGAGCACGGTGCCGATGGCGACCGCGACCACGGCGAGCGCGAGCCCGATGGCGAGCCCCGACAGAAGCCTGTCGAAGCTCGCCCAGACGGCGCCGAAATGCAGCGAATATTCCACGAGACGCTGGCGGCTCAGCGGAATTCCTGCGGGAAGCCGATCTTGGGCTCCGGCGGCGTTTCGCCGAACCAGCGCTCGAAGGCGGCCTTGTAGAGCGGGAAGGTCGTCCCGGTCATCGATTCGCGCAGCGCGACGTTGACGAAGTTGAGCCAGTCCTGGTCGCCCTGCCGGACGATGCAGGCATAGGTCTGCGGGTTCCAGCTATAGCCGGAATCGACGTAGCGGCCGGCATTCTGCTTCATGTAGTAGCGCAGCGAGGAGGAATCCGTCGCCGCCGCCTGGGCCCGGCCGGAATTCAGCGCCTGGTACATCAGGTCGACGCTGTCGAACTGGTCGACCTTGGCCTCGGGCAGGGCGTCCTTGACCATCTTCTCGGCGAAGACGTTCTGCAGCACCGAGACGGTGACCTTGCTGCCCGCCGCCTTCAGCGCCGCATAGTCGGCATAGGGGCCGCCGGCGACCATCATCAGGCTGACGCCCTCGCGGTAATAGGGCACGGTGAAGGCGACCTGCTGGGCGCGCGCCGCCGTGACCGTGACGAACTGGCAGGAGATGTCGACCTTGCCGGTGACGATGTTCGGGATGCGCGCATCCGAGGCCTGGTTGACGAACTCGACCTTGTTGGGGTCGTCGAACAGGCCCTGCGCGATGATCTTGGCGATCTCGATGTCGAAGCCGACGAGCTGGTTCTTCTCGTCGCGGAAATGCCAGGGCGGGTTGGTGCTGCCGGTGCCGACGATCAGCTTGCCGCGGTTCAGCACCTCCTTGAGCTTGCTTTGCGCCGAGGCGTCCGTGGCCGGCAGCAGGGTGCAGGCGGCGATGCCGATACCGGCGGCGATCCTGGTCAGGTTCTGGAACATGGCTTCCCTCTGTTGTCGTTGGAATTGGCGGCATGGCCGACGCTCGCCGGAGCAGACGACGCACCGCCCCATGGAACAAGGCGCGCGCGTTTCGCGAGGCGAAACGGCTGTGGACGGGTCGGCGCGTCGGCCGGGCCGGGCCTTCGGCCCAGGCTACGCCTCGTCAGCCTGGATCGGAAAGACGTCCTTGCGCAAACGCTTATAGGGCAACCCGGCGATCCTGCTGGTGCAGGGGCCGGGCGTCGCCACGGTGAAGCTGCCTCTTGCGATCTTGTCATAGGCGCGCCGATGCGCCACCGCCGCCTTGACGCCGATGGCCTTCAGCCTCTCGGGATGGATGCCCTGCGAGCGGAACTGGCCGAGATCGAAGGGCGGGGTCTTGCGGCTGCTCAGCAGCACGGTGACGCCGCCCGCCTGCACGACCGCGCAGGGGCCCATGCCGAAGCGCGAGCCCTGCGAGGCGGCGAGGTGGCTGTTGAGGTCCTCCAGCGCGAAGAGCCCGTCGCTGGCGCTGACGAAGCGGGCCTCGATCTCGACCGGCCCCTCGGCGATGGCGCTACCCTTGCCGCCGATTGAGAGCCTGCGGACCTCGCCCGGCGCCGCCCCGGCCATCGCCGCGACCGCGGCCGGGTCGGCGATCGCGACGGCGCAGTTCTCGACGCCGTGGCGCAGGAAGGCGCGCAGCACCGAGGTGCCGTCGCCCGGCGCGCCGCCGCCGATATTGTCGGCCGGCTCGACCACGAGATAGGGCCCGCCCGGCGAGCGCTGGATCTCGGCGATCGCCGCGTCGATGTCCCATTCCTCCGGCAGGCCGAGCGCGCGCAGCGCCACGGCGGTTTCGCTCAGTTGGGCCAGCGCCTCCCGCGCCGCCGCTTCCGGGCCGGTGAAGGCGACCGCGAAGGCGACGCCGGCCTCGGGAACGTCGGAGAAGGAATAGCCGCCGACGACATTGGCGACCCAGATCGCCGGGTCGTCCCGCTCGATGCCGCGCGCCAGCGCCTCGAGGTCGCGCATCGGCCGGTCGGCCGTGCCGGTGCCGGTCGGCGGCCACATCACCGGCGGGTTGCAGGAGAGCATGCGCGGCAGCGCGCCTTCCTTCAGCGAACGCGCCAGCAGCCGGGCGGCGCGCACCGCGGATTCGCGGGCGTCGCTATGCGGGTTCTCGCGATAGGCGACGAGCGCGTTCGCGTTCGCGGCCATCGCGGCGGTGAAATTGGCGTGGAGGTCGAAGACGCCGAAGATCGGCAAGGTCTCGCATCCCGGCACGGAGCGGATATGGGAGAGCAGGGCGCCTTCGGGATCGGGGCATTCGGTCGTGACCATGGCGCCGTGCAGGGCGAGCCAGATGCCGTCGAGGCCGCCATCGGCGAGCGCCGCCCGCAGGCCTGCGTCGAATTCGGAGAGGAAGCGCGCGAAGACGGCATGCTCGACCGTGCCGGCCGGCAGCGCCGTATAGTCGACCGTCGGCACCACCTGCCAGCCCTCGGCCTCGGCGACTTCGAGGAAGCCGTCGACGGTCGAGCCGTCGCCGCGCCGGCGCAGCAGCTCCTCGCCGCTGCGGATGGTGAAATCCTCCAGCCGCGTGACCTCGTCGACGAAGCTGTGCGTCTCGTGGAAGAGCGATCCCAGCAGGATCCGGCGAGGCTGCGGCATGACGATGGAGGCTCCCTGCTCACGAGGCCCGCGCATCTCGGCCGCTGCGCCGTTCCGATTCAAGCCTGCATTGTTCCGCTCGGAGGAACGCGGATGCTTTGACAGCCTGCGCCCGCTGCCGGTTTCATGAGGCCGGCCGGGGGCTTCGGAGCGCCGCCGCGCCTGATCGGGAAACCATGCGGATACGCGTCTTCACTGCCTCGCTGGCGACGGAAACCAACACCTTCGCGCCGCTCTTCGTCGACCGCAGCGCCTTCGAGAGCGCCTTCTACTGCCCGCCGGGCACGCATCCCGAGACGCCGACATTGTGCTCGGCGCCGACCGTCGCGGCCCGGCGCCGCGCCGCGAGCGAGGGCTACGACCTGGTCGAGGGCACCGCGACCTGGGCCGAGCCCGCCGGGCTGGTCTCGCGGGAGAGCTATGAGAGCCTGCGCGACGAGATCCTCGGCCAGCTCGAGGCCGCCCTGCCGGTCGACATCGTCCTGCTCGGCCTGCACGGGGCGATGGTGGCGCGCGGCTACGACGATTGCGAGGGCGACCTGATCGCGCGGGTCCGGGCACTGGCGGGGCCGGATTGCGTCATCGGCGCCGAGCTCGACATGCATTGCCACCTGACGGCGCAGATGGTCGAGGGCGCCGATGTCATCGTCGCCTTCAAGGAGTTCCCGCATACGGATTTCCTGGCGCGGGCCGAGGATCTGCTGGAGCTCTGCCTCAAGACGGCACGCGGGCAGGTCAGGCCGGTCAGCGCCGTCTTCGACTGCCGCGGGCTCGCCGCCTTCATGACCAGCCGCGAGCCCGGCCGGGGCTTCGTCGACCGCATCAAGGCGCTGGAGGGCAAGGACGGCATCCTCTCGATCTCGGTCGCGCATGGCTTCCAGGCGGCGGATGTCGCCGATGTCGGCACGAAGGTTCTGGTCGTCGCCGATGGCGACAGGGACAAGGCCGCTGCATTGGCGAAGGAACTCGGCCTCGAAATCCTGCGGTGGGGGCAGGGCGCCTCGCCGAGGCACTACAAGCCGGAGGAGGGGATCGCGGAGGCGCTGAAGCTGGCGCAGCCGGGCAGGCCGGTCGTCCTCGCCGACCGCTGGGACAATCCCGGCGGCGGCGTCGCCGGCGATTCCTCGGTGATGGTCGAGGCGCTGCTGCGCCATCCCGCGATTCCGGCGGCGATCGGCGCGCTCTGGGACCCGGTGGCGGTGGGCTTGTGCCGCGCCGCCGGCGTCGGCGCCGAAATCCCGCTGCGCTTCGCCGGCAAGGCCGCGCCGTCCTCCGGCCGGCCGATCGACGCGACCGTCCAGGTCGTCGGCACGACGGCGGACCTGCTGATCCCGTTCGAGCAGAGCCGGGTCTCGCTCGGCCCGGCGGCGGCGATCCGGATCGGCGAGCTGGACATCGTGCTGGCCTCGACCCGGGCGCAGACCTTCAGCCCGCCGGTCTTCACCGATCTCGGCGTCGATCTCGCGGCGAAGACGATCGTGGTGGTCAAATCCTCGAACCATTTCCACGCCGCCTTCGCGCCGATCGCGGCGAGCGTGCTCTATCTCGACAGCGGCGGCCCCTATCCGCCGGATGCGAGCAAGATCCCCTACACCAAGGTCGCGCGACCGTTCTCGCCGCTGGATCCGAACCCATGGCTGTAACCGCTCCCGCCGCCGCTCTGCCGCGCCTGTCGCTGGGCGAGATCGAGGCACAGCGCCTCGATGTCCTGACCAAGGGGCTGCCGCCGGGTGCGGCGCTGCGGCTCGGCGAGATCGGCAGGCAGGGCTGGAGCCTGCTCGAGGGCGACATGCCGCTGCCGCTCGCGGTCATCCGCGAGAGCGTGCTGAAGGCCAACAGCGCCTGGATGAAGGCCTTCACCGCCGCCAACGGCCTCCTGATCGCGCCGCATGGCAAGACGACGATGGCGCCGCAGCTCTTCGACCTGCAGATCGCCGACGGCGCCTGGGCGATCACGGTGGCGACGATGCAGCAGCTCGCCGTCGCCCGGCATTTCGGCGTGAAGCGCGTCATCCTCGCCAACCAGCCGGTCGGGCGCCAGGACATCGCCTATTGCTTCGCGGCGCTGCGCGACCCCGGCTTCGAACTCTATTGCCTGGCGGACACGCTGCCCGGCGTCGCATTGCTGGCGGAGGCGGCGCAGGCGCATGGCGGCGCCAATCCCCTGCGCATCCTCGTCGAGATCGGCTTCATGGGCGGGCGCACCGGCGCCCGCAGCCGCGAGGAGGCGCTGGCCGTGGCGCGCGCCGTCGCGGCGGCGCCGGGCCTGAGGCTCGCCGGCTTCGAGTGCTTCGAGGGGCTGATCAGCGATACGGCGGGCGCCGACAGGCTGCTCGGCGAGGTCGTCGCGGTCGCGGCCGCCGCTGAAGGCGAGGGCTTGCTCGGGGCGGAGCCGCTGGTGCTCAGCGCCGGCGGAACCGCCCTGTTCGACCGCGTCGGCGAGGCGTTCAACGCCGCCGCCTTCAGGCGCCCGATCGTCAAGCTGCTGCGTTCCGGCTGCTACCTGACCCATGATTCCACCGTCTACAGCGCCGCCTTCCGGCGGATCGCGCTGGAGACCAGCCTCAAGCTGCCGCCGGGCGGCCTGGAGCCCGCGCTCGAGGTCTGGGCCCATCTCCAGTCGCGGCCCGAGCGCGGGCGCAGCCTGCTCACCCTCGGCAAGCGCGATATCTCGTTCGATTCCGGCATGCCAGTGCCGCTGCGCTGGTACCGGCCGGGCGGGGCGATGGCGCGGCCGCAGCCGATGCCGGCCGGGCACACGGTTCTGGCGCTGAACGACCAGCACTGCCATCTCGGCACGCCCGAGGGGAGCCCGCTGCAGGTCGGCGACATGGTGGCGTTCGGCATCGGCCATCCCTGCACGACCTTCGACAAATGGGCCGTGCTGATGCTGGTCGACGACGACTGGCGCGTGACCGGGGCGGTGCGAACCTTCTTCTGAGATCGGCCGCCTGTTCCTTCTTGTGAAACCGGCGATCCTTGACGCGGATTCGGGCCGTTCCTAGCCTGATCTCCAGAGAGGGAAAGCCCGCCATCCGCTCCGGCCGGTGAGACGGGCAAGCCAGTACCGGCCGCATGGAGGGAGCGAAAGCTCTCGTTCGCGGCAATCCGGCCCGGATGAGGCCGGCCGCTGAGAGGGAGGATCGTTCGTGACCACACCATCAGGCGAGATGGCGGCCGGGCAAGACGGCGCCTTGCACGGCTCGTCGCGGCGCAGCCTGCTACAGCTCCTGGCCGCGGGCGGCGCGGCGCTGGCGACGCCGGGGCTCTGGAGCACGCTGGCGGCGGCGCAGGCGCCGGTCGCCGGCGGCACGCTGACGATCGGCGCGGATGCCGACCCGATCGGCCTCGATCCGGTCACGGTCAACGCCTTCTCGTCCTACGATTTCACCAGCCTGATCTATTCCGGCCTGCTGCGCTGGAACGCGCGGATGCAGGTCGAGCCCGATCTTGCGACGGGCTACGAGCAGCCCGATCCAAAGACTTACGTCTTCAGGCTCAGGCAGGGCGTGAAGTTCCACAACGGCAAGGATTTCACCGCCGCCGATGTGAAGCACACCTTCGACCGGATCATGGACCCTGCGACCGGCAGCCGGCTCAAGGCGCTCTATTCGAGCGTGGAATCGGTGACGGTGGTCGATCCCTTCACGGTCAGATTCCAGCTCAGTGCAACCGACGCCGCCTTCCTCAGCAATCTGGCGACCAATCCGAATGGCTGCATCGTCCCGGCCGGGGTCGACGGCATCAACACGCAGCCGGTCGGCACCGGCCCCTTCGCCTTCGAGGCCTATCAGCCCAACCAGCAATTCTCGCTGACCCGCTTCGCCGATTATTACGAGAAGGGCGAGCCCTATCTCGCCAGGGTCGTGTTCAGGTTCTTCAAGGACCAGGCGACGCTGACCTCGGCGCTGCGCTCGCGGGCGATCGACATGACCTGGGTGAAGGATCCGAAGGTCGCGGCCGCCATCGCGCGGACCTCGCCCCAGTTCGTCTCGGCGCCGGGCCAGACCTCGCGCACCTTCCCGATCTGGCTGAACATGAAGGCCAGGCCCCTGAACGACGTCAGGGTGCGGCGCGCGCTCAGCCTCGCCACCGACCGCAAGGCCTGCCTCGACACCGTGCTCGGCGGCTCCGGCAAGGTCGGCGCGATGATTCCGGAAAGCCAGGTCGGCGGCTATGACGGCACCGGCGAGATGCCCTATTACAGGCACGACCCGGCGGCGGCGAAGGCGCTGCTGGCCGAGGCCGGCTATCCGAACGGCATCGATCTCGGCGACTACATCATCGTCGCGGCCAATCCGCTCGACGTCGCCTGCGCCCAGATCCTGCAGCAGCAATGGCAGGCGGCCGGCATCGCGGTGAAGCTGGTGCCGATGGAGACCGCCCCGCTGCTCAGCAAATGGGCGACGGGCGATTGGCCGACGCTGCTCTCGGTCGCGCTGTCCTGGACGCCGGATCCCGATGGGATCTTCCAATACGTCAAGTCGGACAGCGGCTTCGGCAAGGCGATGGGCTCGAACGATCCCGAGCTCGACAGGATGATCTTGGAGGCGAGGGCCGAGCTCGACGTGGGCAAGCGTGCCGCGAAGAACCTCGCGATCCAGCAGCGCATCGCCGACAACGCCTATGTCATCCAGATCTACCAGTACCCGCTGCGCTGGGAGATCTGGTGGAACTATGTCCAGGGCTATGTGCCGCTGGCCGCGAATATCCGCTCCTTCGTGCGCACGACATGGCTGAAGAAATAAGAGCTCGTCCGGACAGTCGAGCCCTCATCCTGAGAGTCTGGCCGATAAAGAATGCAATGATCTCAAAGTGGGGCAGGCGCCCAAAAAGAGAGCGCGTCATCCCGGGCGACCGCAGGGAGACCCGGGATCCATGCCGGAGCGCTTCCGATGAAGGTTCAGGCATGGATCCCGGCTCTCCGCTTCGCTCCGGCCGGGATGACCTCGCGTTTGAGATACAGAACAAACCTGAAAAGCCCCGCATCATTTTAGGCGGGCCTCCGAGGAGCCGCGAAGCGACGTCTCGAAGGATAAGGGCTCGCATGATTTCCACGCAGCCTCCAAAGCCTGCCTGCCGCCTCCCGGCGGAGGCGTGCCGATGACCCGCTTCGTCCTCGGGCGTCTCGCCTGGATGGTGGCGATCCTGCTCGGCGTCTCGCTCGTCGCCTTCCTGCTGATGCGTGCCATTCCCGGCGATTTCGCCATCGCGGCGGCGGGGTCGCAGAGCGTGGCGCCGGAGGTGCTGGCGACGATCCGGCGCGATCTCGGGCTCGACCAGCCGCTGATGGCGCAATATCTGCGCTGGCTCGGCCATGCGCTGACCGGCGATCTCGGCACCTCCTTCGTCACCCGCCGGCCGGTGCTCGGCGAATTGCTCGACCGGCTCGCCGTCACCATCCAGCTCACCCTGCTGGCCGCGGTCATCGCCGCGGCGATGGGCGTCGCGACGGGGCTCGCGGCCGCAAGGCTGCGCGGCGTGACCGACTGGCTGGTCCGGCTCTGGAACGGGTTGATGCTGGCCGTGCCGAACTATGTCGTCGCGACGCTGATCGTGCTGCTCTTCGGGCTCTATTTCCCGCAGGTCACGGTGCTGGGCTATACGCCCTTTCTCGAGAACCCGCTCGCCAATCTCGCCAGCCTGCTGCTGCCGGCGCTCGCGCTGGCGCTCGCCGTTTCGGTGACGATCGCCGAGAATACGCGCGCGGCCGTGCTGGAGGTCGCCAACCAGGATTTCGTCATGGTCGCCCGCGCCAAGGGGCTGACGCCGGCGACGATCCTGCGCGACTACCTGATGCGCAACGCGCTGACGCCGGTGGTCACCGCCGCGGGCCTGAAGATCGCGGCGCTGCTCGGCGGCAGCATCCTGGTCGAGACCATCTTCGCCATCCCGGGCATGGGGCAGTACCTGTTCGATTCGATCAACAGCCGCGACTATCCGGTGATCCAGGCGATCGTGCTGGTCGCCGCCGGCATCGTCGTGCTGGTCAACACCCTGATCGACATCGCCTATGCCCGGATCGACGCGCGGGTGCAGATGTGAGCGGGCCCGTGCAGGAGAGCGGGCAGGCGGCCGCTGCGGCGCCGGGCGTGCGCAGGCGGGGCGGGCTCGGCCAGGGCTGGCCGCTGCTCGGGCTGGGGCTCGCCATGCTTGCGCTGATGCTGGCGCTGACGGTCTTCGCGCCGCTGGTCGCGCCCTACGATCCCTCCGCGACCTCGCCGGATTCGCTCGCCCCGGCGACCGCCGCCCATTGGCTCGGCACGGATTCGATCGGGCGGGACGTGCTGAGCCGTCTCATCGTCGGCGGGCGCACGACTTTGCTCATCACCGTGACGGCCGTGCTGATCGCGATGGTGGCGGGGCTGATCCTCGGATTGGCGGCGGGCTATCTCGGCGGGCGCACCGACGAGATCGTCATGCGCCTGCTCGACGTCGTCTTCGCCTTTCCGGTGCTGCTGCTCGCCATCGCGGTCGTCGCGGCGCTGGGGCCGACCGTGCCGAACCTGATCCTGACCATCGCCATCGTCTACACGCCCGCCATGGCGCGGGTGGTGCGGGCGCCGGTGCTGAGCGTCAAGCGCTGGGACCATGTCGAGGCGGCGCGCAGCGTCGGCATGAGCGAGATGCGCCTCGTGCTGCGCCATATCCTGCCGATCGTGGTCTCGCCGATCCTGGTCGCGACCAGCCTGACCCTGTCGCAGACCATCTTCACCGTGACGGCGCTGTCCTTCCTGGGGCTCGGCCCGCCGCCGCCCGATCCGAACTGGGGCGGCATGCTGTCCGAGGCGCGCCAGTTCATGGAGCTCGCGCCGCTGACGGTGATCGGCCCGGCCGCCGCGATCGTCTTCGCGACGCTGACCTTCATCATCATCGCCAACGGCTTGCGCGAGGTGCTCGACGTGGGGAGCGTGCGATGACCGGCCCCTTGCTGCGGGTGCGCGACCTGACCGCGACCGTGACGACGCGCCGCGAGGTGATCCGGGCGGTGCGCGGCGTCTCCTTCGACATCAACGCCGACGAGGCGGTCGGCTTCGTCGGCGAATCCGGCTGCGGCAAGAGCGTCACCGCCAAGGCGCTGATGCGGCTGGCGCCCGAGGGCGCCTCGATCGCGCTCGGCGGTTCGGTCGCCTTCTGGGGGCAGGAGCTGCTCGGGCTCGGCGAGGAGGAGATGCGCGACCTGCGCGGCCGGCGCATCGCCATGGTCTTCCAGGACCCGATGACCTCGCTCAACCCGGTGATGAGCATCGGCGCCCAGATGGCCGACATGCTGCGCCGCCATCTCGGCCTGTCGGGCAGGGCGGCGCGCGAGCGCGGCATCGAACTGCTCGACCTCGTCGGCATTCCCGAGCCGGCGCGGCGCATCGACGATTTCCCGCACCAGTTCTCCGGCGGCCAGCGCCAGCGCATCCTGATCGCCATCGCGATCTCCTGCGAGCCGGACCTGCTGATCGCCGACGAGCCGACCACGGCGCTCGACGTCACCGTGCAGGCGCAGATCCTGCGGCTGCTGCTGCGGCTCAGGGAGGAGCGCGGCATGGCGCTGATGCTGATCACCCATGATTTCGGCGTGGTCGCCGGCATGGTCGACCGGGTCAATGTGATGTATCGCGGCGAGATCGTCGAAACCGGGCTCGTCGACGACGTCTTTTCCGCGCCGCAGCACGCCTATACGCGGGCGCTGCTCGACGCCGTGCCGCGGCTGCAAGGGGCGGGGGCAATCCGATGACGGCCGCGCCGCTGCTGCAGGTCCGCGATCTCTCGGTGCTGTTTCCGGCCCGGCGCGGCGCGCCGCCGGTCAGGGCCGTGGAGCGCCTGTCCTTCGAGATCGCGCCCGGGCAGACGCTCGGGCTCGTCGGCCAGTCCGGCTCGGGCAAGACCACGGCCGGGCGCGCCATCCTCCAGCTCCAGAAGGCGAGCGGCGGCTCCGTCCGGCTGCTCGGGCAGGAATTGACGACGATGCCGGCCGGCGCGCTGCGCCGGATGCGCCGGCACATGCAGTTCGTCCTACAGAACCCCTATTCCAGCCTGCATCCGCGCATGACCATCGGCCAGATCCTGAGCGAGCCCTTGCAGGTGCATCGCAGCGTGCCGGCGAATCGCGTCCGGGAGCGTGTTGAAGAGCTGCTGGAGCTGGTCAATCTCGATCCGACGATGATGCGGCGCTATCCGCATGAATTCTCCGGCGGGCAGCGCCAGCGCGTCGTCATCGCCCGCGCGCTGGCGGTCAATCCCGATTTCGTCGTCTGCGACGAGCCGGTCTCGGCGCTCGACGTGCGCACCCAGGCGCAGATCGTCGCGCTCCTGCAATCGCTGCAGGAGAAGCTCGGCCTCTCCTATCTCTTCATCGCGCACGACCTCGCCATCGTGCGCGAGATGGCGCATCGCGTCGCGGTGATGTTCCGCGGGCGCATCGTCGAGATGGGCAGCGCGGACCAGGTCTATGACAGCCCGGCCCATCCCTATACGCGGCTCCTCCTCGACGCCGTGCCGGTGCCCGATCCCCGGTTGCAGCGCGAGCGCCTGCGGCAGGCGCCGCCGGATCTGCGCTTCCTCGAAGGCGATGGCGGGGCTTGCGTCCACGGCGTCGACCACGAAGGTGCCGGAACGCCCGAATGGCACGAGGTGGCGGAGGGACACGGAGTCTCCTGCCGCTACTGGCCGGCCGGATCGTCCCCGGCAGGCTGACGCCGGTTCCTTCTGGCGGAACGGTCGATCCTTGACGTGAAATGTTTGTGACAACTAGGCTTTCGACGGTGGCGCGGGCTGCCCCTCCGGCCCTGGCCGGGGGCCGATGCGGCCGCTGCCGCGCCGCGCCGACGGTTGATTCGCCCGGTTCCACGGGCACTCGTCATTGCTTTCCGGGAGGTCGCTGTGCGCCTGGCGCTGATCCACATCGTTCAGGAAACGAACGACTTCAATCCGCAGTTGACGACGCTCGCGGATTTCGAGGCCTTCGGCCGCTATGAGGGCGCGGAGATCGCCCGGCATTTCGGCGAGATCGGCCAGATCGGCGGCCATTACGCGGCGGTGCGGGAATCCGGCCTCGACATCGAGACGATCCCGATCATCCGCGCCTGGGCGGTGGCGGGCGGGCGCATCTCGCGCCAGGCCTTCGACTTCTTCCAGGCCAAGATCCGCGCCGGGCTCGAGACGGTCGGGCCAATCGACGGCCTCGTCCTGCACCTGCACGGCGCCTGCGCCGCCGAGGGCATCGACGATGTCGAGGGCGAGCAGGCAGAGCTCTGCCGCAGCATCCTCGGCCCCGATGTGCCGATCCTGCTCGGGCTCGACCACCACGCCAACATCACCCGCAAGATCATGGCCAACTGCACGGCCATCGTCGGCCACCGCACCCAGCCGCACGACGTGTTCGACACCGGCAAGGTCGGCACCGAGGTGCTGCTGCGCATCCTGCGGGAGAAATGCAGGCCGGTGATGGCCTGGCGCAAGATTCCGCTGCTCTCGCATCAGGAGCAGTTCCTGACCGCACAGGGGCCGATGAAGCTCTGGTTCGACCGGGCGCGGGCGCTGGAGGCCGACCGTCGCGTGCTCCAGGCCTCGAACTATCCGATGCAGCCCTGGCTCGACGTCGCGGAGGGCGGCTGGTCGACCATCGTCGTCACCGACGGCGACCGGGCCCTGGCGGAGAAGCTGGCCGACGAGCTCGCCGATCTCGCCTGGTCGCTGCGCGACGACTTCCAGCGCCGCGAGGCGGTGTCGGTCGACGATGCCGTGCGCCGGGCCGATGCGGCGCCGCGCGGCATGGTGGTGCTGAGCGACACCGGCGACACGGTCTTCGGCGGCGCGGCCGGCGACAGCAACCTGCTGCTGGAGGCGATGCTGCGGCTCGGCATCGAGAACCGGGCGCTGATCCCGCTGATCTCGCCCGCGGCGGTCGCGACGCTGACCGCCGCGGGCGAGGGCGCCGAGGTCACACTGCCGCTCGGCGGCGACGTGGCGACGGCCTTCTTCGCGCCGCTGACGGTGACCGGACGTGTGCGCAGGCTCGGGGGCGGGACGATCCCGCTCGCCTTCAACCACCAGACCGAGGTCGATATGGGCCGGGTCGCGGTCTTCGATGTCGGTCCCGTGACGCTGCTGATCTCGGAGCTGCGCGGCGTCGCCGGCAATGTGCCGGGCGTCTACGAGGCCTTCGGCATCGACCTGTCCGCCTATAAGATGGCGGTGCTGAAGACGGCCTCGAACTTCCAGTATTTCGCGCCGATCAGCTCCGAGGTCGTCCGCGCCGACACGCGCGGTCCGGGGCAGTCCGACGTCTTCACCCTGCCATGGCGGCGGATTCCGCGCCCGGTCTATCCGCTGGAGCAGATCGCCGACTGGCGGGCGCATTCGTCCCAGCCGGGCGCGGGAGCGCGCTGAAGAGACACCGAACCGACAAGAAGGGGAAAGCGATGACAAAGCTGTCGCGACGTCGATTCTGCATCACCGGCCTCGCCCTCGCGGGAGCGGCCCCGTTCGCGGCGGCGCTGCCCGCCGCCGCCCAGACGCTCAAGGGCGGGACCTTGCGCGTCGGCGTGCTGTACGAGCTGGCGAATTACGATCCGCAGCAGCTCTCGACGGTGAATTTCCACGTCATCAAGAACCTCTATGACAGCCTGATCGAATACACGCCGGAAGGGAAGCCGGAGCCGAGCCTGGCGACGAACTGGACGATCGCGCCCGACAAGACCTCGGTGACGCTGACGCTGCGCGAGGGCGTGAGCTTCCACAGCGGCAACCCGTTCAAGGCGGATTCGGTGCTGGCCACCCTGCAGAAGGGCGCCGATCCGAAGCGCGGCAAGAACGTCTTCTCGACCATGGCGATCGTGAAGGACTGGTCGGCGCCCGACGAGCGCACCGTGACGATCAACTTCAAGGCGCCGGTGCCGGACCGGCAGATCCTCGACCTGCTGCAGTTCCTGATCCCGATCGACCCGAAGGGCATCGACACGGTCGAGACCGTGCCGGCCGGCACCGGCGCCTATACGCTCGTCAGCCGGGCCGTGGGGCAGGGCCTGACGCTCAAGGCCAATCCGAAATACTGGCGGGAGAAGCAGCCGCTCGCGCAGGACCTCGTCTTCACCGTGTTCAGCGAGGACGCCGCCGCCAGCGCCGCGCTCGAATCGGGGGCGGTCGACATCGTCTATAACGGCTCCTCGCGCAGTGCCGTCCGGCTGAAGGATGCGGGCTTCCAGGTCTTCTCCGGGCCGGGCCAGCTCGTGCAGGTCTTCCGCATCAACTCGACGCGCGGGCCCTTCCGCAACAAGTCATTCCGGCAGGCCTTCAACTACCTGATGGACCGGGCGAGCATCCTGCGCGTCGGCTATGCCGGCATGGGCAAGGTGGTGGCGCTGCCCTGGGCGCCGGCGAGCCCGGCCTTCGACGAGAGCTACACCCGGACCTACGCCTACGACCTCGACAAGGCGAAGAAGCTGATCGCCGCCTCCGGCCTCTCCGCCGATGCGATGAAGGGCTGGAAGATCCTGGTGGACGGCAGCAACGAGGCCTCCGTCACGATCAGCCAGGTCGTGCAGGGCTCGCTCGCCAAGGTCGGCATCCCGGTTGAGCTCGACATGCGCCAGGGAGCCGAATACGTCACGGCGCTGCTCGGCGGCGATTTCGACGCGACCTTCGGGGCGGTCGGCAACGTCCAGAAGTTCCCGACGCGGGTCACCACCAACTCGATCTACCGCACCGCGGGCAACCCGATCCTGAAGGACCCGCACCCGCATCCCGACTATGTCGCGGCGATCGCCCGGGTCGACGGCGCGGCCGGCGGCGAGGCCGAGGTCAAGGCGGCCTATGACAACCTCAACCGCGTGCTGGTCGACGAGGCTTTCGGGATACCGACCAATTCCTACGATGTCGGCCTGATCGTCGCCTCGGAGAAGATCGGCGGGGTGACGCTCGACATCGACAACCTCTTCGTCGCGCGCACCATCGGGTTCAAGTGATGCGGCGCGTCGATCCGCGGCGCCGGGCCGGCGCCCCCTGATGCGGGATGGCCTGATCTCGCTGGGCCGCCGGCTGCTCGCCCGGCGCGGCGCGGCGCTGAGCCTGGCCTTCCTGGCGCTGGTCGCGCTGGCGGCGGCCTTCGCCGGGCTGCTGCCGCTCGACCCGCTGGGCCAGAGCGTCGCCGACGCGCTGAAGCCGCCCTCGTCCGAGAGCTGGTTCGGCACGGACGAGCTCGGCCGCGACATCCTCGCCCGCGTCGTCTACGGCGCGCGCACCTCGCTGGTCACGGCCTTTGGCGCGGTCCTGACCGCGGCGCTGGTCGGCGTGCCGGTCGGGCTGGTCGCCGGCTTCTACGGCGGCTGGCGCGACTCGCTGCTGATGCGCTGCATCGACGTGCTGCTGGCCCTGCCCAACATCCTCTTCGCCATGGCCCTGATCGCCGTTCTCGGGCGCAGCCAGAGCGCCGCGCTGATCGCCGTCGGCGTCGCCGGGATTCCGGGCTTCGCCCGCATCGCGCGGGCGCAGGTGATGACGCTGCGCTCGCTCGACTTCGTCACGGCGGTGCGCGGCTTCGGCGGAAAGCCGGGTTACATCATGTTCCGAACCATCCTGCCCAACGCCTTGAGCCCGCTCGTGGTCCAGGCGATCGTGCTCGCCTCGATCGCGATCCTGCTCGAGGCGGCGCTGGCCTTTCTCGGGGTCGGCGTGCCGCCGCCGACGCCGAGCTGGGGCGAGATGCTGCGCACCGGCAAGTCCTATCTCTACGAGGCGCCGAGCTATGCGGTGCTGCCCGGGCTGGTGCTGACGCTGACGATCCTGTCCTTCGACACGATCGGCCGGGCGCTGACCGCGATCCTCGACCGCGACGAGACCGACGCCTCCGGCGCGACGATCGGGGGGCGGCGATGACGGCCTATGTCCTGCGCCGCCTCGCCCAGATGCTGCCGGTGCTGCTGCTCGCCTCCTTCGCCATCTTCGCGATGATCTATGCCGTGCCGGGCGGCCCGGTGGCGGTCATCGTCGGGGAGAATGCCGGGCCGGAGGAAATCGCGGCCGCCATCCGGCGCTACGGCCTCGACCGGCCCATGGCGGTGCAGTATCTCGACTGGCTCGGCCGCGCGCTCGCCGGCGATTTCGGCTCTTCGCTGCACAGCCGCCAGCCGGTGCTGCAACTGATCGGCGAGCGGCTGCCGGCGACCCTGCAGCTCGCCCTGGCGGCCATCCTCGTGGCGCTCGCCATCGGCATCCCGGTCGCGATCGCGAGCGCGGTCCGTCCGCATTCCTGGCTCGACCGCATGCTCAGCGGCTGGAGCGCGCTGGCGCTCGGCGTGCCGACCTTCTGGCTCGGCATCCTGCTGATCCTGCTCTTCGCGGTGGAGCTGCACTGGCTGCCCTCGGCCTCGCGCCATGTGCCGTTCTGGCAGGCGCCGCTCGACGCCCTGCGCAGCCTCGCCTTGCCGGCGCTGACGCTCGGCGTCTATGTCTCGGGCATCCTCGCCCGCTTCCTGCGCGCCTCGCTGATCGGGGAGGCGCGGGCCGACTATGTCCGCACCGCCCGCGCCAAGGGCGTGCCGGAGCGGCGCATCGTCGGCCTCCACATCATGCGCAACGCGATGCTGCCCTTCGTCACCATCGTCGGGCTGATGATGGCGAACTTCATCGGCGGGGCGGTGGTGACCGAGGCGGTCTTCACCTATCCGGGGCTGGGCCGCCTGCTGATCCAGGCGATCAGCACCCGCGACTATCCGCTGATCCAGGGCTGCATCCTGGTGATCCTGGTCGCCTATATGCTGATCAACCTCCTGGTCGACGCGCTCTATGCCTGGATCGACCCGCGGATCGAATACCGATGAGCGCCGCCTCAGCCCGCCGTCGTCGGCGGCGGCGAGCCGAGCCGGGTCGAGATGCCGGCGGCGACCTCGCGCAGCCTGACGCCGGCCTTGGCCGCCAGCGAATGCGGCATCCGCATCAGCGGCGCCGAGATCGACAGCGCCGCGACCGGATAGCCGTCCTCGTCGAAGACCGGCACGCCGATGCACATCGCCCCGTCCTCGTTCTCGCCCAGCTCGGTCGCATAGCCGACGCGCTTCACCTGCCGGAGCTGGCGCTCGATCTCCTCCCGCTCGAGCAGGGTCCGGCCGGTGCGCTCGGTCAATGGCAGGTCGAGCTGGCGCTGGCGCTCTGCCTCCGGCAGGAAGGCGAGGATCGCCTTGCCGAGCGCGGTGGAGTGCATCGGGTGGCTGTCGCCGATGCGCGCCTGCATCCTGAGCGAGCGGTTGGCCTCGACCAGGTCGATATAGACGATGGTGCCGTTGCCCTTCACGGCGAGGTTCACCGTCTCGTTGAACTCGTGCATCAGCTCGATCATCGCCGGGCGGGCGAGCTCCCGCACCTTGCTGACGCTGGCGTCGGCGCGGGCGATGGCGCGCAGTTGCGGCCCGAGATTGTAGCGGTCGGTGGTGCGGTTGTGGTCGAGGAAGCCGGCGGCCGTCAGCGTCTGCAGGTAGCGGAAGGTCGTCGTCTTGGGGATGCGGAGCTCCTTGCTGACGGCGGTGAGCGCGATCTCGTGGCCGTGGCGGGCGACCAGCTCCAGCACCTTCAGCGCCTTCATCACGGGCTGCACGACGTAAGGGTTGTCGGATTTCTTCGCCATGGCGGCCGTGCCTTTCGGAGAGTGACGGCGCCGGCATAGCCCGGCCGCCCATAATTCCGCAAGGCGAAACTCGTGTTCCTTTACACGGTAAGGTCGGTCTGGTCTGGTCGGCATGACAGCATCGGAGGCAAGGCAAGTGGCAGGCAACGGCACCCAGCAGGCGGCAGCGCTGCGCTTCGAGGAATCGGCGCGGCGGATCGCGGAGAACGCGCGCTACATCGCCGGCGGCGTGAACAGCAACTTCCGGCTCGGCATGGTGCCGGGACCGCTCGTCTTCGAGCGCGGCGAGGGTGCCTATCTGATCGACGCCGACGGCAACCGCATCATCGACTATTACTGCGGCATGGGCGCGACCGTGCTCGGTCATACGCCGAAGCCGGTGATCGAGGCGGCGCAGCGCCAGGCCGAGAAGGGCATCCTCTTCGCCGGCCAGATGCCGATCGAATACGAGGCGGCCAGGCTGATCTGCGAGCGCGTGCCCTCGGCCGAGCGGCTGCGCTTCGGCTCCTCGGGCTCGGAGGTGGCGCAGGCCGCGATGCGGCTGGTGCGCGCCGCCACCGGCAAGCGCATCATCGTCAAGTTCGAGGGCCATTATCACGGCTGGTTCGACAACATCCTGTGGTCGACCGCGCCGGGGCTGAACGCCGCCGGCCCGGAGGACGCGCCGACGCCGGCGATCGGCAGCAGGGGGCAGGACCCCGCCGCCGGCGACGGCCTCTCGATCCTCGGCTGGAACGACCTCGCGGCGCTGGAGGCGCGGCTCGCCCGGGGCGACGTCGCCGCCGTGATGATGGAGCCGGCGATGTGCAACCAGGGCGCCATCGCCCCGGCGCCGGGCTATCTCGAAGGCGCCCTCGCGGCCTGCCGCAGGCATGGCGCGCTGCTGATCTTCGACGAGGTGATCACCGGCTTCCGCCTCGGCCGGGGCGGGGCGCAGGAGCGCTTCGGCGTGACGCCCGACCTGACCATCATGGCGAAGGCGATCGCCAACGGCTTCCCGGTCGCGGCCGTGGCCGGGCGCGCCGACCTCCTCGACCTCTTCGCCGACGGCGTGCTGCATGGCGGCACCTTCAACGCCCAGCCGATCGCCATGGCGGCGCTGGTCGCGACCCAGACCATGCTGACGCCGGAGCATTACGAGCGCAGCTCCGCCCACGGCCAGCGCCTGCAGGACGGCATCCGCGCCATCCTGGCGGAGGAGGGCATCAAGGCGCAGGTCGTCGGCTTCCCGCTGATGTTCCACGTCGCCTTCGGGCTCGACGCGCCGGCGCGCAACTACCGCGACGTGGCGCGCGCCGACAAGGTCGCCTACAGCCGCTTCGCCCATGCGCTGCTGAAGCGCGGCGTGCGCGCGCTGGAGCGCGGCGCCTGGTTCGTCTCCTCCGAGCACGATGCCGCGGTGATCGACCGCACGCTGGAGGCGGTGCGCGGCGCGGCGCGTGAAGTGGCGGGGCAGGCGGCGTAGCGCCGCGCCTTTTCCACCGATATCCGGGCATCCCGGACGCCGTGACGCGGCGGTCCGGGATGTTTCGCTGCGCCTTCGCCGGAAACGGTCCCGCATGCGTCCCGGGCTGGCCGCATGGTGCCGCCGAAGTCCGGCGCGGCGGCTTCCTTCCCCTTCCTTCCGCCGGCTGGCGCGCCCTGGCCGGCCGGGCGGCCCGGACTACCCTCCCGTCACGCCTCGCGCGGCTCGTCCGGAACGACGGCATGGTCCCGCGTCGCCTCGGCGCGCTCTAGCTTCGCCTGCCCGAGTGCAGTACTGCGTCCCCGCGCGTCCGCTCCTCGGCGACGGGCGCGCTGGCGTCGGGACGTGGGCGGGCCGCGTACGGCCGTCGCCGCGGCCTTGCCCACACGGCAGTTCGCCCATGCGGCAGGGACAGTGGTACACGCCGAAGACGGCTTGCTGATTCCGCGATTGCGGCGATGCTGCCGCAGGGGCAGCAGGCCGGCTTCCGGCCGGACGGAGAGGATGGGATGAAGAAGGCGCAGGACAGCGGCTCCGCTGCCGCCGCCCGGGGCGGGCGGCGCGCATGAGCTATGAATTCGATTTTGCCGACGTCTTCGCGGCCTGGCCGGAGCTGCTGCAGGGTCTGCTCAATTCGCTGGTGCTCTCGGCGCTGGCGATGGCGATCGGCATGGTGGTCTCGGTCGCGGGCGCGCTCGGCAAGACCTCGGGGCCGGGCTGGCTGCGCCGGATCATCGACGAATATATCGAGCTCATCCGCAACACGCCGTTCCTGATCCAGATCTTCGTGATCTATTTCGGCCTGCCGGCGGCTGGCCTGAAGTTCTCCTCCAACGCGGCGGCGCTGCTGGCGCTGGTGGTGAATGTCGGCGCCTACGGCATCGAGATCATCCGCGCCGGCATCGAGAGTATCCAGAAGGGGCAGGTCGAGGCCGGCAAGTCGCTCGGCATGCGCCCGCTCCAGATCTTCCGCTACATCATCCTGAAGCCGGCGATCCAGGCGATCTACCCCTCGCTCACCAGCCAGTTCATCCTGCTGATGCTGAACACCAGCGTCTGCTCGGCGATCGCGGCCAGCGAGCTGACGGCGGTGGCCGGCGACATCCAGTCGCGCACCTTCCGCAGCTTCGAGGTCTATTTCGTCGCCACATGCCTGTATCTTGGCTTGTCCGTCTTCTTCTGGACGGTCTTCGCCGGGATCGAACGCGCCTTCCTGCGCAAGCCGACACGGTAGGTTGACCCATGCGCGCACTCGGATCAGGCGACATCATCTACATCATCATGGCGGTGCGCTGGACGCTGCTGCTCTCGCTCGTCGCCTTCCTCGGCGGGGCGATCGGCGGGGCGCTGGTGGCGCTCGCCCGGACCAGCGAGTTCAAGGGCGTCCGGATCGTCTCGGCCGGCTACATCAAGCTCTTCCAGGGCACGCCGCTGCTGATGCAGCTCTTCCTCGCCTTCTTCGTGCCGGGGCTGTTCGGCTGGTCGGTCGACCCCTGGACGGCGGCGGCGCTCGGCCTGTCGCTGCATGCCAGCGCCTTCCTCGGCGAGATCTGGCGCGGCGCGATCGAGGTCGTGCCGCGCGGCCAATGGGAGGCGGCGACCTCGCTCGGCCTGCGCTACTGGCCGAAGATGGTGCTGGTGATCGCCCCGCAGGCGATCCGCATCGCCATCCCGCCGACGATCGGCTTCCTGGTGCAGCTCATCAAGGGCACCTCGCTCGCCTCGATCATCGGCTTCGTCGAGCTGACGCGGGCGGCGCAGATCATCAACAACGCCACCTTCCGGCCCTTCACGATCTTCGCGCTCGTCGCGCTGATCTATTACGTCATCTGCAGGCCGCTTTCGGCCTACAGCAAGCGGATGGAGCAAAAGCTCCTCGTCGCCGCGCGCTGAGCCTGTGCCGCGAAAGGGGGAAACCCCTCTCGTGGCAGGGACAGGCCCGGAACGCATCGATGCAAACACCAGCCTACCCCATGAGGAGAACGACCCATGTCCCTGTTTAAAACGATTTGCCGGCGCGGATTCGGCGCGCTGGTCGTCGCCGGCCTCGCCGCCGCCGCGCTCGACGCCGCCCCGGCCCATGCCGCGACGCCCGACGAGATCAAGGCGCGCGGCAAGCTGATGGTCGGCGTGCTGACCGACTACCCGCCCTTCGGCGGCACCGACGCCAACCAGCAGCCGGCCGGCTACGACGCCGATGTCGCGGCGCTGATGGCCAAGAAGCTCGGCGTCAAGCTCGAGCTCGTCCCGGTCACCGGCCCGAACCGCATCCCCTATCTGCTGACCAACAAGGTCGATCTGCTGATCGCGACCTTCGGCATCACCCCCGAGCGCCAGAAGCAGGTGCTGTTCTCCAACCCCTACAGCGCCATGACGATCTATGTGCTGGCGCCCAAGAGCTTGGCCATCAAGACGCCGGAGGACCTGAAGTCGGTGACCATCAGCGTCGCCCGCGCCTCGACGCAGGACATCGCGATCAGCGCCGTCGCCCCGCAGGGCACGCCGCTGAAGCGCTTCGACGACGACGCCACCACCCTGCAGGCCCTGATCTCGGGCCAGGTCCAGGCGATCGGCGCGAGCAACATCGTCCTCGCCCAGCTCACCAAGGACTATCCGCAGCTCGGCATCGAGCCCAAGATCATCCTGAAGGAGCAGGCCAACGGCATGGCCTTCCGCAAGGCCGACACCGCGCTGGCCGACTACGCCAACGGCTTCATCGCCGAGCTGGTGAGCAATGGCGAGCTCTCGAAGATCAACCAGAAGTGGTTCGGCGTCCCGCTGACGAAGCTGCCGCCGATGCCGCAGTTCTCCTCGGACAAGTGGTGACCGTCCGCGGAGCCACGGCCTGATCCCGGCCCCGCCCGAACGCCTCCGCTCCCGGAGGACCCGCTGCGGCCGTCTTCGCGCCGGCCGCAGCGTCCAGCCCAGCAAGAACGGTTTTTGCAGATGCCCGCGACCGCTCCCCCAGCCGCCGATCACGCCCTCGGCGACACGATCATCGAGATGCGCCATGTCGACAAGTTCTATGGCGACTTCCACGTCCTGCGCGACATCGACCTCTCCGTCGCGCGCGGCGAGCGCATCGTCATCTGCGGCCCCTCCGGCTCCGGCAAGTCGACGCTGATCCGCTGCCTGAACCAGCTCGAGGAGCACCAGAAGGGCGAGATCGTCATCGACGGCACCGCCGTCCACGCCAGGCTCAAGGGCATCGAGGACATCCGTCGCGAGATCGGCATGGTGTTCCAGAGCTTCAACCTGTTCCCGCATCTGACGGCGCTCGAGAACTGCATGCTGGCACCGATGAAGGTACGCGGCATCCCGAAGGCCGAGGCCGAGGCGACCGCCCGCAAGATCCTCGAGCGCGTCCATATCCCCGAACAGGCGCACAAATACCCGATCCAGCTTTCCGGCGGCCAGCAGCAGCGCGTCGCCATCGCCCGCTCGCTGTGCATGAACCCGAAGATCATGCTGTTCGACGAGCCGACCTCGGCCCTCGACCCCGAAATGGTCTCGGAGGTGCTCGACGTCATGGTCGAGCTGGCCGAGAGCGGCATGACCATGCTCTGCGTCACCCATGAGATGGGCTTCGCCCGCAAGGTCGCCGACCGGGTGATCTTCATGGATGCCGGCGAGATCGTCGAGGTCGCGCCGCCCGAGCGCTTCTTCACCGCGCCGCAGAACGAGCGCACCCGCAAGTTCCTCGGCCAGATCCTGCACGCGCAGACGCAGGCGCATTGAAGCCCCGCCATGCGTGATCTGTCGCCTTCCGGCCTGCAACGCTGGACCCACGGCACGCTGATCCCGGCCTGGATCGAACGCGCCCACGCGCGCGAAGGCGGCTATGTCGAGGAGTTCGCGGCGGATGGCCGCCCGCTCGCGGCGCCCGACCGCAGCGCGCTGACGACGGCGCGCCTGGCCTACACCTTCAGCCATGCCGCGCGGCTGAGCGGCGATGCGGCGGCGCTGGAGGCGGCGCGCCGCGGCTTCGACCTGCTGCTGAAGGCGCAGGCCGCGAACGGCCATGTGCCGAAGCGTTTCCTTCCGGACGGCGCGGCGAGCGTCCTGCGCCGCGACCTCTACGATCTCGCCTTCGTGCTCTTCGCCTGCGCCCATTATCACCGGGCGACCGGCGAGGCGGCCGCCATCCGCCTGGCCGAGGCGACGATGGACGGGATCGAGACCGGGCTGGCCGCTCCGTTCGGCGGCTATGCCGAGGACGACCGCGGCACGCTGCCGCGGCGGCAGAACCCGCATATGCACCTGCTCGAAGCCTTCCACGCATTGGCGGAGGCGACGGGCAGCCAGCGCTGGTTCGACGCCGCCGACCGCATCGTCCGGCTGGCGGCGGAGCGCTTCATCGATGCCGGGGGCACGCTCGGCGAGTTCTTCGATATGAATTGGCAGCCTGTCGCTGGCGCCGCCGGCCGGCTGCGCGAGCCGGGGCATCAGTTCGAATGGGTCTGGCTGCTGCATCACCACCAGCGCCTGACCGGCTGGGAGCCGGCGCGCAGGCTGGCAGACGGGCTCCATCGCTTCGGCCTCGCCCAGGGGCTCGACCGCGATCCGGGGTGCCCGCCGCTCGTGCTCGACGGCGTCGAGACCGACGGCACGCCCGTCGCCGCGACCAAGCTGCTCTGGCCGCAGACGGAATTCGTCAAGGCGCTCGGCGCGCGCTTCGAGTTCGCCGGCGAGGCGGAGGCGGCGGACCGGCTGACGCACCATCTCGGCCTGATCTTCGCGCATTTCATCGATGCGCGGACCGGGCTCTGGCGCAACCAGCTCGACCGGGCCGGCGCGCCGCTGCCGGTCGCGCTGCCCGCGCGCGTGCTCTATCACCTCTTCCTCTGCCTGGCCGAGACGCTGCGGGTCCTGCCGCCGCCTTCCGGCCCGGGCGGGCAGGCGGCCTGAAGGCGGCGTTCTGGCCTCCGGGGCGCGGCCGCCCTAGATTGCCTTCGTTCCGGGGCGCCGCTTCGGGGCCGGGGCGCGCAACGGACTGGACTGCGACATGGCCGCCAAACCCGACTGGGATGCCGAGCAATATCTGCGCTTCGAGGATGAGCGCACCCGCCCCTCGCTCGACCTGCTCCAGCGCGTCAGGCTGGCGGCGCCGGCCCGCTGCATCGACATCGGCTGCGGCCCGGGCAACAGCACGGAGCTGGTGGCGGCCCGCTTCCCGCAAGCCGAGGTCAGCGGGCTCGATTCCTCACCCGACATGATCGAGAAGGCGCGCAAGCGCCTGCCGGGACTCGCCTTTGCCCTGGCGGATCTCGACACATGGTCGGCCGAGTCCCGCTACGACCTGATCTTCGCCAATGCGGTGCTGCAATGGCTGCCCGACCATGCCGCCCTGTTCGCGCGCCTCGCCGCGGCGCTGAAGCCGGGCGGCGTGCTGGCGGTGCAGATGCCCGACAACCTCGCCGAGCCCTCGCATCGGGCCATGGCGGAGACCGCGGCGGAAGGCCCCTGGGCGGCGCGCCTCGCCGGGGCCGCCGAGGCGCGGGCCTCGATCGGCAGCTTCTCCGACTACCGCCGCTGGCTCGCGGCCGCCGGCTGCGCGAGCGACCTGTGGCGGACGACCTATGTCCACGCCCTGGACGGCGCCGACGCGATCGTCGAATGGTTCAAGAGCACCGGGCTGAAGCCCTATCTCGACCCGCTGCCGGCCGAGCAGCGCGCAGGCTTCATCGCGCGCTACCGGGAGCGCATCGCGCAGGCCTATCCGGCCGAGCCGGACGGCAAGGTGCTGCTGCGCTTCCCGCGGCTGTTCATCGTGGCGACGCGGGCGGCGGCCTGAGCGGCCGGGACGCCGCGCCGCGCCGCGGGCTCACCAGGGCCGGCGCGGCCCGGTGTCGATATGGATCAGCCCGTTCCAGTAGACATGGTTGCCGCCGACCTCCGGCAGCGTCCGGGCCCATTCGAGGACGACCCGCGGCCGGACGCCCGGCACGCGGAAATCCATCGCCTCGCAGCGCCGGTGATAGGAGTTGCGCCGCGCCCGCCAGGGCGGCCGCCAGGCCGAGGTCACCTTCACCGCCCCGTATTTCTCGACGATCTTGCCGAGAATCCCCTTCAGCCGCTCCGGCAGGCAGGCGATCGAGGTGCCTGGATCGGTCGAGATGCCGGGATGCTCGGCTTTCTCGTTCGGGTCGAATGCGGGCTCGGCTCCGGCCTTCTGGCCGGGGGTGAGCTTCGGCCATTCCGGGCCCTCGTCCTCGTCGGGCCCGCCGAGGGCGGGGGAGGCGCCTTCCGCCGGAGGGGTTTCCGTGGCCGGCGCCTCCGGCTCCGGGGTTTCGGCCGAGGGCGCGGCGGGCGGGGTTTCCGCGACGGCCGGGCTCTCCGGCGTCTCCTGCGGCGAAGGCGCGCGGGGCGGGATGACGATCGGCGGCAGCTTCGGCGTGCCCTCCAGGTCGAGGTCGAAGGGCCGCTGCGGCGGCAGCGGCGCGCGCATGCTCTCGCCGGACTGGGCGAGGCTTGCGGTCGGGAGGGCAAGGAGGGCGGCGAGCGCCAGGCTCGCCGGCAGGCCGGCGGACCTCACGCGGCGCGGGCCGCTATCGGCAGCGCGGCATGAGCGGTCCGGGTCGGTGAAGGCATGAAGGCGACCTTTGAAAAGCGGCCCTGCCGCGGGCGATTCGGGCAGGGTGAATGAATGCATAGGGGCCAACCGCGCAAAAAATGCGCATTTGCGGCCGAATTTCGCCTCGCGGCTGTCGGAGCAGGCCGGGGCGGGATGATTTTGCCTCATCCTGCGCCGCATACAACCCGCCTGCGCGATTGTGCGGCGCGGCGGAGTCTTGCTTCATTCTAATCGACGGTCTAAGCGAACGGGGCGGCAAGCCTCGGTGCGGCCGCGCGAAGCGAGTTCGACGATGCAAGCTTTCCCGATGCATTCCCTTCTGACCGATTATCTGCCGCTGGTGCTGTTCATCGGCGTCTCGGCGGTGATCGGTCTGGCGCTGCTGATCGCGCCCTTCGCCATCGCCTATTCCAAGCCGGATGCCGAAAAGCTCTCGGCCTATGAATGCGGCTTCAACGCCTTCGACGACGCCCGCATGAAGTTCGACGTCCGGTTCTACCTGGTCGCGATTCTCTTCATCATCTTCGATCTCGAGGTCGCGTTCCTGTTCCCCTGGGCCGTCGCCTTCGGCAGCCTCGGCTGGTATGGTTTCTGGTCGATGATGATCTTCCTCGGCGTGCTGACCGTGGGCTTCATCTACGAGTGGCGCAAGGGCGCGCTGGAGTGGGACTAACTGTCCGGTCGCGAAACGGTTTTCCGCTTCCTATCTGACAGGCTTGAAGTTCACGAGGATTAGGTCATGGCAGTCACAGCGATCGATCGCGGCGACCCGCTCGTCGCGCCGGCACCGAGAGGGCTTCTCGGCCCCGACGGCAAGCCGGCCGGCGTGCGCGATCCTTTCTTCGTCGAGATCAACAACGAGCTGGCCGACAAGGGCTTCCTGGTCACCGCCACCGACGATCTGATCAACTGGGCCCGCACCGGCTCGCTGATGTGGATGACGTTCGGCCTGGCCTGCTGCGCCGTCGAGATGATGCAGCTCTCGATGCCGCGCTACGACGTCGAGCGCTTCGGTTTCGCGCCGCGCGCCTCGCCGCGCCAGTCGGACGTGATGATCGTCGCGGGCACGCTGACCAACAAGATGGCACCCGCCCTGCGCAAGGTTTACGATCAGATGCCGGAGCCGCGCTACGTCATCTCGATGGGCTCCTGCGCCAATGGCGGCGGCTATTACCACTACAGCTATTCGGTGGTGCGCGGCTGCGACCGCATCGTCCCGATCGACATCTATGTCCCGGGCTGCCCGCCGACGGCGGAGGCGCTGCTCTACGGCGTGCTGCTGCTGCAGAAGAAGATCCGCCGCACTGGCACGATCGAGCGATAGAAGGTGGAAGACGGCTCCGGTTGACCTCCGTGTCATTCCGGGGCCGAGCGAAGCGAGGAGCCCGGAACCCATGAACACAGGTGTTCCCTTGCAAGGCTCCGACTGTGTTCATGGGTTCCGGGCTCGCGCCTGCGGCGCGCCCCGGAATGACGTGGTGGATGGACGATGAGCGAAGCGCTCGTGAAACTCGGCGAAGAGATCCAGGCCGCGCTGCCCGGCGCGGTCACGGAGGCGGTCGTCGCCTTCGGGGAGCTGACGATCCATGCCGAGGCGGCCGAGATCGTCCGGGTCATGAAGACGCTCTATGCCGACCCGCGCTTCCGCTTCGTCAATTTCACCGATATCGCCGGCGCCGACTATCCGGGCCGCGAAAAGCGCTTCGACATCGTCTACCATTTGCTGGCGCCGCATCATAACCGCCGCATCCGCGTCAAGGTGCAGACCGACGAGGCGACGCCTGTTCCCTCCGTCGTCGAGGTCTTCCCGGCGGCGAACTGGTTCGAGCGCGAGGCTTACGACTTTTACGGCATCCTGTTCTCCGGCCATCCGGACCTGCGCCGCATTCTCACCGACTACGGCTTCGAGGGCTATCCGCTGCGCAAGGACTTCCCGCTGACCGGCTTCGTCGAGGTCCGCTACGACGACGAGCAGAAGCGCGTCGTCTACGAGCCGGTGAAGCTGACCCAGGAATTCCGCAACTTCGATTTCCTCTCGCCCTGGGAAGGGACGGACTACGTCCTCCCGGGCGACGAGAAGGCGAAGGGGGCGTGATGGCGCCCGGCGCGGAAAAACTGTCCGGCGGCTGCCTGTGCGGCGCGGTGCGGTTCACCGCCGTGCCGCAGAAGCGCGAGATGGACGTCTGCCATTGCGGGATGTGCCGGCGCTGGAGCGGCGGCGTCTTCATGGCCGTGCCCTGCGGCGAGGTCACGGTCGAGGACGAGAGCCGGCTCGGCAGCTATGTGTCGTCGGACTGGGCACTGCGCCAGTTCTGCCGCAACTGCGGTTCCAGCCTGTTCTGGCGGCTGCGCGAGGGCGGCGACCATGTCGCGGTGGCTTTCCAGAGCTTCGACGATGTGAGCTCGTTCAAGTTCCTCGAAGAGATCTTCATTGACGAGAAGCCGGCGCTTTACGCCTTCGCCGGCGAGCGCCCGCGGCTGACGGGCGAAGAAGTGATGGCGCGCTTCCAGGCGCAGCAGGAAGGCCGGTCATGACCGAGCACAATATCCGCAACTTCTCGATCAATTTCGGGCCGCAGCATCCGGCGGCGCACGGCGTGCTGCGCCTCGTGCTGGAGCTCGACGGCGAGGTGGTCGAGCGCGTCGATCCGCATATCGGCCTGCTGCACCGCGGCACCGAGAAGCTGATCGAGGCCAAGACCTATCTCCAGGCCGTGCCCTATTTCGACCGGCTCGACTATGTCGCGCCGATGAACCAGGAGCATGCCTTCGCGCTGGCGGTCGAGCGCCTGCTCGGCATCGCCGTGCCGCGCCGCGGCCAGCTCATCCGCGTGCTCTATTCCGAGATCGGCCGCATCCTCTCGCATCTGCTCAACGTCACCACGCAGGCGATGGACGTCGGCGCGCTGACGCCGCCGCTCTGGGGCTTCGAGGAGCGCGAGAAGCTGATGATCTTCTACGAGCGGGCCTGCGGCGCGCGCATGCACGCGGCCTATATCCGCCCCGGCGGCGTGCATCAGGACATC
Source organism: Hyphomicrobiales bacterium (assembly GCA_900466745.1). Taxonomy (GTDB): domain Bacteria; phylum Pseudomonadota; class Alphaproteobacteria; order Rhizobiales; family Beijerinckiaceae; genus Allobosea; species Allobosea minatitlanensis. The sequence continues at coordinate 110,487 of UBNE01000034.1, read as the reverse complement.
CCGGTCTCGCTGATCCACGACATCGCCGAATGGTGCGACCCCTTCCTCAAGGTCTGCGACGACCTCGAAGGGCTGCTCACCGACAACCGCATCTTCAAGCAGCGCAATGTCGATATCGGCGTGGTCGATCTCGAAACCTGCTGGAAATGGGGCTTCTCGGGCGTGATGGTGCGCGGCTCCGGCGCGCCCTGGGACCTGCGCAAATCGCAGCCCTACGAATGCTACGAGGAGATGGAATTCGACATCCCCGTCGGCAAGAACGGCGACTGCTACGACCGCTACTGCATCCGCATGGAGGAGATGCGCCAGGCTACGCGCATCATGAAGCAGTGCTGCGAGAAGCTGCTGGCGGCCGATGGCGGCGGCCCCGTCTCGTCGCTCGACGGCAAGATCGTGCCGCCCAAGCGCGGCGAGATGAAGCGCTCGATGGAAGCGCTGATCCACCATTTCAAGCTCTACACCGAGGGCTACAAGGTACCGGAAGGCGAGGTCTACGCCGCCGTCGAGGCGCCGAAGGGCGAGTTCGGCGTCTATCTGGTCTCGGACGGCACCAACAAGCCCTATCGCTGCAAGATCAAGGCCCCGGGCTTCGCCCATCTCCAGGCCATGGATTTCATGTGCCGCAAGCACATGCTCGCCGACGTCTCCGCGATCCTCGGCTCGCTGGACATCGTGTTCGGGGAGGTCGACCGGTGAAGCTCGTGCTGCTCGCCCTGTTCGGCATCGGCGTCGCGACCTCGGCCGTGGGGGAGGAGCCCGTCTGCCGAAGCGCGGACAGGGACCAGTATCCCTGCTACAGCGATGCCATCCGGACGGGCGGGCTGCCTCAGCCTGGCCTGACCTCGGGCCGCGACGGATATTTCCGCGTAAAACGGGGCGGTACGACCTTCAATTGCATCCGGTTCGAGGACAGGCAGACCGGTCGCTTTATCGAAGAGGGCTGTGAGCCGACGCAGGCCGTCCTGTCTGAAGAGCTGCAGTACCGAATTCAGAATCGGAAGTGATTCATGTCCGTCCGTCGCCTCGCACCTGATCCCGTCCAGCCGGCCTCCTTCGCCTTCACCCCGGCGAACGAGAACTGGATCGACCAGCAGATCGCCAAATATCCGGAGGGCCGGCAGGCCTCGGCCGTCATCCCGCTTTTGTGGAAGGCGCAGGAGCAGGAGGGCTGGGTCTCGCGCGCGGTGATCGAGACCGTCGCCCGGCGCCTCGGCATGGCGCCGATGCGCGTGCTGGAGGTCGCGACCTTCTACACCATGTTCAACCTCCAGCCGGTGGGCGAGTATTTCGTCCAGCTCTGCGGCACGACGCCCTGCGCGCTGCGCGGCGCCGAGGCGCTGAAGAAGGTCTGCGAGGAGGTCATCGGCCCGCAATCGACCGTCACCGCCGACGGCAAGCTGTCCTGGCTCGAGGTCGAATGCCTGGGCGCCTGCTGCAATGCGCCGATGGCACAGATCAATGTCGACTATTACGAGGACCTGACGCCGGATTCCTTCCGCCGGCTCCTCGACGACCTGCGCCATGGCCGCCCGACCAAGCCCGGCCCGCAGAACGGCCGCACCGGCTCCGAGCCGGAAGGCGGCCCGCAGACCCTGACCGACAAGGCGCTCTATGACGGCTCGATGATCGGCGCCGGCGATTGGCAGAAGCGCGTCGTCGAGCAGCGCAGGGCCGCGGCCGAGGCCGCCGCCGCCAAGGCCGCCGCCGAGGCGGAGGCCAAGAAGGCCGCCGAAGCCGAGGCGAAGAAGGCCGAGGCCACGCCCGCCGCCGTCGCCGCGAAGCCCGCGAGCGAGACGGCCGCCGCCGCCCGCCCGAAGCCCTCCGAGCCGGCGCAGCCTTCCGGCGCGGCCAACGACACCCCGGCCGCCAAGGGCAACGTCGAGGCGAAGGACGTGGCCGGGACGGCCACGCCCGCGACCGACGAGAGCAAGCCGGAGCTGCTGGCCGCCGCGCGCAGCGGCAAGGGCGACGATCTGGAGCTGATCTGGGGCGTCGGACCGAAGCTGGCCAGGATGCTCAACGAGATGGGCGTCTGGCATTACGACCAGATCGCGAAATGGACTCCGGCCGAGCTCGCCTGGGTCGATGCGCGCCTGACCGGCTTCAAGGGCAGGGCGCTGCGCGACGACTGGATCGCCCAGGCGAAGAAGCTCGCGACGGGCTGGCGCCCCGAGTCGAAGCTCGGCGACAAGCCGGTGGAGTGAGGACGAGACCATGCTCGCAGATCGCGACCGCATCTTCACCAACCTCTACGGCCGGCACGACCGCACCCTGAAGGGCGCGATCCAGCGCGGCGCCTGGGACGGCACCAAGTTCCTGCTCGACCAGGGCCGGGACTGGATCATCGACGAGATGAAGAAGTCCGGCCTGCGCGGGCGCGGCGGCGCCGGCTTCCCGACCGGGCTGAAATGGTCCTTCATGCCCAAGCAGAGCGACGGGCGCCCGCATTATCTCGTCGTCAATGCCGACGAGTCGGAGCCGGGCACCTGCAAGGACCGCGAGATCATGCGCAACGACCCGCATACGCTGGTCGAGGGCTGCCTGATCGCCTCCTTCGCCATGGGCGCGCATGCGGCCTATATCTATATCCGCGGCGAATATGTCCGCGAGCGCGAGGCGCTGCAGCGCGCCGTCGACGAAGCCTATGAGGCGAAGCTCATCGGCAAGGATAACGTCCACGGCTATCCCTTTGATCTCTATGTGCATCACGGCGCGGGCGCCTATATCTGCGGCGAGGAGACGGCGCTGCTGGAGAGCCTCGAAGGCAAGAAGGGCATGCCGCGGCTGAAGCCGCCTTTCCCCGCCAATATGGGTCTCTATGGCTGCCCGACCACGGTGAACAACGTCGAGTCGATCGCGGTCGCGCCGACCATCCTGCGCCGTGGCGCGGCTTGGTTCTCCTCGATCGGCAACCCGAACAATGTCGGCACCAAGCTGTTCTGCGTCTCGGGCCATGTGAACAAGCCCTGCAACGTCGAGGAGGCGATGGGCATTCCGTTCCGCGAGCTGATCGACAAGCATTGTGGCGGCATCCGCGGCGGCTGGGACAACCTCAAGGCGGTCATTCCCGGCGGCTCCTCGGTGCGCATGGTGCCGGCCGAGCAGATCATCGACACGCCGATGGATTTCGACTCGCTCTCGAAGCTGCGCTCGGGCCTCGGCACGGCGGCGGTGATCGTGATGGACAAGTCGACCGACATCGTCCGCGCCATCGCCCGCATCAGCCATTTCTACAAGCATGAGAGCTGCGGCCAGTGCACGCCCTGCCGCGAGGGCACGGGCTGGATGTGGCGCGTCATGGAGCGCATGGCCGAGGGCCGCGCCCAGAAGCGCGAGATCGACATGCTGCTCGACGTCACCAAGCAGATCGAGGGCCACACCATCTGCGCGCTCGGCGACGCGGCGGCCTGGCCGATCCAGGGCCTGATCGCGCATTTCCGGCACGAGATCGAGCAGCGCATCGACGACTATGCCGCCAACCCGTACAGCGAGCCCGTGCGGCTGATGGCGGCGGAGTGAGACCATGACCAAAATCGTCATCGACGGCATCGAGGTCGACGTTCCGGCCGACTACACCGTCCTCCAGGCCTGCGAGGCCGCGGGGGCCGAGATCCCGCGCTTCTGCTTCCATGAGCGGCTCTCGATCGCCGGCAATTGCCGCATGTGCCTCGTCGAGGTGAAGGGCGGCCCGCCGAAGCCGCAGGCCTCCTGCGCCATCGGCGTGCGCGACCTGCGCCCCGGCCCGAACGGCGAGCCGCCGGTCGTCATGACCAAGTCGCCGATGGTCAAGAAGGCGCGCGAAGGGGTGATGGAGTTCCTGCTCATCAACCACCCGCTCGACTGCCCGATCTGCGACCAGGGCGGCGAATGCGACCTGCAGGACCAGGCCATGGCCTTCGGCACGGATTCCTCGCGCTTCGCCGAGAACAAGCGCGCCGTCGAGGACAAATATATCGGCCCGCTGGTCAAGACGACGATGACGCGCTGCATCCAGTGCACGCGCTGCGTCCGCTTCACCACCGAGGTCGCCGGCGCCTCCGATCTCGGCGCCATCGGCCGCGGCGAGGACATGGAGATCACCACCTATCTCGAGCGGGCGATGACCTCCGAATTGCAGGGCAATGTCGTCGACCTCTGCCCGGTCGGGGCGCTGACCTCGAAGCCCTACCAGAACAAGGCCCGGCCCTGGGAGCTCTCCAAGACCGAGAGCATCGACGTGATGGACGCCGTCGGCTCGGCGATCCGCGTCGATTCCCGCGGCAAGGAAGTGATGCGCATCCTGCCTCGCCTCAACGAGGCGGTGAACGAGGAGTGGATCTCCGACAAGACCCGCCACGTCGCCGACGGGCTCAAGACGCAGCGCCTCGACCGGCCCTATCTGCGCGAGCATGGCCGCCTGCGCCCCGCGAGCTGGAGCGAGGCCTTCGCCGCCATCGCCGCCAAGGTGAAGGCGACCGCGCCCGAGAAGATCGGCGCCATCGCCGGCGATCTCGCCGCGGTCGAGGAGATGTTCGCGCTGAAGAGCCTGATCGCCGCCCTCGGCAGCGCCAATCTGGACTCCCGCCAGGACGGCACCAGGCTGCATCCGCGGTTCGGCCGCGCCTCCTACGTTCTCAACGCCGGCATCGCCGGCATCGAGGAGGCGACCTCGCTGCTGATCGTCGGCGCGAATCCGCGCCGCGAGGCGCCGATCCTGAACGCGCGCATCCGCAAGCGCTGGCTGCGCGGCGACTTCAAGATCGACCTCATCGGCGAGAAGGCCGATCTGACCTATAGCTATGACTATCTCGGCGCCGGCCCGGAGACGCTGGCCGAGGTCGTGAAGTCGGCCGCCGCTGCCGGCGGCAAGCCGATGGTGCTGGTCGGGCAGGGCGCGCTCGCCCGCGCCGACGGCGAGGCCGTGCTCTCGCTCGCCGCCAAGGCGGCGCAGGCCCTCGGCGCCGTCACCGAAGGCTGGAACGGCTTCGGCGTGATCCATACCGCCGCCGCCCGCGTCGGCGGGCTCGATCTCGGCTTCGTGCCGGGCGAGGGGGGACTGGACGTGGCGGGCATGCTCCAGCCGGGCGCGCTCGACCTGCTCTTCCTGCTGGGGGCCGACGAGATCGACGTGCCGGAAGGCGCCTTCGTCGTCTATCAGGGCACGCATGGCGACAAGGGCGCCCACCGCGCCGACGTCATCCTGCCCGGCGCGGCCTATACCGAGAAGTCGGGCACCTACGTCAACACCGAAGGCCGCGTCCAGATCGGCGAGCGCGCCACCTTCCCGCCGGGCGACGCCCGCGAGGACTGGGCGATCCTGCGTGCGCTCTCCGGCCATCTCGGCAAGACGCTGCCCTTCGACTCGCTTTCCGGCCTGCGCAAGGCGCTCTACGAGGCCCATCCGCAATTCGCCGCTATCGACGGGCTGCCGGCCAACGACGCTGCGGCGATCGGCAGCCTTGCCGGCCGCGGCGGCAAGACCGACAAGGCGGGCTTCGTCTCGCCCATCGGCGATTTCTACCAGACCAACCCGATCGCGCGTGCCTCCGCCGTGATGGCGGAATGCTCGGCGCTGGCCTCGGGCCGGCACCAGCAGGCGGCGGAGTAACCGGCCATGAACTGGGACCTCGTCCTCGATATCGCGATCATCCTCGGCAAGAGCCTGCTGCTGCTGGTCTGCCTGCTGGTCTTCATCGCCTATATCCTGCTGGCCGACCGCAAGGTCTGGGCGGCGGTGCAGTTGCGCCGCGGCCCGAACGTCGTCGGCCCGTGGGGGCTGTTCCAGAGCTTCGCGGACCTGATCAAGTTCGCGCTCAAGGAGCCGATCATCCCGGCCGGCGCCAACAAGGGCATCTTCCTGCTGGCGCCCTTCGTCTCCTGCCTGCTGGCGCTCGGCGCCTGGGCGGTGATTCCGGTGGCGGAGGGCTGGGCGATCGCCGACATCAATGTCGGCATCCTCTATATCCTCGCCATCTCCTCGCTCGGCATCTACGGCATCATCATGGCCGGCTGGGCCTCGAACTCGAAATATCCGTTCATGAGCGCGCTGCGCTCGGCCGCGCAGATGGTCTCCTACGAGGTCTCGATCGGCTTCGTCATCATCACCGTGCTGCTCTGCGTCGGCTCGCTCAACCTCTCGGCCGTGGTCGAGGCGCAGCAGAACCGCGGGCTCGCCCATGCGCTGGGCGTGCCGTGGCTCTCGATCCTGAACTGGTACTTCATTCCGCTCTTCCCGATGTTCGTCGTCTTCTTCGTCTCGGCGCTGGCCGAGACGAACCGGCCGCCCTTCGACCTGGCCGAGGCGGAATCCGAACTCGTGGCGGGCTTCATGGTCGAGTATTCCTCGACGCCGTACCTGCTGTTCATGCTCGGCGAATACGTGGCGATCATGACCATGTGCTCGCTGACCACGATCCTGTTCCTCGGCGGCTGGGCGCCTCCGGTCCAGCTTCCGCCCTTCACCTGGCTGCCCGGCGTGTTCTGGTTCGCGCTCAAGGTCTGCCTGGTGTTCTTCATGTTCGCGCTGGTGAAGGCCTTCGTGCCGCGCTACCGCTACGACCAGCTCATGCGCCTGGGCTGGAAGGTCTTCCTGCCGCTCTCGCTCGCCAGCGTGATCGTCGTGGCGCTGGTGCTGCAGGTCATGGGCTGGGCGCCGGTGGCGGGATGAATGGGGCCGGCCTGCTCGGCGCCGCGATCGGCCTCGGGCTCGGCCTGCTGGAGTACCGGCTGATGTCGGCGGTGGTGATCGGGGCGCTGAGGCGCACGGATCGCTCCGGGACCGAGGCCGAGAAGATGGATTACGAGCGCCGCATCCGCATCCTGCGGTGGGCGCTGATGGCAATGACGGTCGGCTTCACGCCGATCCTGGGTTTCGTGATCGGCCGGACCTTGTTCGGCTGAGGATGTAAAGGACGAAGGCGATGTCACTCGCGCAAGCCGCAAGGGGCCTGCTGCTGAAGGAGTTCGTCGGGGCGATCGGCCTGTCGATGCGCTATTTCTTCAAGCCGAAGGCGACGCTCAACTACCCGTTCGAGAAGGGCCAGCTCTCGCCGCGCTTCCGCGGCGAGCACGCGCTGCGCCGCTATCCCAACGGCGAGGAGCGCTGCATCGCCTGCAAGCTCTGCGAGGCGATCTGCCCGGCGCAGGCCATCACCATCGAGGCCGGCCCGCGCCGCAACGACGGCACGCGCCGCACCACCCGCTACGACATCGACATGACCAAGTGCATCTATTGCGGCTTCTGCCAGGAGGCCTGCCCGGTCGATGCCATCGTCGAGGGGCCGAATTTCGAGTTCGCGACCGAGACCCGCGAGGAGCTGTTCTACGACAAGGACAAGCTGCTCGCGAACGGCGCGCGCTGGGAACGCGAGATCGCGCGCAACATCGCGATGGACGCGCCCTATCGGTGATGCTTTTCCGGCCGCCTCCCGGCGGTCATCCCGGGCGACCGCAGGGAGACCCGGGATCCATGCCTGAACCTGTGCCGGTAGCGCTCCGGCATGGATCCCGGATCGGCGCCGCTTCGCGGCTTGTCCGGGATGACGGCATGGAAAACCGAACGAGACCAGACCCGCCGCGCGGTTGTCCGGCACGGCGGGCCTGATTATAGACGCTCCAAATTGCGCCGGGTCCTTTTGAGTCCCGGAGCACGAACCAAACGAGGACCGCTCCGGAAAGGGGCGGGAAGGGCTGGCCGAGATGAATGCCGCAGCGGCTTTCTTCTATCTCTTCGCAGGGGTGACCGTGGCGTCCGCCTTCATGGTGGTGACGTCGCGCAACCCCGTGCATTCGGTGCTGTTCCTGATCCTGGCCTTCGTCAACGCGGCCGGGCTGTTCGTGCTGCTGGGCGCCGAGTTCCTGGCGATGCTGCTGGTCGTCGTCTATGTCGGCGCGGTCGCGGTGCTCTTCCTCTTCGTGGTGATGATGCTCGACGTCGATTTCGCCGAGTTCCGCCAGGGCTTCCTCAACTACCTGCCGATCGGCGCGCTGATCGGCTTCATCTTCGCCGTCGAGCTTTTGATGGTGCTCGGCGCCTGGGCCATCGACCCGCAGCTCGTCAAGGCGCCGGTCGCGGCGATCCCGACCGGCATGACCAACACCGAGGCGCTCGGCCGGGTGCTTTACACCCAGTATGTCTACTACTTCCAGGCCGCCGGGCTGGTGCTGCTGGTCGCGATGATCGGCGCGATCGTGCTGACGCTGCGCGACCGCAAGGGCATCAAGCGCCAGAGCGTCCCGGCCCAGAACGCCCGCACCAAGGAGGCCGCCATGGAGGTCAAGCAGGTGCCCTCGCGCGCCGGTGTTCCCGAGGAGATGGCATGATGATCGGACTGGGCCACTATCTCGCCGTCGGCGCCATCCTGTTCACGCTCGGCGTGCTCGGCATCTTCATCAACCGCAAGAACGTCATCGTCATCCTGATGTCGCTCGAGCTGATCCTGCTCTCGGCGAACATCAACTTCGTCGCCTTCTCGAGCTTCCTGGGCGATATCCTCGGCCAGGTCTTCGCCCTGTTCGTGCTGACGGTGGCGGCGGCCGAGGCCGCGATCGGGCTGGCCATCCTCGTCGTCTACTTCCGCAACCGCGGCTCGATCGCGGTGGAAGACATCAACATGATGAAAGGCTGAGCGCTTCCCCAGCGCCTGGACCTCACGACCATGTATCACGCGATCGTCTTCCTACCTCTCATCGGCTTCCTGATCGCCGGCCTGTTCGGCCGGCTGATCGGCGCGCGCGGCTCCGAAATCGTCACGACCTCGCTGCTCGTCGTCTCGGCGGTGCTGTCCTGGATCGCCTTCTTCCAGGTCGGCTTCGGCGCCGGCACGACGCGCATTCAGGTCGCGAGCTGGATCGCCTCGGGCGAATTGCAGGTCGACTGGGCCTTCCGCATCGACACGCTGACCGCGGTGATGCTGGTCGTCGTCAACACCGTTTCGTCGCTCGTGCACCTCTACTCGATCGGCTACATGCACGAGGATCCGCACCGGCCGCGCTTCTTCGCCTATCTCTCGCTCTTCACCTTCGCCATGCTGATGCTGGTGACGGCCGACAACCTCCTGCAGATGTTCTTCGGCTGGGAAGGCGTCGGCCTCGCCTCCTATCTGCTGATCGGCTTCTGGTACCAGAAGCCCTCGGCCAATGCCGCGGCGATGAAGGCCTTCATCGTCAACCGCGTCGGCGATTTCGGCTTCCTGCTCGGCATCTTCCTGATCTTCGTCCTGTTCGGTGCGGTCACCTTCGACGCGATCTTCCCGCGCGCCGGCGAGATGGTCGGCCAGGGCTTCCGCTTCCTCGGCTATGACTGGAACGCGCTGACCCTGACCTGTCTGCTGCTGTTCATGGGCGCCATGGGCAAGTCGGCGCAGTTCCTGTTGCACACCTGGCTGCCGGACGCGATGGAAGGCCCGACCCCGGTTTCCGCCCTGATCCATGCGGCGACCATGGTCACGGCCGGCGTGTTCATGGTGGCGCGGCTCTCGCCCGTCTTCGAATACGCGCCCGTCGCGCTCACGGTCGTCGTCGTCATCGGCGCCACCACGGCCTTCTTCGCCGCCACGGTCGGCCTGGTGCAGAACGACATCAAGCGTGTCATCGCCTATTCGACCTGCTCGCAGCTCGGCTACATGTTCGTCGCGCTCGGCGTCGGCAATTACGGCGCCGGCGTCTTCCACCTGTTCACCCACGCCTTCTTCAAGGCGCTGCTCTTCCTCGGCGCCGGCTCGGTCATCCATGCGATGCACCACGAGCAGGACATGCGCCATATGGGTGGGCTGAGGAAGTACATCCCCTTTACCGCGGCGACGATGACGATCGGCACGCTGGCGCTGACCGGCTTCGGCATCCCCGGCACCGTGCTCGGCTTCGCCGGCTTCTTCTCGAAGGACGCGATCATCGAGAGCGCCTATGCCTCGGTGGCGCATGGCGGCTTCGCCTCGTCCTATGCCTTCGTGCTGCTGGTCGTCGCGGCCTGCATGACCTCCTTCTACTCCTGGCGCCTCTACTTCCTGACCTTCGAGGGCGCGCCGCGCTGGGGCCATGCCGCGCATGGTCACGACGATCACGCCCATGCCGCGCACGGCCATGACGACCATGCGCAGGACGACCATGCGCATGACGATCACGGCCACGGCCACACGCCGCATGAGAGCCCCTGGGTGATGCTGCTGCCGCTGGCCCTGCTTTCGATCGGCGCGATCGCGGCCGGCTTCGCCTTCAAGGAATACTTCATCGGCCATGACTTCGCGCATTTCTGGAAGTCGGCGCTGTTCATGGGCAAGGACAACCACATCCTGCACGAGATGCACGAGGTGCCGGTCTGGGTGATGGTCTCGCCCTTCCTGGCGATGCTGATCGGCTTCGTGCTGGCCTGGTACATGTATGTCCGCCGGCCGGACGTTCCCGGCAGGCTCGCCGCGGCGAACCCGGCGCTCTACCAGTTCCTGCTCAACAAGTGGTACTTCGACGAGATCTACGACTTCCTGTTCGTGCGTCCGGCGAAGTGGCTCGGCCGCTTTCTCTGGAAGAAGGGCGACGGCTTCGTCATCGACGGCTTCGGTCCGGACGGCGTCTCGGCCCGCGTGGTCGACGTGACCAACCGCGTCGTCAGGCTGCAGAGCGGCTATGTCTATCACTATGCCTTCGCCATGCTGATCGGTGTCGCCGGGCTGGTGACCTGGTATCTCGTGACCCGCGGGTGAGATGATGTTCGGCTTCGGTATCCTCACCGGTCTCCTGATCCTGCCGCTGGTCGGCGCGGCCCTGATCCTCGTGCTGCGCGGCGACGAGGCCTCGGTCTCCTCCAATGCGCGCTGGATCGCGCTGTTCACGACGGTGCTCGCCTTCGTGCTCGCCTGCGTCGCCTGGAGCCGCTTCGACACGGCCGATCCCGGCTTCCAGCTCGTCGAGAGCCATGGCTGGATCTCGGAGGCGATCCGCTTTAAGCTCGGCGTCGACGGCTTCTCCTTCCCCTTCATCGTGCTGACGGCCTTCCTGATGCCGTTCTGCATCCTCGCCTCCTGGACCTCGGTCGAGAAGCGGGTGGCCGAGTACATGGTCGCCTTCCTGGTGCTCGAGACGCTGATGATCGGCGTCTTCGCGGCGCTGGACCTCGTGCTGTTCTACCTGTTCTTCGAGGCCGGCCTGATCCCGATGTTCCTGATCATCGGCATCTGGGGCGGGAAGCGGCGCGTCTACGCCTCCTACAAGTTCTTCCTCTACACGCTGCTCGGCTCGGTGCTGATGCTGCTCGCCGTGATGGCGATGTACTGGAACGCCGGCACCACCGACATTCCGTCGCTGCTCGCCCACAAGTTCCCGGCCGGCATGCAGACCTGGCTCTGGCTCGCCTTCTTCGCCTCCTTCGCGGTGAAGATGCCGATGTGGCCGGTGCATACCTGGCTGCCCGACGCCCACGTCGAGGCGCCGACCGCCGGCTCGGTCGTGCTGGCCGCGATCCTGCTGAAGATGGGCGGCTACGGCTTCATCCGCTTCTCGATCCCGATGTTCCCGGAGGCGTCGCACTACTTCGCGCCGCTGGTCTTCGCGCTCTCCGTCATCGCCATCGTCTACACCTCGCTGGTGGCGCTGATGCAGGAGGACATGAAGAAGCTGATCGCCTATTCCTCGGTGGCGCATATGGGCTTCGTCACCATGGGCCTGTTCACGCTGACCCCGCAGGGCATCCAGGGTGCGATGTACCAGATGGTCAGCCACGGGCTGGTCTCGGGCGCGCTCTTCCTCTGCGTCGGCGTGATCTACGACCGCATGCATACCCGCGAGATCGCCGCCTATGGCGGGCTGGTGAACCGGATGCCGCTCTACGCGGTGGTGTTCATGATCTTCACCATGGCCAATGTCGGCCTGCCGGGCACCTCGGGCTTCGTCGGCGAGTTCCTGACCCTGCTCGGCTCCTTCCGGGCCAATCCCTGGGTCGCCTTCTTCGCCACCTCGGGCGTCATCCTCTCGGCCGCCTATGCGCTGTGGCTCTATCGCCGCGTCGTCTTCGGCGAGCTCACCAAGCCCGAGCTCAAGGACATCTCGGATCTGAACGGCCGCGAGGTCCTGATCCTGGCCCCGCTCGTGCTGCTGACGATCTGGTACGGCATCCAGCCGCACACCATCCTCGACGCCTTCGCGGCGCCGACCGAAATGCTGATCAAGAACTATCAGGCCGCGCTCACCGTCGCGAAGACGGCGCTGGCGGCCGCGCAGTAAGGTCTCTGACATGGCTCTGCCCGCTCTCGGCCCGGCCCTGCCGGAAATCATCCTGGCCATCGGCGCCATCGCCATGGTGCTGGTCGGCGCCATCCGGCGCGAGCGCGCCGCCCGCCTGCTCGAAGGCGCGGCGCTGATCCTGCTGGCCGCGGCGCTGGTGCTCGTCGTCACCGGCGAGGGCAGGGCCACGACCTTCAACGGCAGCTTCGTCGTCGACGCCTTCGCCCGCTTCATGAAGGTGCTGACGCTGATCGGCGCCGGCGCCGCGATCCTGCTCGCCTCCAGCCCGCTGCGCCGCGACGGGGTGATGCGCTTCGAGTTCCCGGTCCTCGTCGTGCTGGCCGTCATCGGCATGATGATGATGATCTCGGCCAACGACCTGATCGGCCTCTATGTCGGCATCGAGCTGCAGTCGCTCGCGCTCTATGTCGTCGCCGCCTTCGACCGCGACAGCGCCCGGTCGACCGAGGCCGGCCTGAAATACTTCATCCTCGGCACGCTCTCCTCCGGCATGCTGCTCTATGGCGGCTCGCTGGTCTACGGCTTCACCGGCACGGTCAGCTTCACCGGCATCGCCGCGGCGACGCAGGGCGGCCATGCCGGGCTCGGCCTGGTCTTCGGCATCGTCTTCATCGCCGCCGGCGTCGTCTTCAAGATCTCCGCCGTGCCGTTCCACATGTGGACGCCGGACGTCTACGAGGGCGCGCCGACCCCGGTCGCCGCCTTCTTCGCCTCGGCCCCGAAGATGGCCGCCATGGCGATGGTGGTGCGCATCTTCATCGGCGCCTTCCCGGGCGCGATCCATGACTGGCGCCAGATCATCGTCTTCATCTCGATCGCCTCGATGGCGCTCGGCGCCTTCGCCGCGATCGGCCAGCGCAACATCAAGCGCCTGCTCGCCTATTCCTCGATCGCCAATATGGGCTTCGCGCTGGTCGGCCTCGCCGCCGGCACGCCCGACGGGGTGCAGGGCGTGATCACCTATATGGCGGTCTATCTCGCCACCACGCTCGGCGCCTTCGCCTGCGTGCTGATGATGCGCCGCGACGGCAAGCTGGTCGAGGACATGTCCGAGCTCGCCGGCCTGTCCCGGACCAATCCCTGGATGGCCTTCGCCTATTCGATGATGATGTTCTCGCTCGCCGGCATCCCGCCGCTGGCCGGCTTCTGGGCGAAGTTCTACGTCTTTCTCGCCGCGATCGACGCCAAGCTCTACGTGCTCGCCGTGGTCGGCGTGCTGACCAGCGTCGTCGGCGCCTACTACTATCTGCGCATCGTCAAGCTGATCTATTTCGACGAGCCGAAGCCGGCCTTCGAGCATGGCGACCTCGGCGTGCGCACGGTGCTGTTCGTCTCGGCGCTGTTCGTGCTGGCGCTCTCGCTCGTGCCGGCGCCGCTGTTCAATTCGGCGGCGGCGGCTGCGAAGTCGCTGTTCTGAGCTGACGGCGCGTGCTCGGCGAAGCCGCCCGCGCCGCGGGCTACCGGCTGATCGTCCGCGACGCGGTCGGCTCGACCATGGAGGAGGCCCGCCGCGCGCTCGACCAGGGCGAGCCCGGTCGGCTCTGGATCGTCGCCCGCAGCCAGAATGCCGGCCGCGGCCGGCATGGCCGGCAATGGGGCTCGCCGCCCGGCAATCTCTACGCCAGCCTGCTCCTGACCGACCCGTGCGAGCCGGCGCTGGCGCCGCAGCTCGGCTTCGTCGCCGGGCTCGCCTTGCACGACGCGGTGGCCAGGCTGCTCGGCCCCGCCGCCGCGGCGCTCCGGCTGAAATGGCCGAACGACCTGCTGCTCGGCGGCGCCAAGATGTCGGGCCTGCTGCTCGAGGGCGAGAGCCGGGCAGGGCGGCTCAACGTCATCCTCGGCTGCGGCGTCAACATCGCCTCCTGCCCCTCCGATACGCCCTATCCGGCGACCTATCTCAAGGCGCTGGCGCCGGAGGCGAGCGTCGAGGCCTTGCTCGCCGCCCTCAGCGACGCCTGGGCCCGGCGCTTCGCGATCTGGTCGGAGCCCGGCGGCTTCGGTCCGACCCGCGCGGCCTGGCTGGAGCGCGCCGCCTTCCTCGGCGAGACGATCACCATCCGCCTGCCGGAAGGGCCGCTGAGCGGCCGCTTCACCGGGCTCGACCCGACCGGGCGCCTCGAACTCGAGACGGAGACGGGGCGGCGGCTGATCGATGCCGGCGATCTGTTCTTTGGCCAGCCGGCCTGAGGCGCGCGCCTCCATGCTGGTCTGCCGCGGTGCGGCCATGCTAAGGGAGGCTGCCGTTTTCAACGCGGTCATCCCGGGCGACCGCAGGGAGGCCCGGGATCCATGCCTGAGCCTCTCCGGCAGACGCTCGGGCATGGATCCCGGGTCTGCGCTCCGCTCCGCCCGGGATGACCCGCGTTCTTCGTGATTTCAGTCCAGAAGGCTGCGGCGGCGTACGACCCCGTACCCGCGGCCGCCTTCGCGCCGTTCAGGATTGCCAGTGACCCGTTCCAGCGACCAGCTCGTTTTCGTTCCCCTCGGCGGCCTCGGCGAGATCGGCATGAACGCCGCTCTCTACGGCTTCGGACCCGAGGGCAGGCGAAAATGGATCCTGGTCGATTGCGGCCTGTCCTTCGCCGGGCCGGAGGCGCCGGGCGTCGATATCGTCCTGCCGGACCTGCGCTACATCGTCGAGGAGCGGGCGAACCTCCTCGGCATCGTCATCACCCATGCGCATGAGGACCATATCGGCGCGCTCGCGGCGCTCTGGCCGAGCCTGCGCGCGCCGGTCTGGTGCACGCGCTTCGCCGCGGGGCTGCTCGGCACGCGCCGGCTCTCGGAGCCCGGCGCGCCCAAGGTCGAGATCAATGTCGTGCCGCAGGGCGGGCGCATCACGCTCGGCCCCTTCGAGATCGAATTCGTCCCGGTCGCGCATTCGATTCCCGAATCGAACGCCCTCGCCATCCGCACCCCGGCCGGGCTCGTCGTCCATACCGGCGACTGGAAGATCGATCCGACCCCGCGCGTCGGCCTGCCGACCGACGAGAAGCGCCTGCGCGAGCTCGGCGAGGAGGGCGTGCTCGCCCTGATCTGCGACTCGACCAACGTGATGCGCGAGGGCATCAGCCCGAGCGAGGCCGATGTCGCCGCCAAGCTGAAGGAGCTGGTGCAGTCGGCGCCGGGCCGCGTCGCCGTCACCACCTTCGCGTCCAACGTCGCCCGGCTGCGCGCCGTCGCCGAGGCGGCAATGGCGAACGAGCGCGACGTCGTGGTCGTCGGCCGCGCCATGGAGCGGGTCATCGACGTCGCGCGCGAATGCGGCTATCTCGACGGCATCCCGGCCTTCCGCCCGGTCGACGCCTATGGCTACCTGCCGCGCGACAAGGTGGTGGCGCTGCTGACCGGCAGCCAGGGCGAGCCGCGCGCCGCGCTCTCGCGCATCGCCGCCGACGACCATCCCGAGATCGCGCTCTCGCCCGGCGACCGCGTGATCTTCTCCTCGCGCACCATCCCCGGCAACGAGAAGGCGGTCGGCAACATCCTGAACGCGCTGGCGCGCGACAATATCGAGATCATCACCGACCGCACCCATCTGGTCCATGTCTCCGGCCATCCGCGCCGCGAGGAGCTGGCCCGGCTCTATGGCTGGCTGAAGCCGCAGATCGCCATCCCCGCCCATGGCGAGGACCTGCATCTGGCCGAGCATGAGAGCTTCGCCCGCAGCCTCGGCGTGAAGCATGTGCTGCGCGCCGGCAATGGCGACGTCGTCGCGATCTCGGCCGCCGGCGCCAGCAAGGTCGACGAGGCCCCGCATGGCCGGCTCTACCAGGATGGCAGCCTGCTGGTGAACGCGCTGGAGAAGACGATCCAGGAGCGGCGGCGCCTGTCCTTCGCCGGCATGGTGTCGGTCGCGGTCGCCGTCGACGAGAAGGGCGGCATCGCCGGCGAGCCGGAGATCGCCATCCTCGGCCTGCCGCCGCGCACGCAGGACGGCACCGATTTCGACGAATACGTCGCCGATACCGTCGCCGACCTGCTCGACGGCATCCCCAAGGCCCGCCGCCGCGACCCGGAGGCCCTGCGCAACGCGCTGGAGCGCGGCGTCCGCAGCGCGGTCAACGAGGAGTGGGGCAAGAAGCCGCTGGTGCATGCGCTGGTGATTGAGGTTTAGGGTAGTCGGGAGTAGGCAGGCGGCAGGAGGGCACGGATTCCGATTGCCTAATGCCGACTGCCCATTGCCCAGCGGAGCCCCCATGATCGGACGCCTGAACCATGTCGCCATCGCGGTGAAGGACCTCGCGGCCGCGACGGCGCTCTACCGCGACACGCTCGGGGCGCGGGTCTCGCAGCAGCAGCCCGAGCCTCAGCATGGCGTCACCGTCGTCTTCGTCGAATTGCCCAACACCAAGATCGAATTGCTGGAGCCGCTCGGCGCCGAATCCCCGATCGCCAAGTTCCTCGAGCGCAATCCCGATGGCGGCATCCACCACATCTGCTACGAGGTCGACGACATCCTCGCCGCCCGCGACCGGCTGAAGGAACGGGGCGCGCGCGTGCTCGGCTCCGGCGAGCCGCGCATCGGCGCGCATGGCAAGCCGGTGCTGTTCCTGCACCCCAAGGATTTCCTCGGCACGCTGGTCGAACTGGAGCAGGCTTGAATGTCGGAGATCCGCTTCCTCGGCCAGCCCGAGCCCGGCTCGCCGCGCCCCTTCAGCGCCGCGACCGTCGCCGGCGGCCTGGTCTTCGTCTCCGGGCATTCGGCGCCGCATGATCCGGCCCGCGGCGTCCATCGCGGCGCCACGCCGGCCGAGGAGGTGCGCAACGCGCTCGGCCGCATCGCCGCGATCCTGGCCGAGGCCGGCAGCGGGCTCGACCGCGTCGTGCAGATGACGATGCTGATCACCGACCCGGCCGACTACGCCGCCTGCAATGCCGAATATGTGAAGCATTTCCCGGCCGGCCTGCCGGCACGGCACACGGCCCGCTTCGGCGTGCCGACGGAGGCGCGCGTCGCCTTTTCCTGCATCGCGCTGGCGGGAGCGGCAGCATGACCATCGCCAGCGCGCTCGCGGTCTATTTCATCATCTGGTGGACGACGCTCTTCGCGGTGCTGCCCTTCGGCATCCGCAGCCAGCATGAGAGCGGCGAGGTGGTCGAGGGCACGGAGCCGGGCGCCCCGGTCCTGCCCGGCCTGCTGAAGAAGGCGGCGATCACCTCGGTCATCGCTGCGATCATCTTCGTCTTCGTCTGGTACATCTGGGCGAATTACGACTTCTGATCCCGCCTTTCGGGCAGGCGGGGCTGTCCGTGCAGGCAGGCCGCTTCTCCGCGCCGAGACGAAGCGTCAGCGGGCAGGGCGCAAGGCCCGCCGCCGGCCTTGCGCGGAAACGGGGCGCGTTCTCGGTCCTGCGCGCGGAAGCGGGAAACGGCCTGTCCGGAAAGGCAAATCATCGCGGCTGCAGCATCAGCGCATGCCGGAGCGGCCCTAACGTCACCTGGCGGGGAAGCTGCCAAAGAAAAAGGCAAGGCCAATGCCCTGCCTTGGTTAGTACGCTTTTTTCCGCAGTATCGGCATACGTCTAGGTGCGTGCGCCTTGTATACGTGCGGGCGTTCGTTCCTCCCGAGACCTGGTCCGCGGCGCCTTGGCTAGCAAAGCGTGCCCAGCGGAAGAAGGATTAGCCGATTGTGACGCAGTTGTCATCTGTTTAGGCATGTCGAGCCTCAACTTTTTGCAAATCCATTCTCGGCTGCACTTGTGCAGTGCAACAAAGTCGGATTCGCGCCCGTGCGATGCCTTGTTCCGGTCAAAGGATATCGCTACTCAGCGCGGGATTGCCGCTGTCCCCGATGCGGCCATGGAGATCTTCATGCTGCGCAGCTCGCTCGCCGCCCTGGCCCTTCTCGCCTCGCTGGGCTTCGCCCAGGCCCAGAAGGCCGATCCCGAGAACACCGTGGTACTGACCACCAAGGACGGCCCGGTGACCATCCGCCTGCGGCCCGACCTCGCGCCGAAGCATGTCGCGCAGATCAAGACGCTGGTGAAGCGCGGCTTCTATGACGGCATCGTCTTCCACCGGGTCATCGACGGCTTCATGGCCCAGACCGGCGACCCGACCGGCACCGGCACCGGCGGTTCCGACCTGCCCAACATCCCGGCCGAATTCAGCCAGACGCCGTTCAAGGTGGGCTCGGTCGGCATGGCGCGCTCGCAGTCGCCGAACTCGGCCAATTCGCAGTTCTTCATCTGCTATGAGGGCTGCGGCTCGCTGACTGGCAGCTACACGCTGTTCGGCGAGGTCGTCTCCGGCATGGATGCGGTGCGCAAGATCAAGAAGGGCGCGCCCGGCAGCGGCCAGGTCACGAACCCCGACAAGATCGTCTCGATGCGGATGCAGTCGGACGCCAGGTAAGGCGCGGCGAACATCCTGCCGGAAGGGGCGTTTCGGTGCAAAGGAGTGGTTCATGCGCCATCTCGTCCTGACCGCCTTCCTTCTCGGCGCGGCACTCGCGCCGGCCGCCGCGCAGGAAACGCTCGATCTCGGCCGGCCGCCGCCCTCGGGCTCGCAGAATCCGGTCCTGCCGCCGCCTTCCGGCGCGCAGAACCCGATCCTGCCGCCGCAGAGCGGCCAGCGCTACGCGCCCGGCGTCGGCGGGCCGTTCGGCGGCAACGACATCCCCGGCATCGACCAGCGCCGCATCGGGCCGCCGCGCCTCAGGGGCGTGGCGGGCGAGATCGGGCTGGTTGGCGACGTCTCGCCCGATATGCCGGACGAGAAGGGCGACACCGTCGACAAGCTCGCCGACATCGCGCCGGCCCTGCGCCGTTGCTGGCAGCCGCCGCCACTGCCCGGCGATCTCACCGGCGCAATGGTCTCGCTGCGCTTCAGCCTGCGCCGCGACGGCACGCTCTTCGGCCAGCCGCGCGTCACCTGGGAAACCCGGCGCGGGGATCCGGCGTTCCAGAAGCGCTTCGGCGATTCGGCCATTGCCGCCGTGCATGCCTGCACGCCGATGAGGTTGTCGAAGGGCCTCGGAGCGAGTATCGCGGGGCGCCCCTTCACCATACGCTTCCACGGCCATGGGCCGCTCAACGAAAGGCAGAGCTGATGTCGCTCGATCCGGAAAACACCATCGTCATGGAGACGACCAAGGGCCGCGTGGTCATCAAGCTGCGCCCCGATCTGGCGCCCGGCCATGTCGAGCGCATCAAGACGCTCGCCCGCGAGGGCTTCTATGACGGCATCGTCTTCCACCGCGTCATCGACGGCTTCATGGCGCAGGTCGGCTGCCCGCACGGCACCGGCACCGGCGGCTCGAGCTATCCGGACCTGAAGCAGGAGTTCAACGCCGAGCCGCATGTCCGCGGCATCTGTTCGATGGCCCGCGCCCAGAACCCGAACTCGGCCAACAGCCAGTTCTTCATCGTCTTCGACGATGCCCGCTTCCTCGACAAGCAGTACACCGTCTGGGGCGAGGTCGTCGAAGGTATGGAGAACGTCGACAAGATCAAGCGCGGCGAGCCGGTGCGCGATCCCGATTCGATCGTCTCGATGAAGGTGATGGCCGACGCGGCCTGAGATTTCGACATTGGGCGAGCCCTCGTCCTGAGGAACCGCGCTTGCGCGGCGTCTCGAAGGATGGTTCCGGTGAGACCTGGAGCATCCTTCGAGACATGAGCGCTGCTCGTTCCTCAGGATGAGGGCTCGCTGCTTTTGGAAGAGACACACTCGCCATGAATGTCGATCTCTTCGATTTCGACCTGCCCGAGGAGCGCATCGCGCTGAGGCCGGCGAGCCCGCGCGATGCGGCACGCCTGCTCGTGGTGCGTCCGGACGCTCCCGAGCCCTTCGCGGATAGGGGAATCCGCGACCTGCCCGCGCTGTTGCAGCCGGGCGACGCGCTCGTCCTCAACGACACGCGGGTCATTCCGTCCCGCCTGCGCGGCCGGCGCTATCGCGGCGCGGATTCGGCCCGCGTGGAGATCATGTTGCACAAGCGCGAGAGCGACGATCGCTGGCGCGCCTTCGCCCGTCCGGCCAAGAAGCTCAACCTGGGCGAGACGGTCGTGTTCGACGCGGAAGGCGCCAGCAATGCCTGCGAGCTCGGCCGCCTCCAGGCCGAAATCGTCGGCAAGAGCGAGGGCGGCGAGGTCGAATTGCGCTTCAGTCTGACCAGCGCCTATCTCGACGAGGCGATCGCCCGGCTCGGCGAATTGCCGCTGCCGCCCTATATCGCCGGCAAGCGCCCGGCCGACGGCGCCGACGCCACCGACTACCAGACCGCCTATGCCCGGCATGAGGGCGCCGTCGCCGCGCCCACCGCCGGCCTGCATTTCACGCCGGAGCTGTTCGCGGCGCTGGAGGCGCGCGGCGTCTCGCGCCACTTCGTCACGCTGCATGTCGGCGCCGGCACCTTCCTGCCGGTGAAGGCGCAGGACACCGACGCGCATCGCATGCATGCCGAATGGGGCACCGTCTCGGCCGAGACCGCCGCCGAGCTCAACGCGGTGAAGGCGCGGGGCGGACGCATCGTCGCCGCCGGCACGACCTCGCTGCGCCTGCTCGAAAGCGCGACTGACGCGGACGGGACCGTGAAGCCCTTCGCGGGCGACACGGCGATCTTCATCACGCCGGGTTATCGCTTCCGCGCCGTCGACCTGCTGATGACCAATTTCCACCTGCCGCGCTCGACATTGTTCATGCTGGTCTCCGCCTTCTGCGGACTCGACATGATGAAACGGGCCTATGCCCATGCGATCGCAGCGAATTATCGCTTTTATTCCTACGGCGACGGCAGCCTGTTGTTCCGGGCGGCCGCGCCGCCGCTTCCGCCATCGCGCGCCTAGCGCATCGGCCCGAAAAGTGGAACGCGGTTTTCGGGAAGAGCCGATGCAAAATCGAGGAAGCGGGGCGCGCGGGATGGCTTGGCCGCTGCCGGTCCTCGCGACGACGGGGATGGGCGATCGGACCTGTTCCGGCTCGCATTCCCGGTGCGAAAATGCTACCGGGCTCCCAACAGGGATTTTGACAGTCAAATGGCCGATATTTTTCGCGAGATCGATGAAGAGGTCCGCCGGGACAAGGCGGCGCAGCTCTGGAAGAAATATGGCTGGCTGATCACGGCTCTGGCCGTGATCGCCGTCGTCGGCGTGGCCGGCTGGCAGTTCTGGCAGCACCAGCGCAACCAGGCGGCGGCCGAGGTCGGCGCGCGTCTCGAAGCGGCGCTGAAATCCTCGCGCGACGGCGACAGCGGCCAGGCCGAGGCGATCCTCAAGGAGCTCGCCGCCGGCGCCCCGGCGGGCTATCGCGAGATCGCCCGCTTCCGCCTCGCCGCCGAGACCGGCAAGGGCGACCCGGCCGCGGGCGCCGCGGCTTTCGACGCGCTCGCCGGCGACGCTTCGCTCGACCAGAGCTATCGCGATCTCGCCCGCCTGCGCGCCGGCATCCTGCGCGTCGATCTGGTTCCCTATGCCGAGATCAAGCAGGCGCTGGAGCCGCTGGCGACGCCCACCGGCGTCTGGCGCCATTCGGCCCGCGAATTCCTCGGCGTCTCGGCGCTGAAGCACAATCTGTTCGAGGATGCCGGCCGCTGGTTCGACGCCATCGTCACCGATCCGGCGACGCCGCAGGCCGAGCGCCAGCGGGCCGACCTCTATCTCGCGCTGGTCCGTGGCGGGCCGGTGACGGTGCAGAACTAGAAAAATCTCCTATCATCGCGCGTCATCCCGGGTGACCGAAGGGAGACCCGGGATCCATGCCTGAGCCTTTCCGGATGACGTTCAGGCATGGATCCCGGCTCCGCGCTCCGCTTGGCCGGGATGACGACGGAAGACGTGAAAACTGATGACTGCCATCGTCGCCCTCATCGGCCGCCCCAATGTCGGCAAGTCGACGCTGTTCAACCGGCTCGTCGGCCGGAAGCTCGCGCTGGTCGACGACCGGCCGGGCGTCACCCGCGACCGCCGCGAGGGCGACGCCACGCTCGGCCATCTGCGCTTCAAGGTCATTGACACGGCCGGCCTCGAGGAGGCGGACCGCGATTCGCTCGCCGGCCGCATGCGCGCCCAGACCGAGACGGCGATCGCCCAGGCCGACATCATCCTGTTCATGATCGATGCCCGTCTCGGCCTGACGCCGATGGACCAGCCCTTCGCCGATCTGGTGCGCCGCTCCGGCAAGCCGGTGATCCTGCTCGCCAACAAGGCGGAGGGGAAGAAGGGCGCCGACGGCATCATCGACGCCTATGCGCTCGGGCTCGGCGATCCCGTCCCGTTCTCGGCCGAGCATGGCGAGGGCACTTCGGATCTGCTGGAGGCGCTCGCGCCCTTCATCGACGACGAGCCCGAGGAAGACGCGGAAGAGAGCGGGGCGGGCTGGGACGAGGTCGCGGGCGATGACGGCGTGGAGGGTCTCGATCCGAACCGGCCGCTGCGCGTCACCATCATCGGCCGGCCCAATGCCGGCAAGTCGACCCTGGTCAACCGCATGATCGGCGAGGAGCGGATGCTGACCGGCCCCGAGGCCGGCATCACCCGCGACACCATCTCGGTCGACTGGGAGTGGCGCGGCCGCAAGGTCAAGCTGTTCGACACCGCCGGCATGCGCAAGCGCGCCCGCATCGAGGAGAAGCTGGAGAAGCTCTCCGTCGCGGATTCCCTGCGCGCCATCCGCTTCGCCGAGGTCGTGGTCGTGCTGCTCGACGCCACCATCCCCTTCGAGAAGCAGGACCTGACGCTGGTCGACCTGACCGAGCGCGAGGGCCGGGCCGTCGTCATCGGCCTCAACAAATGGGATCTCGTCGCCGACAAGCAGGGCCTGCTCGCCGAGCTGAAGGAGAAGGCGAACCACCTGCTGGCGCAGGTGCGCGGCGTGCCGATCGTGCCGCTCTCGGGCCTCGCCGGCGAGGGCATCGACCGGCTGATGCAGGCGGTGTTCCAGGCCTATGACGTCTGGAACCGCCGCGTCTCCACGGCGCGGATCAACCGCTGGCTCGAGGGCGTGCTCTCGGCCCACCCGCCGCCGGCGGTGGCCGGGCGGCGGATCAAGATCCGCTACATGACGCAGGCCAAGTCCCGCCCCCCGACCTTCGCCCTGTTCGGCAACCAGCTCGAGCACCTGCCGGTGTCCTATATCCGCTATCTGGTGAACAACCTGCGGGAGGGCTTCGACCTGCCGGGCACGCCGATCCGCCTGCATCGCCGCGGCGGGCACAACCCCTACGACAAGGAGCGCAAGGGGTGATGCGCCGGTCGGACGCCGCGTGACCCGGGCGAAGCGGCCGATGCCCGAGACGGTGAGCGCGCTCTTCGTCGACCGGGACCGGAAGGTGCTGCTCGGCCTGCGCGCCGT
Organism: Hyphomicrobiales bacterium; assembly: GCA_900466745.1. Lineage (GTDB taxonomy): Bacteria > Pseudomonadota > Alphaproteobacteria > Rhizobiales > Beijerinckiaceae > Allobosea > Allobosea minatitlanensis. Next base: position 86,979 of record UBNE01000034.1, on the reverse strand, counting down.
CTGGAAGCGTGCCTGGCCCGGCCATTGGGACGCCATCGGCGGCCATGTCGAGCCGGGCGAGGTGCTCGACCAGGCGCTGATCCGCGAATGCCGCGAGGAGGTCGGGCTGACGCCGACCCGCTACGAGCTGGTGCTGTCGGAGGCCGAGCGCTTCCCGGAGCGCAACGGCGCGGCCCTCCACCACATCTACGTCGTCAGCGACTGGGAGGGCGGCAATGCGGTCAACCTCGTCGAGGAGCATGACGAGATCCGCTGGTTCAGCCTGGAGGAGATGGCGGCGCTGCCGAACCTGACCATCCCCGACCTGATCCGGCTCGCGCGCGCGTCGCTGGGCTGAGAGCCCGCCGGCCGAGGCCGCCGCCGGCGGCTCAGGCCGGCTTCTGCGGCGTCAGCACCTTGCCCTGCGGGAAGTCGAAGATCCGGCCGCTCTCGGTCCAGCCGGGCGAGGCCAGCCGGACCAGATGCGGCGCCAGCTCCTCCGGCGTCTTCAGCGTCAGCGGGTCCTCGCCCGGCATCGCCTCGGCGCGCATCTTGGTGCGCAGCGGCCCCGGATTGACCAGCATGACCTTGACCGGCGTCGTCGCCGTCTCGGCCGCATAGGTCCGGCCGAGGGCTTCCACCGCCGCCTTGGAGATCGAATACGGCCCCCAATAGGCCGTGCATTTATGGGCCGCGCCCGAGGAGAGCAGGATGACGCGCCCGGCATCGGAGGCGCGAAGCGCCGGGTCGAGCGTCTTGATCAGCCGCCAGTTCGCGGTGACGTTGATGTCCAGCGTTTTCGCCCATTCCTTCTCGGTGGCGTGGCCGAGCGGCGTCAGCGGGCCAAGCACGCCGGCATTGGCGAGCAGGATGTCGAGCCGGCCCCAGCGCTCCAGCAGGGCCGGGCCGAGCTTCTCCAGCCCGCCGGCATCGGAGAGGTCGAGCGGGACCAGCGTCGCGCTGCCGCCGAGCGCCTGGATCTCGTCGTCCAGCTCCTCGAGCGCGCCCTTGGTGCGGGCGAGCGCCACGACATGGGCGCCGGCGGCCGCGAAGGCCAGCGCCGCGGCGCGGCCGATGCCGCGCGAGGCGCCGGTGACGAGCGCGATGCGATCCTGGAGTGGTTTGGTCATGACGGACGCGGCCCCGGTCTCATCAAGCGCTCGTCATCCCGGACGAGCCGCGCGGCGGCGCCGATCCGAGGTCCATGCCGGAGCGCTTCCAGCAAAGGTTCAGGCATGGATTCCGGATCTTCGCTTCGCTGCGCCCGGGATGACGGTTGAGGGTGGAAAAGCTTCAGCCGGCTTCGGCCAGCAGGGAGATCTGCTGCTTGGCGCTCTCGCCGATCACGTCGGTCAGCGAGGTCGGATAGTCGCCGGTGAAGCAGTGGTCGGTGAATTGCGGCCTCTGCGGATCGCGCCGCTCATGGCCCATGGCCCGGTAGAGCCCGTCGACCGAGATGAAGGCCAGCGAATCGGCGCCGACGAACTGGCGCATCTCCTCGAGCGAATGCGTCGCGGCGAGCAGCTTCTCGCGATCGGGCGTGTCGATGCCGTAATAGTCGGGATGGGTGATCGGCGGCGAGGAAATGCGGAAATGCACCTCCCGCGCTCCGGCCTCGCGCATCATCTTCACGATCTTGAAGGAGGTCGTGCCGCGCACGATCGAATCGTCGACCAGCACGATGCGCTTGCCCTCGACCACCGAGCGGTTGGCCGAATGCTTCAGCTTGACGCCGAGCTCGCGGACCTTCTGCGTCGGCTCGATGAAGGTGCGCCCGACATAGTGGTTGCGGATGATGCCGAGCTCGTAGGGGATGCCGCTCGCCTGGGCGTAGCCGAGCGCGGCCGGCACGCCGGAATCCGGCACCGGCACGACGACGTCCGCGTCGGTCGGCGCTTCCTGGGCGAGCACCGCGCCCATCGCCTTGCGGCGCTCGTAGATGCTGCGGCCTTTCACGATGGAATCCGGCCGGGCGAAATAAATGTACTCGAAGATGCAGGGCCGTTCCGCCGCCGGCGGGAAGGGCTTGTGGCTCTCGATGCCGCTGTCGGAGATGATCACGACCTCGCCGTTCTCGATCTCGCGGACGAACTTGGCGCCGATGATGTCGAGCGCGCAGGTCTCGGAGGCGAGGATCGGGCAGCCGTCGAGCTCGCCCAGCACCAGCGGGCGGATGCCGAGCGGGTCGCGCACGCCGATCAGCTTCTTGTTGGTCATGCCGACGAAGGCATAGGCGCCCTCGATCTGGCGGATCGCCTCGATCAGCCGGTCGACGAACTGGGATTTGCGGCTGCGCGCCACCAGATGCAGCAGCACCTCGGTATCGGAGGTCGACTGGTAGATCGCGCCGTCGCGCACCAGGTTGCGGCGCAGCGTCAGCCCGTTGGTGAGGTTGCCGTTATGCGCCACGGCGAAGCCGCCGCCATGCAGCTCGGCGAAGAGCGGCTGGACGTTGCGCAGGATCGTCTCGCCGGTGGTCGAGTAGCGGACATGGCCGATCGCCTGCCGCCCCTTGAGCTTCTCGATGACGCCGGCCTCCGAGAAGGCGTCGCCGACCAGGCCGAGCCGGCGCTCCGAATGGAAGCGCTTGCCGTCGAAGGAGACGATGCCCGTCGCCTCCTGGCCGCGATGCTGCAGCGCATGCAGGCCCAGCGCCGTCAGCGCCGCGGCATCGGCATGGCCATAGATGCCGAAGACGCCGCATTCCTCCCGCAGCCGGTCGGCGTCGGGGTCGAAGGCGGTCTCCGTCTCGGTCTGCGAGATCATGGCGAGCTCCACGCGGCGGGCTTGAGCGGACTTTCTACGCGCTAATTAGGGTCGGGTCGGGGCAGGCGCAACCGGCGCCGCCGGCGCGGGCGTGCGCGGCTCCTCGGCCGGGGCCTCCGGCGCGGTCTCGGCGACCGGCTTCTTCAGCAGGTTCTTGATGAAATCGGCGTTCACGTCCTGCGGCAGCAGGGCGATCAGCGAGCGGCCGGTCTCCTCGAGCATCGGCTTGGCCTTGGCGTCCTTCGCCCAGACCGGCATCTTCTCGTTGCCGACCAGCGCCGCGAAGAAGAGGTAGCCGATCACCGCGAGCAGCAGCCCGCGCGCCGCGCCGAAGACGAAGCCGAGCGTGCGGTCGAGCGCGCCGATGCGCGAATCGAGCACGAAATCGGAGATCCGGGCCGTGATCAGCGAGACCACGATCAGCGTGCCGAGGAACAGCGCCGCGATCGAGGCCACGAGCGCGATCGTGTCCTGCGCCGAGCTCGCCGGAATGTATTGCTTTACGAAGGGCACGAGCTGCGGGTGGAACACCCAGGCCACCGCCGCCGCGGCGATCCAGGAGACGATGGCGAGGACTTCACGGGTGAAGCCGCGGACCGCCGCCAGCAAAGCCGAGATCAGAACCACGCCGATGACGACGAGATCGAGAATGGTGACAGGCATGGGAGGGCCGCTTTGCTGATGACTCAGGGCGCGGCGGCCCGCAGGCGGACCACCGTTTCGGCTTTGCTATACGCGCTCCGGGCTCTTGCGTCACCCATCCGCGGAGGTCATTTCACACTCTTGCGCGGTGCGCGGGCGGCGATATCGGCAACGAGTTCCGTGACATGGCCGAAACGGCGCAGGCTGAGGCCGTTGCCGTCGCCATGGTCCGCGCCGCCGGCGGGCATCAGCGCCGATTCGAAGCCGAGCTTCGCCGCCTCCCTGAGCCGCGCCGCCGCGACCGAGACCGGCCTGATCGCGCCCGACAGCGCGATCTCGCCGAAATAGACCGCTTCCTGCGGCAGGATCGCCCCCGTCAGCGAGGAGACGAGCGCCGCCGCCACCGCGATATCGGCGGCCGGCTCGTTGACGCGCAGGCCCCCGGCGACGTTGAGATAGACGTCGTGCTGGCCGAGCCTCAAGCCGCCATGGGTCTCCAGAACCGCGAGCACCATGGCGAGGCGGCTGTTCTCCCAGCCGACGACGGCGCGCCGCGGCGTTCCGAGCGCCGTCGGCGCCACCAGCGCCTGGATCTCGACCAGCACCGGGCGGGTGCCCTCGACCCCGGCGAAGACCGCCGCGCCCGGGGCCGGCTGGTCGCGGCCGGCCAGGAACAGCGCCGAGGGGTTCGTCACCTCCGACAGGCCCTTGCCGGTCATCTCGAAGACGCCGATCTCGTCGGTCGCGCCGAAACGGTTCTTCTGGCCGCGCAGGATCCGGAAGGAATGCGCCCCTTCTCCTTCGAAGGACAGCACGGCATCGACCATGTGCTCGACCACGCGCGGCCCGGCGATCTGGCCGTCCTTGGTGACATGGCCGACCAGGATCAGGCAGACGCCGCTGGTCTTGGCGTAGCGGATCAGCGCCTGGGCCGAGCCGCGCACCTGCGTCACCGTGCCGGGCGCGCTCTCGACCTCGCCCGACCACATGGTCTGGATCGAATCGATCACGACGAGGGCAGGGCGCTCGCCCTGGCCCAGCGTCGCGACGATGTCCTCGACATTGGTTTCGGCGGCGAGGTCGACCGGCGCCTCGGCCAGCCCCATGCGCTCGGCCCGGAGCCTGACCTGCCCGGTCGATTCCTCGCCCGAGACATAGACGACGCGCCTTCCGGCCTTGGCCAGCGCGGCGCAGGCCTGCATCAGCAGGGTCGACTTGCCGATGCCGGGATCGCCGCCGATCAGCAGCACCGAGCCCGGCACGAAGCCGCCGCCGGTGACGCGGTCGAGCTCGCCGATCCGTGAGACGATACGCGGCGCGTCCTGCGTCTCGCCCTTCAGCGTCTCCAGCGCGAAGACGCGTCCGCGCGCCCGCCCGCCGGAGGAGGGGCGGCCGCCGCCGGGGGCGGGCGCGGCCTGCGCATCCTCGACCAGCGAGGACCAGGTGCCGCAGGCGTCGCACTTGCCCTGCCAGCGGTGGTAGACGGCGCCGCAGGCCTGGCAGTGATAGGTCGGGCCGCGCTTGGCCATCAGCTCGACGCCGTCAACGGCTACAGCCCCACATATCGCCGCCGGTAGCGGCGGCCGAGGCTGGTCAGGATCTCGTAGCCGATCGTCCTGGCGCCGGCGCCGACGGCTTCGAGATCGAGCGGGCCGCCGATCAGCGTCACCGGCGCGCCGCGCACGGCGGATCCTTCCGGGGCTTCCGTCACGTCGATGATGATCAGGTCCATCGAGACCGAGCCGACGAAGGGGCAGGTCACGCCGCCGACCAGCGCCGAGCCGCCCGTCGCCGTGTCGGTCCAGCTCGCATTGCGCGGATAGCCGTCGGCATAGCCGAGGCAGATCGTGGCGAGCTTGCGCCGGCTCCCGGCCGTCCAGCGCCCGTTATAGCCGACCTGCGTGCCGGCCTCGACCACGCGGGTCTGGATGATCGTCGCCTCCAGCCCGACGACGGGCTGCATCGGGTTCGGCTTGCCCGGCGTCGGGTTGCCGCCATAGAGCGCATAGCCCGGCCGGGTGAGCTGGTAGGACGGGCAGTCCTTCAGGAAATGGCCGGACGAGTTCTTGAGCGAGGCCGGCAGGCCGGGGAAGGCCGCGGCGATCTCGGCGAAGGCGGCGATCTGGCGGGCATTGGCCGGGTCGGCCTCGTCCTCGGAGGAGGCGAAATGGCTCATCACCAGCCCGATATCGGCGGCGGCGATCGCGCCCGATTTCTCGCGGGCGAGGTTCAGGCCTTCGCCGGGCCAGAGTCCGAGCCGGTTCATCGCCGTGTCGACATGCAGCGCCGCCGGCCTGACCTTGGCTCCGGTCTGCCGGAAGGAGGCCCATTCCAGCAGTTCCTCATGCGAGCCGAGCACCGGCGAGAGCGCATGCTCGGCATAGAGGCCGCAACTGCCGGGCAGCAGGCCGTTGAGGATGTAGACCGTCGCCTCGGGCGCAACCTTGCGGGCGCGCACCCCCTCGGAGAGATGGGCGACGAAGAAGTTGCGGCAGCCGGCCCTGGCGAGCGCCGTCACCGCCGGCTCGATGCCGATGCCGTAGGCGTCGGCCTTGACCACGGCGCCGGCTTCCGTGCCGGCGCGCCGGCCGAGAAGCCGCCAGTTCGAGACCAGCGCAGCGAGGTCGATGGTCAGCGTCGCGCCATAGGCGGGGGGATCGGGCGTGTCGAAGGACATCATTCACGGTCCGGGAGATGGAGTTCGTCGGCGCGGTCGGAGAAGCGTGTCACATCGGCGTCGAACTGCAAGGCGACGGTGCCGGTCGGGCCGTGGCGCTGCTTGCCGATGATCAGCTCGGCGAGGCCGTGGGCGGCCTCCATCTCGATCTGCCATCTGTTGTGCTCCTCGGTGCCGGGGCGCGGCTCCTTGCCCTTGAGATAGTACTCCTCGCGATAGACGAACATCACCACGTCGGCATCCTGCTCGATCGAGCCGGATTCGCGCAGATCGGCGAGCTGGGGGCGCTTGTCGTCGCGGTTCTCGACCTGGCGCGAGAGCTGCGAGAGCGCGACGATCGGGACGTTGAGCTCCTTGGCCAGCGCCTTCAGGCTGGTGGTGATCTCGGTCAGCTCCTGCACGCGGTTCTGGTTGTTCTTGGACGAGCCGGAAAGGAGCTGGAGATAGTCGATGAACAGGACGTCGAGCCCCTTCTGGCGCTTGAGGCGCCGGGCGCGGGCCATGAGCTGGGCGATCGAGATGCCGCCGGTCTGGTCGATATAGAGCGGCAGCTTCTCGATCTGGGCGGCGACGTCGGTCAGCCGGGCGAAGTCGGCCTCGGTGATGCGGCCCTGCCTGATCTTGTAGGAGGAGATGCCCGACTGCTCGGCGACGACGCGGGTGGCGAGCTGGTCGGCCGACATTTCGAGGGAGAAGAAGCCGACCACGCCGCCGTCGACCGTCTTGATCGACCCGTCCTCCTGGCGCTCGCCGCGCCAGGCCTTGGCGATGTTGAAGGCGATGTTGGTGGCGAGCGAGGTCTTGCCCATCGCCGGGCGGCCGGCGAGGACGAGCAGGTCGGAGCGCTGCAGGCCGCCCATGCGCTGGTCGACGTCGCGCAGCCCCGTCGAGATGCCGGAGAGGCCGCCGGCGCGCTGATAGGCACTGGCCGCCATGTCGATGGCGAGGCGCAGCGCCCCGTCGAATTTCTGGAAGCCGCCCTCGTAGCGGCCCTTTTCCGCGAGCTCGTAGAGCTTGCGCTCGGCATCCTCGATCTGCTCGCGCGGCGCCATCTCGACGGGGGCGTCATAGGCGACGTTGACCAGATACTCGCCGACGCCGATGAGCTGGCGGCGGATGGCGAGGTCGTAGATCGTGCGGCCGTAATCGCCGGCATTGATGACGGTCGTCGCCTCGGCGGCGAGGCGGGCGAGATACTGGCTCGGCGTGATCTCGCCGAGGTCGAGGTCGTTGACGAAGGTCTTGAGCGTGATCGGCGTCGCGATCTTGCCGGCCCGGATCAGGCTTCCCGTCAGCTCGAAGACGCGCTGATGGATCGGCTCGAAGAAATGCTCCGGCAGCAGGAAGTCGGAGACGCGGTAGAAGGCGTCGTTGTTGACCAGGATCGCGCCGAGCAGCGCCTGCTCCGCCTCGATGTTGTGAGGCTGGACGCGATATTCGGCCTCGCGGTTGTCGAGGCGGGCGACGAGGGCGGTAGCGGTGGCCATGACTGCCTTGATAAGTAAGCGTTTACTTACTTTTTTCGCGCCGCCATAGGCCCGCCGGGGACGGGCGCACGACGGCAACTGAGTCGGGATGGTCCTAGAGTATCACCGCGCCAGCTCCTGCCAGTAGGGTCTTGCATGATCCACCCCTTTGCACAGGCCATGGAACGAAAAAGGCGCCGTGTTGCCACGGCGCCCTTGACTCGTCGTCCGAGCGGTTCGGCTCAGCGATCGTCGTCGCCCGCCTCGGCCAGCGCCGCGCCGACCTCGAGGCCGAGATCGTCGAGATCGAACTCCTCGCGGGCCGTGACGTTCTCGCCGGCGGCCTGGCGGTCGGCCTCCTCGGCCGAGCGGGCGACGTTGACCGTGACCGTGACGGCGACTTCCGGGTGCAGCACCACCGGGACGGTGTGCAGGCCGAGCGTCTTGATCGGGTGGTTCAGCGTCACCTGGCTGCGGGCGACCTTGAAGCCTTCGGCCGAGAGGGCCTCGGCGATGTCGCGGGTCGAGACCGAGCCGTAGAGCACGCCGGACTCGCCCGACTGGCGCAGGATCACGACGGTCTGGCCGTCGAGGCGCTCGGCGACGGCATCGGCTTCCGACTTCAGCTCGAGGTTGCGGGTCTCGAGCTCGAGCTTCTGGCTCTCGAAGCGCTTCTTGTTCTCCTCGGTGGCGCGCAGCGCCTTGCCGCGGGCGAGCAGGAAATTGCGGCCGAAGCCGTCGCGGACGCGGACGACGTCGCCCATCTGGCCGAGCTTGGCGACGCGTTCGAGCAGGATCACTTCCATTTTGTCTTCTCCTTGGGTTCGGTATGCGGATGTCAGGTTCGGCTGGGCGGAGGAGGCAACGCCGCCCGCCTGCGCAGGCCGAACAGCGAGTCGGCCAGCCCGATGAGCGCGAGCAGCGGTGTCAGCACGGCCTGCATCACGACGAGCGCGACATAGACCGAGATCAGCATCGGCGCCCGCCAGGGGCGGCCGCGCGAGATGTCGTGCAGCAGGCAAAGCCCGCTGAACATGAAGGCGGCGAGCAGCGCGCCGGCGAAGGCCGTCGCCGCGAGGCCGACGAAGCCGCCGAGCGCGGCGAGGGCGGCTGCGAGCAGGAGCAGCAGCAGCCCCGTGCGCGGCAGCGCCGTCGCGGGGATGAAGGGCCAGGGTCGGGGCAGCCGGCCCGAGACCTTCACCGCCCGCGCCGCGAGCCAGAGATTGGCGGTGATGGTCGTGACGAAGGAGGCGCCGATGCCGAGCGGCACGGCCGGCGCCAGGCTGTGAGCCAGCTCGCCGATCTCGAGATCCGCCGGCAGGGAGATCAGCCGCCCGCGCACCATCTCGTTCAGCAGGCTCTCGATCATCCGGGCGATCACCGAGCGGTAGGTCTCGTAGTCGGTGGTCATCACCAGCGCGCTGCCGACGGTGGCGAGCGCGGCGGTGGCCGCGATCCAGACCATGAGGTTGCCGAGCGGATACCATTCGACGGCGCCCTGGGCGTCCGTGCGGGCGAGCAAGGCGAGATAGGCGATCCACCAGGCCGGCAGGCCGATGATCAGCGCGAAGGCCACGCCGCCTGTCGGCGCCAGCGCCACGGCGACCGCGAGCGCGCCCGCAACCGTGGCGAACAGCCCGGAGCGGTGGTTCCAGCCCAGCGATGCGATGAAGATCGGCAGGGGAGCGGCCGAATACAGCAGGGCCGCCAGCGGCGATCCGGTGATCACCACTGAGAAGAGCAGGGCCGATACGAGGCCCGCGCCGATGCCGACAATCGGAATCATGGTCCGTCCTGCTGTCCCGCTGCTCGCACGCCTTCCGGCGCGGCAGGGTGAGAGGCCCTTGGCCTCAACGAACCCGGAGGAGTCTCACCGCCGGGCGACTGGTTGGTCTTGAATGCGAGAGCCGGAGGCGCCGGGGCGCCTCCGGAAATTGTCAGTATCCGGATCCGAATGGACGGATCAGCGGATGACGTAGGGCAGCAGGCCGAGGAAGCGGGCGCGCTTGATCGCCTGGGCGAGCTCGCGCTGCTTCTTGGCGGAAACCGCCGTGATGCGGGACGGCACGATCTTGCCGCGCTCGGAGATGTAGCGCGAGAGCAGGCGGACGTCCTTGTAGTCGATCTTCGGCGCGCCCTCGCCCGAGAACGGGCAGGACTTGCGGCGGCGGAAGAAGGGGCGGCGGGCGCCGGCGGATGCAGTCGACATGGATCAGGCCTCCGCTTCGGCGGTTTCGGTGGTCGCTTCGTCCTCGCGGCGCGGACGGTCGCGGCGCGGGCCGCGCTCGAAACGGTCGCCGCCGCGCTCGGGGCGGTCGTCGCGGTCGCGCTTCTGCAGCATCGCGGACGGGCCTTCCTCCAGCTCCTCGACCTTGATGGTCATGAAGCGCAGGATGTCCTCGTTGATGCGCATCTGGCGCTCCATCTCCAGCACGGCGGCGGAGGGGCCCTCGATGTTCAGCAGCGTGTAATGCGCCTTGCGGTTCTTCCGGATGCGGTAGCCGAGGGACTTGACGCCCCAGTACTCGACCTTGCGGATGGCGCCGCCATTCGCCTCGATCACGCTCTTGAACTGCTCGACAAGAGCCTCGACCTGCTGCGCGCTGACATCCTGCCGCGCGAGCAGCACATGCTCGTACAATGCCATATGTGGCCTTCCTTGTTTCACCCTGCTTCGTCCGGCGCGGAGCCCTTCGAGCCCTGGATAAGGCCCGACAGGATTTCATTCGAAGGCGGAGACACGGGATGCCGGTTCTGTCGCCTCGGCCGAAAGGTGGATTCCACTTTTCGGAAAATCCGATGCGACGACAAAGCCCGATCACCGTTATCGCGTCCTGTCGGACACGCGGTGATCTGAGGAACCTGCGCCCGTCCTTGCGGGCGAGCGCCATCCGTTCAGCCTCCGGCCGAACAAGCAGGAGGCGGTCGTTACAGTGTCCGCGCCGCAATGGCAACCGGAATCTGGCACCGAAACCCGCTCGCGCAGCGGAAAATCCGGGCTCCAAGCTTGACTTGGCGGCAAAACCGTTGTGACAGCCCCGTCACAAAGACAGAAAACATTAAGGACGAGGCGTTCCGGACATGACGACAGCCTTCATCTTTCCCGGGCAGGGCTCCCAAGCCGTCGGCATGGGCAAGAGCCTGGCCGAAACCTTCCCGGCGGCGAAGGCGGTGTTCGACGAGGTCGATGCGGCCCTGTCGCAGAAGCTCTCCGCGCTGATGTGGGAGGGGCCGTCCGAGGAGCTGACGCTGACGGCCAACGCCCAGCCGGCGCTGATGGCGGCGAGCCTGGCGGTGGTGCGCGTGCTCGAAGCGGAGGCCGGGCTGGACCTGGCGCGCGACGCCGCTTTCGTCGCGGGGCATTCGCTCGGCGAATATTCGGCGCTGGCGGCGGCCGGCACCTTCTCGGTCGCCGACGCCGCGCGCCTGCTGCGCATCCGCGGCGACGCCATGCAGCAGGCGGTGCCGGCGGGGCAGGGCGCCATGGCAGCGCTGCTCGGCGCCGAGCTCGACCTTGCCCGCGAGATCGCGGCGGCCGCCGCGCAGGGCGAGGTCTGCGAGGCGGCCAACGACAATGGCGGCGGCCAGGTCGTGCTCTCCGGCGCGAAGGCGGCGATCGACCGCGCCATCGCGCTCGCGACCGAGCGCGGCGTCAAGCGGGCCATGCTGCTGCCGGTCTCGGCGCCCTTCCACTGCGCGCTGATGCAGCCGGCGGCCGAGGCGATGCGGCAGGCCCTGGCGACGGTCGCGATGCAGGCGCCCGTCGTGCCGGTGATGGCCAATGTCGGCGCCGCGCCGCTGAGCGAGCCGGAGGCGATCCGCGCCTCGCTGGTGGCGCAGGTCACCGGCACCGTGCGCTGGCGCGAATGCGTGCAGGCGATGGCGGCGGCCGGCGTCAACGATTTCGTCGAGCTCGGCAGCGGCAAGGTGCTCGCCGGGCTGGTCAAGCGCATCGCCGCCGGCGTCGCGACGGCTTCGGTCGGCAGCGCCGACGACATCGCGGCCTACAAGGCCCGCAGGGGCTGACGACCGCGCCCCGCCTCGGAAGGCGGATGCGCATGCACGGCAGAAGGCCGCAGAAGGGGAGTAGACATGTTTGATCTGACCGGCCGCAAGGCCCTGGTCACCGGCGCGACCGGCGGCCTCGGCGGCGCCATCGCAAGGACCCTCCACGCCCAGGGCGCGAGCGTCGCGATCTCCGGCACGCGGGCCGAGGCGTTGGAGACGCTCGCCGCCGAGCTCGGCGAGCGGGTCGTGGTCGCGCCCTGCAACCTCGCCGACAGGGATTCGGTCGAGGCGCTGGTGCCGGCCGCCGAGGAGAAGCTCGGCGGGCTCGACATCCTGGTCAACAATGCCGGCATCACCCGCGACAACCTGTTCCTGCGCCTCAAGGACGAGGATTGGGACAGCGTGCTCGCCGTCAACCTGACCGCGGCGTTCCGCCTCTCGCGCGCGGCCGTGAAGTCGATGATGCGCCGGCGCTACGGCCGAATCGTCGCGATCGGCTCCGTCGTCGGCACCACCGGCAATCCGGGGCAGGGCAACTACGCCGCCGCCAAGGCGGGGCTGATCGGCATGTCGAAGGCGCTGGCCGCCGAGGTCGCGAGCCGCAACATCACCGTCAACGTCGTCTCGCCGGGATTCATCGAGTCACCGATGACGCAGGTCCTGACCGAGAAGCAGCGCGAGGGCATCCTCGCCGACGTGCCGATGGGCCGCCTCGGCTCCGGCGCCGACATCGCGGCGGCGGTCGCCTATCTCGCCAGCGAGGAAGCCGGCTACGTCACCGGCCAGACGCTTCATGTCAATGGCGGAATGGCTATGATCTGAATGGGTTACGGTGCATTCTGGACGCTCTCCAGAAGCGGTTTTACGCTCTCGCCACTGTGGACAGGGTGTGTTAACTAGCGCCGTCGCTCTGCCTTTCGAACGCCCGGGGACTTGACGAAAACCCGGTTGTTGCGTTTGTGCAGGCTTCGAGCTTTCCGGATCGCGGGCATCATTCCGATGGCGCGGCGGGGCGGAATGAAGATCCATATGCGCGTCGCGAATCCGCGATGCGTTTCCAGTTTCTAAGGAAGAGACTCATGAGCGATGTCGCCGAGCGCGTGAAGAAGATCGTGGTCGAGCACCTCGGCGTCGAGCCCGAGAAGGTCGTCGATAGCGCCAACTTCATCGAGGACCTGGGCGCGGACAGCCTCGACACCGTCGAGCTCGTCATGGCCTTCGAGGAAGAGTTCGGCGTCGAGATCCCGGACGACGCGGCCGAGACGATCGTGACGGTCGGCGACGCGGTCAAGTTCCTGTCGGCCAAAAGCGCCTGATCGACAGCGCTGATCAACGGCGCCTGATCAAGAACGCCGGTCCCGGCTTCCGATCGGCCCTCCGGGGCCGTTTCCCGCAGAAGGTATCATGGCTCCTCGTAGTGTTTCGATGCGGCGTGTCGTCGTGACCGGGCTCGGCATGGTGACGCCGCTCGCTTGCGGCGTCGAGCCGACCTGGACCCGCCTCCTTGCCGGCGCCAGCGGCGCCGGCCCCATCACCAGCTTCGACGCCAGCGACCTGCCGGCGCGGATCGCCTGCAACATCCCGCGGGGTGACGGCAGCGACGGGACCTTCAATCCCGACGAGTGGATGGAGCCCAAGGAGCAGCGCAAGGTCGACGATTTCATCGTCTTCGCCATGGCGGCGGCCACGCAGGCCCTGGCGGATGCCGGCTGGAAGCCGGAAAGCTACGAGGACCAGACCCGCACCGGCGTCGCCATCGGCTCCGGCATCGGCGGGCTGGGCGGCATCTACGACGCCTCGCTGCTGCTGCACGAGCGGGGCCCGCGCCGCCTCTCCCCCTTCTTCATCCCCGGCCGCCTGATCAACCTCGCCGCCGGCTATGTCTCGATCGAGCACGGCCTCAAGGGGCCGAACCATTCGGCCGTCACCGCCTGCTCGACCGGCGCGCACGCCATCGGCGACGCCGCGCGCATGATCGCGCTGGGCGACGCCGACGTGATGGTCGCGGGCGGCGCCGAATCGGCGATCAACCGCATCGGCATCGCCGGCTTCTGCGCCTGCCGCGCGCTTTCGACCGGCTTCAACGACACGCCCGAGAAGGCCTCGCGCCCCTATGACAAGGATCGCGACGGCTTCGTCATGGGCGAGGGCGCCGGCGTCGTCGTGCTCGAGGACCTGGAGCACGCCCTGGCCCGCGGCGCCCGCATCTATGCCGAGATCGTCGGCTACGGGCTGTCGGGCGACGCCTATCACATCACCTCGCCGGCCGAGGACGGCGACGGCGCCTATCGCTGCATGAGCATGGCGCTCGACCGCGCCGGCATCGCCGCCTCGGACCTTGACTACATCAACGCCCACGGCACCTCGACGCCGCTCGGCGACGAGATCGAATTGCGCGCCGTCGAACGGCTGCTGGCGAACGCGCCGAAGCGCCCGTCGATGTCCTCGACGAAATCGGCGACCGGCCATCTGCTCGGCGCTGCCGGCGCGATCGAGGCGATCTTCACCGTGCTCGCGATCCGCGACCAGATCGCGCCGCCGACGATCAACCTCGACAACCCCTCCGTCGAGACCGAGATCGACCTGGTGCCGCATGTCGCCCGCAAGCGCGAGATCGACTACGCCCTGTCGAACTCCTTCGGCTTCGGCGGCACCAACGCTTCGCTGGTGCTGAAGCGCTTTCAGCCGGCCGGCTGAAGGTTCGCGCATCGGGCATATCTTCCCCGTCATTGCGAGCCCCCGCGTCCTGCCTTCGGCAAGCCCGGGGGCAGGCTCCGCGAAGCAATCCGGGGATCGGGCGGGGCGCTCCAGCCCGGTCCCCCTGGATTGCGTCGTCGCTTCGCCCCCCGAGGACGGAGGGGCGTTCCGGCCCCGGCCAGCGCGGTTTCGCCATAATCTTGGGTAGAGTTCGCGCCCGGTGCTGGCGAATGCATGATTCCGCGTTCACAGCCGCGACGAAACCGGCTCTAATGGCGCGGCTCCGGAGTCCGCCGTGCCCGGTGTTCCATCCGGCCGATGCGCTTCGGACGCGTCGTGCCGAGGTCGTCTCTCCCGTTCTGCGAGCGCTGAAACTGTGAACGATACGCCCCGCGTCGCCCCCAAAAGCCCGAGCGAGGCCCTCAAGCCGGTAGCGCCGCCGGCGCCGCCGCCCAAGGCGCGCCGCCGCCGGCGCAGCCCCTTTCTGGCGATGCTCAGCGGCCTGTTCACGCTGCTCCTGGTCGCGGCCGGCGTCATCGGCGCCGGAATCGCCGTCGTCTCGAATCAGAGCAAGGCGCCCGGCCCGCTGACCAGCGACCGCGCCCTGATCATCCCGAAGGAGAGCGGCCTCACCGAGATCGCCGAGCTGCTGCAGCGGGAGGGGCTGATCGAGCATCCGCTCTCCTTCCGCATCGCCGCGGTCGTCAGCGGCGACTGGCACAGGCTCAAGGCCGGCGAATACCTGTTCAAGGCCCGGGTCAGCCCGCAGGAGATCCTCGACATCATCTCGAGCGGCAAGGTGGTGGAGCATTCGATCACCATTCCCGAGGGGCTGACCAGCGAGCAGATCGTCGAGCGGCTGCGCGAGAACGACCTGCTTACCGGCGAGATCGCCCAGGTTCCCAAGGAAGGCTCGATCCTGCCGGACACCTATCGCTTCCCCCGCGGCTTCTCGCGCCAGGCCATCATCGACCGCATGGCGCGCGACCAGCGCGTGGTGCTGGCCCGGATCTGGGAGCGCCGCCCCGCCGACCTGCCGATCAAGACGCCGCAGGACCTCGTGGTGCTGGCCTCGATCGTCGAGAAGGAGACCGGCCGCGCCGATGAGCGCCCGCGCGTCGCCGGCGTCTTCATCAACCGCCTGAACCAGAAGATGAGGCTGCAGTCCGACCCGACGATCGTCTACGGCCTCGTCGGCGGCAAGGGCACGCTCGGCCGCCCGATCCAGCGCAACGAGATCACCCAGGCGACGCCGTACAACACCTATGTCATCCCCGGCCTGCCGCCGGGGCCGATCGCCAACCCCGGCCGCGCCGCGATGGAGGCCGTGGTGAACCATTCGCGCACCAAGGAGCTCTACTTCGTCGCCGACGGCACCGGCGGCCACGTTTTCGCCGAGACGCTCGATCAGCACAACCGCAACGTCTCGCGCTGGCGCCAGATCGAGACGACGCGCTCGCAGCAGAACGGCAAGCCGCCCGCCGACGCCATCGACAAGGTCGAGCCGCCGCCGGCTCCCGACAACCGCACCGAGGCGCCGGCTTCGACCCAGCCCGCGGCGGACACCGGCGCGGCCGAAGGCGCCGCCCCGGCCGTCGCCCAGCCCGGCGGCGTGGCGGGCACCCGCGCCCGCGCCTTCGACGCCTCGGAGGGCACGGCGCGCGACCCGCTGCTGAACAAGAGCTTCGACCTGAATTCGCCCAAGCAGGTGCCGCAGCTCAAGCTCCCCTGACGAGGCCGGGGACGGCGGCCCGTCGTCCCCATCTTCCGCGTCGCCGCGCTTGCGATGGCCGCAGCGCGCCACTACGGTCCCGCCGCATCGCGCCCGGGAAAGGCGCGGCAGACGGATCGCAAAGCGGGGGATGAATGGCCATCGAGAGCATGACGGGCTTTGCCCGTGCGGCGGGGACGGCCGGCATTCATGGCTGGGCCTGGGAGATCCGCAGCGTCAACGGCCGCGGGCTCGATCTGCGGGTCCGTGTCCCGCCCGGCTTCGAGGTGCTGGCCGAGGCGGCCCGCAAGCGCCTGACCGGCGCCTTCGCGCGCGGCACCCTGCACGTCAATCTCAGCGTCACCAGCGACGCCGGTCCGCCGCGCCCCCGCGTCAACGAGGCGGTGCTGGAGGCCCTGCTGGAGGCGATCGCGAAGCTGCCGCCGGCAGCCGGCATCGACCCGCCGACCTATGACGGGCTGCTCGGCATCCGCGGCGTGGTCGACTATGCCGACGAGGCCCAGGACGCGCTCGGCGCCATCGAGAAGCCGGCGCTCGCCGGGCTCGAGGCCGCCGCCGAGGCGCTCAAGGAGGCCCGCGCCGGCGAGGGCCGCGCGCTCGAGGCGATCGTGCTTGGCCATGTCGAGACGATCGCGCGCCTGGCCTCGGAAGCCGAGAACCATCCGGCTCGCAGCGCCGAGGCGATCCGCGCCCGCATCGCGGCCCAGCTCGAGGCCCTGCTCGGCGCGGCGGGTGGGCTTGACCCGCAACGCCTCCACCAGGAAGCCGCGCTCATCGCCGTGCGCGCGGATATCCGCGAGGAGATCGACCGGCTGCACGCCCATGTCGCGGCCTTGCGCGAATTGCTGGCGAAGGGCGGCCCGATCGGCCGCAAGCTCGATTTCCTGGCGCAGGAATTCGGCCGCGAGGCCTCGACGCTCTGCGCCAAGGCCAACGATCCCGGCCTGTCCCGGATCGGCCTCGACCTGCGCACGGTCGTCGACCAGATGCGCGAGCAGGTCCAGAACGTGGAGTGAGCCCGATGGCCGAGACAACCCGCCCGGCCCGCCGCGGCCTCATGCTGATCCTGTCCTCGCCCTCGGGCGCCGGCAAATCGACTCTGACGCGCAATCTCTCGCAGAACGAGAACAATCTCGATCTCTCGATCTCGGTGACGACGCGCCCGCGCCGGCCCTCCGAGATCGACGGCGTGCATTACCGCTTCATCGACCGCGGCGCCTTCGACGCCATGCGCCAGCACAACGACCTGCTGGAATGGGCCGAGGTCCACGGCAATGGCTACGGCACCCCGCGCAAGGAGGTCGAGGCCTCGCTGGCGGCCGGGCGCGACGTGCTCTTCGACATCGACTGGCAGGGCACCCAGCAGATCGTCAAGAAGGCGCGCGCCGATGTGGTGACGATCTTCATCCTGCCGCCCTCGATGGCGGAGCTGCGCTCGCGCCTCGTGCGCCGGGCCGAGGATGCGCCCGAGGTCATCGCCAAGCGGCTGGCGAATGCGCGCGACGAGATCGCCCGCTGGAGCCAGTACGACTACGTCATCGTCAACGACGACCTCACCGCCGCCTATGACGCGATCAAGGCGATCCTGACCGCCGAGCGGCTGAAGCGCAGCCGCGCCGTCGGCCTCGGCGATTTCGTCGATCAGCTTCTCGCCGAGGAGCCGGCCTGAAGCTCCGCCGCGAGCGCGTTCGCCAGCCTCACGAAGCCGGAGACCGGCACCTCCTCGGCCCGCGCCGTCTCCGCCAGGCCGGCCGCGGCGATGATCGGGGCCGGATCCGGCAGCACCGCCTTCAGGCTCTGCCGCAGCATCTTGCGGCGCTGGCCGAAGGCCGCGAGCGTCACCCGCTCCAGCAGGCGGCGGTCGCAGGGCTCGGGGGCCTCGCGCGGCAGGAGCTGGACCACGGAGGAGGTGATCTTCGGCGGCGGCACGAAGGCGCCGCGCGGCACGTCGAACAGGATCTTCGTCCGGCAGCGCCAATTGGCCAGAACCGCGAGCCGGCCGTAATCGGCCCGCTCCTCCGGCGCGGCGACGATGCGCTCGGCGACCTCGCGCTGGAACATCAGCGTCAGCGACGTCCACCAGGACGGCCAGGGCTCCTGGCTCAGCCAGCCGACCAGCAGGGGCGTCCCGATATTGTAGGGCAGGTTGGCGACGATGCGGGCGGGCCTGCCCTGGAGATAGGGCGCCAGATCGGTGGCGAGGGCGTCGCCGTCGACGACCTCCAGCCGCCCCGGATAATGCGCCGCGATCTCCGCCAGCGCCGGCAGGCAGCGCCGGTCGCGCTCGATCGCGATGACGCGGCCGGCGCCGTTGGCGAGCAGGGCGCGCGTCAGCCCGCCGGGCCCGGGGCCGATCTCGACCACCGTCTCGCCGTCGAGCGGGCCGGCGGCGCGCGCGATCCGGCCGGTCAGGTTGAGGTCGAACAGGAAGTTCTGGCCGAGCGCCTTCCGGGCCATCAGCCCGTGGCGCTCGACCACCTCGCGCAGGGGCGGCAGGTCGTCGATCTGGCTCATGCGCGGGATACCGTGTCCTGCCGCTCCGCCATGCGCGCCGCGAGCTTCAGCGCCGCACAGAGGCTGTCGGGGCGCGCGATGCCGCGTCCGGCGATGTCGAAGGCCGTGCCATGGTCGGGCGAGGTGCGGATGAAGGGCAGTCCGAGCGTGACGTTGACGCCGTCGTCGAAGGCGATGGTCTTGATCGGGATCAGCGCCTGGTCGTGATACATCGCCAGCGCCACGTCGTAGCCGGCCCTGGCGCGGGCATGGAACATCGTGTCGGCCGGATAGGGGCCGCGCGCGTCGACGCCTTCGGCCCGAAGCTGCGCGATGGCCGGCTTGACGATCTCCTCGTCCTCGCGCCCCATCGTGCCGTTCTCGCCGGCATGCGGGTTGAGCCCGCTGAGGGCGAGCCGCGGCGCGGCGATGCCGAACTGCCGGCGCAGCCCCACCGCGACGATGCGGGCCGTCTCGACGATCAATGGCGCGGTCAGGAGATCCGGGACCTCCCGCAGCGGGACATGAATGGTTACCGGAACGACGGCGAGCTCCTCGCACCACAGCATCATCACCGGCAAGGGTTCGACTCCGCCGTCGGCGGCCAGGTGAGCGAGGTATTCGGTGTGTCCGGGATGCTTGAAGCCGGCGGCATAAAGCACTGATTTCGCGATCGGATTGGTCACGACGGCACCGGTCTGGCCGCTTCGCACGGCCGCCACGGCCCGGTCGATCGAGGCGATCGTGGCCGCGGCCGAAGACGGGTCGGGCTCGCCGGCCGCGGCTTCGACCGGCTGCTCCAGCGGGATCACCGGCAGCGCTTGGGAAAAGACCGCGGGGGCGTCGCTCCAGCCGCATTCCCGGATCGGAACATGCCAGCCCAGCCGCTCCGCCGTCCGCCTCAGATGGCCGGGATTCGCGATGCAGGCGAAGGCCGGAAGCGTGCGCTCGCGGCGTTCCTGCCAGGCGCGCAGGGTCAGTTCCGGCCCGACGCCGGCCGGGTCGCCCTGGGTCAGCGCTAGCGGCAGGCTCGGCAAGGGGTGCTCCGATATCGCGGCGGGCGCGGGCCGTCCGGCGGCCCGCATCGCCTCAATTGCTGCTGCTCACGCCGTCGCCGGTCGTGGCTCCGAGATTCTGAGAATAGTTGATCTCGCCCAGCGTGCGCAGCTCCAGCCGGAACATGATGGTGCGGGTGTCCTTCGTCGCGCCGGCCTGCCGGTCCGCATAGCTCTGCGAATAGCTGACGTCGAAGACGGTGCACTCGTCGGTGTAGTTGAGGCCGAGCGATGTCGAGGCGGTCTGGAACGGGCCTGTATTGGGATAGGTCGCGACCGTCGCCGTTCCGGCGGCATAGGCCGCGCGCCACTGCTCGCGATCGTATTTGTACTTGTCGAGGTCGAACAGCACGCTGCCGCGGACGCGCCAGTTCTCGGCGACGCGCAGCGAACCGCTCAGCGACAGGCCTTCGCGCCGGCGGAAGATGCCGAGATCGGGCTGGGGCTCGTAGCGGCCGTATCCGACCGAGGTCGAGATCACGGTATTCGAATAGGTCGCCGCGGCGTCGATCCGCTGCGGTTCGAAGGTGCTGTGGTCGAGGCGGGTCGCTCCGGTCAGGAAGAACCCCTTCATCGGCGAGATCTGGGCCCGGGCGACATAGTCGGAGCTGTCGGTGTTCAGCCCGGAATCGAGGCCGGTGTTGACGAGGTCGCCGGAGGAATAGGAGTTGCGCCCGGCGAGCTGGAAGGACTGGCCGATGAGAAGGTTGGCATAGGCCTCCTTGCCGAAGCGGCCCGTATAGAGCGCGCCGACATTGGCGCGCGTGCCGCCCTCCAGCCGGTCGTAGCCGGAGAACTTGCCGTTCCACTCGAACAGGTTGTTGGCGTCGAACACCAGGCTCTGCGCGTCCTCGTTGGCGACGCGCAGGCTGTTGGTCTCGTTCGGCCGCGCGACGATCTGCGCCACCGGCTCGATGATGTGCGTGCCCCAATCCGTCTTGGCGACGAAGGGATAGCGGTACATCAGGCCGACGGCCGGCATGACGCGCCCGAAGACGTCGTCCGAGGCATCGGCGATGGTCGCGACGCGCGAGTTGATGATTCCATTGGTGTCGGGGCTGATCGCGAAGACGTCGGCCCGCAGCGAGGCGTAGGGCGTCCAGATCTGGCCAAACGAGTCGATGACGTTGCGCCGCCAGGACAACTGCGCCGATGCGCGCGAGACATTGCCCGCCAGGCCGCGCACGAGGCAGTGGTTCTTGTCGTAGACCGCGCAGCCGTCATAGAGCGAATAGCTCGGCGTCGAGATCAGGTAGCTCTTCTGCTGCGGCAGCTCGGCGAAGGCCGCCGTGTCGCGGTTGAGGCTGGTGACGTTGACGTTGAACTCCAGCTCGCCGCCGAAGAAGGCCGGCTTGTGGATGCGCTTGTCGTAGTCGAGCACCGGCAGCACGACGGGCTGCTGCTTCTGCCAGTCCTGATAGTTGAGGGGCTGGAAATAATAGCCGCGCAGATCGAACCAGGCGGTCGGGCTCTGGCCGTTCAGATAGGCGGTCGAGATCGATTCCTGCAGATAGGTCGTGTTGCTCAGGGTCGTGTTGAGGATGCGGTAGTTCTTGTAGAACCAGCGATCCGTCGACATCGAGGCGTTCCAGCCGATGGTCCAGCGCGGATTGATGAAGAACTTGCCGCTGCTCTCCAGCGAGCCGCGGAACTCCTTGTCGCGCGGCCCCAGCGGCGCCGCGAGGAAGGCGTCCTTGTCCTGCTGGAAGATCCCCGAGGCCCGGATCGAATAGGAGCCGTTGAGCAGGCGGTGGCGCCACTCGACCTGGCCCAGCAGCCCCTGCCGGGTCAGATAGGTCGGCGTCAGCGTCAGGTCGTAATTCGGCGCGAGGTTGATGAAATAGGGCAGGCCGACGCCGAAGCCGAGCGCCGAGGTGTTGATGAATTTCGGCGCCAGGAAGCCGGTCTTGCGCTTCACGGTCGAATCCGGGCCCGACATATACGGGATGTAGGCCATCGGAATACCGGCGAATTCGAGCCGGGCGTCCTCGTAGTAGATCGTCTGCTCGGACTTCTTGTGAATGATCCGCGCCGAGCGCACCTGCCAGAGCGGCGGGCGCTCGGGATTGTCCTTGCAGGGCTCGCAGGCCGTGTAGATGCCCTTGTCGAAGATGAAGGTCTCGCCGTCGGTCCGTTCGGCGCGGGGGGCGGAGAAGCGGGTCTTGTCGGGATTGACCACCCGGAGCGAGTCGATGAAGCCGTCGCGGAAATCGTCGGTGAGGTTGAAGCGGTCGCCGGTGATCACCGAGCCGTTCGACTCGATGATGCGGGCGTTGCCGACCGCGGTGACGCGCTTGTTGGCCTGGTCGTAGACGACCCGGTCCGCCTCGATGGTGCGGCCCTGATAGAGAATCTGGACGTCGCCTACGGCTGCGACGGTCTTCTTGTCGTTGTCGTAGACGAGCTCGCGGGCATCGACGACCATGCGGTCCTGCGGCTTCGTCGCCGCGGCCGCCGGCTTTCCGTCAGCCGAAGGCTTGCCGCCAGCGGAGGGCTTGCCCTGGGCGAAGCCCGGGCCCGCCATCAGAAAGGCGAGGCTGGAGGCGAGTGCCGTCGCCGCAGCGAAACGCGCTACGTTGGTCACGCCTTGATCCGTCCGTTAAACGCAAAATTAACCATAGGCACAATATGTTCTACCCGTCTTCCTGATGGAGGAGGGCGAGAGCGCCCAGCATTGTCCCCAATGCTGCGGGCAGCCACGCCGCGACGATCGGATTGACGATTCCCGACGATCCCAGTTCCTCCGACAGCTGTGTCGCCACATAGAGCACGAACCCCGCCGTGACGCCAGCCACCACCAGTTTGGTGACACCACCAAATCGGAAAAATCTTAAGGAAACGGATGCGGCCACCAGCACCATGGCGATCAGCAGCAGCGGGCGCGCCATCAGCGATTGATAGCGCAGCTCGTAGCGTGTCGTGTCGAGCCCGGCGCGCTGCGTCCGTTCGATGACGGCAGGCATCGACCAGAAGCCGACGGCCTCGGGCGGGGTGAAGCTCTGCCGCATTTGGTCCGGCTCCAGCGTCGTCGCGAGCATGTAGCTCTTGTAGCTCTGCGGCTCCTCCTTGGCGGAGGTGATGCGCGCGTCGCTGAGCTCCCAATGGCCGGGCCGCAGGACGGCCTGGCGCGCGTCGATTCGGTCCCGGAAGGAGCCGTCGGGATTGAAGTTGAAGAACGCGACACGCGAGAGCCCGTCCTCGTCGGGCAGCGCTCCGGCGGCGCGGATGACGGCCTGGCCGTCGACGCTGGCCTGGCGCAGCCAGACTTCCGGCAGGCTGGCCGAGGATTGACCGCCCGCGCGCACGAAGAGCCGCGTTTCCAGCGCGGTCGCGCGGCGCTTCATCTCGGCGGCCAGCGGGTTGTAGATCATGATCGAGACCAGCCCGATCACGCCCGCCACCACCGCCGCCGGCTGCAGGAACTGCCAGGCCGAGACGCCGGCGGAGCGCGCGATCACGAGCTCCAGCTTCCGGCTCAGCGTCAGCAGCGCGAACATGCCGCCGAAGAGCGCCGCGAACGGGAAGATCTGCTCGGCGACGCTGGGCACGCGATAGAGCGCCAGCATGATGATCTTCGGCGTGGTGGCGATCGGCGAGTCGCCGGCCCGGCGCATCAGCTCGACGAAGTCGAGCGTGCCGATCAGGAAGAAGAAGGTGCTGAACACGCTGAGGATGGCGCGCGTGAAGCGCAGCGTCAGATAGCGGCCGAGGGTGGTGAAGAGCAGCATCAGGCGCGCCGGAATCGAGCCATGAGGGAGACGAGCGGCATGGTCAGCGGGGCTGTCAGCCGCGCCAGGATCGGCCGCATCCTTTCGCCGTAGAAGATGAAGGCGACGGCGAGCACCATCGCCGCGATCGGCAGGATATAGAGCAGGGCGGCGGCGAAAGGCGAGCGCACGCTCGCCGTCCACGCCGCATAGGCGGCGAGCCGCGTTCCGCCGACGATCAGGATCGCCGCCTGGATCGCCAGCGCCCGGCCCTGGCGGGTGGTGCGCGCCTCGCCGATGGCGGCGAAGGCGAGCAGCATGAAGGCGAAGGGGTAGAGCGGCGCCGAGAGGCGGTTGTGCAATTCGGCCCGGAAGCGGCCTGCCTGGATCTGGTAGTAGGGCTCGTTCGGGTCCTGGTTGATCAGCTCCCAGGTCGAGCGCTCGCGCGGCTTGTAGATCACCTTGTCGCCGTCGCCCTCGCCGGGGCCGCCCGTCGTGTCGCCGGTCAGCGCCGAGAGGTTGAGGGCGTAGCGCTCGAACGAGATGATCGAGGTCGTGTCGGTGTTCTTGGCCTCGCGCTGGATCGTGCCCTTTTCCAGCATCAGGAAGCTCTGGCCTTCCGCCTCGACGGTGCGGCCGCGCTCGGCGAGATAGATCGAGGGCTGGGTCGGATCGCGCCGGTCCTGCATGAAGATGCCGACCAGGGCGTCGCCGACCTTCTCGCGGTAATGGAAGGTGACGCCGGAATCGAGCGAGACGAACTGGCCTTCCTTGACGACGTTGGCGACGAAGTCGGCGCGGATCAGCGTGATCAGGTCGCGCAGCATCCGGAAGCTCGCCGGCATCACCGAGACTGTCATCCAGGCGACGATCAGCGCGGTCGCCACGGTCAGCACGAGGAAGGGGCGGGTGACGCGGTGCGGCGCCACGCCGGCGGCGTTCATCACGATCAGCTCGGAATCGCCGTTGAGCTTGTTCAGCGTGTAGAGCGTCGACATGAACAGCGCGACCGGGGCGATGCCCGCGATCAGCGCCGGCAGCGAGAGCAGCGTCACCGTCAGGAAGATCAGGATCGTCTGGCCCTTGCCGGTGATCAGGTCGACCTCGCGCAGCGCCTGCGTCACCCAGATCACCCCGGTGAGGCCAAGCAGCAGCACGATCGCCGCGACCGCCGCGATCTTGAGGATGTATCGGTCGAGGCGGTTGAGGAACACGCGTTACTTTCCGGGAAAAGGGAACCGGAGCTCCCTCAGGTGGTTCGGCGAACACACCCTATGGTATAGGCGGATTTGCGGCGCAAACGGGAATCGTCTGCGGCGCGTCCCCCAACTGTCCCTTCCCGACAGTTTTCGCAAGATTGTGAGCCGGTCATGTCGCAGCACCCGAAGCTCGAGATCAAACCCCTGGACGCCGTCGAAGGGCGCGATCTCGTGGTTTTCCTGTCCGACGAACTGGCCTTGCCCGGCCGGGCGGAGGCGCTGGCCGGTCCGGGCGCGCAGGCTCTGCTGACGCGGGCGGCCGCGGCCGAGCGCTTCAAGGGCAAGGCTTTGTCCGCACTGGCGTTGCCCTCGCCGGAGGGCGCGCCCTATGAGCGGCTCGTCGCCATCGGCGTCGGGCCGGCGGGCGAGCGCGGCGATCTCGATTTCGTGAAGCTCGGCGGGGCGATCGCCGGGCGGCTCGGCGCCGGCCGCGAGGCGGATGTTGCGCTCGTGCTGCCGGAGGGCGAGGTCGATGCGCGGCAGGCGGCCGATCTGGCCCTTGGGCTCAGGCTGCGCAGCTACAGATTCGACCGCTACAAGACGAAGAGCAAGGACAAGGACGACGCCGGTTCGCGTTCGGTGACGCTGCGCGTCGCCGACCCGGCGGCCGTGAAGAAGGCGCTCAAGGCGGCGGAGGCGGTCGCGGCCGGCGTCCTGCTGGCGCGCGACCTCGTCAACGAGCCGCCGAACGTCCTCTACCCCGAGGAATTCGCCGACCGCGCGAAGAAGCTCGGGAAGCTGGGCGTCGAGGTCGAGGTGCTCGACGAGAAGGAGCTGAAGAAGATCGGCATGCGGGCGCTGCTCGGCGTCGGGCAGGGCTCGCGCCGCGAGAGCCGCGTCGTCGTGATGCGCTGGAACGGCGGCAAGGGCGATGAGCCCGTCGCCTTCGTCGGCAAGGGCGTGACCTTCGACACCGGCGGCATCTCGCTGAAGCCGGGCGCCGGGATGGAGGACATGAAGGGCGACATGGCGGGCGCGGCGACCGTCGTCGGGCTGATGCACGCGCTCGCCGCCCGCAAGGCCAAGGTCAACGCCGTCGGCGTGATCGGCCTCGTCGAGAACATGCCGGACGGCAACGCCCAGCGTCCGGGCGACATCGTCGCCTCGCTTTCCGGCCAGACCATCGAGATCATCAACACCGACGCCGAGGGCCGGCTCGTCCTGGCCGATGTGCTCTGGTACACGCAGGACCGCTTCAAGCCGCGCTTCATGGTCAATCTGGCGACGCTGACGGGGGCGATCCTGGTCGCGCTGGCGCAGGAGAACGCCGGCCTGTTCAGCAACAATGACGAGCTGGCCCAGCGCCTGACGGCGGCCGGCCTTGCCACCGGCGAGACGGTCTGGCGCATGCCGCTCGGCAAGGCCTACGACAAGATGATCGATTCGAAATTCGCCGACATGAAGAACTCGGCCGGGCGCTATGCCGGCTCGATCACCGCGGCGCAGTTCCTGCAACGCCATGTCAACGACACCCCCTGGGCGCATCTCGACATCGCCGGCACCGGCATGGCGGCCAAGGACAGCGAGATCAACCGTTCCTGGGGGCCGGGCTGGGGCGTGCGCCTGCTCGACCGGCTGGTGAAGGACCATTACGAGCGGTGAGAGGGGCGTGATGCGGAGCGATTTGCGGCAGTCGGCAATGGGCGGTAGGCAGTCGGAAACTGCTCGCGCTTCGGCCCCGACGGCCGACTGCCTCCTGCCGGCTGCCGCACATGGCTGAGATCCTGTTCTTCCATCTGCAGTCGCGCCCGCTCGAGCAGGTCCTGCCGACCATCCTCGACCGGGCGCTGGCGCGCGGCCAGAAGGTCGTTGTCGAGGTTTCCAGCCGGGAGCGCATGAGCGCGGTCGACGACCATCTCTGGACCTATGCCGACGAGAGCTTCCTGCCGCATGTCACGGCGATGGAGGCGGATGCGGCCCGGAACCCGATCGTGCTGACGACCGAGGCGCATAACCCCAACGCGGCGCAGGTCCGCATCTGCGCCGACGGCGTCCGCATTCCAGACGCATTGCAGGACTACGAGCGCGTCGTTCTGATATTCGATGGTGACGATCCCGAGGCGCTCGACGCCGCCCGCGCGGATTGGAAGAAGGCCAAGGCTTCCGGGCATGCCGCCAGCTACTGGCAGCAGGACGAGGCCGGCCGCTGGGAGAAGAAAGCGTGAGACTGCCTATCCTGTTTTTCTGCGCCGCGGCGCTCGGCGGCTGCTCGGTCGACATGGGCGGCTTCGCCTTCCAGTCGGAGACGAAGGGTGGCGTCACCACCACGACGACCACCTCGGGCAGCGCCGGCATCTCGACCCGCGAGCCGGTGCTGACGCCGGAGGGCGAATGCAGCGTCGGCCTCTCGCTCGATCCCTCGACCCGGCCGCTGCCGAAGGAGATCGCGCCCGGCATCACCGAATGCGAGCTGGTGAAGCTCAAGGGCAAGCCCCCGACCGACGTGCTGATCGGCCAGAGCGGCAAGGGCCAGCGCGAGGTGCAGGTGCTCTATGCCGAGCCCGGCGGCCGCGAGCTTTATCTGTTCACTGACAACCGCTTGGGGCGGATCGTGAAACCGGGCGGTGAAGGCTGAGCCGATGAAGCCCCGTATTCTCGCCGCGGCCCTGCTCGCCGCTTTGGCCGGCCCCGTCGCCGGTCCGGCGCAGGCTCAGGACCCGACCTACGACTATCGCACCAGCGACCCGGAGATGGACGCCGCCATCGACGCGGCACGCGCCAGCCTGCCGCGTTTCCGCACGGATTTTCGCGAGCGGCGCGGCGAGAGCTTCGTGGTCAAGGTGGCGATCCCGATCAAGGGGTCGGACGGTCGCGAGCATATCTGGATGAATCTCGACGCGATCGAGGGCGACAGCTTCGTCGGCCGGCTCGCCAACGAGCCGCAGCGCCTGGCGCCGCTGGTCAAGGGGTCGCCGTATCGCGCGGCCGGCAGCATGATCAGCGACTGGGGCTATCGGCGCGATGGCCGCATGTACGGCAACTACACGACGCGGGTGATGCTGAAGCGGATTCCCGCCGAGCAGGCGGAGGGGCTGCGGAAGGTGCTTTCACCGCAGCCCTGAGCGCTCAGGCGCTCTCGAGCTCCTCGCCCAGCAGCAGCCACTCCTCCTCGGCGGCGGCCAGCGCTTCCGACAGTTCCGCACGCTGCCGCGAGATCTGCAGCGCCTTCTCCGGGTCGCGCGCGAAGGCGCCGTTGGCGAGCGCCTCGTCGACCTTCCCGATCAGCCCGGTCAGCTTGGCGATGCGGGCTTCCGCGAGGTTGAGCTTCTGCCGCAGCGGGCCTTGCGCCACGCGCTTCGTCGCCGCTTCCTTGCGCTCGTCGGCCTTCGGTCGCGCCGCGGGTTCCGGCGCCGGCTTGCCGCGCCTCTCCGCCTTGGCCGCGCCGAGCACATAGGCGCGGTAGTCGTCCATGTCGCCGTCGAAATTCTTCACCGTGCCGCCGCCGACGAGCCAGAGCCGGTCGGCGCAGGCCTCGATCAGGAATCGGTCGTGGCTGACCAGGATGACGGCGCCGGGATAGTCGTTGATCGCGGTGACCAGCGCGGTGCGGCTGTCGATGTCGAGATGGTTGGTCGGCTCGTCGAGGATGAGCAGATGCGGGCCGTGGAAGGTGGCCAGGCCCAGCATCAGCCGCGCCTTCTCGCCGCCGGAGAGCAGCTTCACCGGCGTGTCGGCCTTGCTCGCCGGAAAGCCGATCTGCGCCGCCTTGGAGCGGACCTTCGCTTCGGGCGCGTCCGGCATCAGCTCGCGCAGATGGCCGACGGGTGTGTCCTCGATGCGCAGTTCGTCGAGCTGGTGCTGGGCGAAATAGGCGGTCTCCAGCTTGCTCGACTTCTTCATCTCGCCCGACATGGCGGGAAGCCGGCCGCCGATCAGCTTGCAGAAGGTCGACTTGCCGTTGCCGTTCGAGCCGAGCAGCGCGATGCGGTCGTCCGGCGCCAGCGACAGGTTGAGCCGCGACAGCACCTTGCGCTCGCCATAGCCGGCGGCCGCATCCTCCAGCACGATCATCGGCGGCGAGAGCGGTTTTTCCGGGCCGGGGAAGACGAAAGGCTGGACGTCGCGGTCGACGATGGTCGCGATCGTCTGCATCTTCTCCAGCCGCTTGACGCGGGATTGCGCCTGGCGCGCCTTGGTGGCCTTGGCCTTGAAGCGGTCGACGAAGGATTGGAGATGCTTGCGCTCGGCCTCCTGCTTCTCCCGGGCGCGGGCGAGCTGCATCTGCTTTTCGGCGCGCTGCTTCTCGAAGGAGGAATAGCCGCCGCGATAGAGGGTGAGCTTGCCCTGGTCGAGATGCAGGATGTGGTCGACCGAGGTGTCGAGCAGTTCGCGGTCGTGGCTGATCACGATCACCGTATGCGGATAGCGCTCGAGATAATCGTAGAGCCAGAGCGTGCCTTCCAGGTCGAGATAGTTGGTCGGCTCGTCGAGCAGCAGCAGGTCGGGCTCGGAGAACAGCACGGCCGCCAGCGCCACGCGCATCCGCCAGCCGCCGGAGAAATCGGAGCAGGGGCGCTGTTGCGCCGCCTCGTCGAAGCCGAGGCCGTGCAACACCATCGCGGCCCGCGCCGGGGCCGAATGCGCGCCGATATCGGCGAGTCGCGTCCCGATCTCGGCGATGCGGTGCGGATCGGTCGCGGTCTCCGCTTCCTTCATCAGCGCCGTGCGCTCGGTATCGGCGGCCAGCACGACCTCGATCAGCGTCTCCGGCCCGCCCGGGGCCTCCTGCGCCACGCCGCCGATGCGCCGGCCCCGGGGCAGGCTGATCGTGCCGCTCTCGGTGCCGAGATCGCCGGTGATGATCTTGAACAGCGTCGTCTTGCCGGTGCCGTTGCGACCGACGAAGCCGACGCGCGCCCCGTCCGGGATCGCGGCGCCGGTGTGGTCGAGCAGCAGGCGCTCGCCGAGCCGGTAGGTGATGTCGTTAATCGTCAGCATGGCGGGCGATGTAGGGCGCTATGGCGCAAAAGCCAATCGAAAGCCGCCGGAAACGGCGCGATGTCACCGTTTCGTCACGTTCTCGCCCTTGCGCGGCCCGCCGGGAGGGTCACCTAGCGGAACGGAAGTATTCTGTGATTCGTCGAGATCATGCCCATGTTCGCCGACCAGCCTTATGCTCTCCCGCGCCGCGTCTCGCTCTGCGCCTCGCTGCTCGTCTGCGGTTCGATCGTCGCGGCCAGCCTCGCCGCGCTCGCGACCTTCATGCCGCTGTCCTGACGCTCCGGCTCGCTCCGCTCCCCGTCTTCATTCCCTGAAGCATTCCGCGCTGCATCCGGCCGTCGCCCTGTAACCCGCGCCGCGGAGGCATGCGGCGCCTATGATCGGGCGTCGCGGCGGCATGCTGCCGCGGGGAGAGCCTTCCGCCGGGGCGGCGCCGGAAATTCGGTTTCCTCTTTCCGCCCGGATGCTCTAACGCTGGGTCCATGATCCGCACCGCCTTCTACACCGGCTCCTTCGACCCCGTGACCAACGGTCATGCCGACGTCATCGCCGCCGCCGCCGGCCTGTGCGACCGGCTCGTGCTGGCGATCGGCGTGCATCCGGGCAAGACGCCGCTGTTCACGGCCGACGAACGCGCGGCGCTGCTGCGGGAGGTCGCCGCGCCGCTGCTGGCGCCGCGCGGGACCGCGCTCGAGGTCGTCACCTTCGACGATCTGGCCGTCGATGCGGCGAAGCGGGCAGGGGCGGGCATCATCGTCCGCGGCCTGCGCGACGGCTCCGATCTCGACTACGAGATGCAGATGGCGGGCATGAACGCCGCCATGGCGCCGCAGGTGCAGACGGTCTTCCTGCCGGCCTCGCCGGCGGTGAGGCCCATCACCGCCACGCTGGTCCGGCAGATCGCGGCGATGGGCGGCGACGTCTCGGCCTTCGTGCCGGTCCCGGTCCTCGCGGCGCTGAAGGCCCGCTTCGCCCGCCGCTGAGGCCGGCGCGGCGAAGGGCCCACAACTTCGCCATGTTCCGCCGCTTTCTGCTGATTTTGGTTTGCATTTTGCCGAGAGCGATGGTGTCTCTCAGGTGAAGCGACTCGTTGCGTAGTTTCCCGGCGCGATCCCTCGCGCGCTGCCTTCCGACAGGTTTTCCGATGCGCCTTTCCCGCTATTTCCTGCCCCTCCTGCGCGACACGCCGAAGGAGGCCGAGATCGTCTCGCACCGGCTGATGCTGCGTGCCGGCATGATCCGCCAGGAATCGGCCGGCATTTACGCCTGGCTGCCGCTGGGCCTGCGCGTGCTCGACAAGATCTGCAAGGTCGTGCGCGAGGAGCAGAACCGTTCCGGCGCCATCGAGATCCTGATGCCGACCATCCAGTCGGCCGATCTCTGGCGCGAGAGCGGGCGCTACGACGCCTATGGCAAGGAGATGCTGCGCATCAAGGACCGGCACGACCGCGACATGCTCTACGGCCCGACCAACGAGGAGATGGTCACCGAGATCGTCCGCGCCTATGTCAAATCCTACAAGGACCTGCCGCTCAACCTCTACCATATCCAGTGGAAGTTCCGGGACGAGGTGCGGCCGCGCTTCGGCGTGATGCGCGGGCGGGAATTCCTGATGAAGGACGCCTATTCCTTCGACCTCGACAAGGATGCGGCGCGCCACGCCTATAACCGCATGTTCACCGCCTATCTGCGCACCTTCGCGAGGCTCGGGCTGAAGGCGATCCCGATGAAGGCCGATACCGGCCCGATCGGCGGCGATCTCAGCCATGAATTCATCGTGCTCGCCTCGACCGGCGAGAGCGAGGTCTTCTGCCACAAGGACTATCTGGACTTCCGCACGCCGGCGGCCGACACCGATTTCGACAGCGTGCCGGGGCTGCAGGGCATCGTCGACAAATGGACGAGCCTTTATGCCGCCACGGAAGAGATGCACGACAAGGCCGCCTTCGAGGCTATCCCTGAAGACAAGCGCGTCTCGGCGCGCGGCATCGAGGTCGGCCACATCTTCTATTTCGGCACGAAGTATTCCGAGCCCATGGGCGCGACCGTGACCGGGCCGGACGGCCAGCAGATGCCGCTGCATGGCGGCTCCTACGGCATCGGCCCGAGCCGCCTCGTCGCGGCGCTGATCGAGGCCGGCCATGACGAGGCCGGCATCGTCTGGCCCGAGGAGATCGCCCCCTTCGACATCGGGGTCATCAACCTCAAGGCCGGCGACGCCGCGACCGACGCGGCGAGCGAGCGCATCTACAAGGAGCTGCTCGCCAAGGGCTACGACGCGCTCTACGACGACACGCAGGAGCGGCCCGGCGCCAAATTCGCCACCGCCGACCTGATCGGCGTGCCGTGGCAGATCATCGTTGGCCCGAAGGGGCTGGCTGAGGGCAAGGTCGAGATCAAGCGCCGCGCCGGCGGCGAGCGCGAGACCGTTTCGCTCGAAGCGGCGCTCGACCGCTTCCAGGGCCGGGCGGCGTGACGGGGCGCCGGGCATGAGCGCCGTCGTCGAAAGCGCGGAGGTGCCGACCGGCACGAAGCCCTTCGCCGGCTTCGAGTGGAGCCTCGCGGGACGATATCTCCGGACGCGCCGGCGCGAGGGCTTCGTCTCGGTCATCGCCGGCTTCTCCTTCCTCGGCATCATGCTCGGCGTCGCGACCCTGATCATCGTGATGTCGGTGATGAACGGCTTCCGCATCGAGCTGCTGAGCAAGATCGTCGGCGTGAACGGCCATATCTTCGCCACCCCGATCGACCGGCCGCTCGACGATTTCGACAGCGTCGCAGAGCGGCTGCGCAAGATCCACGGCATCACCCTCGCCATTCCGCTGGTCGAGGGGCAGGCGCTGGCCTCCTCGCAGACCGGGAACAGCGGCGTGCTGGTGCGCGGCGTGCGCGAGGCCGACATCAAGTCGATCCCCTTCATCGGCGGCAATATCAAGTCCGGCACGCTGGAGGGGTTCGACGCCACGCCCGGCGTGGTCATCGGCATCCGGCTGGCCAATGCGCTCGGCGTCCAGGTCGGCGACACGATCACGCTGGTGACGCCGCAGGGCGCCTCGACCCCGTTCGGCACGGCGCCGCGCATCAAGGCCTATCCGATCAAGGCGATCTTCCAGATCGGCATGACCGAGTTCGACGGCACCTTCGTCTACATGCCGCTCGCCGAGTCCCAGGCCTATTTCAACCGCGACGGCGACGTGAACGTCATCGAGATCTTCGTCGACAATCCCGACAACACGCAGAAGGTCCGCGACGCCATCGAGGCCGATGCGCCGCGCCCGCTCGTGCTCTCCGACTGGCGCCAGCGCAACCGCAGCTTCTTCAACGCGCTGGAAGTCGAGCGCAACGTGATGTTCATCATCCTGACGCTGATCGTGCTCGTGGCGGCGCTCAACATCGTCTCCGGCCTGATCATGCTGGTGAAGGACAAGACCGAGGACATCGCGATCATGCGCACCATGGGCGCGACGAGCGGCACGGTGCTGCGCGTCTTCCTCATCACCGGCGCGACGATCGGCGTGGTCGGCACCTTCGCCGGCTTCATTCTCGGCGTGCTGTTCTCCCACTACATCAAGTCGATCATGGCGGCGCTGAACTGGATCACCGGCGCCAATCTCTGGGACCCGACGGTGCGCTTCCTCAGCGACATTCCCTCCGTGCTCGACTGGAGCGAGGTGGCGAGCGTCGTGCTGATGGCGCTGGTGCTGTCGCTGCTGGCGACGCTTTATCCCGCCTGGAAGGCGGCGCGCCTCGACCCGGTCAAAGCGCTGAGGATGGGCTGATGGCGGTTCAGGAAACGCCCGCGCTCTTCCTCTCGCAGGTCGAGCGCTTCTATCCGCAGGCCGACGCGCCGCTGGAAGTGCTCCGCAAGGCCGATTTCGCGCTCTGGCCGGGCGAGGTCGTGGCGCTGGTGGCGCCGAGCGGCACCGGCAAGTCGACGCTGCTGCATGTCGCCGGCCTCTTGGAAAAGCCCGATGGCGGCGAGGTCTTCGTCGGCGGCCTCGCCACCACCAGGCTCGACGACAAGGGCCGCACGCGGCTGCGCCGCACCGAGATCGGCTTCGTCTACCAGTTCCATCATCTCCTGCCCGAGTTCACGGCCCTGGAGAACGTGGTGCTGCCGCAGCGCATCCGCGGGCTCGACCGCGCGGTCGCGGAGGAGCGGGCGACGGAGCTGCTGAGCTTCCTCGGCCTCGGCCAGCGGCTCGACCATCTGCCGGGCGAGCTTTCCGGCGGCGAGCAGCAGCGCGTCGCCATCGGCCGCGCCGTCGCCAACGGCCCGCGGCTGCTGCTGGCCGACGAGCCGACCGGCAATCTCGATCCGCATACCTCGCAGCACGTCTTCGGCACGCTGATCGCGCTCGCCCGCGCTTCGGGCCTCGCGGCCCTGATCGCGACGCACAACCTCGATCTCGCCCGCCGGATGGACCGCCAGGTCACGATCAGGGAAGGGCTGGTCGTCCCGCTGGAGTAGCGCCGCCTCGATCCGGCGCCCCCGGCACGGGAGCCGTCATTGCGACCCCGGGTCTTGCCTTCGGCAAGCCCGAGGACAGGCTCCGCGAAGCAATCCGGGAGCGGCAGAGCTCCATCTCCCCCTGGATCGCTTCGTCGCTTCGCTCCGCGCCATGATGGATGGGGCATCCGCGATAACCGCGCGGTTCCGCGTCAAATCAGCAGGCGCTAGCGCCCGAGCTGCCGCGCATCCCTGAGCGGGAAGGCGTAGCTCGGCTGGGCGAGCCATGTGCCGTCCTTCCAGACGAATTCGATCTTGCCCTTTTCGCCGGAGGTCCTGAGCTGGGTCGGGATGGCCGAGAACGCGGCCTGGACGGCTTTGGCCTCGGCCCAGGGGGCGATCTCGACGACGCGCTGGTCGAAGGTGATCCGGGCCTTGCGCGGCTCCAGCGCGAAATCCTCCTCGCCGCGCGGCGGCTCGATCTCGGTTGCGACGATGCCGGTGATCTCGCGCCGCGCGAAGCAGAGCACCGGCTGGCGCGGAATTTCCGGCAGGCCCTCGGCCCGGTAGAAGCCCGCGCCGGCCTGCGTCAGGGTGAAGCGGCGCGACGGGCCGATCGCGGCCGAGACGTCGGCCGGCGGGGTTTCTTCGGCGAGCAGCCCCTGGTCGACCAGCGTCCGCAGGTTCCCCTGGACCCAGGCATCGTTGGTGTCGATCGGGATCCTGCGCACGGCGACGCAGACCGGCTCCTTGTCGAAATAGGCCTGGATCAGGGGCAGGAAATCCTCGCCCTGCGCCTCGGCGTCGCGGCATCCGCTGCAGGCGAGCGCGGCGAGGAGAACCAGGCCGCAAGCGCGAAGATCGATCATGCTCTGCCTCCTTCCGGCGCTGCCCCGGCCACGCCGTCGATCCGGCTCCATCCGCCGGCGGCATCGGCCTGCGATGGCTGGAGGAGGTGGCGAAAATGAGGATCGGCCGCGGCAAGACCTGCGTGGAAAGTTTTCGTTAACCGATTCCTCATGCGCGGGCTGCGGGTGACGTATCGCGATTGACGAGAACAAAACAGGAACTAAGATGAACCTATCGAGAACGACGGAGGTTCGTCATGACTGCAGCGCGCAAATTCGCCGCCGGCCTCGCCGAGATCGCTTCGCTGGGCGTGTTCCTCGGCATGATCTGGCTCTGGGCGGCTCTTCTCTCCGGGCCGCATGTCTGATCCTGGCAGGAGCCATCCACAGCCGGCCGGTTTCGGCGCCTGCGGCCTCGACGCCGGCCTCGCCACGGCGCCATAACGGAACGGGCGGACGGACGAGTCGCATCGCGACGGGAGAGGGACATGGCTCGGGAAGCGGACGGAGCACGCGTTCTCGCGGAGATCGGCTTCGTGCATCTTCATGTCCATTCGAGCTATTCGCTGCTCGAGGGCGCGATGACCGTCTCGACGCTGGCCAAGCTCGCCGCCGCCGACGGCCAGCCGGCGCTGGCGCTCACCGACACCGACAATCTCTTCGGCGCGCTGGAGTTCTCCGAGAAGCTCTCGGGCGCGGGCCTGCAGCCCATCGCCGGCGTGCAGCTCTCGGTGGATTTCGCCGATGAGGGCGAGGGCGGCCGCCGGCCGGCGCAGCCGCAGCGCCTGCCGCATATCGTCCTGCTCGCCATGGACGAGGCCGGCTACGGCAACCTGATGAAGCTGGTCAGCGAGGCGGCGCTGGCGACCGGCGGCGCCGGCCAGCCCGTGACGACGGTCGAGCGGCTGGCGGCCTATCCTGACGGCCTCATCGCGCTCACCGGCGGCAGCGACGGGCCGGTCGACACGGCTTTGCGCAACGGCCAGCTCCCCGTGGCCGCGGCGCGCCTCGCCACGCTCGCCCGGATCTATGGCGACCGGCTCTATGTCGAGATCCAGCGCCATGGCCGCGACAACGAGGCGGCGCTGGAGGCCCATCTCCTGCGCCTCGCCTATGATTCCGACCTGCCGATCGTCGCCACCAACGAGCCCTTCTTCGCCAAGCCGGCCGATTTCGACGCGCATGACGCGCTGCTGGCGGTGGCCGAGGGCCGGCTGGTCTCGGACGGCGAGCGCCGGCGCGTCACGCCCGAGCATTATTTCGCCTCGCGCGCCGAGATGAAGAAGCGCTTCGCCGACCTGCCGGAAGCGCTGGCCAACACCGTCGAGATCGCGATGCGCTGCCACTGGCGCGTCACCACCCGCAAGCCGATCCTGCC
The DNA here is from genome assembly GCA_900466745.1 of Hyphomicrobiales bacterium. GTDB lineage: Bacteria > Pseudomonadota > Alphaproteobacteria > Rhizobiales > Beijerinckiaceae > Allobosea > Allobosea minatitlanensis. The sequence goes on along the minus strand of UBNE01000034.1, from coordinate 50,881 downwards.
GCGCTTCGGCGAGGAGGGGCGCGACGAGGCCGAGGAGCTGGAAGCACAGGCCCGCGCCGGCCTGGCGGCGCGGCTCGAAAAGCACGGCCCGGCCGAGGGCTTCACCGTCGAGGATTACGGGAAGCGGCTCGATTTCGAGCTTTCGATCATCACCCGCATGAAGTTCCCGGGCTACTTCCTGATCGTCTCGGACTTCATCAAATGGGCCAAGGCGCACGACATTCCGGTCGGGCCGGGGCGCGGCTCGGGCGCGGGCTCGCTCGTCGCCTATGCGCTGACCATCACCGATGTCGACCCGCTGCGCTTCGGCCTGCTGTTCGAGCGCTTCCTGAATCCGGACCGCGTCTCGATGCCGGATTTCGACATCGACTTCTGCCAGAACCGGCGTGAAGAGGTGATCGAATATGTCAAGCATCATTACGGGCAGGAGCGCGTCGCCCAGATCATCACCTTCGGCACGCTGCTTGCGCGCGGCGTGCTGCGCGATGTCGGCCGCGTGCTGGAGATGCCCTACGGCCAGGTCGACAAGCTGACCAAGCTGGTGCCGCAGAACCCGGCCAAGCCGATCTCGCTGAAGGACGCGATCGAGGGCGAGCCCAAGCTCCAGCAGGCGGCGCAGGACGAGCCGATCGTCGCGCGGCTGCTCGAAATCGGCCAGAAGCTGGAAGGGCTTCACCGCCATGCTTCAACCCACGCCGCAGGCGTGGTGATCGGCGACAGGCCGCTCGAACAGCTCGTCGCGCTCTCGGTCGATCCGCGCACCGGCATGCGCGTCACCCAGTTCAACATGAAATGGGTCGAGCAGGCCGGGCTGGTGAAGTTCGACTTCCTCGGCCTCAAGACGCTGACCACGCTGACGACCGCGGTGAAGCTCATCGCCCAGCGCGGCATCCATATCGACCTTGCCAAGCTGCCCTTCGACGATCCGGCGACCTACGCCATGCTGGCCCGCGGCGAGACGGTCGGCGTGTTCCAGGTGGAATCGGTCGGCATGCGCAAGGCGCTGGTCGAAATGAAGGCCGACCGCATCGAGGACCTGATCGCGCTGGTCGCGCTCTACCGGCCGGGCCCGATGGACAACATCCCGACCTATTGCCGCCGCAAGCTCGGGCTGGAGGAGCCGACCTATCTCCATCCGGGCATGGAGCCCTATCTGCGCGAGACCCACGGCATCATCGTCTATCAGGAGCAGGTGATGCAGGTGGCGCAGGCGCTCTCGGGCTATTCGCTCGGCGAGGCAGACCTCTTGCGCCGCGCCATGGGCAAGAAGATCAAGGCGGAGATGGACGCCCAGCGCGACCGCTTCGTGAAGGGCGCCGTCGACGGCGGCATCAAGAAGGACGTGGCCTCCGAGATCTTCGACCTGCTGGCGAAGTTCGCCGATTACGGCTTCAACAAGAGCCACGCGGCGGCCTATGCCATCGTCGCCTTCCAGACCGCCTATCTGAAGGCGAATTACCCGGTCGAGTTCCTCGCGGCCTCGATGACGCTCGACATGGGCAACACCGACAAGCTCTCGGAATTCCGCCGCGACGCCGAGCGGCTCGGCATCAAGGTCGAGCGCCCGGCGATCAACCATTCCGGCGTCGAGTTCGACGTCGCCGACGGCAAGATCTTCTACGCGCTCGGCGCCATCAAGGGCGTCGGCCGGGCCGCGGTGGAATCGGTGGTGACGGCGCGCGCCGCCGGCGGCCCCTTCCGCGATCTCGCCGATCTCGCCCGCCGCATCGACACCAGGCTGGTCAACCGGCGCACGCTGGAGGCGCTGATCGCCGCCGGCGCGCTCGACGAGCTGGAGGAGGACCGGGCGCGCGCCATGGCCGCGATCGACGGCATGCTGGCGCTCTCCAACCGCACTCGCGAGGAGGCGGCCGCCGGCCAGTTCGATCTTCTCGGCGGCGGCGTGGTGCAGGAGGCCTTCCGCATCCCGCAGGTCGAGCCCTGGGCGCCGGCCGAGAAGCTCAGGCGCGAGCACGAGGCGGTCGGCTTCTTCCTCTCCGGCCATCCGCTCGACGATTACGAGCATGTGCTGAAGCGCCTGCGCGTGCAGCGCTACGCCGATTTCGCCCTGACGGTGCGGGCCAACGGCACCGGCGTCGGCAAGGTCGCGGTCTCGGTCATCGACAAGTCGGAGCGGCGCACCAAGTCCGGCTCCAAGATGGGCATCGTCAACCTGTCCGATCCAAGCGGCCAGTTCGAGGCCGTGCTGTTCTCGGAGGGGTTGATGCGCTTCCGCGACCTGCTGGAGCCGGGCAGGGCGCTGGTGCTGCGCCTCTCGGCCGTGCTCGACGGCGAAGAGGTCCGGCCGCGCATCGAGGATGTCGAGGTGCTCGACGATCTCGCCTCGCGCCAGAAGCAGGACCTGCTGATCTATCTGCGCGACGAGAAGGCGGTGCCCTCCATCGCCGAGCGCATCCGCCCGCGCGGCGAGGCGGCGCGCTCCGACGGCAAGGTCTCGATCGTGATGATCCTCGAAGACGGCGCGCAGGAGGTCGAGATCGAATTGCCGGGCAAGTATCCGGTGACCCAGCAGGTCGCCAACGCGGTGCGCGCGGCGCCGGGCGTGGTTTCCGTCGAGCTACGCTGAGCGGGCAGGGACTTCCGGAACGCCGGGCCTCCCGCATGCGGCTCTTGCCGTCCTCGCGGCGCTGACGCAGGCTGACGCCGTATCGGCGATCGGGAGGCGCATCCTGCGCCTCGGCCGGCGCCGCGGGAGGCTGCCATGGCGGGGGCTTTCGGGATCGACAGGCGCAGCTTGATCGCGGGAGCGGGCGCGCTCGGCGCCGCGGCCGCCGCACGGGTTGCGAGAGCGCAGGAGAAGCCGGTGATCGATGAGCGCACGATTCTGATCGTCGTCGATGTCCAGAACGATTTCTGCCCCGGCGGCAGCCTGGCCGTGCCGGGCGGGGACGAGGTCGTGCCGGTCATCAATGCTCTGGCCAAACGCTTCAGCCATGTCGTGATGACGCAGGACTGGCACCCGGCCGGGCATTCCTCCTTCGCCTCGAGCCATGCCGGCAAGCGGCCCTTCGAGACGATCGCGATGGCTTACGGCCAGCAGGTGCTCTGGCCGGATCATTGCGTGCAGGGCACGAAAGGAGCGGAATTCCGGGCCGATCTCGCGATTCCGCAGGCGCAGGCGGTCATCCGCAAGGGCTATCGCCGGGAGGTCGACAGCTATTCCGGCTTCGTCGAGGCGGATCGCACGACGCCGACCGGCCTCACCGGCTATCTGCGCGAGCGCGGCATCCTGCGCGTCGTCATCGCCGGTCTCGCCACCGATTTCTGCGTCAACTGGACGGCGCAGGACGCGGTGCGGGCCGGGTTCGACTGCTATGTCGTCGAGGATGCCTGCCGCGCCATCGATCTGGAAGGCTCCCTGGCGCGGGCCTGGGCCGAGATGGCCGACAACGACGTGGTCCGCATCCGGTCGAGCGAGCTGCCGGGCTGAGATGGGCCGCCTCCGACCGGCCTCAGGCCGCCGTCGGGGCGACCCGCACCTGCACCCGGTCGCGCCCGAGCCTCTTGGCGCGATACAGCGCCTCGTCCGCCTCGGCCAGCAGCGCCTCGAGGCCGCGTCCGCGCAGCTCGACTTCCGCCACGCCGATGCTGAGCGTCGGTGCGGGCGGGGCGAGGGCGCGCGCCGCCTCGCGGAAGGCGCTGCGGATCCGCTCCGCCACGCGCACGGCCTCGTCCGCGCCGATCTCCGGCAGGACGATGGCGAATTCATCGCCGCCCTGCCGGGCCAGGATGTCGCCGCTGCGCAACTGCCCGCGCACCGCATCGGTGAAGAGGCGCAGGATCTCGTCGCCCGCGGCATGGCCGAGCGTGTCGTTGAGCCGCTTGAAATGGTCGATGTCGACGAGGAGGATCGAGGCCGGCTGCCCGGCCTGTCGCGCGCCGCCGGACCGCCGGGCGAGCCATTTCTCCAGGCCGGAGCGGTTCATCGCGCCGGTCAGCGGGTCGCGCTGGGCCAGGGTCGCCAGCGCCTCGTTGCTGCGTTCGGCGGCCAGCAGCAGCAGCGCCTGGCCGCGCAGGATGATGAAGGCGACGCCGGTTCCCGCCAGCCAGCCGACCGGCGCCCAGTCGGAGGCGAAGAGTTCCGTCCCGACATGGTCGAACGCCGCCAGCAGGCCGCGGACGCCGTAGATCACGACGGTGGGCGCGAAGAGCAGGGCGACGAGCCAGGCCGAGCGCAGCTTTTCCGTCCGCGCGAGCCGGGCGGCCTCGCGCACGATGGCGGCGTCGCAAAGCATCGTCGCCAGGGAGAACACCGCGACCCGCTTCGGATAGCCCTGCACGCCCGGCATGAGCGCGAGCAGCGCCCAGATCGTCGCCAGCGTGCAGCCGAAGCCGAGCCAGTAGAGCTTGCGTCCGGCGAAATGGCGGATGCCGGTCAGCAGCAGCAGGCAGCCGGCGAGCAGGACGGTGTTCGCCATCTGGATCGAGATCCAGTCCGGGATCTCGCCGCGCAGCGCGGTGCCGAGCAGGCCGAATCCGATGCACAGGCTGCTCGCGCCCCACCAGATCGGGCTGCGGCTGAAGCGCCCTGTCGCGAAGGTGGCGAACTGCATCATGCCGATGATGAAGCATGTCAGCGCGCCAGTGATGAAGATCGTGCGTAGGTCGAGGAACATACCGCCCTCATTCCCGTTTCAGCCGGGCCCCGGGAAATGCCGGCCGGCGCCGAACCGCCTGTGCACCTCTTGGCCGCAAGGGTTGTCGGCGTGGGTCTGGCAAGATAATCACCGGGCCGGGGGGTGGAGCGCATGTTCGTCATGCTTTTGTCCTGAAACTTTAAAGGATATCTCAAGGTGATCTCGAAAAAGTCATTTATGGCCGTTGCCGCCGCGGCGTTGCTGTCCTCCGTTGTGCCGTCCTTCGCCCAGTCCCAGGCCGATCAGCTCAAGATCGCCTATCAGGCCGCGCGCAACCAGCTCGGCATTCTCGGCTATTGCGTCGACAAGGGCTATACCGACGGCGCCGCCGTCGACGTCCAGAAGAAGCTGATCGCCCTGATTCCGGCTCCTGCCGATGTCAGCGGCGGCGATGCCGCCGAAGCCGCGGGCCGCAAGGGCACGATCTCGGCGATGGGCATGGAGCAGGACATCGAGGCCATCGCCAAGGCGCAGAACGGCACGCCCGCCGCCTATTGCAAGCAGATCGGCGACCTGGTGAAGCAGATGGGCGCCAAGCTGCCGCAATAAACCGCTCCGCAGTAAGCCGCTCCGAACGAGCGGTTTCGACGAGACTGCGATCCCGCGCGAGCCCTCGCGCGGGATTTTTCGTCGGCAGCGGCGGGTTTCCGCCCCGGGCCGGCTTGCATTGCGGCGCCATCCCTTGTAAGGCGCACGCCATTCCACATGGAGCGTATCGCCTCTTTCGCAGAGGCGTTCCGGTGACGTGGCAGCTCATGCCTGTTCATTCGCGCTCCAGAGGCTCAACCGGAAGGACAGTGAACACCATGGCTCTGCCTGATTTCTCCATGCGCCAGCTCCTCGAGGCCGGTGCCCATTTCGGCCACCAGGCGCATCGCTGGAACCCGAAGATGTCGCCCTACATCTTCGGCACCCGCAACAACATCCACATCCTCGACCTGTCGCAGTCGGTGCCGATGCTGCACCGCGCCCTGCAGGCGGTCTCGGACACCGTCGCCCGCGGCGGCCGCGTCCTCTTCGTCGGCACCAAGCGCCAGGCGCAGGATGCCATCGCCGACGCCGCGAAGCGCTCGGCCCAGTACTACGTCAACTCCCGCTGGCTCGGCGGCATGCTGACCAACTGGAAGACCATCTCGGCCTCGATCCAGCGCCTGCGCAAGGTCGAGGAGCTGCTCAACGGCGGCGGCTCCGGCCTGACCAAGAAGGAGCGCCTGATGCTGTCGCGCGAGCGCGACAAGCTCGAGAAGGCGCTCGGCGGCATCAAGGACATGGGCGGCACGCCGGACATGATCTTCGTGATCGACACCAACAAGGAGCAGCTCGCGATCAAGGAGGCCCAGCGCCTCGGCATCCCGGTCGCCGCGATCGTCGATTCGAACTCGGATCCGGATGGCATCACCTTCCCGGTCCCGGCCAATGACGACGCCGGCCGCGCCATCCAGCTCTATTGCGACCTGATCGCCCGCTCGGCCATCGACGGCATCGGCCGCGCCTCGGGCGACCAGGGCATCGACATCGGCGCCGCCGAGGCGCCGGTCGTCGAGGAGGCTCTGGAGCCGGCCGCGGCCGAAGGCCAGGTCTTCGAGACCCTGACCGCTCCGCGCGGCGCGCCGGACGACCTGACCAAGCTCTCCGGCATGGGTCCCGACGCGGTCCAGAAGCTGAACGACGGCGGCATCTACCACTTCTGGCAGATCGCGGCGATGTCGCCGGCCGACGTCACCAAGGTCGACCACGACCTCAAGCTCGGCGGCAAGATCGAGCGCGAGGGCTGGGTCGCCCAGGCGCGCGAGCTCGCCGACGCCTGATGCAGGCCGCATGATCGCGGCGCGTCATCGGCGCGTCGCAATCAGCCTCTCGATTTGACGCCGATCAGCGCCGACGGCCGGAAACGGAGCGTCGGCGTTTTCCCATAAGGCGTCCGGACATTCCGATCCGCGGCCGGCCTTCGGGCCCATGCCGCAACGACAGCAAGGATTTGAGACATGGCAGCGATCACCGCCGCACTCGTGAAGGAACTCCGCGACAAGACCGGCGCGGGCATGATGGACTGCAAGGCCGCGCTCTCCGCCAATGACGGCAACCTCGAGGCCGCCATCGACTGGCTGCGCGCCAAGGGCCTCGCCAAGGCCGCCAAGAAGGCCGGCCGCGTCGCCGCCGAGGGCCTGGTCGCGGTCGCCGTGCAGGGCCATGAGGGCGTGGTCGTCGAGGTCAACTCCGAGACCGACTTCGTCGCGCGCAATCCGGAATTCCAGGCGCTCGCCAAGACCATCGCCGATGTCGCGCTGGAGCGCGGCGGCGACGTCGAGGCGCTGCTCGGCCATCATTATCCGGGCGGCGGCACCGTGCAGGAGGCGATCGCCAACGCCATCGCCACCATCGGCGAGAACATGACGCTGCGCCGCGTCGCCGCGCTCAAGGTCTCCTCGGGCGTGATCGGCTCCTATGTCCATGGCGCGATCGCCGAAGGCCTCGGCAAGATCGGCGTCATCGTCGCGCTCGAATCGACCGGCAAGGGCGACGAGCTCGCCGCGCTCGGCCGGCAGCTCGCCATGCATGTCGCCGCCACCAGCCCGGTCGCGCTCGACCTCGCTTCGGTCGACCCGGAGGTCCTGGAGCGCGAGAAGGCGATCCTGGCCGAGAAGAATGCCGGCAAGCCCGCCCATGTCCTCGAGAAGATCACCGAGAGCGGCCTGAAGAGCTACGCCAAGGAGCACTGCCTGCTTGAGCAGGCCTATATCCATGACGGCTCGAAGTCGGTCGCGCAGGTCCTCAAGGAGATCGAGGGCAAGGTCGGCGCGCCGGTGAAGCTCTCCGGCTTCGCCCGCTTCGCGCTCGGCGAGGGCATCGAGAAGGAAGAGCAGGACTTCGCCGCCGAGGTCGCCGCCGTCGGCGGCACCGCGGGCTGAGCGATCCGGCTTCCCGCCCGGGAGATACGCGCCGCGAGCGGCGGCTTTGCGCCGCCCGGGCCATGCTCCGGGCCGGGCACGGGCTGACAAGCCCCGGACGAGGTGACAGAAAGGCCGCGCATCGCGCGGCCTTTCTTGTAGGAAGGGTAGCCGGCGATTCCCGGCGGCAGCCAGAATGACGGAGAGATCACCGATGAGGCCCAAACGCGTTCTCGTGAAGCTCTCCGGCGAAGCCCTGGCCGGCCCGCAGGGGACCGGGCTCGACGGCGGCACGCTGGTGGCGCTCGCGGCCGACATCGCCCATGCCTCCCGCGAGGGCGTCGAGGTCGGCATCGTGGTCGGCGGCGGCAATTTCTTCCGCGGCGTGCAGGGCCTCAACAAGGGGCTCGACCGCACCACCGCCGATTCGATCGGCATGCTCGGCACGGTGATGAACGCGCTGGCGCTGGAGCACGCCATCGAGGCGGCCGGCGCGCCGGCGCGCGCCATGTCGGCGGTGCCGATGCCCTCGCTCTGCGAGAGCTATGCCCGCAAGCGCGCGCTCGACCATCTCAGCAACGGCAAGGTCGTCATCCTGGGCGGCGGCACCGGCAACCCCTATTTCACCACCGACACCGGCGCGGCCCTGCGCGCGGCCGAGCTCGACTGCAGCCATCTGCTCAAGGCGACGCAGGTCGACGGCGTCTACAGCGCCGACCCCAAGAAGGACCCGAGCGCCACGCGCTACGACACGCTCACCCATGAGGAGGCGATCCGCCGCGACCTCAAGGTGATGGATACGGCCGCCTTCGCGCTGGCGCGCGACGCGCTGCTCACCATCGTCGTCTTCTCGATCGCCGAGACCGGCGCCCTCGCCGCCGTGCTGCGCGGCGAGGGCAGGGCGACCTATGTGACTCCGTGAGGCGTGGGCGACCCTGAAGAGGGGCGCCGGCCATCCCGGGCAACCGCAGCGAGACCCGGGATCCATGCTTGAAGCTTCATCGGCCGCGCCCTGGCACGGATCCCGGATCTTCGCTTCGCCCCGTCCGGGAAGACGACCATTTCCCGCTCGATGCGCTGTCCGGCCTGCCGATCCCCAGGAGGGCGGAAGAGCGCCAATCCTCAATAAATGCGCCAGATCCCCGGCGTCATCAGCTCGAGCAGATGGCCGTCGGGATCGCGGAAGTAGAGGCTCCTGCCGCCGCGGTCCCACTGCATCCGGCCCTCCACGGCGATGCCGGACCGTTCCAGCTTCTCCTCCCAGGCCGCCAGCTCGGCCTCGTCGACGGCGAAGGCGATATGCAGGGGGCCTTGCCCGTCATGCGGCGGAATGCTGCCGCCGGGGGCGGTCTGCGTAGCCAGCGAGGCCCCGCGCCGGAACAGCAGCAGCACGCTCCGCCCGCCGACGTCGCAGGCGACCAGCGTCGGGGTGCTGAGCAGCGGCGCCAGGCCGAGCTTCGTCTCGTAGAAGTCGCGGGCGCGTTCGAGGTCGTCGACATAGAGCGCGGTCTCGACGATGCGGTTGAGGCGGGGCACGGCGGTTCTCCCAAGGTTTCCGCAAACCGCAACTGGCTCGCGGTGGCTCGCGGGTGGGGGCGAGGCGCTCGATCGTCGCGCGCCTCCCGGGCGCGGTAACGATGATCTATCCCATTGCTGGCGCATCGGATTTTTCCGAAAAGCGGATTCCACTTTTTCGGTCCGATGCTCTAGGGTTAGATCGGGTGTCCGGGAGGAGACTTCCAGCCCTCTTCCCCGTCGCCCGGCCGAAGGCTCGCCCGTCCGCGCGGCTTTCCCCTTGCCCGCCGGCGGGGAACATGCTGTTCGGGCAGGTAGAGCTTGACCCTGTGCTGTCCCGCCGCCATGGTCGCGCCGATTTTTGATTATCTGCAAGGTCTTGATTGAAATGGCCCAGACGACGTTCGACCTCGCCGACCTCAAGCGCCGCATGGCCGGCGCCGTGCAGTCCTTCAAGGGCGATCTCGCTTCGCTGCGCTCCGGTCGCGCCTCCGCCAACATGCTCGACCCGATCATGGTCGAGGCTTATGGCGCCCGCACGCCGCTGAGCCAGCTCGCCACCGTCTCCGTGCCCGAGCCGCGCCTGCTCAGCGTCCAGGTCTGGGACCGCTCGATGGTGCAGGCCGTCGACAAGGCGGTGCGCGAATCCGATCTCGGCCTGAACCCGCAGACCGAGGGCCAGGTGCTGCGCATCCGCATCCCGGAGCTGAACGAGCAGCGCCGCAAGGAGATGGTCAAGGTCGCGCATAAATACGCCGAGGAATCCAAGATCGCCGTGCGCCATGTCCGCCGCGACGGCATCGACATCCTCAAGAAGCTGGAGAAGGACGGCGACATGACCAAGGACGACGCCCAGCGCCAGTCCGACCAGGTCCAGAAGGCGACCGACCAGCACATCGCCGAGATCGACCAGGCGCTCGCCGCCAAGGAAAAGGAAATCCTGCACGTCTGACGAAACCGCCCTGCGGGGCGGCGCGCCTTCATCATCCGGCCCAGCGAGGCTCATCCGCATGTCATCCGGCCAGGGGGGCCCGACCCCCACCCATGTCGCCATCATCATGGATGGAAACGGCCGCTGGGCGCAGATGCGCGGCCTGCCGCGCCAGGAAGGCCACCGGCGCGGCCTCGAGGCGCTGCGGCGCACGGTGCGCAACGCCAGCGACCTCGGCATCGGTGTGCTGACGCTCTACAGCTTCTCGACCGAGAACTGGCGCCGGCCCCAGGCCGAGGTCAGCTTCCTGATGGGGCTGCTCAGGCATTTCGTCGAGAAGGACCTCGCCGAGCTCTCCGCCGCCAATGTGCAGGTGCGCATCATCGGCAGCCGGCAGGATCTGGCGCCGGATCTGCGCCGCCTTGTCGAGCATGCCGAGGCGCGCACCCGCGGCAATACCGGCCTGATCCTGGCGATCGCCTTCAATTACGGGGCGCGCGACGAGATCGTCCGCGCCGCCCGCGCCCTGGCCGCCGATGCCGCGGCCGGGCGCGTCGAGCCCCGCGCCATCGACGAGGCGGCGCTCTCCGCCCGGCTCGACACCCATGACCTGCCCGATCCCGAGCTGGTGATCCGGACCTCGGGCGAGACCCGCATCTCGAATTTCCTGCTCTGGCAGGCGGCCTATGCCGAATTCGTCTTCACCCCGGTGATGTGGCCGGATTTCGACCGCGCCGCCTTCGAGGACGCTCTGGCGCAGTACCGGCAGCGCGAGCGCCGCTTCGGCGGCCTCTCGACGCCGCCAGGCCGCAGCGTGGGCGTGGCGTGAATGGGCCTCTCCCCGCGTCCGCGCCGGGCTCGAGCGAGCTGAGGCGGCGGGTCGTCTCGGCGCTCGTCCTCGCGGCCGTCGTCCTCGCCCTGACCCTGTGGGGCGGCTGGCCGTTCCGGCTGGCCTGGGTGCTGGTCGCGGGCCTCGTCGCCTATGAATGGTTTTCCATCGTCAGCCGCGCCAATGCGGTGGCGGCCGGGGCCGGGGTCGTCCTGGCCGGGCTCGTCCTGGCCGTGCTGCCGGTTTCGGCGGGCGCCGTGGCGGGCGTGACCGCCGCCGCCGCCCTGCTCGGGGCGCTGGCGGCGCCCTTCGTCCGGGCGCGGCTGCCGCTCGAGCTCTGCGGTGTCGCCTACGCGCTCGCCTTCGCCATGATCACGCCGGCCCTGCGCGACCGGCCCGCGGTCGGGCTTGCCCTGATCCTGTGGAGCTTCGCGGTCGTCTGGCTGACCGACATCGCCGCCTATTTCTCCGGTCGGCGGTTCGGCGGGCCGAAGCTGATGCCGCGCGTCAGCCCCAAGAAGACCTGGTCCGGCGCCATCGGCGGCACGCTGGCCGGCACGCTGGCGGGCGCGCTGGTCTGGAGCTGGGCGGCCGGCGGCGCGCCTGCCGCGAGCGGCCGGGTGCTCGCCGCCTCGCTCGTCGCCTCGGTCGCCAGCCAGGCCGGCGATCTCTACGAATCCGCGCTCAAGCGCCGCTTCGGCACCAAGGATTCGAGCGGGCTCATTCCCGGCCATGGCGGCTTCCTCGACAGGCTCGACGGCTATTGGGCGGTGCTGGTGCTGGCCGGGCTTGTCCTCTTCGCCTTCCAGGCCGATTTCTGAACCGATGTCGCTTCGCACCGTCACGCTTCTGGGAGCGACCGGCTCCGTTGGACGCTCGGTGCGCGACGTCGTCGCCGAGAACCCGCAGCGATTGGCCATCGGCACGGTGGTGGCCGGGCGCGACGCCGAAGCGCTCGCCCATGTCGCGATCGAGACCGGGGCGCGCTTCGCCGCATTGGCCGACGAGGCCGCCGGCGGGGCGCTGAAGCAGGCGCTGGCCGGCACCGGGATCGCGAGCGGAGCAGGGCGCATGGCCGTGCTCGAGGCGGTCGCCCGCCCGGCGGACATCGTCGTCAGCGCGATCGCGGGCGCGGCGGGGCTGGAGGCGACCTTTGCCGCGCTCATGCCCGGCCGGGTCATCGCGCTCGCCAACAAGGAAAGCCTCGTCTGCGCCGGCGAGGCGGTGATGGCGCGCGCCGCCGCCGTCGGCGCGCGGATGCTGCCGCTCGATTCCGAGCACAATGCCCTGTTCCAGGTGCTCGGCGCGGAGCCGCTCGATTCGATCCGCAGCATGACGCTGACCGCCTCCGGCGGGCCGTTCCGAAGCTGGAGCGCGGAAGAGATCGCCCGGGCGCGGCCCGAACAGGCGCTGAAGCACCCGAACTACGCCATGGGCGCCAAGATCACCGTCGATTCCGCTAGCCTGATGAACAAGGGGCTCGAGGTGATCGAGGCCCGCTTCCTTTTCGGCCTGCGGGCGGAGCAGCTCGATGTTCTGGTGCATCCGCAGCAGGTCGTGCACGGGCTCGTCACCTTCCGGGACGGCTCGGTCAGCGCCGGCATGGCGGTGCCCGACATGCGGGTCGCGGCGGCGCATTGCCTCGGCATCGACGGCCGCCTCGACGCGCCGCCGGCCCGCTTCCTCGACCTCGCCGCGGGCGCGCCGCTGAGCTTCGAGCGGCCGGATCTGGAGCGTTTCCCGGCGCTCGGCCTCGCCTTGGCGGCCCTGGCGGAGGGCGGCGCGAAGCCCGCCATCCTCAATGCCGCGAACGAGGTGGCGGTCGCGGCCTTCCTGGCGGGGCGGATCCGTTTCCCGGGCATCGCCGCGCTCGTCGCGGGGGTCTGCGCCCAGGATTGCGGCGGCTTCGGCGCCCCGCGCGACGTGGCCGAGGCGCTCGCCATTGACCATGACGCGCGGCGACGGGCCGCCTCGCTCTTGTCGCAAGCCCGGTTCACTGTCACCTAACGGGGAGGAGCAGGAGAGTTCGATGGAAATCTTGGGGTCGATCGGCGGCGCGGGACATTTCCTGCTCGGATATCTGGTGCCTTTCCTGTTCGTGCTGACCTTGGTCGTCTTCGTCCACGAGCTCGGCCATTTCCTGGTCGGCCGCTGGTGCGGCGTCGACGTGAAGACCTTTTCCATCGGCTTCGGCCGCGAGCTCTTCGGCTTTTACGACAGGCACGGCACACGCTGGCGCTTCGCGCTGATCCCGCTCGGCGGCTACGTCAAGTTCTCCGGCGACGCCGATGCGGCCAGCGCCCCGGACGACGAGGCCGTCCAGCGCATGTCGCCGCAGGAGCGGGCGCGCTCCTTCCCGGCGCAGTCGATCGGCGAGCGCGCCGCCATCGTCGCGGCCGGCCCGATCGCCAATTTCCTGCTCGCGATCCTGATCTTCGCCGGGTCGGCCTTCATCTTCGGCAAGCAGGTGCTGACGCCGCGCGTCGACGCGGTCGTCGCCGGCAGCGCCGCCGAGCGTGCCGGGCTGCTGCCGGGCGACCTCGTCGTCGCCATCGACGGGCAGCCGATCCACAGCTTCTCCGACATGCAGCGCATCGTCTCGACCCGGCCCGACGAGACCCTCTCCATCACCCTCGCGCGCGGCGCCGACACGGTGACGCTGCCGGTGACGCCGGCGCTGGTCGAGATGGATTCCCCGCTCGGCAAGCAGCGCATCGGCGTGATCGGCGTCAAGGCCTCGCCCAAGCCCGAGGACTGGACGACCCAGCGCTTCGGTTTCGCCGATTCCGTCAAGCAGGGCTTCACCGAGAGCTGGTTCATCGTCGCGCAGACCTATGACTACGTCGCCAAGCTGGTCCGCGGCCGGGCCTCGACCGACCAGCTCTCCGGCCCGATTCGGATCGCGCAGGTCTCCGGGGCGGTGGCGCAGAACGCCGGCCTGCTTGGCCTGATCAACCTCGCCGCCATCCTCTCGGTCTCGATCGGGCTGATGAACCTGCTGCCCGTGCCGATGCTCGATGGCGGGCACCTGCTGTTCTATCTCTACGAGGCGGTGCGCGGCCGGCCGCTCAGCCCGCGCGCCCAGGAGATCGGCTTCCGCCTCGGCCTCGCCCTGGTGCTGATGCTGATGCTGTTCGTGACCTGGAACGACCTCGTCCACGTCAAGGGCCTGCTCTGAGCGGGGCAGCGGCGCCGCTTTGGGGCGGAATCACGGCGGCCCGCGTGGCGCCCCGGCAACGAAGCCTTTAAAAATACTTTATTAACGATGATGCCGGTTTGCACCTCGCGGGAAACTTTGTAGAAGCGATTGCACTGCAAATCTCGCCCTGCCGCGATCCTCCGGATGGCGGACCCCTGTTGGGGTGGTGACCAGAGAAATGGAATAGGCGACCCGATGACGTCGACCCTAAAGAGCCGGACGACCAAGGCGCGGCTCTCTCGATCGATCGGACTTTCGGCTCTGATCCTGGCCGTGAGTGGTGGCGTTGCGTTCGCGCAGGCCGTGGTTGTCCACGGTAACCGGCGCGTCGATGCCGAGACGATCCGCTCCTACGCCGTGGGCCGTGAGAATCCGCAGGAAATTCGCGAGGGCCTGCTGGCGACCGGGCTGTTCAGCAGCGTTCAGGTCAGCCGCCGCGGCGCGCAGACCGTGATCTCCGTCAAGGAGCAGAACGGTACGATCAACCGCGTCGCCTTCGAGGGCAATCGTCGCCTGAAGAGCGACCAGCTTTCGCCGCTGGTGCAGTCCAGGGCGGGCGGTCCGCTCAGCCAGGACCTCATCAATTCGGACGTCGAGCGCCTGCGCGAGGCCTATCGCCGGGCGGGCTACGGGCTGTCATCGGTCAGCGGCCGCATCGCGCCGCTACCGAACGGCCGCCAGGACGTGGTCTTCACCATCAACGAGAGCGGCAAGACCGGCATCAAGTCGATCAACTTCGCCGGCAACCACGCCTATTCGGCGGGGCGCCTGCGCGGGCTGATGACCTCGACCGAGTCGAACTTCCTGAGCTGGATCAAGACCTCCGACGTCTACGATCCGGACCGGATCAATTCCGACCTCGAGCTGATCCGCCGCTTCTATCTGAAGAACGGCTATGCCGACTTCCAGATCGTCAACAGCAGCGCCCGCTTCGACGAGGCGGCCGGCGGCTGGGTGATCGACATCCAGGTCGAGGAAGGCCCGCAATACAAGGTCGGCAATGTCAGCGTCGACTCCTCGGTGCCGGGCGTCGATGCGGCGCGCCTGCAGCGCTATCTGGCGACTTCGACGGGCGACACCTACAACGCCGAGGCGGTCGAGAAGTCGCTCGTCGCCCTGACCACCGAAATCAACCGCGAGGGCCATGCCTTCGCGCAGGTCCGCCCGCGCGGCGACCGCGACGCGGCTGGCCACCTGATCGGCATCACCTATGTCGTCGACGAGGGCCCGCGCGTCTATGTCGAGCGCATCAATGTGCGCGGCAACACCCGCACCCGCGACTACGTCATCCGCCGCGAGCTCGATCTCGGCGAGGGCGACGCCTACAACAAGGTGATGATCGACCGGGCTGAGCGCCGCCTGAACAATCTCGGCTTCTTCAACAAGGTCCGCATCACCAACGAGCCCGGCTCGGCGCCGGACCGCGTCGTCGTCAACATCGACGTCGAGGACAAGGCGACCGGCTCCTTCTCGATCGCCGGCGGCTACTCGACCTCGGACGGCATGATCGGCGAGGTCTCGCTGTCGGAATCGAACTTCCTCGGCCGCGGTCAGTTCGTCCGCATCGCCGGCACGCTCGGCCAGCGCACGCAGGGCATCGATTTCTCCTTCACCGAGCCGTATTTCCTCGGCTACCGGGTGGCGGCGGGCTTCGACCTGTTCTCGAAGTACAACGACAACTATCACATCGGCCGCTTCGAGAGCCGCGTGACCGGCGGTCAGGTTCGCTTCACCTTCCCGATCACGGAAGAGTTCTCGGTCACGCCGCGCTACTCGCTCTATGTGACCGACATCAAGATCCCGAACGACTATAACCGGCCCTATAACGACTGTACCTATCCGATCCCGGGCATCACCCCCGGAACGGCGGGCGCGATCAGCTCGGATTCCTATTACAACTGCGTCACCAACGGCGAAGCCAGCGTCGCGGTCAAGGAAGCGCAGGGCTCGACCCTGACCTCGCTCGTCGGCCTGAACTTCAACTACAACTCGCTCGACAGCACGCAGAACCCGCGCAACGGCTTCATCGCGGAGCTGAAGCCGGAGTTCGCCGGCGTCGGCGGCGATTCGAAGTTCCTGCGCATCGCGGCCGATGCGCGCTACTATCGCGAGATCTTCGACGACGTCGTCGGCTTCATCCGCGTCCAGGGCGGTCACGTCCAGGCGACCAGCGGCAATCTGCGCATGGCCGACCACTACTTCCTTGGCCCGACCCTCGTTCGCGGCTTCGCGCCGTCCGGCATCGGCCCGCGCGACGTGCTGAACGATCCGACCGCCAACGCGCTCGGCGGCACGACCTATTTCGGCGGCACCCTCGAGGTCCAGTTCCCGATCTGGGGCCTGCCGCGCGATATCGGCCTGCGCGGCGCGATCTTCGCGGATGCCGGCACGCTGTTCAATTACGATGGCGGCACGAAGACCGCGCTGGGCGGCTGCCCGGCAGGGTCGGAAGCGCGGGCGTTCAACGTCGTGACGACCGGCGGGCCGTTCGGCCAGAGCAACATCGCCTGCGTGCGCGACAAGAATGTGCTGCGCTCGTCGATCGGCGCCTCGATCCTGTGGCAGTCTCCGCTGGGTCCGATCCGCTTCGACTACGCCTATGCGCTGACCAAGGATGACGGCCAGTGGGGCACGGTGAACGGCATCTCCGGCAAGTACGGCGGTGACCGCACCCAGGCCTTCCGCTTCTCGGGCGGCACGCGCTTCTGACGGGCGGGGCTTCGGCCCCGCTTCGGACATCCCGATGGCAGATCCTGTTTTCTTTCCGTTCGCAACCTCGCTGGATTTCGGCGAGGTTGCGGGCATTTCGGGCGCCTCCTTGCCCGAGGGCGCCAATGCGGCGCGCCGGGTCGAGGGCGCGGCCGCGCTGGAGACGGCCGGGCCGGCCGATCTGGCCTATATGGACAACCCGAAATACGTCGCGGCGCTCGCCGGCACCAGGGCAGGGCTCTGCCTGGTTTCGCCGCGCTTTGCCGACCGTGTGCCGGCCGGCACGGTCGCGCTGGTTTCGCCGGCGCCCTACCATGCTTTCGCCCGGGTCCTCTCGCGCTTCTTTCCGAGCGCGCTGCGGCCTGAATCGGTCTTCGCCTCGCAGGGCGTCGCGCCCGGCGCCATCGTCCATCCCGCGGCGGTGCTCGAGGCCGGCGTCACCGTCGATCCGGGCGCCGTGATCGGGCCGGGCGCGGAGATCGGGGCGGGCACCGTCGTTGCGTCTCACGCCGTCATCGGCCCGCAGGTCCGCATCGGGCGCAACTGCTCGATCGGCGCCGGCAGCACGATCCAGGCCGCGCTGATCGGCAACCGGGTGATCGTCCATCCGGGCGCCCGCATCGGGCAGGACGGGTTCGGCTTCGCCATGAGCCCGAAGGGCCATATGAAGGTGCCGCAGATCGGCCGTGTCATCGTCCAGGACGATGTCGAGATCGGCGCCAACAGCACGATCGACCGCGGCGCCAGCCGCGACACGGTGATCGGCGAGGGCACCAAGATCGATAACCTCGTCCAGATCGGCCATAACTGCGTCATCGGCCGCCATTGCGTGATCTGCGCCCAGGTCGGGCTCGCCGGCTCCTCGACGCTGGAGGACTTCGTCGTCCTCGGCGGCCAGGTCGGCCTCGCCGGTCATCTGACGGTCGGCGCCGGGGCCCAGGTCGCGGCCCAGAGCGGCGTCGCCGGCGATATTCCGCGCGGCGCCCGTTTCGGCGGCTATCCGGCCCAGCCGGCCTTGAGCTGGGCGCGCGAGAGCGCCTGGCTGAAGGCGGCGGTGGCGCGGCGCGGCCGCAAGGGAGACGATATTCGGGACTGACGCGGCGGAAAGGGCTCGCCTTCGCGCTTCCCGCGGGGCGGGCGGAGAATCCTGTTGCCGAACCCGGCTCCTTTCCGGCAAAGGGGCGTGAAATCCGAGAGGCCCGCCAGCGCCGCAGACCAGGCGCGGCAGGGCGATGGCTCAAACGGCGCGAGGGCAGGGACAGCGCGCCGCAGTTGTGGAGAACCGGGGCGATGAGCGAAACGAAGACGACGCTGGATGTGATCGATATCCAGAAGATCATGACGTCGATTCCGCATCGCTACCCGTTCCTGCTGGTCGACCGCGTCGTCGAGATCAACGGCGACGAGAGCGGCGTCGGCATCAAGAACGTCACCGTCAACGAGCCGCAATTCACCGGCCATTTTCCGGAGCGGCCGGTCTTTCCGGGCGTGCTGATGATCGAGGGCATGGCCCAGACGGCCGGCGTGCTGGTGGTGAATGCGCGCGCCGTGGGCGAGCAGCAGGTCAATTCGGTGCTCTTCACCACCATCGACAAGGCCAAGTTCCGCAAGCCGGTCGTTCCGGGCGACCAGATCCGCTTCCATCTCACCAAGCTCGCCCGCCGGCGCAACATCTGGTTCTACCGCGGCGAGGCCAAGGTCGACGGCGTCCTCGTCGCCGAGGCCGAGATCTCGGCCATGGTGGCCTGAGCGGTCGGCGGCGCCAGCAAGGTCAATGAGCTTTCGATGAGCACCAGCATTCATCCCATGTCGATCGTCGACCCCAGGGCGCAGCTCGGGGACGGGGTGATCATCGGCCCCTTCTGCACGGTCGGCCCGGATGCGGTGCTCGGAGAGGGGGTCGAGCTGGTCAGCCATGTCGTGCTCGCCGGCCGGACCACGATCGGCCCGCGCACGCGGATCTACCCCTTCGCCTCGATCGGCCATCCGCCGCAGGACGTGAAATATCGCGGCGAGCCCTCGACCCTGACGATCGGCGCCGACTGCCAGATCCGCGAGGGCGTCACCATGAATCCCGGCACCGAGGGCGGCGGCATGGAAACCGTGGTCGGCGACCGCTGCTTCTTCCTGGCCAATTCCCATGTCGGCCATGACTGCCGGCTCGGTAACAACATCATCTTCTCCAACAACGTGATGTGCGCCGGGCATGTCACCATCGGCAACTTCGCCATCCTGAGCGGCGGCTGCGGCATCCAGCAATTCGTCCGCGTCGGCGACCACGCCTTCATCGGCGGCGGGGCCGGGGTGATGAGCGACGTCATTCCGTTCGGCACCGTCCGCGACAACCCCGCCCATCTGGCCGGGCTGAACCTGATCGGCCTCAAGCGGCGCGGCTTCACGCGCGAGCAGATCAACGAACTGCGCCGGGCCTACCGGCTGCTCTTCGCCGACGAAGGCACGCTCTCGGAGCGGGTCGAGGACGTGGCGAGCCAGTTCGCGGATCACCCCCTGGTTCACGAGATTCTCGATTTCATCAGGGAAGGCGGCGACAAGGCGCTGTGCGTGCCGCGTGACGTCACCGTACCGGAGCGGTGACGCGCCCGGCCGGTCCCGCCGGAGCTTCCGTCGCGCTTCTGGCGGGCGGCGGCGATTTTCCGATTGACCTGACGCGGATCCTCGTCGCCCGCGGCGAGAGCGTCTTCGTCGCGGCGCTCGACGGCGTCGCCGATCCGCAGGCCTTTCCGGGCGCGGAAGTCAGGATGATGCGCCTCGGCCAGCTCGGCAGCCTGCTCGACGAATTGCGCCGCCGCCGCATCGGCGACATCGTGATGCTGGGCGGCCTGCCGCGACCGAGCTTCGGCGCGCTGCGGCCCGAGCTGGCGACGCTGAAATACCTGCCTTACTTCGCCCGCGCCTTTCGCGGCGGCGACGACCACCTGCTCAGGAGGGTGGTGCGCTTCTTCGAGGATTACGGCTTCCGCGTCCACGGCCCGGCCGAGATCGCGCCGGAGCTGGCGGCTCCGCTCGGGCCGCTCGGTTCGCTGCGCGCCAACGAGGTCCAGCGCGAGCTGTTCCTGCGTGGCTTCTCCCTGCTCGACGCGCTGTCGCCCTTCGATATCGGGCAGGCCGCGATCCTCGCCGATCACCGCGTCGTCGCGGTCGAGGCGGCGGAGGGAACCGACGAGATGATCGCGCGCGTGGCCGAGCTGGTGGCGCGCCGGAGGCTCAGGCTGGACAAGCGGGACGGAGTGCTGGTCAAGGCCCCCAAGACCGGCCAGGATCTGCGCGTCGACATGCCGGCGATCGGCCCCCAGACGCTGCACAACATCGCCCGCGCCGGGCTCTCCGGCATCGCGCTCAGGGCCGGGCAGGTGCTGGTCGGCGATCGCGCCGGCCTCGGCCGCCTCGCTGACGAGCTCGGCCTGTTCGTCGAAGGGGTTGCCTGATGCGTCCGTTTCGCCTGGCCATGATCGCCGGGGAGGCCTCCGGCGATGCGCTGGCCCTGCGTTTCCTCGCCGCCCTGCGCCAGCGCCTCGGCGCGCGCGAGATCGAATTGCGCGGCGTCGGCGACCATGGCCTGCCGGAAGCGGGGCTGAAGCCGTTCTTCCCGCAAGCCGACATCGCCGTCATGGGTTTCGCGCCGGTGATCGCCCGCCTGCCGCTGCTGCTGCGCCGCATGGAGGATGCGGCGCGAGGCGTCGTCGCCTTCCGGCCCGACCTGCTGCTCACCATCGACAGCCCGGATTTCTGCCTGCGCGTCGCCCGGAAGGTGCGGGCGCGGGCGCCAGAGATCCCGATCGTGCACTGGGTCTGCCCCAGCGTCTGGGCCTGGCGTTCCGGCCGCGCCCCGGCGATGGCGCCGCATATCGACCGCATCCTCGCTTTGCTGCCCTTCGAGCCGGCGGCGCTCGCCCGGCTGCGCGGCCCGGAGACGGTCTATGTCGGCCATCCGCTGATGGAGCGGCTCGCCGAGTTCCGGCCCGGCAACGCGATCGAGCGGACGTCGCGCGACGATCAGGCACGCCCGCTCGTGCTCGTCCTGCCCGGCAGCCGGCGGGCCGAGATCAGGCACATCCTGCCGGTCTTCGGCGAGGCGGTCGCCCGGATCGCGGCCTCCGCCCCCGGCGCGCGCTTCGTCCTGCCGGCCGTCGCCCGCCTGCAGCCGATGATCGCCGAGATGATCGCCGGATGGCCGGTCGCACCCGAGATCGTCACCGGCGAAGCGGCCAAGCTCGCGGCCTTCCGCAACGCGCGAGCCGCCCTCGCGACCTCGGGCACCGTCACCCTGGAGCTCGCTCTGGCCGAGATCCCGACCGTCGCGGCCTATCGCGCCGCGGCCTGGGAGATCGCCATCGCCCGCCGGCTGGTCAAGCTGCCGAGCGTGATCCTGCCCAACCTGATCCTCGGCCGTAACATCGTGCCGGAATTCATCCAGGACGAGGCGACGCCGGATGCGCTGAGCCGCCACCTTCTGGCGCTGCTGCCCGAGGGAGCCGAGCGCCAGGCCCAGAGCGACGGCTTCGCCGAGCTCGAGGCGATCATGCGCTCGGCCGGCCCGAGCCCCGCCGCCAATGCGGTGGAGGCCGCCCTGGCGGTGGTCCAGGCGCGCAGCGGCAAGGCCGTCCTGGCGGGCTGAGCGCCCGTCGTCCCGCGGATTCTCCGGTCGCGGCCGCGCGCTGAGCGAAGGCCGGAGGGGGGCGAACGCATCTTGTTCCCCCGGCCGCGTGCCTGCCGCTTGTCGCGGCGGCGAACCGGAACCCGCATGAAAAAAGGGCGCGGCCGGAGCCGCGCCCTCGTTTCCGGGTCCGGAGCCGCGCTCAGCGGCGGCCGATCGGCGTATAGTCGCGCTGCGGCGAGCCGGTATAGAGCTGGCGCGGGCGGCCGATCTTCTGGGACGGGTCCTCGATCATTTCCTTCCACTGCGCGATCCAGCCGACCGTGCGCGCGACCGCGAAGAGCACGGTGAACATCGAGGTCGGGAAGCCCATCGCCTTCAGCGTGATGCCCGAATAGAAGTCGATGTTCGGGTAGAGCTTCTTCTCGATGAAGTACTCGTCATGCAGCGCGATGCGCTCCAGCTCGATCGCGACGTCGAGCAGCGGATCGTCCTTGATGCCGAGCTCGTTCAGCACCTCATGCGTGGTCTTCTGCATGATCTTGGCGCGCGGGTCGTAGTTCTTGTAGACCCGGTGGCCGAAGCCCATCAGGCGGAACGGATCGTTCTTGTCCTTGGCCTTGGCGATGTATTTCGGGATGTTCTCGACCGTCCCGATCTCCTCCAGCATCTTCAGCGCCGCCTCGTTGGCGCCGCCATGGGCGGGGCCCCAGAGGCAGGCCGTGCCGGCCGCGATGCAGGCGAAGGGGTTGGCGCCCGAGGAGCCGGCGAGGCGGACCGTCGAGGTCGAGGCGTTCTGCTCGTGGTCGGCGTGCAGGATGAAGATCCGATCGAGCGCGCGCGAGAGCACCGGGTTGACCTTGTACTCCTCGGCCGGGACCGCAAAGCACATGCGCAGGAAATTCGAGGTGTAGTCCAGCGAGTTCAGCGGATACACGAAGGGCTGGCCGACCGAGTATTTGTAGGCCATCGCCGCCAGTGTCGGCACCTTGGCGACCATGCGCATCGAGGCGATCATCCGCTGGTGCGGGTCCGAGATATCGGTCGAGTCGTGGTAGAAGGCCGACATCGCGCCGATCGAGCCGACCATCACCGCCATCGGATGGGCGTCGCGGCGGAAGCCCTGGAAGAAGCGGGCCATCTGCTCGTGCACCATGGTGTGGCGCGTGATGCGGTAGTCGAAATCCGCCTTCTGCGCGGCGGTCGGCAGCTCGCCGTAAAGCAGCAGGTAGCAGGTCTCGAGGAAGTCGCCATGCTCGGCGAGCTGCTCGATCGGGTAGCCGCGATAGAGCAGCACGCCGGCGTCGCCGTCGATATAGGTGATCTGCGACTCGCAGCTCGCCGTCGAGGTGAAGCCGGGATCGTAGGTGAACATGCCCGTCTGGGCGTAGAGCTTGGCGATGTCGATGACGGCGGGGCCGACCGACCCTTCCTTGATCGCCATGTCGACGGTCTTGTCGCCGACCTTAAACTGGCTGGTATTTCCGCTCATCGATACCGATCCTTTCAAGGCTCGCTGCCGTTCAGCCGCCTTTTGCGTGCCCCGTCCGCGGCGCTCTGCGGGTAGTCCTTCATCCGAACGGGCCGACGTGACGAGAGCATGTCAGCGGGAGGGGCAATGGCAATGCATGCGACTGATGGACAAGCAATATTCGCACGTCGCACCGTGTCGCGGCGCAATGCACTTGCGCGTCACTAGACCATTTGCCCCATGCATTCAACAGAGCCGAAAGGCGGTTCACGCCGCCTTCCGCGCATGCCTGGGCCCGCGCGGCGGCCTCCCTCCGGCGCCGCCTCAGCCCTGGTCGGCCAGCCGCGCCAGCGTCTCCTCGCGGCCGAGAACCGCCATGACGTCGAACAGCCCCGGCGACATGGCCCGGCCCGTCAGGGCGGCCCGCAGCGGCTGCGCCGCCTGGCCGAGCTTGATGCCGGTTTCCTCGACATAGGCGCGGACAGCGGCCTCCAGCGGCGCCGGCGCCCATTCCGCCACGGCGGCGAGCCTGCCGGCGATCGCCGGCAGGCGCCCGCGCGCGGTCTCGTCGAGCAGGCCGCGGGCCTTGTCGTCGAGCTTCAGCGGGCGCTGCGCATAGAGGTAGAAGGCGCTGTCGAGCAGTTCGACCAGCGTCTTGGCCCGCTCCTTCAGCCCCGGCATGGCGGCGAGGAACCTGGCTTCCAGCTCGGGCGGGAGCGTCGGAGCCAGCCCCCGCGCCGGGCCGATCTCGGGCAGGATCACCTTCAGCGCCTCGAGCAGATCACGATCGCTCGACTGGCGCATATAGAGCCCGTTCAGGTTCTCCAGCTTGGCGTAGTCGAAGCGCGCCGGCGAGCGGCCGATCGAGGACAGGTTGAACAGCGCGATCATCTCCTGCGTCGAGAAGATCTCCTGGTCGCCATGGCTCCAGCCCAGCCGCAGCAGATAGTTGCGCAGCGCCACCGGCAGGTAGCCCATCGAGCGATAGGCGTCGACGCCGAGCGCGCCGTGGCGCTTCGAGAGCTTGGCGCCGTCCGGCCCGTGGATCAGCGGGATATGCGACATGCTCGGCACGTCCCAGCCGAGCGCGTCGTAGATCTGGGTCTGGCGGGCGGCGTTGGTCAGGTGGTCGTCGCCGCGGATGATATGGGTCACGCCCATGTCGTGGTCGTCGACCACCACGGCGAGCATATAGGTCGGCGTGCCGTCCGAACGCAGCAGCACGAGATCGTCGAGATTCTCGTTCTGCCAGACGACGCGGCCCTGGACCTCGTCGTTCACCACCGTCTCGCCGGTCTGCGGCGCCCTGAGGCGGATCACCGGCTTGACGCCGGCCGGCGCCGTCGCCGGGTCGCGGTCGCGCCAGCGCCCGTCATAGCGCAGCGGCTTGCCCTCGGCGCGGGCCTTCTCGCGCATCTCCTCGAGCTCGGCCTGGCTCGCATAGCAGTAATAGGCCTTGCCGGCGGCGAGCATCTGCTCGGCCACCTCGCGGTGGCGCGCGGCGCGCTGGAACTGGTAGACGGTCTGCCCGTCCCAATCGAGGCCGAGCCATTCCAGCCCGTCGAGAATCGCGGCGATCGCGGCGTGGGTCGAGCGTTCGCGGTCGGTATCCTCGATGCGCAGCAGCATCTTGCCGCCGTGGCGGCGCGCATAGAGCCAGTTGAACAGCGCGGTGCGGGCGCCGCCGATATGCAGGAATCCGGTCGGGGACGGCGCAAAGCGCGTGACGACGGCATTGCTCATGGAAGGCAACTCCAGCCGGGCGGCGAATCCGCCCGGGGCGAGACATGGGGAACGGCGTGCCCTATCCGCCGCAGCGGGCATGACAACCGGCGCGCGCCCTGTAACATGGCTTCGCCGGGCGGTTAAGCGCTCAATGCGAAACCGGCCGGCCGAGGGAAGGGCTGCCGGAAGGCGGCCGCCAGGGGATGGCAGCCGGGATGGCGAGGCAAGCCGCATCGCCGGGACGCCGGGGGGCGTCGAGGGCCGTCGCCGGCATGCTGCCGGCGCGCCTGCCGCCTTTCGCTCTCGGCCGCCCGGCGCTCGCCGCGGGCTTCCGGGCGCTGGGGCGTCGGGGCGCCGCCTCGCTCGCGCTGGAAATCGAGCGCCGCCGGCCCTTCCTCTGGCTGCCGGTGGCGATGGGGCTCGGCATCCTGCTCTATTTCGCCGCCGACCGGGAGCCCGCGCTCTGGGCGCCGCTCGCCGGCTTCGCGATGGCGGCGGGGCTCGCCGTCATGCTGCGCAGGCGGCCTGTCCTCGCCGCGACCTGCATCGGCTTCGCGGCCGCCTTTGCCGGCTTCGCCGCCGGGGTCTGGCGCACGGCCGACATCGCCGCGCCGATGCTGGAGCGGCCGCGCATCGGCAGGATGAGCGGCTTCGTCGAAAGCGTCGAGGCGCGCGACAAAGGCGCCCGGCTGGTCCTGCTGGTGACGGATATCGCCGGGCTGCCGGCCGGGAGCCGGCCGAAGCGGGTGCGGGTCAACATCCGGGGCGGCACGGTCGCGCCCGGCGACCACATCACCGCGACGGCGCGGCTCCTGCCGCCGCCGGGGCCGGCGCGGGCCGGCGGCTATGATTTCGGCCGCGACGCCTTCTTCCGCGGGCTCGGCGCCGTCGGCAGCATCTCCGGCAAGATCGTCCTCAGCCCGCCGCCGCAGGCGCGGCCATGGCGGCTTGCGCTCGATGTCGCGATCGACAAGGCCCGCAACGCCCTGACGGAACGGATCGCCGGCGTCGGCGGCGGGCAGGGCGGGGCGGTGGCGGCGGCCCTCGTTACCGGCAAGCGCGGCCTGATCACCGAGGCGACCAATAACGACCTGCGCGCCGCCGGCATCTATCACATCGTCTCGATCTCCGGCCTGCACATGGTGCTGGCGGCGGGGACGATCTTCTGGCTGGTGCGGGCCCTGCTGGCCCTGTCGCAGACGCTGGCGCTCGGCTGGCCGGTGAAGAAGATCGCGGCGCTGGCCGCCATGCTCGGCGCCACGGCCTATTGCATCTTCTCCGGCAGCGACGTCGCCACCGAGCGCTCGCTGATCATGACGCTCGTCATGCTGGGCGCGATCCTCGTCGACCGGGCGGCGCTCAGCATGCGCAACCTCGCCCTCGCCGCGATCATCGTGCTGCTGCGCGAACCCGACGCGCTGCTCGGGCCGAGCTTCCAGATGTCCTTCGGCGCGGTCGCGGCACTGATCGCCTTCGCCGAGCGCTGGGACCGGCGCGACCCGTCGCAGCCGCCCTCGCTCCTGCCCTGGCCGCTGCAGGCGCTCTGGACCGCCTCGCTCGGCATCCTCGTCACCACCATCCTGGCCACGGCCGCGACCGCGCCCTTCGGCGCCTTCCACTTCCAGACCTTCAATCCCTTCGGCCTGCTCGGCAACGCCATGGCGCTGCCCTTCGTCTCGCTCTGCGTGATGCCTGCGGCGGTGTTCGGCGTCATCGCCTATCCCTTCGGGCTGGACTGGCCGGCCTGGGCGCTGATGGGCCTGGCCTCCGAGATCGTGCTCAAGGTCGCGCATGGGGTCGCGACCATCGACCATTCGACCGTGACCGTCGCGGCCTTCGGTCCCGGCGTCCTGCTCGCCTTCGTCGTCTCGCTGCTCTGGCTCACGCTCTGGACCACCGGCCTGCGCTGGCTCGCCGTGATCCCGCTGGTGCTCGGCGTCGCCTTCGCGGCGAAGCCGGAGCGGCCGGAGATCCTGATCGAGCGCGACGGTTCCGGCATCGCCGTGCGCGGCAGCGACGGCCGCCTGGCGATCGCCGGCCGGCCGAGCCGCTTCGTGGTCCAGCAATGGCTCGCCTCGGACGGCGACGACCGTTCGCCGGAGGATGCCGGGCTGCGCGGCGGCGTCGCCTGCGACAGCCGCGCCTGCATCGCCCGCACCGCCGACGGGCGCAGCGTCTCCTATGCGCGCGACCGGGTCGCGATCATCGAGGACTGCCGCCGCGCCGACCTCGTCGTCACCAATATTCCGTGGAGCGCGCCTTGCGCCGCGATGCTGGTCGATCGCATGGCCCTGTCGCGCAACGGGGCGACCTCGCTCCATCGCAGTCCAGGCGGCTGGAGAAGCGATTCCTCGGAGGCCGGCGCCGGCGAGCGACCCTGGAGCCGCCGCAAGCCGCCGGCTCCGGCGCAGCCGGCTGCCGCACGGACACAGCCCTTGCCGGAGAGCCCGGCCGACAGCGACCCGGACCCGCTCTAGGAGCGCGCCAACTTAACGCGGAACCGCCTTGACGCGGAACCGCGCCGTCAGTCCGGACAAGCCGCGCGAGCGGCCCCGATCCGGATCTAGGCCCTAGCCGTCCGGAATCGATCCCCCGTCTTCGCTCCGCTCCGCCCGGGCTGACAGCTCCGCCCGGGACGACATGGCAGGTCCGTTCACCGAGCAGATAGGGTCAGGACCCGCCGGTCGATAGGCGGCTCAGTAGCGCCGCAGCAGGTTGACGAGGCGGCCCTGGATCTTGACGCGGTCGGGGCCGAGGACGCGGGTCTCGTAGGCCGGGTTGGCGGCTTCGAGCGCGATCGAGGAGCCGCGCCGGCGCAGGCGCTTCAGCGTCGCCTCCTCGTCGTCGATCAGGGCGACGATGATGTCGCCGGTATTGGCGGTGTCCTGCCGGCGGATGACGACGGTGTCGCCGTCGAGGATCCCGGCTTCGACCATCGAATCGCCCCGCACCTCCAGCGCGTAATGCTCGCCCGAGCCCAGCATGTCGGGCGGCAGCGAAACCGTGTGGCTGCGGCTCTGGATCGCCGAGATCGGCGTGCCGGCGGCGATGCGGCCCATCACCGGGATCGAGACCGGCGCCCGGGCATCCTCCTCGGCCGGGGCAGGGCGGGGCTTGGCAAGGTTCGGCTGCGCGCCGAGGCCGCCCTGCACGACGGCGGGGTTGAAGCGCCGCGGCTGCGGGCCGGCGAGCCCTTCCGGCATCTTGATGACCTCGAGCGCCCGTGCGCGGTTGGGCAGGCGGCGGATGAAGCCGCGCTCCTCCAGAGCCATGATCAAGCGGTGAATGCCGGATTTCGAGCGCAGGTCGAGCGCATCCTTCATCTCGTCGAAGGAAGGAGGCACGCCGCTCTCGCGCAAGCGTTCCTGGATGAAGCGCAGGAGTTCGTGTTGCTTGCGTGTCAGCATGATCGTCGCCGGCGCTCCCCAAGGCGGTTCGGTGCAGATTCGAAACAAAGCCAGAACACTATAGCTGTTCGCTTTGTGTTCCGCAAGGAGCCGCTAGCGCAGGCGCAGCACCCGGCAGGCTTCGCCTTTCTTAGCCGGCTCCGAATGGGCCGGCCGGATCGTCAGGGCCCTGGCCCGGGCGAGGGTACCGAGCATCGCGGAATCCTGCTTGTCGAACGGCGTCGCGACCCATCCCGCCGGAGTCAGGGCGAGATCGGAGCGGACATAGTCCTCGCGCTCGTCATTAGCCGGCATATCTTTTCCGAGAATCGCGGGGATGGCGCGACTGCGGTCGGGCTCGGGCATGCCGAGCAGGGCTTCGATCAGCGGCAGCACGAAGAGATGGCCGCAGACGATCGAGGAGACGGGATTGCCCGGCAGGCCGAGCACGACCATGCGCCCGAGCCGCCCGGTCATCATCGGCTTGCCGGGGCGCATCGCGATCTTCCAGAAGCCGAGGCTCATCCCGGCCCGCGTCAGGGCCTCCTGCACGAGGTCGTGGTCGCCGACCGAGGCGCCGCCCAGCGTGATCAGGACATCCGCCTCCGCCGCCCGCGCGGCGGCGATCCGGGCGGCGAGGTCGTCATGGTCGTCGCGGGCGATGCCGAGATCGAGGGCTTCGCCGCCGGCCTTCTCGACCAGCGCCAGCAGCGAGAAGGAGTTCGAGGCGACGATCTGGTCCGGCCCGGTCGGCTGGCCCGGCGTCACCAGCTCGTCGCCGGTGGCGAGGATCGCGACGCGCGGCTTGCGGCGTACCCGCAGCTCCGGATAGCCCATGGCGGCGGCGAGCCCGAGGGCGGCGCTGTCGAGCACGCGTCCGGCCGCCAGCGGCACGTCGCCCTCGCTGAAATCGAGCCCGGCCGGCCGCAGGAACTGGCCCTTGGCGGCCGGCACGCGCACCGTGATCGTCTCGCCGCCGACGCCCTCGGCATTCTCCTGGATGAGGATGGTGTCGGCCCCCTCCGGCATCGGCGCGCCGGTGAAGATGCGCACGGCCTCGCCCGGGCCGATGCCGCCCCGGAAGCGCCGCCCGGCCGCCGATTCCCCGATGACGCGCAGTTGCCGGCCGGCTGCCATGTCGCCGGCGCGGACGGCGTAGCCGTCCATGGCGGAGTTGGCGAAGGGCGGCTGGGTCCTAAGCGCGGCGAGATCGGCGGCGAGCACCCGCCAGGCGCAGCGCGCCAGCGGCAGGGTCTCGCTGCCGGTCGGTCCCGGAACGCTGTCGAGCAGGGCCTTGAGCGCGACGGGAACCGGGGTGAGGGCCATGTCGGGATGCCTTTGACGATCGCGTCTGGGTTGCCGGAAGGCGCGCCGGGCCTCAGCCCGCCGCGCCGGCGTCGTAGTCGCCGGATTGTCCGCCGGACTTGTGCAGCAGGCGGATATTCTCGATCCGCATCGCCCGGTCGACCGCCTTGACCATGTCGTAGACGGTGAGGCAGGCGACCGAGACGGCGGTCAGCGCCTCCATCTCGACGCCGGTCTGGCCCTTCATTCTGACCTCGGCGCGCACGCGCACGCCGGGCAGGGCCTCGTCCAGGGCCAGATCGACGGCGATCTTGCCGAGCAGCAGCGGGTGGCAGAGCGGGATCAGCTCATGGGTGCGCTTGGCCGCCATGATGCCGGCGAGCCGCGCGGTGCCGAGCACGTCGCCCTTCTTGGCGTTGCCGTCGCGGACGATCGCGACCGTCTCCGGCGCCATCACCACGCTGCCCTCGGCGATGGCGAGGCGGGCCGTCTCGGCCTTGCCGCCGACATCGACCATATGCGCCTGGCCCTGCGCGTCGAGATGGCTGAGCCGGCTCACGCCGCGCTCTCGCGCGCCGCGCCGGTGAGCAGGGCCCGCGTCGCGGCGGCGACGTCATCCTGCCGCATCAGGCTCTCGCCGACGAGGAAGCCGTTCACCCCGGCCTTGCTGAGGCGCTGGACGTCGGCATGGCTGAAGATGCCGCTCTCGCCGATGACGATGCGGTCGCGCGGCACGCGCGGCGCCAGCCGCTCGGTCACGGCGAGATCGACATGGAAGCTGCGCAGGTCGCGGTTGTTGATGCCGAGCAGCCGGCTTTCGAGGGCGAGCGCCCGGTCGAGCTCGGCGTCGTCGTGCACCTCGACCAGCACGTCCATGCCTAGGGCGCGCGCGGTGTCGTTGAGCGCCCGGGCGGTGGCGTCGTCGACGCCGGCCATGATGATCAGGATGCAGTCGGCGCCCCAGGAGCGGGCCTCGTAGACCTGATAGGGGTCGTAGAGGAAATCCTTGCGCAGCGCCGGCAGGCCGGAGGCCTCGCGCGCGGCCGTCAGGAAATCCGGGCGGCCCTGGAAGGAGGGCGCGTCGGTCAGCACCGAGAGGCAGGCCGCGCCGCCCGCCGCATAGGCGCGGGCGAGCGCCGGCGGATCGAAATCGGCCCGGATCAGGCCCTTGGACGGGCTCGCCTTCTTGATCTCGGCGATGAGCGCCGGCTCGCCCGCCGCGATCTTGCGGGCGAGCGCGTCGGCGAAGCCGCGCGGCCGGGCCGCCGCGCCGGCGCGCTTCTCGATCTCGGCTTGCGGCACCGCCGCCTTGGCGGCGGCGATCTCCTGCCGCTTATAGGCTTCGATCCTGGCGAGAATGTCGGTCACGACCCATCTCCTCAGGCGTTCGAGACGGCGATCAGCTTCGCCAGCACCGCCTTGGCCTTGCCGGAATCGAGGGCGGCGGTCGCCTGGGCGAAGCCGTCCTTCAGGTCGCCCGCCTTGCCGGCGACCAGCAGCCCCGCGGCGGCGTTGAAGGCGGCGATGTCGCGGAAGGCGGTTTTCTCACCCGAGAGCGCCGCGTTCAAGGCGGCGGCGTTCTCGTCCGGCGTGCCGCCGCGCAGCTCTTCCGGCCTGGCCAGGCCGAGCCCGACATCGGCGGGGTCGATCGCGAAGCTCTCGATCCTGCCGTTCTCCAGCGAGACGACGCGGGTCGGGCCGGTGGTGGTGATCTCGTCGAGCCCGTCCGAGCCGTGCACCGCCCAGACGCGGGTGGAACCCAGCGAGGCGAGCACCTTGACCATCGGCTCCAGCCAGGTCTCGGAGAAGGCGCCGATGAGCTGGCGCTTGACGCCGGCCGGATTGGAGAGCGGGCCGAGCAGGTTGAAGATGGTGCGCGTGCCGAGTTCGGTGCGCACCGGCGCGACATGGCGCATCGAGGCGTGATGCGCCGGTGCGAACATGAAGCCGACGCCGGCCTCCCGGATGCAGCGCTCGGTGCCGGCGGCGTCGAGCCCGACCTTGACGCCGAGCGCGGTCAGCACGTCGGCCGCGCCCGAGCGCGAGGAGGCGGCGCGGTTGCCGTGCTTGGCGACCGGCACGCCGCAGGCCGCGGTGATGATCGAGGCCAGCGTCGAGACGTTGTAGGAGCCGGAGGAATCGCCGCCGGTGCCGACGATGTCGATCGCCTCCGGCGGCGCCTTGACGGTGAGCATCTTGCCGCGCATGGCGCCGACCGCGCCGGCGATCTCGTCGACGGTCTCGCCGCGGACGCGCAGCGCCATCAGGAAGGCGGCGGATTGCGCGTTCGTCACCTCGCCCGAAAGGATGGTGTCGAAGGCGTCGCGCGCTTCGTCGCGGGAGAGCGTCGCGCCGGTCGCCACCTTGGCGATGAAGGGTTTGAAATCGTCCATGATAACTCTGCGGAATCAGGCTGAAGGGGTCAGGGCGGCGGCGTCGCGTTCGCTCTGCCATCGCTCCGCGAGATCGAGGAAATTCCGCAGGATCGTCGCGCCATGCTCGGAAGCGATGCTTTCCGGATGGAACTGGACGCCCTGGACCGGCAGCTCCCGGTGCGAGAGGGCCATGATCAGGCCGTCATCGGTGTCGGCCTCGATGGCGAAGACCGGCGGGCAGGATTCGCGCTCGACGACGAGGGAGTGATAGCGCGTCGCTTGAAACGGGCCGTTGATGCCGCGGAACATCCCGCGCGCCTGGTGGCGGATCGGCGAGACCTTGCCATGCATCGGCACCGGGCAGCGCACGACCTTCCCGCCGAAGGCCTGGCCCATCGCCTGCAGGCCGAGGCAGACGCCGAAGATCGGCTTCACGCCCGCGCCCCGCCCGACGAGATCGAGGCAGATTCCGGCTTCGTCGGGGGTGCAGGGCCCGGGCGAGAGCACGATGGCGTCGTGCTCGCCGGCGAGCGCCTGCTCGACCGTGAGCGCGTCGTTGCGCCAGACATCGACCTCCGCTCCCAGCCCGCCGATAAGGTGGACCAGGTTCCAGGTGAAGCTGTCGTAGTTGTCGATCAACAGAACGCGCATGGCCGGACCCGTGTATGCGGCTTGAGGTCATGCACGCTCGGGGGCGGGGTGGTCAAGTTTCGACGGGGCCACGCGCAGGAGCCGCTTCCGTCTTTCCGGGCGGCCCGCAGGGCAGAGCCCGGAATGGCGGCGGAGGTTCTTTGCCTAGCCCCGCGCGCTGCGCGGCATGCCGGCCGTGCGCGGCTGGGCCAGCCCGGGTGCGGTCTCGACGCCGAGCGCCGGCAGGGCGAGCGTGCGCTGGCCGCGGAAATCGACATGGCAGACGATCAGCCCGCGCTCCTCGATATAGCCGAGGAGCCGCCGCGCCCGGCTCGGCGAATGGCTGCCATAGACCCGCGCCAGCTCCGCGTCGCTCGGGCAGGAGCCGCCCTCGATCGCGGTGCGGGCGATGAACAGGAACAGGCCCTGCAGATCCTCCGGCAAGGCGCCCGACGCCGCGACGGCGGCCTGCCAGCCTTCGCTCGCGGCGATGCTGTCGCTGACCCCGGCGCGCGCCACGGCGAGCCGGCGGCGGAATTCCTCCAGGCTCAGATGCGTGCGGCCGAGCCGGCGCATCCGGCAGCGCACGGTGAAGTCCTGGTAGAGTACCGCGATCTGCCGCGACTGCGCCTCGGGATCGGCCATCAGCTCGCGCAGGATCTCGGTCATGATCGCCTCGCGCTCTTCCGGCTCCAGCTCGATCTCCGGCTCGGGCTCCGGCAGCGGGGCAGGGCGGTAGGTCTCGATCCGGCGCAGCACCTCGGTCGGGTCGGGGCGCGGGCGCGGCGCGGGGCGCGCCGGACGGGCCAGCGGCGGCGGCTCGTCCTCGCCGGGCGTGAAGATCAGCTTGCCGGCCTCTTCCGGCGCCTGCTCGGGCAGCGGCATCAGGCCGGGGGCGCCGCCGCGGTCCACCGAGGAGACGGCGCCGATCCGGAGCGGCAGCGGCCGCTTCGACAGAGCGGGGCCGAGCGCCACGAACTGGCCGCGTTCGAGGTCGCGGAACATCTCCGCCTGGCGCCGGTCCATGCCGAGCAAATCGGCGGCGCGCTGCATGTCGATGTCGAGGAAGGTGCGGCCCATCAGGAAGTTGGAGGCCTCCGCCGCGACGTTCTTGGCGAGCTTGGCGAGGCGCTGCGTCGCGATGACGCCGGCGAGCCCGCGCTTGCGGCCGCGGCACATCAGATTGGTCATGGCGCCGAGCGAGAGCCGGCGCGCCTCGTCGGAGGCCTCGCCCGCCATCACGGGGGCGAAGAGCTGGGCCTCGTCGACGACGATCAGCATCGGGAACCAGAGTGAGCGGTCGACGTCGAAGAGCCCGCCGAGGAAGGCGGCGGTGGCGCGCAACTGCTCGTCGGCTTCGAGGTTTTCGAGGTTCAGCACCACCGAGACGCGGTGCTGGCGCACGCGCAGCGCCACGCGCTGCAATTCGGCCTCGCCGCATTCGGCGTCGACCACGACATGGCCGAACTGGTCGGCAAGCGAGACGAAGTCGCCCTCCGGGTCGATCACGGCCTGCTGCACCAGCGGCGCGCTCTGCTCCAGCAGGCGGCGCAGCAGATGCGACTTGCCGGAGCCGGAATTGCCCTGCACGAGCAGCCGCGTCGCCAGCAGTTCGGGGAGATCGAGCAGGCCGGGTTCGCCGGTCCGTGTCGTTCCCATCTCGATCGCTGTCGTCATGCCGGTCGTGAATCGTCTCGTTTGAGCGCGCCCGAGGGCGCGGCGGGGGCTTCTAGAGCATCGGGCCGAAAAGTGGAATCCGCTTTTCGGAAAAATCCGATGCCCCAGCAATGAGATAGATCATCGTTATCGCGTCCGGAAGGACGCGCGACGATCTAGCATGGCCTTGCGCCCGCCGGGCGCGGGGCAGGGCTGCCTTCCACAGGCAATCGCCGCCTCCTGCCTGTCAGCGCGGGCAGCGCAGGGCGCGCTCCTGCCGGACGATGTCGGCGATGACCCGGCGGTCATGGGCCGAAAGCGGCACGTCCTCGATCTCGTCGTACTGGCAGCCGGCATTGCCGAAGGCGGCGATGGCGCGCTGCGTGCGGAAGCAGTAGCCCCGCGCCTTGTAGATCTCGTTGCGGGAGGTCCAGAGGCCGGCGCAGCGCTCGGACTGGGCCGGGGCCGGCGTCGACAAGAGGGCCGTCAGCAGGGCGGCCCCGGCCAGAACCGGGCCGAACGAGGCGCGGGGGCGCATGTCATCTCCTTTCAGCGGGGTGGGCCGCGCTGTTGTGGCGAAGCCCGGCCGGCGGCGCAAGCCCGGCCTGCGTGGCCCCGCCGCGTGAAGGACCCCGGCCGAAGCCGCCGTCACATCTCGAGGCAGGTGATGACCTGGACATAGCTCGGCGGGCCGCCGAGCCTGGCGCCCGCGACGCAACTGTTGCGCTTCGCGACGGGATAGCTCGACCATTTCGCCGCAAGGGAATCGCGCGCCTTTTCCTCGTCGGCCCGGCAGGCCGCGACCGTTCCGCCGACGCCGTCTCCGGCCCTGCCGACATCGCGGCAGGTCGCCGCGATGTCGAAGCGCGGCGGCCCCTCGGCGACGGGGACGAGCAGCCCGGAGGAGAGGGAGAGGGAAACGAGGCCGGCGATGAGCATGGCGAACTCTCCATTGGCGCGCCCGGCCAGATCAACGCATCGGAACGGGCGCGGTTCCGATGCGGTGGCGCAGGGCGCCGCCAGGATCCCTAGCGCCGGGCGACCGCGATCGCGACCGCCGATCGGGCCTCGACGTCCACGATCGCGAGATCGGGCCGGCCGAGGGTCGGGCAGGCGCGCTCGCCGGCCCGCCTGACGAAGACGACGCTGGCCAGCGCGGGATGGTCGGCCAGCCGCGAATGGGCGAGCGCCGGCTCCATTTCGCCGGGCAGGACGAGATGGACGTC
Organism: Hyphomicrobiales bacterium; assembly: GCA_900466745.1. Classification (GTDB taxonomy): domain Bacteria; phylum Pseudomonadota; class Alphaproteobacteria; order Rhizobiales; family Beijerinckiaceae; genus Allobosea; species Allobosea minatitlanensis. The sequence goes on along the minus strand of UBNE01000034.1, from coordinate 15,763 downwards.
GCGTCCGCCCTCGATGCAGGCCTGCAGGTCGCCGAGATTGAACAGGCCGAGCGGCAGGAGCTCGATGCCCGCCAGCATCGCCATGCCGGGACCGCTCGCCAGGGCCGCGAGGTCGCCGCCGACCAGGGTCGTGACGATGCGCGAGGAGGTCACGGGCTTCAGCAGCCGCGACAGCTCCAGCGCCTTGGCGAGGATGTCGCGCTCGGACAGCGGCAGCGGGCCGGACATCGTCGCGGCATCGGCCACCTGGATCGCCGGCCGCGCCGGCAGGGTCGGCAGCGGATGCGGCGCGGCCTGCGCCATCAGCGCGTCGAGCGGGGCGACTCCGTCCGGGACCTCCGGGCCGAAGCCGCCGACGAAGCGGGTGCTGAAGGCGCGCAGCGCCAGGTTGCGCAGGATCAGCAGCGGGCGCAGCGGCCCGATCCGGCTGACGCCGAGCGCCATCACCGCCCCCGAGGCCTCGACCAGCCGCAGCAATTCGAGCTCGTTGCCGTGCAGCGGCAGCATTAGCGGCGACAGCCCGGCACGCAGGCTGGCCAGCATGGCGACGATGGATTCCGGCCCGAGCGGCGCCATGATCGCGACGCTCGCCCCGGGCTGGCCCTTGTTGATCGAGAGAAGCCGTGCCAGCCGGTCGATGCGCTGGTCGAGCTGCTGGAAGGTCAACGAAGCGGGGTTGACGTCGCTCCAGCCGCGCCGCCCCGGCGGGTCGCGCAGCGCCGTCTCGTAGCCGCGTCCGCGGGTCAGCGCCCCGAGCAGGGCGTCGAGGTCGAGGCCGTCGAGCAGGGCGGAGGCGTCGTCCTGTCCAACCCGCATCGCCGCCCCCTCAATTCGCCGCGTCCGGCGCGGCCGGGAGGCGCGCCAGCGTCTCGTTCGACAGGAAATAGGCCGGCTGCCGCCCCGCCAGCACGACATCGCGGGCATGGGCGAACCAGGTGTCGGGCAGGTAGTAGAGCGGCACCACGTAGAAGCCGGAGATCAGCAGCCGGTCGAGCGTGCGCACGGCGGCGACGAAATCCTCGCGCTCGCGCGCCTTCAGCAAGGCCTGGAGCACGGCGTCGACGGCCGGCGACGCCACCCCGGCATAGTTGAGCGCGCCCTTGCGCCCGGCATTGGCCGAACCCCAGCGGCCGATCTGCTCGTTGCCGGGAGAGGCCGAAGCCGGCCAGGTCCACTGGACCATGTCGAAATCGAAGGCGGAGAGCCGCCGCCAGTACTGCACGTCGTCGATCAGCCGCACCTGGGCGGCGATGCCGAGCCGGCCGAGCGACTGCGCATAGTTCAGCGCCAGCCGCTCCTGCGGGCGGTTCGTCACCGTGATCTCGAAGGTGAAGGGCTCGCCCCCGCCGTCGCGCAGCGTGCCGTCGCGCAGCGTGAAGCCGGCGGCGTTGAGCAGGTCGAGCGCCTTGCGCGCCTGCTCGCGGTCGCGGCCCGAGCCATCCGTCTCGGAGGGGTGCCAGGCTCCGCTCAGGACGTCCTCGCGCACGGCGCCGGGGAAGGGCGCGAGCAGCGCCTTTTCGCGCGCATCGGCCGGCACGCCCAGCGCCGACAGCTCCGAATCCGAGAAGAAGCTGCCGGCCCGCCGGTAGACGCCGTGGAACAGGTTGCGGTTGACCCATTCGAAATCGAACAGCAGCCCCAGCGCCTCGCGCACCCGGATATCGGCGAAGACCGGGCGGCGGGTGTTGAAGACGAGGCCGGTCATGCCCTTGGGCGTGTCGAAATGCAGCGTCTCGCGGACGATGCGCCCCTGATGCACTGCGGGGATGTCGTAGCCGGTCATCCAGCGGGTCGGATCGCTCTCGAGCCGGACATCGCAGAGCCCGGCCTTGAACGCCTCGAACAGCGCGTTGGAGTCCCGGTAGAAATCGTAGCGGATCTCGTCGGCGTTGAAGAGCCCGCGCATCAACGGCAGCCCTTCGGCCCAGAAATCCCTGCGCCGCTTCAGGATCAGCGATTCGCCGGGCCTGACTTCGTTGACGGCATAGGGCCCCGAGCCGAGCGCCGGCCTGAAGCTGGTCTCGCCGAAGGTCTCGGCGTCGGTCGCATGCCTGGCGAAGATCGGCAGGGAGCCGATCACCAGCGGCAATTCGCGGTTGCCGCCGTCGCCGAGTTCGAACTCGACGCGCCGCGGCGAAGATGAGGAGGCCCGGGTGATGCCGGCGAGGCTGGAGCGATGAAACGGCTTGCCCTTCGTCTTCAGCATTTCGACGGTGAAGAGCACGTCCTCGCCCGTAACGGGCCGGCCGTCGGAGAAAGTCGCGCGCGCATCGATCTCGAAGGCGAGCCTCGTCCGGTCGGGGTCGAGCTCGACCCGCGAGGCGAGCAGGCCATAGGCGGTGAAGGGCTCGTCGGCGGAGCGGTAGAGCAGGCTCTGCTGGACGTATTTCGGCACGGCGTCCGGCGCGACGCCGAGCACGACCAGCGGGTTGAGGCTGTCGAAGGTGCCCTGGACGCCGAAGACGATGCGCCCGCCCTTCGGGGCCTTGGGGTCGGCATAGGGCAGGTGGTCGAAGCCCGGCGGCAGCGCCGGGCGGCCATGCATGGCGATGGCGTGCTCCGCCGGATTCGCGGAGGCGGAAGCCGAATCGGCATGCGCCTTCCCTCCCGCCGCGACGGCGAACGGGAACAGGGTGAACAGCAAACCGAATTCGCGACGCGATGGCGTCACGGTCAATCGAGGCAAATCCATCGCGCAACCTGATTCCCTGCCGGAAGAATAGCATGGTGACAGGCCGGTCAGGCAGTTATTCGGGCTGGAATATGCCGGCCGAACTCGCTAAAGGCGTGAGCGGGTGTCATTCAAACGCCTCAATCGCCCTTGATGTGCACGGTCTGCGGTGGCCGGCATGGTCATGCGATTGGGCCGCCGGCGGTGACGCACGCGGCTTGCGAAGTCGTGATCCCGAATTCGCCTGTGAGGAAAAACAAGGAATGCCCGCTTCGTTTCGCCTGTCATCGTCCGTCCTGGCGTTCGCGCTCAGCGCGGCCGTGGGCTTCTCGCCCGTAGCGGCCTTCGCCCAGGCTCAGCGGCCGGCGCCGGCGCGCCCCGCCGCCCCGGCCCAGCAGCCGGCGGCTCCCGCCCAGCCCGGAGCCGCCGCGCCGACCGGCCCGACCGTCGTCCAGGTCAAGTCCAATCCCGAGCAGACGAGCTGGACCAAGGTCTGCGGCAAGGACCAGGCCGCCAACAAGGAAATCTGCTACACCACCCGCGACTTCGTCTCGGATCAGGACCAGCCGGTGCTGGCCGTCGCGATCTATGACGTGAAGGGCGATCCGAACAAGATCGTGCGCTTCCTGATGCCGCTCGGCCTGCTGCTCCAGCCGGGCATCCGCTTCGGTGTCGACAGCGCCCAGCCGACCGGCGGCCGCTACGCGATCTGCTTCCCGAACGGCTGCTTCGCCGAGGCGCAGGTCAAGGACGACTTCATCAACGCGATGAAGAAGGGCACGAATCTCAACGTCAGCGTCCAGAACCAGGGCGCCCGCGAGGTGACCTTCCAGATCCCGCTCGCCGATTTCGCCAAGGGCTTCGACGGCGCGCCGATCGATCCGAAGGTGCTCGAGGAGCAGCAGAAGAAGCTGCAGGACGAGGTCGCCAAGCGGCAGGAAGAGCTGCGCAAGCGCCTCGGCGCCGGCGATGCGCCCGCTCCCGGCGCGGCTGCGCCGGCTCCGGGCGCCGCCCCGGCCCCGGCGACGCCGCCGAAGCCCTGATCGGGCCTCCGGCACGAATCGAAAGGCCGGCCCTGCGGGGCCGGCCTTTTTCGTCATGAGCCGGGATTGCCGGCCTGCCGGCGAGGGGAGGGCTGGGCCGAGGCGGATTCGCCGAAGCGCGGAGCCTCCTGCATGCGGCCGCGCGTTGTGCCGGGCTGGCCCTCTGGTCCGGGCTGGCGGCGCGGTTCCGCGAAAAAGCGGCGCCGTCCGGCGGCTGCCGTCTCAGTTCAGCTCGGCGCGGTCGATCCGGTACTGCCCCTTGCGGTCGCGGCGGAAGAATTCCCGCGCCCGCGGATGCCGGATCGGCGCGCCGGATTCGTCGACGACGAGATTCTGCTCGGAGACATAGGCGACGTATTCCGTCTCCTCGTTCTCGGCGAAGAGGTGGTAGAAGGGCTGGTCCTTCGACGGCCGCATGTTCTCCGGGATCGCCTCCCACCACTCTTCGGTATTGGAGAAGACCGGATCGACGTCGAAGATCACGCCGCGAAACGGGTAGATGCGGTGCTTGACCACTTGCCCGATGCGGAATTTGGCCGAACGCGCTTCCATGACAGTTCCATGCTGCGCCGGCATGATACGCAGCCGGCTCGGTTCTCGCCGCCCTTGCGCAAGAATTGCGTCGCAAATACGTCGAGATCAACCGACCGGGCGATGAATCCCCATCACATTCCGTCATGTTCTTCCGCGCCCGATCGCATCGCGGTGTCGGCAGGGACCGCCTGGATCGCCTGCACAGGCGCCCCGCGACCCGCCGGGGAGCTCGGATCGGCGGAGCGGGGGAGGATCGAAAACCTAGGAATATAGGCTTATCAGGCTTTCAAAGAAAATATGCCTAGGGATACTGTCCCTGGCGGGTGTCGCTTCGGCGGCCTGCGATGGCGCGGGGTTTGCTGCGCCGGCGGAATCGCCCAGGATCTGTGCCGAAACGTGACGAGAGCCATGAACCAGCCGAACGTCTCCCTGCCCGGACATCGCCTCGAGGCGCTCGATGGATTGCGGCTCGTGGCGGCCCTGTCGGTCGCCCTGTTCCATTTCGGCTTCCTCGGCGCGACGATCGACTATACGCGGATGTCGCTGCCGGCCGCCGAAAGCGTGCTGAAATACGGCTATCTCGGCGTGCCGCTGTTCTTCGTGATCAGCGGCTTCGTGATCGCCTATTCCGCCGAGGGGCGCACGCCGGTCCAGTTCGCGATCGCCCGCTTCGCCCGGATCTACCCGACTTTCGTGATCTGCATGACGGCGACCTTCCTGGTGGTGCTGGCCTTCGGCGCGCCGTTCCTGCAGACCGACTTGGCGCAATGGGCGGCCAATCTGATCGTCAAGCCCGAGCTGCTCGGCCAGAAGGCCATGGACGGTTCCTACTGGTCGATCTTCTACGAAGCGGTCTTCTACGGCTGGGTCGTGCTGCTGATGGCGCTCGGAGCCTTCCGGCGCGAGCGCTACCCGGCCATCGTCCTTCTCTGGCTGCTGATCTCCGTCCTCGACCGCGCCTTCCTTTCCAGCAAGATCCTGCGCTACCTGCTGCTGACCGACGAGAGTGCCTTCTTCTGCGCCGGGCTCCTGCTCTATGCCGCGTTCCGGGACGGCTATACGCGGCGCATCCTCGCCCTTCTGGCGCTCGCCGCCGCCGTCGCGGTCTACCAGTCCCTCGACCTGCTGCACTGGAACAGGGCGAACTACCACGTCGATTACAGCGACCTCGTCACCGCTATCGCCACGATCGCGGTCATCGCGATCGTGGCGGCTGCGATCCGGCTGCCGCGCCTGCCGCTTCCCTCGGGCGTGACGCTGGCAATCGGCGGGCTGACCTATCCGTTCTATCTGCTGCATCAGCATATCGGTTACGTCGCCTTCAACCGGCTGGGCGACGCGCTGCCGCCGGCGGCCCTGCTCGCGGCGGTGACGCTCGTGCTGCTCCTCCTGTCCGCCCTGGTCTGGCGTTTCGTGGAGCGCCCGGCCCAGGACTGGACGAAAGCCACCCTGAGCGGCTGGGCCGGGGCGCGCGCCTTGCTTCCAGCGAATGGGGCGCGGCCGCATCCGGGGATTGCCAATTGAGCCCGGCCGGGATTTAGCCTCCGGGCGGCGATTCAGCCATCGACGGGCCGCCCGGTCCCGGCCGGCGCCCACAAGGATCCGAACGTTTCGCGATGGCCGACCTTCTCAGCATCTTCAATCTGGTCGCGCCCTTCTTCGGGCTGATCCTGCTCGGCTTCGTCATCGGCCGCTACAGGCGATTGCCGGAGGAAGGGCTCGCCTGGCTGCAGTTCTTCCTGATCTATGTGGCGCTGCCGCCGCTGTTCTACCGGCTGATCGCCGACAAGCCGCTGAGCGAGCTCGCCAACTGGAAGTTCATCCTCTGCACCACCACGGCGACCTTCTGCGCCTTCTGCCTCTCCTTCGCGCTCGGCCTCAAGCACACTCATGGCAACATGCCGCAGGCGGTGATGCAGGGCGTCGCCGGCGCCTATTCCAATATCGGCTATATGGGGCCGCCGCTGATCCTGGCCGCGCTCGGGCCCGATGCCAGCGCCCCGGTCGTGCTGATCTTCGTCTTCGACAACATCCTGCTGTTCTCGCTGGTGCCGTTCCTGATGGCGCTGGCCGGCGTCGAGAAGAAGAGCGCGCTGGCGACCGCGCGCGAGGTGATCTGGCGGGTGCTGACGCATCCCTTCAACGTCGCGACGCTGGCCGGCGTGGCGGCGAGCTATTTCAAGCTCGAACTGCCGCTGGCGCTCGACCGCATGGTGCTCTGGCTGTCGCAGGCGGCCGCGCCCTGCGCGCTCTTCCTGCTCGGCGTCACCGTGGCGCTGCGGCCGATGAAGACGATGCCGGGCGAGGTGCCGGGTCTGGTCGGGATCAAGCTGCTGCTGCATCCGCTGCTGGTCTGGATGCTGCTCTCGGCCATCGGCGGCATCCCGGTGAACTGGATCTATGCGGCGATCATCATGGCGGCGCTGCCGCCGGCGCTGAACATCTTCGTCATCTCGACGCAGTACAGGGTCGGGGTGGAGCGCGCCTCGGCCTGCATCCTCGTCGGCACGATCGTTTCGATGATCACGCTGCCGGGCTTCCTGTGGCTGGTGAAGACGGGCAGAATAGCGGCCGATCTCTTCCATTAGAGGCCGCCGATGCCGCCGCTTGACGACCTGCTCGTCCTCGACTTCTCGACGCTGCTGCCGGGCCCTCTGGCGAGCCTGTTCCTGTCGGAGGCCGGCGCCCGCGTCGTCAAGGTCGAGCGGCCGGGCGGGGAGGACATGCGCGGCTTTCCGCCCCGCTTCGGCGAGACGGCGGCGCCTTTCGCCGTGCTCAACCGCGGCAAGCAGAGCATCGAGATCGACCTGAAGGCGCCCGATGCGCTGGAGCGGCTGAACCCGCTGATCGCCAAGGCGGATATCCTGATCGAGCAGTTCCGGCCCGGCGTGATGGAGCGCCTCGGCTTCGGCTACGCGGCGCTGAAGCGCCTCAACCCGCGGCTGATCTACTGCTCGATCAGCGGCTATGGCCAGGCCGGGCCGCGGGCGCAGGAGGCCGGGCACGACATCAACTACCAGGCGATCGGCGGCCTGCTCGGCCAGTCGCTGCAGCGCGGGGCGCCGCCGCCCTTGCCGCCGCCGCTGGTGGCGGACATCGCCGGCGGCACCATGCCGGCCGTGCTCAACATCCTGCTGGCGCTGCTGGAGCGCGGGCGCAGCGGGCAGGGCTGCCATCTCGACATCGCCATGGCCGACGCCATGCCGACCTTCGCCTGGTACGGGCTGGCGCAGGGCCAGGCCACCGGCTCCTTTCCCGAGGGCGGCGAGGGGCTGCTGACGGGGGCGAGCCCGCGCTACGGCCTCTACGCCACCGCCGATGGCTGGTTCCTCGCGGTGGGGGCGCTGGAGCCGAAGTTCTGGCAGGCGTTCTGCGACGGCATCGGGCTCGACGAGACTTTCCGCGACGACCGCCGCCGCCCAGAGGCGTCGCGGGCTGCGGTCGCCGCGATCATCGCCGGCGAGAGCGCCGCGCATTGGCGCGCGAGGCTCGAACCGCTGGATTGCTGCTGCACCGTCGTACGCACGCTGGAAGAGGCGATGGCCGATTCCCACGTCACGGCGCGCGGCCTGCTCGATGCGCAAGCCGAGGAGCCCGGCGGCCGTAGGCTGGTCTCGACGCCCCTGCCATTGGCGCCGGTGTTCCGGTCGCAGGTGGCCGGCATGCGCCGTGTCGCGGCCAGCGGCGCCGATACCAAAACGGTGCTGGAGGAGCGCTAGAGCATCGGACCGAAAAGTGGAATCCACTTTTCGGAAAAATCCGATGCGCCAGCAATGGGATAGATCATCGTTACCGCGTCCGAAAGGACGCGCGATGATCTAGACGGCGCTGCGGCGCGTCTCGGCCCCGCCGGCCAAACCCTGCCGCATCACGAAGCGCCGCAGCGGCCCGATCCGCGACAGCGCCAATAGCCCTGCGCCGCGCATCAGGTCGGCGGGCAGAAGACCGGTCAGCAGCGTGCGGTTCAGCGCGTCGACCGCGCCGGTCCGCAGCCGGACATCGGTGCGCCGCGCCGCGTCATAGGCCGCCATCGCCCGCTCGCTGCCCGGATCGTCGCTCCCGGTCACGGCATCGCGCAATGCCGCGACGTCGCGCAGGCCGAGATTGAGCCCCTGCGCGCCGATCGGCGGGAAGACATGCGCGGCCTCGCCGATCAGCGCCATGCGGCCGGCGGCGAAGCGATCGACCGAGAGCCCGCCCATCGGGATGCGCCCGCGCGCCCCAACGAGGCGCATCGCGCCGAGCAGCGATTGCACCTGCGTCTCGACCCTGCGGGCGAAGCCGGCATCGTCTAGGGCCGCGACGGCTTCCGCCGCCGCGGGATCGAGCAGCCAGACCAGCGAGGAGCGCCGGCCGGGCAGGGGGACGAGCGTGCAGGGACCCTTGCGGGTGTGGAATTCGGTCGAGGTCTCGCGATGGTCGCGGCGGTGCTCGAAGATGCCGGTCAGCGCCACCTGCGGATAGCGCCAGTCGCGGCTCGCGATCCCGGCGGCGGCCCGGACCTGCGAATTGCGCCCGTCGGCGCCGATGACGAGACGCGCCCTGAACGGCGCAAAGCCGTCGCCGGAGAGCCCGACCGCGCCGTCTCCGGGGGCGATCGCGCGGACGAGCCCGGGCAGCAGCCGCAGGCCCGGCCGTGCCCCGGCGGCCGCGGCCAAAGCCTTGGTCAGATCGGCGTTCTCGACGTTCCAGCCGAAGGCGTCGAGCCCGATCTCGGAGGCGCGGAACTCGACCGGGGGCTGGCGGAACAGGCTGCCGCTGTCGTCGACCAGCCGCATCACGGCGAGCGGCGCCGCCTTGTCCATGAGCGCGTCCCGGACGCCGAGCTCGGCGAGCAGGCGCCAGGAGCTGTCGAGCAGGGCGACGGTGCGTCCGTCGCGGGGCGTCGCCAGCGGGCCGAGAAGGGCGACGCTGCGCCCTTCCGTCGCCAGCGCCAGCGCCGCGGCGAGCCCGACGGGGCCGGCGCCCACGACGGCGATATCGAGCGGTTCGTCGGCATGCGTGCTCATGTCTTCTCGCTAGCCGATGCGCGGCGTTTTGGCCACGGGCCGCAAAGTCGCAAGGGGCGGCTTGCGTTGCGCGAGGATGCTGCTTGCATGCGCGATGAACTATGCTCGGGCCATTCATCGAGGGAGATGCATTCCATGGTCAAAGCCATTCGCGCGCACAAGACCGGCGGGCCGGACGTGCTGGTGTTCGAGGACGTCGCGCTGCCTGAGCCCGGGCCGGGGGAGATCCTGATCCGCAACCGCGCCATCGGCCTCAACTTCATCGACACCTATTTCCGCTCGGGGCTCTACCCCGCGCCGCAACTGCCCTTCACGCTCGGCAACGAGAGCGCCGGCGAGGTGCTCGCCGTCGGGCCGAAGGTGACGGAGTTCAAGGCCGGCGACCGTGTCGCCGTGGTCTCGGGGCTCGGCGCCTATGCCGAGGAGCGCATCGTGCCGGCGGCGAACGCCGTCGCGCTGCCGGAGGGCATCTCCTACGAGGCCGCCGCCAGCATGATGCTGAAGGGCCTGACCGCCGAATACCTGCTGCACCGGACCCATAAGGTGAAGCCGGGCGACACCATCCTGGTCCACGCCGCCGCCGGCGCCACCGGCCTGATCCTCTGCCAATGGGGCAAGGCGCTGGGCGCCACCGTGATCGGCACGGCCGGTTCGAAAGAGAAAGTCGAGCTGGCGAAGGCCCATCGCGCCGACCATGTCATCAACTATCGCGAGGAGGATTTCGTCGCGCGGGTCAGGGAGATCACCGGCGGGGCGCTCTGCGACGTGGTCTATGACGGCGTCGGCAAGGACACCTTCATGAAGTCGCTCGACACGCTGAAGCCCTTCGGCCTGATGGTTTCCTTCGGCAACGCCTCCGGCCCGGTCGAGGCCTTCAATCTCGGCGTCCTCTCGGCCAAGGGCTCGCTCTATGTCACGCGCCCGACCCTGATGACGCATACCGCGAAGCGCGAAACGCTGGTCGCGATGGCGAAGAACCTGTTCGACGCCGTTCTCTCCGGCAAGATCAAGGTGCCGGTCAACGCCACCTTCCCGCTGAAGGACGCCGCCGAGGCGCATCGCGCGCTGGAGTCGCGCGGCACGACCGGCTCGACGGTGCTGATTCCCTAGGCCGGGTCGATTCTGCGCGGAACCACGCGGTCATCCCGGGCTTGACCCGGGATCCAGGCCTGAACCGTCTTCGGAAGCGCTCAGCCATGGGTCCCGGATCTGCGCGGAGTTTATCCTTGGGCCGATCGAAGATCGGACCCAAGGGCTTCGCCCGGGGTGACCCGCTGATGCGCCCTGCCGCGCGGGGCGCAATTTTGCCGAAGCCGTGAACCTGCGGCGATGTCGCCGCGACGAATGGGAGCCAGCGCAACGCCGACTCGCATTTCAGGACGACAGTCATGTCGACCCGGTTTCAGGCAGTCATTTTTCTTCTCGGTATGTCAGGTCTTTCCGGCGTTGCGCTGGCACAGCAGCTCCGGGAGCGGGGCACGGAAGATCCCGCAGCCTCCGCCATCCGCATGCCGGTCCTGCAGGAGCGGATGCGCATTCCGGGCCCGGTGCGGCTGCGCCATGCGGCGGCCGGCCGGTCCGCCGGCTCTGCGCCTTCGATTGAGGGCGTTGCGGCCCCGAGCCGGCCCCATCGTGCTCAGACCGCGACGCCGTGCAGGTCGTAGGCGTCGGCGCGCTCGATCTTGACCGTGACGATGTCGCCCGGGCGCAGCGGCCGGCGGCTCGCGACATAGACGTTGCCGTCGATCTCCGGCGCATCCCATTTCGAGCGGCCCTTCGCGACGCTCGGCCCGGCCTCGTCGATGATGACAGGAATGCGCTTGCCGACGCGGCCCTTGACGATGCGGGCGGAAATCTCGGCCTGGGTCTTCATGAAGCGGTGCCAGCGTGCCTCCTTCTCCTCCTCCGGGACGAGGGCAAGGCCGAGCGCGTTGGCGGGCGCGCCCTTGACCGGCTCGTATTTGAAGCAGCCGACGCGCTCCAGCTTCGCTTCCTTCAGCCAGTCGACGAGGATGTCCATGTCTTCCTCGGTCTCGCCGGGGAAGCCGACGATGAAGGTCGAGCGGATGGCGAGATCCGGGCAGATCTCGCGCCATTTGCGGATGCGGTCGAGCGTGCGGTCCTGATGCGCCGGCCGGCGCATCGCCTTGAGGACGCTCGGCGAGGCGTGCTGGAACGGGATGTCGAGATAGGGCAGCACGACGCCCTCCTGCATCAGCGGGATGACCTCGTCGACATGCGGGTAGGGATAGACATAGTGCAGCCTGACCCACATCCCCATCTGGCCGAGCTCGCGGGCGAGCTCGAAGAAGCGGGTGCGGATCTCGCGGTCCTTCCACAGGGACGGCGCGTATTTGATGTCGAGGCCATAGGCGCTGGTGTCCTGCGAGATCACCAGCAGTTCCTTGACGCCGGCCTTGGCCAGCTTCTCGGCCTCGCGCAGCACCTCGCCGATCGGCCGAGAGACCAGGTCGCCGCGCAGCTTCGGGATGATGCAGAAGGTGCAGCGATTGTTGCAACCCTCTGAAATCTTGAGATAGGCGTAGTGCCGCGGCGTCAGCTTGACGCCCTGGTCGGGGACGAGATCGACGAAGGGGTCGTGCTTGGGCGGCACGGCCTGATGCACGGCCGAGACGACGCTCTCATAAGCTTGCGGGCCGGTGATCGCGAGCACGTTCGGGAAGACGTCGCGGATCTGCTCCGGCTCGGCGCCCATGCAGCCGGTGACGATGACCTTGCCGTTCTCGGCCATGGCCGAGCCGATCGCCTCGAGCGATTCGGCCTTTGCGCTGTCGAGGAAGCCGCAGGTGTTGACGATGACGAGATCGGCGCCGGAATGGCTCTTCGAGAGCTCGTAGCCCTCGGAGCGCAGCGAGGTGATGATCCGCTCGGAATCGACGAGGGCTTTCGGGCAGCCCAGCGAGACGAAGGAGATTTTCGGCGCGACGGCGTTCATCGGCTGATGCTTGTGTCCAATATGTCGGGAGCCGCCGGCGCATCGCGACGCGCAGGCGGCGCTTCCTTTGAACCTTTTCAAGCTGTTTGGCAATTCCGAAGGCCGATGCTCGGAGCCGACATGCGAGCCCTCATCCCGAGGAGCGAGCCGAAAAAGCTCGCGTCTCGCAGGATCAGGGCAGGGCGCGTGTTGGGTCGCTCAGCCCGCGGGTCCCGTCGCCACCGGGCGTTCCGGGTCCTGCGTCCAGTCGGTCATCGAGCCGTCATAGAGCGCGACCTCCTCGCGGCCGAGCAGTTCGGACAGCACGAACCAGTTCGCCGCAGCCGAATGGCCGGTGTTGCAATAGGAGATCGCCGGCCCCTGCGGCACCGCGGCGAAGAGCTGCTCCAGCTCGGCGCGCGGCTTGAGCCGGCCGGTGCCGGGTTCGAAGGCGCCGGCATAGTCGCGCGGGATCGCGCCGGGGATATGGCCGCCGCGCGTCGCCTCGGCCGCCTTTTCGCGGCCTTCGAAATAGCGCGGGCCGCGGGCGTCGACCAGGCTCGCCTGCTTGCTGCGCGAGGCGATCAGGGTCGCGTCGGTCGTGCTGCGCAGGTGCTGCTGGGCGACGACGGGATAGGGCGGCGCCGCTTTCGGCCGGGACGGGCCGGTCTCGACCGGGCGCTGCTGGTCGCTGGTCCAGCCCCTGAAGCCGCCGTCGAGGATGGCTTGCTGGCCGTGGCCGATGAACTTCAGCGTCCAGTAGACCCGTGCCGCCGCGGCGAAGTCGGTCGGCGCCGTTCCGGCCGGGACGATGACGACGTCGTCATCCGGCCTGATGCCGAGGCGGCCGACGAGGGCGGCGAGGTGGTCCGCGGCGGGCAGCATGCCGGGCGCGTTGCCGACCCTGGCGCGCCAGCCATCGGCGGCGTAGTCGGAATGGACGGCGCCCGGGATATGCCCGGCCTCGAACGCCTCCCGGCCGCCATCGGCGGCGGTGCGGATGTCGATGACGACGAGGTTTTCGTCGCCGAGCCGGGCGGCGAGGGCCTCGGGGGCGATCAGTCCGGCGAATGCGGGCTGGCTCATGCAGCTTCGTCCTTCTGCAGTTCGTCGATCACGTCGAGCGCGTAGCTCGTCTCGGCGGTCGCCCCGAGCATGATCGAAGCCGAACAGTATTTTTCCTTCGACAATGTGACGGCGCGCTCCGCCTTGGCGCGCGAGAGCCCCTTGCCGGAGATGCGGTAATGCAGGTGGATCCTGGTGAAGACCTTGGGGTCGGTCGCGGCGCGTTCCGCCTCGACCTCGACCTCGCAGCCGGTCACGGTCTCGCGGCCCTTCCTGAGGATGCTGACGACGTCGAAGCCGGTGCAGCCGGCGAGCCCGATCAGCAGCATCTCCATCGGCCGGATGCCGATATTGCGGCCGCCATGGTCGGGGGCGCCGTCCATCATCACCGCATGGCCGCTGCCGGCCTCGCCCATGAAGGCCATGCCTTCCACCCATTTCGCGCGTGCTTTCATCGCGATCTCCTGTCCGGACCGGGGACCGGCCGCGTCCATCGCCGCCGGGATTCGGTCGGGAGGCTATGGCATCGGGCGGAAAAGTGGAAACCGGTTTTCGGCCCGCCCGCCTCCCGCGGGAATCGGGGATCAGGCCGCCGCGAACAGATTGCCATGGGTGATGCGCAGCCTGACCCGCTCGCCGATCGCCGGCGCCACCTGGCTGGCGAGATCGACGTCGAGCCGCTTCTTCAGCCCATCGACCGCGACCTCGGCCCGGCGCAGGGGGCCGTTGCGGCGCAGATGCTCGACGGTGCCGGGCAGCGCCAGCGGCGTCTCGTCGACGATGCGCAGATGCTGCGGGCGGACATAGAGCGAGGCCGGCCCGCCCTGGTTCTGCGCCAGCCCGCCCAGCACCGGCCGGTCGCCGAAGAAGGCCTGGCTGCCGACGACCTTGACCGGCAGCTTGTTCACCTCGCCGAGGAACTCGCAGACGAAGGGCGTCGCCGGATGGTCGTAGACGTCGTCGGCCGAGCCGACCTGCTCGATGCGCCCTTCGTTCAGGATGGCGACGCGGTCGGCCAGCTCCAGCGCCTCCTCCTGGTCGTGGGTGACGAAGACGGTGGTGTGGCCGGTGCGGCCATGCAGTTCGCGCAGCCAGGCGCGCAGATCCTTGCGCACCTTGGCGTCGAGCGCGCCGAAGGGCTCGTCGAGCAGCAGGACGCGCGGCTCGATCGCCAGCGCGCGGGCGAGCGCGACGCGCTGGCGCTGGCCGCCGGAGAGCTGGCTCGGATAGCGCTTTTCCAGTCCCGGCAGTTGAACCAGCTCGAGCAGCTCCTTGACGCGCCTGCCGATTTCGCTTGCGCCCGGCCGTTCCCCGCGCGGGCGGGAGCGCAGACCGAAGGCGATGTTGTCGGCGACGTTCATCGTCTTGAACAGGGCGTATTGCTGGAAGACGAAGCCGATGCGGCGCTCCCGGAGGGAGAGGTCGCGCGTATCGGTCTCGCCGAACAGCACGCGGCCGCGATCGGCCTCCTCCAGCCCGGCGATCAGGCGCAGCAGCGTCGTCTTGCCGGAGCCCGACGGGCCGAGCAGCGCGACGAGCTCGCCCGGCTGGATGTCGAGCGAGACGCCGCGCAGCGCCGGGAAGTTCTCGAAGCGCTTCTCGATGGTTTCGATGGTGACGGCGACCGACATGAGGGCGTCCTTCGTCCGGTGCGGGGTCAGTGGCGGCGGCTGGCGGCGATGGCGTCGCCGTAATGCCATTCCAGCAGCGTCTTGAGCACGAGCGTGACGAGGGCGAGCCCCGCCAGCAGCGAGGCGACGGCGAAGGCGGCCGGCCCCATATACTCGTTGTAGAGGATCTCGACATGCAGCGGCATGGTGTTGGTCTCGCCGCGGATCTTGCCCGAGACGACCGCGACCGCGCCGAACTCGCCCATCGCCCGGGCGTTGCAGAGCAGCACGCCGTAGAACAGGCTCCATTTCACATTCGGCAGGGTGATGGTGAAGAAGGTGCGCCAGGGCGAGGCGCCGAGCGTCAGCGCCGCCTCCTCGTCGGCCGAGCCGAGCGACTGCATATGCGGGATCAGCTCGCGCGCCACGAAGGGGAAGGTGACGAAGACCGTGGCGAGGATCAGCCCCGGCAGCGCGAAGACGATCTTGATGTCGTGCGCCTGCAGCCAGGGCCCGAAATAGCCCTGCGCGCCGAAGAGCAGCACGAAGACGAGGCCCGAAATGACGGGGGAGACCGAGAAGGGCAGGTCGATCAGGCTGATCAGCAGGTTCTTACCGCGGAACTCGAACTTGGCGACGGCCCAGGCGGCGGCGATGCCGACCACGGTGTTGAACGGCACGGCGATCGCCGCGACGAGCAGGGNNGAGGCGGATCGCCGCCAGCGCGTCGGGCTCGGTGACCGCGGCGCGGTAGGCCTGCCAGCCCCGCGCCGCGGCCTCGACGAAGACCGCGGCCAGCGGCAGCAGCAGGAAGAAAAGCAGGAAGGCAAGCGAGACGCCGATCAGCGCGAACTGGACGAGCCGGCTCTCGCCGCGGGCGCGGGCGGCCTCGCGCC
>UBNE01000004.1 GCA_900466745.1 Hyphomicrobiales bacterium | reverse complement strand
GCGGCCGCCTGACGCTGGCCACCGCCACCGGCGGGGACGACGAGCGCACGCGCTCGGTCGCCTCCTTCCGCCGCCGCGTCCAGCGCATGACCGGCCATCGTCCCTCCGACGCGCAGAAGGAGCGCGTGATGCGGGAGGTGACGATCCCGGAGACGATCACCATCCAGGAGCTCGCCAACCGCATGGCGGAGCGCGGCGTCGACGTCATCCGCCTGCTGATGAAGCAGGGCGCGATGCACAAGATCACCGATGTGATCGACGCCGACACCGCCCAGCTCATCGCCGAGGAGATGGGCCACACCGTCAAGCGCGTCTCCGAGGCCGATGTCGAGGAAGGCCTGTTCGACATGCCCGACGCCGACGAGACCCTGATGCCGCGGCCGCCGGTCGTGACCATCANNTCGACCACGGCAAGACCTCGCTGCTCGACGCGCTGCGCAAGACCAAGGTCGTCTCCGGCGAGGCCGGCGGCATCACCCAGCATATCGGCGCCTATCAGGTGACCTCGCCGCTCGGCGACAAGATCACCTTCATCGACACGCCCGGCCACGCCGCCTTCACGGCGATGCGCGCCCGCGGCGCCAAGGTGACCGACATCGTCGTGCTGGTCGTGGCGGCCGATGACGGCGTCATGCCGCAGACGGTCGAGGCGATCCAGCACGCCAAGGCGGCCAGGGTGCCGCTGATCGTGGCGATCAACAAGATCGACAAGCCGGAGGCCAATCCGGACCGCGTCCGCGCCGAATTGCTGCAATACGAGATCCAGGTCGAGTCGCTCGGCGGCGACACGCTCGAGATCGAGGTCTCGGCACGCATGGGCCAGAACCTCGACAAGCTGCTCGAGGCGATCTCGCTGCAGGCCGAGGTTCTCGAGCTCAAGGCCAATCCGGAGCGTCCGGCCGAAGGCACGGTGATCGAGGCCAAGCTCGATCGCGGCCGCGGCCCGGTCGCGACCGTTCTCGTCCAGCGCGGCACGCTGCGCACCGGCGACATCGTCGTGGCGGGCGCCGAATGGGGCCGCGTCCGCGCCCTGATCGCCGATACCGGCGCGCAGGTGAAGGAGGCTCCGCCCTCCATGCCGGTCGAGGTGCTCGGCTTCAACGGCACGCCCGAGGCCGGCGACCGCGTCGCGGTGGTCGAGTCCGAGGCGCGGGCCCGCGAGATCACCGAATACCGCGAGCGTCAGCGCCGCGACCGCCTCGCCGCCCGCGGCGCGGCCTCGGGCGCCGGCCGCTCGCTCGCCGAGATGATGCGCGAGCTCAAGGAAGGCGCCGGCCGCAAGGAGTTCCCGCTCGTCGTCAAGGGCGACGTGCAGGGCTCGGTGGAAGCCATTGTCGGCGCGCTCGAGAAGGTCGGCAACGACGAGGTGCGCGCCCGCGTGCTCGCCTCCGGCGTCGGCGCCATCACCGAATCGGACATCACCCTCGCCCAGGCTTCGGGCGCGGTGGTGGTCGGCTTCAACGTCCGCGCGCACAAGGAGGCGCGCGAGGCGGCGGAGCGTTCCGGCGTCGAGATCCGCTACTACAACATCATCTACAACCTCATGGATGATGTGAAGGACGCGATGTCGGGCCTGCTGGCGCCGACCCTGCGCGAGACCATGCTCGGCAACGCCGACATCCTCGAGATCTTCAACGTCTCGAAGGTCGGCAAGGTCGCCGGCTGCCGCGTCAGCGACGGCACCATCGAGCGCGGCGCCCATGTTCGGCTCATCCGCGACAACGTCGTCGTCCACGAGGGCAAGCTCTCGCAGCTCAAGCGCTACAAGGACGACGCCAAGGAGGTCGTGGCCGGCCAGGATTGCGGCATGGCCTTCGAGAACTACCAGGACATGCGCGTCGGCGACGTGATCGAGTGCTATCGCGTCGAGGAGATCAAGCGCAGCCTCTGAGGCGGCCGCCAACGGGTCATTCCGGGGCTTCGCGCAGCGAAGAGCCCGGAACCCATATCCTCTATCGATGCAGAAGGGGGCTGCCCTTCCGCCCTTTTCTGCCCTACCCGTGTTCATGGGTTCCGGGCTCGCGCCTGACGGCGCGCCCCGGAATGACCCGTTGAACCATCCGGTCCGATCCCGGAGAGCGAGACATCATGGCAAAACCTTCCAAGCTCTCAGGCCCGTCCCAGCGCCAGCTCCGCGTCGGCGAACTGATCCGACATGCGCTGGCCGAGATGCTGGCGCGCGGCGACATCCATGACGACGTGCTGGCGAACCATGTCGTCACCGTCCCCGAGGTGCGCCTCTCGCCCGATCTCAAGCTCGCCACCGCCTACATCATGCCGCTCGGCGGGCAGGACGTCGCGCCGGTGCTCAAGGCGCTCGAGAGCCACAAGCGCTATATCCGCGGCGAGATCGCCCATCGGGTGAACCTGAAATACGCGCCGGACGTCCGCTTCCGCGCCGATGAGAGCTTCGCCGAGGCCGAGCGCATCGACGCGCTGCTCGATTCCGACGCAGTGCGCCGCGACACGCAGGTCCAGCGCCTGAAGATCGACCAGGACCACGAAGAAGACGACGGCCGTGACGATGACCGCTGAGAACCCATCCGGGACCGTCCGGGACGCCGCGCCGGCGCCGCGCCCGAAGAAGCGCGACGTCCATGGCTGGGTCGTGCTCGACAAGCCGATCGGCATGACCTCGACCCATGCGGTCAGCGTGGTCAAGCGCGCCTTCTCCGCCAAGAAGGCCGGCCATGCCGGCACGCTCGACCCGCTCGCCTCGGGCCTCCTGCCGATCGCGCTGGGCGAGGCGACCAAGACCGTCCCCTTCGTCATGGACGGCCGCAAGGCCTATCAGTTCACCGTCGCCTGGGGCACGCAGACCGACACCGACGACACCGAGGGCCGGGTGATCGCGACCTCGGAGAAGCGACCGGACGAGGCCGCGATCGCGGCCCTGCTGCCGCGCTTCACCGGCACGATCCTGCAGACGCCGCCGAAATTCTCGGCGATCAAGATCGCCGGCGAGCGCGCCTATGATCTGGCGCGCGACGGCGAGGAGGTCGCGCTGGAGGCGCGGCCCGTCGAGATCGATTCGCTGGTGATCGTCAGCCATGACGGCGCCACCACCACCTTCGAGGCCGAATGCGGCAAGGGCACCTATGTCCGCGCCATCGCGCGCGACCTCGGCCTGGCGCTCGGCTGCCTCGGCCATGTCGCGCATCTGCGCCGCACCCGCGTCGGCCCGTTCACGGTCGCCGAGGCGGCGGGGGTCGAGACCCTGCGGGAGAGCCCGGAGAGTGCCCTGGCGGCGCTGCAGCCGGTCAAGGCCGCGCTCACCCTGATCCCCGAGGTGGTGCTCCACCGCGACGCGGCCAACCGCCTCAAGCGCGGCCAGAGCGCCCTGCTGCGCGGCGCCGGGGCGCCGGTCGAACTGGAGGCCGCCTACGCCACCTGCGCCGGCACGCTGATCGCCACCGGCTCGGTCGAAAACGGCGAGTTCGTCCCGCACCGCGTCTTCAATCTCTGAGGGCGGCGCCGCGGCGGAATGGGAGAAAGCCGCAGAAAAGCCGAGCCGGCGAGGCTGGAGGCCGGGCGGGCCTGGACCGGCAGGCTCCTGTTCTGGCGCGTCGGCTGCCTCTTCGGCATCGCCGCGGTCGTCCTGGCGACCGCCTGCTTCCTCAGCTACCGGGAGAACCGGCGCCTGCAGGCTCTCGCGGATCATGCGGCGGGCCGCGTCGTCGAAATGCGGCGCGATGGCGATTCGACCTATCGCCCGGTGGTGAGCTTCCGCACCGCGCAAGGCCAGACCGTCACCTTCGCCACCTCCTGGGCGACGAATCCGCCGGCCTATCGGGTCGGCGATCCGGTAAGCGTGATCTATGACGCGGCGGCGCCCGAACAGGCGCGGATCGACGGCTTCTTCCCGTTCTGGGCGAGCACTCTGATCCTGGCCTTCGTCGCCGCGGTCTTCGGCCTGCTGAGCGCGATCCTGATGATCGTCGCGAAAAGGGGCTGAGGGAGCCCGGCGTGCCGCCTCAGGCCGCCCGCGTCAGCCCGTCCCGCGCCCAAATCTGGCCGAGCGCCGAGACCAGCCGGTCGATATCGGCGTCGGAATGGAAGGGCGAGGGCGTGATCCGCAGCCGCTCCGTGCCGCGCGGCACGGTCGGGTAGTTGATCGGCTGGACGTAGATGTCGAAGCGCGCCAGCAGCTCGTCGCTGATCGCCTTGCAGGCCTTGGCCTCGCCGACCATCACCGGCACGATATGGCTGGGATTGGGCAGATGCGGGATGCCGGCCGCGTCGAGCCTGGCCCGCAGCGCCAGGACGCGGTCCTGCTGGCGCTCGCGCTCGGCCGAGCTCTCCTTGAGATGCCGGATCGCGGCGATGGCGCCGGCCGCCACCGCCGGCGGCAGCGAGCTGGAGAAGATGAAGCCGGAGGCGAAGCTGCGGATGAAGTCGCAGAGCGCCGCCGAGCCGGCGATATAGCCGCCGATCACGCCGAAGGATTTCGCCAGCGTGCCCTGGATCAGGGTCAGCCGGTCCGCCAGCCCGTCGCGCTCGGAGACGCCGCCGCCCCGCGCCCCGTAGAGGCCGACGGCGTGGACCTCGTCGCAATAGGTCATGGCGCCGAAGGCCTCGGCGATGTCGCAGAATTCCGCGAGCGGGGCGATGTCGCCATCCATGGAATAGACCGATTCGAAGGCGATCAGCTTGGGCCGGGCCGGGTCGAGCGCGGCGAGCTTGCGGCGCAGATCGGCCGGATCGTTATGGGCGAAGATGTGCTTCTCGACGCGCGAATGGCGGATGCCCTCGATCATCGAGGCATGGTTCAGCCCGTCGGTCAGGATCACGCAGCCGGGGATGCGGGTGGCCAGGGTCGAGAGCGAGGCCCAGTTCGCCATGTAGCCGGAATTGAAGATCAGCGCCGCTTCCTTGCCGTGCAGATCGGCGAGCTCGCGCTCCAGCAGGACATGGTAGTGATTGGTGCCGCCGATATTGCGGGTGCCGCCGGCGCCGGCGCCGCTGCCGTCGAGGGCCTGGTGCATCGCGGCGAGCACCTTCGGGTGCTGCCCCATGCCGAGATAGTCGTTCGAGCACCAGACGGTGACGTCGCGCGGCCCGCTCTCGCTGTGGAAGGTGGCGATCGGAAAGCGGCCGACCTGTCGCTCCAGATCGGCGAAGACGCGGTAGCGGCCCTCGCTGCGCAGCCCGTCCAGTTCCTTGCGGAAGAAAGTCTCGAAATCCATCGCCAGCCTCCTGCGGCGCGCATGTCCTAGGCAATTGCGTCGCGCTCGGAAATGGCACGCGGTGTCGCGGGTCGAATCCTTCTATTTCGAACGTTCGGCGAGTTCCAGCAGCGTTTCGAGCAGGACCTTGATGGCGAGGCCGGCATCCGCCTCGGTCATCGTCTCGAGCGGCGAATGGCTGATGCCCTTCTCGTTGCGCACGAACAGCATGGCGACGGGCGCGATGGCGGCGATCGCCATCGCGTCGTGCCCGGCGCCGGAGGGTAGCCGCCGGGCGGCGAGGTTGCTGCCGCTGCGGGCCATGCCGGCGGCGAGGACGTCCTGCAGGCGCGCATCCATCGGCACCGCCTCGGCCTTCGCATAGGGCGCGATCTCGAGCCCGACGCCGCGCCGCGCCGCGATTGCGCCGAAGCGCTCGCGGATCGCCGCCTCCATCGCCGCGAGCGTCGCGTTTTCGGGAGCGCGGTAGTCGATGGTGAATTCTGCGGCGCCGGGCACGACATTGGTCGCGCCGGGGTCGGGCCGCAGCACGCCGACCGTGGCGACGGCGAGTTCGTGCCCGGTCGCGATCTCCTCCAGCGCCAGCGCCATCTCGGCCGCCGCGGCGAGCGCGTCCCGGCGCAGCCGCATCGGCACCGTGCCGGCATGGCCGGCCTCTCCGGTGACGCGCACGCGCGCCCGGCTCTGGGCGTTGATCGTGGTGACGATGCCGACCGGCTCGTTCTCGGCCTCCAGCACCGGGCCCTGCTCGATATGGACTTCGAGATAGGCCCTGATCGAGCCGGGCTTGCGCGCGAGCGCGGCGATGCCGGCCGGATTGCCGCCGAAGGCGACGAGCGCGTCGGAGAGCGTCACGCCCTCGCTGTCGCGCGCCTCGAGCCAGGCCGGGTCGTAATGGCCGGCGAGCGCCTCGGAGGTCGACAGATGCGTCGGGAAGCGGACGTTCTCCTCGTCGCCGAAGGCGACGACCTCGAGCGGGAAGGGCAGGGCGATCCCGGCGTCGCGCAGCGCCTGCGCCGCCAGGATGCCTGCGACGACGCCGAGATTGCCGTCGAAGCGCCCGCCATCCTTCACCGTGTCGATATGGGAGCCGATCAGCACCGCCGGCGCGCCCGGGACGGTGCCCTCGCGCCGGCCCTGCACGGAGCCGGCCGCGTCGATGAAGGCGGTAAGGCCCGCCACCTCCATCGCGCCCTTGACCCATTCCGCCGCCTGCCTGTGGGCCGGCGAGAGATAGAGCCGGGTCAGCTTGCCCGGTTCGTCGGAGAAGCGGTTGAGGCCGGCGAGCGCGGCGAAGGCACGGGCGCCGAGAACGGTGGCGGAGGGGAGCGTCTGCGTCATGGCCACCAAGCTAGAGCAGGGCTTCGAAAACTGCGACGGGCAATTTCGCGAAGCGGCTTCTCCCCGGCGGCATCGACGGGGAGACGGAGTTTGCGGTGCCGATTGGCAAGGCTCCGAGCCCGGCGCCTCAGTAGGTCGCCCGGCCGCCCGAGAGGTCGAACACGCCGGCCGTGGTGAAGCTGTTCTCGGCCGAGGCGAGGAAGGCGACCATCGACGCGACCTCTTCCGGCAGCAGGAAGCGCCCGCGCGGGATCTTGGCCAGCATGTAGCCGATATGCTCCTCGCTCATCTGGTCGAAGATGCGGGTGCGCGCCGCCGCCGGCGTGATGCAGTTGACCGCGATGTCCTTGTCGGCGAGCTCCTTGCCCAGCGATTTGGTCAGCGCGATCACGGCGGCCTTGGAGGCCGAATAGGCCGAGGCGTTGGGGTTGCCTTCCTTGCCGGCGATCGAGGCGACGAGAACGATGCGCCCGTAGTTGCGCTTCAGCATGCCGGGGATCACCGAACGGCAGCAATGCAACGTGCCGTCGACGTTGAGCTTCATGACGCGGGCCCAGTCCTCCAGCGGATAGTCCCAGGTCTTGTGGTTGGGGCCGGCGATGCCGGCGCTGGTGACGAGGATGTCGACGCTGCCATGCCGGGCCTCGAGCGCATCGGTCGCGGCCTGCACGGCCGCCGCATCGGTGACGTCGACCGCGACGCCGATCGCGCCATGGCCGATCTCGGCCGCGGCCTTCGCCGCGAGGGCGGCGTCGACGTCCCAGATCGCGACGGTCGCGCCGCTGGCGGCGAAGCGCTCGGCCACGGCGCGGCCGATCCCCTGCGCCCCGCCGGTCACGATGGCGACGCGCTTGGCTAAATCGATTTGGTTCATTCGGGCAGCCTCCCAGTCTTGGTTGCGGCGACCGTAACGGGCGAGAGCGCCGGCCGCCAGAGCCGAAGGCGCATGGTTGCGGCTGCCGCGGGCCGGCCATGCACGCCGCTAATGTCCCGCTCGCGCGCTCGCGGGAAGACGATGTTATCCGCCGTCCCGAAACGAGACGGAAACAAGCTCTTCGTCCCAGGCTACGACAGGCGCGAGGCGCGTCGCCGCAGCGGCGGCGGAAACGGTGGGAAGCGCCGTTCCGGATCGAAACAAAACATTGATTTGTCTTGGGGCGGGAGGTCGATCCACTCTCCGGGATCGGGTGAAGAAGGCATTCACCTTTCGCTTGACTTTGCCTTGACCGGAGGGCTGTGTCCGCGCTGACGTTTCTCCGTCATGAACCTGCCCCTGTTCCCCCAGCCGAAGGCGCCCGTGTCCGCAGCGATCTCCATCCCCCTTGCGAGCGATGCCGAGGGCCGCGGCTGCCAGGGTTACGCCAAGCGCGATATCGGCGGCGTCGGCATCGCCGTGGTCGATCGCGCTGCGGCGATGGCGGAGCTGCATGCCGCGATCGTCTCGGGCGGGCATGTCAAGCTGGCCTTCTGCAACGCCAATCTCGTCAATGTCGCGAGCGGCGACGCCGCCCTGCGGCGCAGCCTCTCGACCTTCCTCGTCCTGGCCGACGGGATCGGGGTCGATCTGGGCAGCCGGCTGCTCTACGGCGCGCCGTTTCCCGACAACCTGAACGGCACGGACTTCTTTCCGGCCTTCTTCGCCGCCGAGGCGCGGCCGCTGAAGGTCGCCCTGCTCGGCGGCCGGCCCGGCGTGGTCGAGCGTGCCGCGGAGCAGATGCGCCGGCGCTATCCCCGGCACCGCTTCGCGGTGGTGTCGCACGGCTATTATGCGCCGGAAGAGGAAGCCCGGCTGCTCGACGGCCTCGAGGCCGATCGGCCCGACCTGCTGCTCGTGGCCATGGGCAATCCGTTGCAGGAACGCTTCATCGCCCGCGCGCTGCGCGCCCGTCATTGCGCGGTCGCGGCGGGCGTCGGGGCGCTGTTCGACTTCTTTGCCGGCGAGGTGCCGCGGGCGCCGGAGGCGGTCCGCAAGGTCCGCCTCGAATGGATCTACCGGCTCTGGCGCGAGCCGCGCCGGCTCTGGCGCCGCTACGTGCTCGGCAACCCTGCCTTCCTGATGCGGGTCACCCGGCAATATCTGGCCGGGGCCCGCTAGGCCGGGCGGGCATCGTGGAACGCAGCCATGCCCTGGCGACGCCGAGCTACAGGGGCGACGTCGATCGTTGCCGCCTGCTCTGCGCCAGCATCGACCGCTTCGTCAGCGGCCACGCCATGCACTACCTGCTGGTCGAGGATCGCGACCTGCCGCTGTTCCGCGATCTCGAGGGGCCGCGCCGGCGCATCCTGCCCGAATCGCAGCTCCTGCCGGCTTGGCTGAAGCCCCGGCCGGACCCGTTCAGCCTGGGCCGGCGGCGGGTCTGGACCGGGATGCGCGCCCTGGGGCGCGGCCTGCCGCCGCTGCGCGGCTGGCACGCCCAGCAGCTCCGCAAATTCGCGGTCGCCGCCGTCGCTCCCGAGGAGGTCATCCTCTTCGCCGATTCGGACATGCTGTTCGTCAGGCCGTTCGACCTCGCCGGCCTCGAGCGGGGCGGCGCCGTGCGGCTCTACCGCAAGCCGGACGCGATCACGGCCGGGATGGCGCGCCACCGGCCCTGGTGCGAGAACGCCGCGGCGCTGCTCGGCATCGGCGCGCCCTCCTATCCGGGCCCGGACTACATCAACAACATGGTGAGCTGGCGCAGCGACCATGTGCGCGGGCTCCTCGCCCATGTCGAGAGGCTGAGCGGGCGCGACTGGGTCTCAGCCATCGCGCGCGACCGGCAGTTCTCCGAATACATGCTCTACGGCTACTATGTCGAACAGGTGCTGGGGCTGGAGGCGGCCGGCCACTGGCCGGATGCGCGCGAGCTCTGCAAGGTCTACTGGTTCCCCGAGGACGTGACCGGCCTCGACCTGCTGAAGAGCTTCGAGGAGGTGCTGGAACCCTGGCAGGTCGCCGTCGGCGTGCAGTCCTTCATCGGCCAGCCGCTCGACCGGGTCAGGGCGCTGTTCGAGCGGCAGGCCTCGGCCTGAGGCTCAGGGCCGGGCGCCGGAAGTGGCCTGCCCCAGCAGCCGGTAGGTGAAGGCGGCCGAGACCAGATAGACCAGCCCGAAGACGCCGTTCATCCAGGCCGCCCAGTCCTCATGCGCGGCGAAGCGCGACATCACCAGCGAGATCAGGCCCGCCTTGAGCGCCGTCAGCAGGCACAGCAGCAGGATGCGCGAGCCGGTGCGCTCGCGCGCATAAAGCAGCTCGGCATGGTATTCGACGAGGTTGCGGAAGGCCGGCACCAGCAGCATCGGCGCGAACAGATAGGCAGCCTCCGAGACGTTGCGGCCGAGCAGCCCCGGAAAGGGCTTCAGCGCGACGATGACCGCGACCAGCCCGGCGACGGAAACCAGCGCGATCCCGGCCTCGTAGACGGCAAGGCGCCGGCCGCCGCCGACGCCGCGGTCCTGCATGATCTTCTGCACCAGCATCTGGTTGAAGCTGCGCACCGGCATGGCGGTGAGGTCGATCACCCGGAGCGCGATGGCGTAGAGGCCCGCCGTCCGCTCGCCGGCGAGGCCGAGCACCAGCAGCTTGTCGAGCTCGGACTGGACGTAGAAGACGATGTCGGCCGCTCCCGCGAAGACCGCATCCGCCATGCGCCGCGGATAGAGCGCCCGCACGAAGCGCCAGCGCGCCGGCGGCAGGAAGCCGACGAGCGCGACGACGAGGCTGGCGAAGGTCGCGGCGAGATAGGCCGCCGCCCAGCTTTCGAGGGCGGGCCGGGCGAAGCCGATGAAGAGCAGGGCGGCCGCCGTCCGCAGCGACGAGCCGATGATGACCAGCAACGCCGCCTGCCGGAAGCGCCGCAGGCCGTTATTGACGATCGCGACGACCTCGACCGGCCGCCAGCACAGCACTTCCGCCACGATGATCAGCGTAAAAGGCAGCACGGCGAGGCGGTCGGCGAAGAGCAGGCCATAGGCGGCCGCCGCCGCGGCGGCGATCAGCGGCAGCGAGGCGAGGCTCAGCGCAGCGAAGCCGGCGAGATAGGCGCCGAGCAGGCGCGGCTTGACGGTGGCGACACGGTAGAGCGGCGAGACGAAGCCGAAGGCGAGCAGGCGCGAGAGGATGAGGCCGGTGGCGGAGGCGGTGGCGAACAGGCCGAATTCGGCCAGGGTCAACGTATTCGCAACGATGAGGAAGTAGACAAGCGAGATGACGAGCCGGCCCGCGGAGCCGCTCAGGATGGTGAGATAGGAAAGAATGGCTGCGGGGCTGGGCAACATCGATCGGTGCTCGCGGAGGCTGGCCCGGCTTATGCCTGACAGCGTGCGGATCTGGGAATCCTTTAGCGCCAGAGGCGTTGAGCGACCCTAAACGAAACGGAATCATGCCGACGTGGCGCAGGACATCGAAGCGGATCGGGACAGGCTGATGCCGACGCGGCGCGCAGCGCTCCGCGCCGGCGCGGCCGCGCTCGCCGCCGGCGCCGCCCCCGCGCGCGCCGCGTCGCGCCCGGTCGCCCTCGGCTCG
The DNA here is from genome assembly GCA_900466745.1 of Hyphomicrobiales bacterium. Classification (GTDB taxonomy): domain Bacteria; phylum Pseudomonadota; class Alphaproteobacteria; order Rhizobiales; family Beijerinckiaceae; genus Allobosea; species Allobosea minatitlanensis. The sequence goes on along the minus strand of UBNE01000004.1, from coordinate 79,622 downwards.
GCGGCCGAGATCGGCGCTTTCCGGGGCGATCCGCGCTATCGCGAGGCGCTGAAGCGCTATTGCGACATCGTCGTGCCGATGAACGATCTGAAATGGGACGCGCTGCGCCATGAGCGCGCGGGCTTCGATTTCGCCGGCGCCGATGAGATCGTCGCCTTCGCCGAGGCCAACGGCAAGGCCTTGCGCGGCCACACCCTGCTCTGGGGCGAGGCCCTGCCGCCCTGGGTCGGCGAGATGACGACCCGCGCCGAGGCCGAGCGCGAGCTCGTCCGCCACATCGAGGTCGTGGTCGACCGCTACAAGGGCCGCATCGCCACCTGGGACGTCGTCAACGAGGTGATCAAATACGATCCCACCTCCGGCGGCCCCTGGCGCGACACGGTCTGGCAGCACCTGCTCGGGCCGGAGCATGTCGAGATCGCCTTCCGCACCGCCGCCCGCACCGACCCCAAGGCGCGGCTCGTGCTCAACGACTTCCATTTCGAGGAGCGGGACGCGGGCGCCGCCGCCCGCCGCGCCGTGGCGCTCGACATCTGCCGGCGCCTCCGCGACAAGGGCATTCCGATCCACGGCCTCGGCATGCAGGCCCATCTCTACGCCGAGAGGACGATCGACATCGACGGCCTCCAGCGCTTCATGCGCGATCTCGACGCGCTCGGCCTCGATGTCGAGATCACCGAGCTCGACGTGATCGACTGGAAGATGCCGGCGGATGCCGCGCTGCGGGACAAGCGCGCCGCGGCCCTGGTCGCGAGCTTCCTCGGCGCGGTCGCCTCCGCCAAGCGGCCGAAGGCGATCGTCACCTGGGGGCTGACGGACCGCTATTCCTGGGTCGGGGAGACCTTCCCGCGCAAGGATGGCGCCAGGGCGAGGCCCCTGCCGCTCGATGCCGACTATCGGCCCAAGCCGATGCTGGCGGTGCTCGAACGTTACCGGCGTGGTACGGGGTGAGACCGGAAAGTGAAGCGTAGCGTCATGTTCACCACCGAAACGGCCGACAGGGATTCGCAGGAGAGCGCCGCGCGCGGCGAGCGCCGGGCCGCGGCGGCGCCCCCGCTCGAGCTCGGCCGCCTCGCCGATCCGGGCTGGATCGTCGCAACCCTGTGGCGCCGCAAGGGGCTGATCCTGCTCTGCGCGCTCGCCGGCTTCGCCCTCGCCGTCCTGGCCAGCCTGCTGATCGCGCCGAAATACACCTCGACGGCGCAGCTCTTCATCGACCCGCGCGATCTGCGCGTGCTGCAGAACGACGTCTCGCCGAACACGGTGGGCAGCGATCCGACCTCGATCGCCAGCTATCTCGAAAGCCAGGCACGCGTCATCGCCTCCGACAGCATCAAGACGCGGGTGATCGAGAAGCTCGGCCTCGACAAGGACCCCGACTATGGCGGCCCGGCCCGGGGTGGCTTCCTCTCGGGTCTGTTCGGCGCGGACAAGGCGGCGACCGAGCGCAACGCCCTGCTCTACGCGCTGGCGGCGCTCGACAAGAGCATCGCCGTCCATCGTGGCGAGCGCACCTTCGTCATCGACATCTCGGCCACGGCCAGGGATCCCGAAAGGGCGGCGCAGATCGCCAATTCGCTCGCCGAGGCCTATCTCGAGGATCAGGCCGCCGTGCGCGCCGACGCCGCCCAGCGCGCCACCGCGGCCCTGACCGGCCGGCTGGAAGAGCTGCGGAGCCGGCTCCGCATCGCCGAGGACAAGGCCGAGAAATACAAGGAGGCCCATAATATCGTCGGCCTCGGCGGCAACAGGTCCCTGAGCGAGGAGCAGCTTTCGCTCAACGCCGCCCAGCTCGCCGCGGCCCGCCAGCGCACCATCGAGGCGAAGGCGAAATACGACCAGATCGCGGCGACGCGGCCTTCCAGCGTCGAGGCGGGCGCCCTCCCCGAGGCCGTCGCCTCCAACACCATGACCGCGCTGCGCGCCCAGCTCGGCGCGGCGCTCAGCAAGGAAGCCGACCTTGTCTCTTCCCTCGGCGCCCGCCACCCGGCCCTGACCGCCGCCCGCTCCCAGGTCGGCGACGCCCGCCGCCAGATCGCGGACGAGCTCGTCCGCATCGCCCGTTCCGCCAAGGCGGAATACGACCGGGCCGTCGAGGCCGAGCGCCAGTTGTCCCGTCGGGTCGACCAGCTCACCACCGCGCAATATGCCGCCGGGCGCGCCGCGGTGGATCTGCGCGAATTGGAGCGCGAGGTCGAATCCTCCCGCGCCGTCTACGACGCCTTCCTCAAGCGGGCCCGCGAGACCGGCGAGCTCGGCGGCATCGACACCACCAATGCCCGCGTCATCAGCCCGGCCATGCCGCCGCTGGAGAAGAGCGGCGTCAGCCGCCGCACCCTCGCTTTGCTCGGCGCCTTCGGCGGCGGCGGCGCCGGGGCGCTGCTGGCGCTGGCGTTCGCGCTCCTCGCGGCGGCCCGCCCCGTCGAGGCGCGGCCGGCGCCGTCGCGCGGCCCGCTCTGGCGGCGCAAGCCGCGTCCGGTCGAGGCCGAGGCCAAGGTCGAGGCTGAGGAGCCGGTGCCGCCTGCGCCGCCTGAGCCCGCGCCGATGCCCGAAAGCCCGCCGCCGGCGCCCCCCGCCCCGCAGCCGGCGGAGCGGCCCGAAGCCGCGGAGCAGCCGGTGAAGGCGGCTGCAGCCGAGACCGCTGCCGTCGCCGCCGCGAGCCGGTCGGGCTGGCGCCGCTTCGTCGCGATCCCCGGCGGCCAGGCGGCCCGGCCGGCGGAGAAGCCGGCGCTGCCGCAGCTCGGCAAGATTCCGGCCGTGCGCAACCGGCGCTGGCGCCGCGAGATCGAGGCGCCGCGCTCCGTCTTCCAGGCCAAGGCGCATCTCGTCGATGTCGTCGACAAGCCGCAGGCTGGCTTCGCTTCCGGCATCGCCGCCCTGCGGGCGGCGCTGAGCCATGGCGGGGGCGACGATCCGCGCCGCAACATCCTTGTGCTGGGGCTGCAGGGGCAGGCCGGGGCGACGACGATCGCGCTCAACCTCGCGCTCGACGCGGCCCTGGCCGGGCAGCCGGCGCTGCTCGTCGATGCCGGCGACGGCCCGCTCGCCCTGACCCGCATCTTCGCGCCCGACACGCAGGCCGGTCTCGAGGAGGTGATCGGCGGCAGCCGGACGCTGGCGCGCGCCGTCCTCAAGGACGAAGGCAGCGACCTCGCCTTCCTGCCGCGCTCGCATCGGCCGGATCCCGCCGCGCCGGGCTCGCTCGCCGGCGCCCTGTTCGGCGCGGACCGGCGCTACGGGCCGGTGATCGTCGACGCGACCGCCGGCAGCGTCCTGGCGCGGCGCTTCGCCGAGGCGGTCGACGACATCCTCGTGGTCGCGCGCCATGGCAGGCTGACGGGCGCCGAGCTGGAACGGCTCAGGGCGCAGCTCGGGCCCGCTGCCGCCAAGCTGCGCGGCGTCGTCGCGAACGAGATCTGAGCCCGGCGCGGCGGCGCCGCTTGCCTCAGTTCTTGTCCGGCTTGCGATATTGCTCGTTGGCGATGCCGAATTCGGACATCAGCCGGCCGAGCGCGACCTGCGCGTGATAGAGGCCGATCATGCCCGAGCGGGTCTTCAGGCCGAGCGCGAGGCCGCGCGGAACGGCGGCGGCCAGCAGCGCCAGCGATTTCGCCAGCACCTTCAGCCGGCCGGCGGCGCCGGGATTCTGCCGCCGCTCGATCACGGCCGAGATCGCGCCGTTGCGCAGGCCGCGCGCCGCGATCCATGCGAATTCGCTGCGGCGGCGCGGCATGGTCTCGCGCTGCGCCGCCTCCTGGACCCACCAGAACCGGCAGCCGGCGGCCCTGGCGCGGGTGAAGAAGTCGGTGTCGCCGCCGCCGGTGAAGTCGAAGCTTTCGTCGAGGAAGGGAAAGCCCAGCCGCTCGAGCACGATGCGCCGGATCAGGTAATTGGCGCTGGAATAGAGCATCGGCACCGGGCCGGACGTGTCGTAATGCGAGCGGAAGACGGGGTGGGCCGCGAGCCAGGCGCGCGCCGGATCCGCGAAGACGGGCGTCACCGAGCCGCCGAAGAGCTCTGCCGGAGCGACGGCGGCGGCCTTGAGGAAGGCGTCGAGCCAGCCCGGCCGGGCCTCCTCGTCGTCGTCGATCCCGAGCACCTGCTGCAGCGCCGGGAAGCGCGTCAGCGCGCAGCGCCAGGCGGCGTTGTAGGCCTTGCAGTTGCCCTGGCGCGGCTCGACGATGACGAGGCCCTTGAACAGCCCTGCCTCGAGCAGGGCCTTCGCCCGCGCCGCGCCGGCCCGTTCGCCGCCCTCGTTCTCGACCACGATCACCGCGAAGTCGTGCCCGCCCTCCTGCGCCGCCAGCGAGCGCAGCGTCGCCTCGAGCATGTCGGGCCGCCGGAAGGTCGGCACGCAGACGACGCTGGCGATTCCGGCGAGCGCCGCCGGCGGCGACTGCGCCGCGATCTCGAAGCTTTCCGGCGTCGCGAAGCGGAGCGGGGGCGGTTCGGCCGGTGTCATCGGTTCCTGCGCGATCATACCCGGTTTCTAGAGCGGGCGGCTTAAGGTTCGGTGTCCGCCGCCGCCGCTGCGCCGGCCATCGCGGCAAAGCCTCGTTGAGCATGTCGGGACGGCGTGCTTGACCGGCCGGCGCAATGGGGAGAGTTAGGCCATCCTCTCGCGGACCGAAGCCTTGCGCCTAGCCTTCCTGACCTCGCTCATCCCGGTTGCCCGGCCCGATACCGGCTTCGAGATCGCCAATGCGGCGATCCTCTCGGCGCTGCGCGAGGCCGGCCACGAGGTCACGGCGATCGGCTTCGTGCGCCCCGGCGAGGCGCCGGCCGCGCCGGACAAGGCCGTCGTCCTCTCCGAGATCGACATCGAGAATGCCGCCGTGCCGGTGGGGAAGCGCCTGCAATGGCTCGCCGTCGCGTTCCGTTTCGGCCTGCCCGTCGCCTGCGCCAAGCTCAGGCTCGCCGGAGCCGGCCGGCTCGTCGAGGCCGTGCGCGCGCAGGGGCCTTTCGATGCGCTCGTGCTGAATTCGGTGATGCTGCCGGGGGCCTTTCCCGAATTGCTCGGGCTCGCGCCCTGCGTGCTGGTGGCGCATAATATCGAGCATGCCTCCGCCCGCCAGAACGCCCGCAATGCCGGAAATGTCCTCCTGCGCCGGCTGTTCGCGCGCGAGGCGCGGCTGCTGGAGGCGATCGAGCGGCGGCTCTGCCGGCAGGTGCGCTTCGTCTGGACCCTGGCGGAGGAGGACCGCGCGGCGCTGGGCGCCGAGGTTGCCGGCAAATCCGCCGTGCTGCCGCTGGTCTCCGGCGCGGCGGAGCCGGCTTCTGCGGGGCGGGACGAGCCGATCCGCTTCGATGTCGGGCTGATCGGCACCTGGACCTGGCTTCCCAACCGGGTCGGCCTCGCCTGGTTCCTGGACGAGGTCTGCCCGCTTCTGCCGCAGGATATCCATGTCGCGGTCGCGGGGCGCGTGCCGCCGGACCTGCAGGCGCCGAGCAATGTCACGCTGGTCGGCCGGGTGCCGGCGGCCGATCTCTTCCTGCGCTCCTGCCGCGTGGTGGCCTTGTCGAGCCGGGCCGGCACCGGAGTGCAGCTCAAGACCATCGAGACGATGCAGCTCGGCCTGCCCGCCGTCGCGACGGCGCTGTCCTGCCGCGGCTTCACCGCCTTGCCGGCGAATTTCACCCTCGCCGACAGCCCGGCGGATTTCGCCCGCGCGCTGACCGAGCGCGTCGCGCAGATCAGGGCGGGCGCCGCGCAGCGCCTCGACGGCGCCGCCTTCATGGCGCGTCAGCGGGCGGCGCTGGCGGCCGGCATCGCGCAGGGCCTGGCGGCGGCGCGCGGCTGAGAGGCCGGCGCGGATTTGCCTCCTGCGTCCGTCCGGGGCTATGAGTCGGCGCACGCCGACCCGCGCGTGCGCCGATCACCGCCCAGCCTCGAGGCCGGCCTCATGCGCATCGAAAACGACCCCAAGCTCGACTTCCGCGACGTCCTGATCCGGCCCAAGCGCTCGACGCTGGGCAGCCGCGCCCAGGTCGATGTCGAGCGCAGCTTCCGCCTCGCCCATACCGGCGCGGAATGGAAGGGCTTCCCGCTGATCGCGGCCAATATGGACGTCGTCGGCACCATGGCGATGGCGCGCGCCCTGCTGAAGCACGGCGCCATGGTCGCCCTGCACAAGCATTACGATGCCGAGGCGCTGATCGCCTTCTTCCGCGAGCCGGAATCGGCCAACGCCTTCTATTCCCTCGGCACCACGGAGGCCGACCACGACAAGCTCAAGGCCGTCCACGCCCGCTCGCCGGTCGGCAAGATCTGCCTCGACGTCGCCAACGGCTATACCGAGAAGTTCGTCGACACCGTCAAGGCGACGCGCGCGGCCTTCCCCGACGCGGCGATCATGGCCGGCAACGTCGTCACCGGCGACATGACCGAGGCGCTGATCCTCGCCGGAGCCGACATCGTCAAGGTCGGCATCGGTCCTGGCTCGGTCTGCACCACCCGCAAGATGACCGGCGTCGGCTACCCGCAGCTCTCCGCCATCATCGAATGCGCCGATGCGGCCCACGGGCTCAAAGGCCTGGTCTGCGGCGACGGCGGGCTGACCGTGCCGGGCGACGTCGCCAAGGCCTATGGCGGCGGCGCCGATTTCGTGATGATGGGCGGCATGCTCGCCGGCCATGACGAATGCGAGGGCGAGATCCGCTACGAGGAGCGCGGCGGCGAGAAGGTGCCGGTCGCCATGACCTTCTACGGCATGTCGTCCGACACGGCGATGCACAAATATGCCGGCGGCGTCGCCACATACCGCGCGTCCGAAGGCAAGACCGTCGAGGTGCCCTATCGCGGCCCGGTCGCCGATACGATGCTGGAGATCATGGGCGGGGTGCGCTCGGCGATGACCTATATCGGTGCGGTCCATCTCAAGGAGATGTCGAAGCGCACCACCTTCGTCAGGGTCGGGGCGCAGCTCAACACGGTGTTCGGCAACTGACCGGAGCCCGCCGCGAACATGCTCACTTCGTCGGGTACCGCTCGCGGCCCATCTGTTGCATAGTCCGGTCTTCAACACAGAAAGCCGCTCACGGCTTCGGGGAGACGGACGATGACGATCAGAACTTCCGTGGCGGCGGCCCTGCTGGTCGCCGGCGCGTCGCTGGCGCAGGCGCAGCAGCTCGCGCCGAGCCCGACGCTCGACGCCGTCAAGGCGCGCGGCAATCTCGAATGCGGCGTGCATCTCGGCCTGCCGGGCTTCTCCTTCGCCAATGACAAGGGCGAGTGGAGCGGCCTCGACGTGGATTACTGCAAGGCCCTCGCGGCCGCGGTCCTTGGCGATGCCAACAAGGTGAAATACACGCCGACCTCGGTGCAGCAGCGCTGGCCGATCCTGCAATCGGGCCAGGTCGACGTGCTCTCGCGCAACTCGACCATCACCTTCTCGCGCAACGCCACGCTCGGCCTCAACTTCCAGGGCATCAATTTCTACGAGGGCCAGACCTTCATCGTCCGCAAATCCGCGAATGTGAAGGACGCCGAGGGGCTCGACGGCGCCTCGGTCTGCGTCGCCGCCGGTTCGACCGAGGAGAAGAACGCCGCCGACTGGTTCCGCGAGCGCAACCTCAAGGTCACGATCACCAATTTCCAGAAGAACGACGACGCCATCGCCGCCTATGACGCCGGGCGCTGCGACGCCTATACGGCCGGCGTCGGCGCGCTCGCCGGCCAGCGCATCAAGCTCAAGAACCCCGACGAGCACATGATCCTGACCAAGCCGATCTCGAACGATCCGCAGGGCCCGGTGACGCGCTGGGGCGACGAGCGCTGGCAGCTCATCGTGCGCTGGGTGCTGAACGGCACCATCGCCGCCGAGATGCTCGGCGTCACCTCCAAGAACGTCGACGAGATGAAGGCGAACTCGAAGAACTCCGAGGTCCGCCGCCTGCTCGGCGCCGAGGGCGGCTTCGGCGAGATGATGGGGCTGTCCAACGACTGGATGTACAACGCCATCAAGCAGGTCGGGAATTATGGCGAGAGCTATGAGCGCAATGTCGGCATGGGCTCGCCGCTGAAGCTCGAGCGCGGCCAGAACCAGCTCTGGACCAAGGGCGGCGTGCTCTTCACCCCGCCCTTCCAGTGAAAGCGCGTGTTTGATCGACCCCGCCCGCGGGTCATCCCGGACAAGCCGCGTGAGCGGCCCCGATCCGGGATCCATGCCTGAATCGTTCCGGCATGGGTCCCGGGTCTGCGCTTCGCTTCGCCCGGGATGACGGCGCGTTTCCAACGCAAGTTGCGAAGGCCTCGCGGAATGAACCTTCTCGCCTTCATCAACGACAAGCGCGTCCGCGACTGGTTCTACCAGATCGCGGTCGTCGTCCTGCTCGTCGGCCTCACCGTTTTCTTCGTGCGCAACGCCTCGGAGAACATGCTCAAGGCCGGCATCGCCTCGGGCTTCGGCTTCCTCTGGCGCACCTCGGGCATCGAGGTGCCCTTCGTCCTCACCGGCTATACCCAGGCCGACAATATCCTCGCTTTGTTCTGGGTCGGCGTCGCCAACACCATGCTGGTCACGGTGATCGCGATCGTGCTGGCCACGCTCCTCGGCTTCGTCGTCGGCATCGCGCGGCTTTCCTCGATCTGGCTCGTCTCGGCCATTGCCGGCGCCTATATCGAGTTCGTCCGCAACATCCCGCTGCTGTTCTTCGTGCTGTTCTGGTATTTCGGCGTCATCGCCGCCTTGCCGGCGCCGCGCCAGAGCCTCAGCGTCTTCGGCGTCGCCTTCCTCAACAATCGCGGCCTGACCATCCCGCTGCCCGACGGCATGGAGAATCTGCGGATCGCCGGCTGGATCATCCTCGCCTGCGTCCTGGCCTATGCGGCTTTCCATCTCTGGGCGCGCAAGCGCCAGGAGCGCACCGGCCTGCACGCGCCGACCTTGCGCGTCGGGCTCGTCCTGCTGCTCGCGATCCCGCTGCTGACGCTGGCCTGGGCCGTGCTGGCGACGCGCTGGGACGTGCCGGCGCTGCGCGGCTTCAACTATCGCGGCGGCTTCGTCGTCATTCCTGAATTCGTGGCGCTCTTGGCGGCGCTCGTCACCTATACGGCGGGCTTCATCGCCGAGATCGTGCGCGGCGGCATCCAGTCGGTCTCGCACGGCCAGATCGAGGCGGGGTCGGCGCTCGGCCTGCGCTCCGGCCAGGTGCTGCGCCTCGTCACCATCCCGCAGGCGCTGCGCGTGATGATCCCGCCCTTGACCAACCAGTATCTCAACGTGCTGAAGAACTCCTCCTTCGGCGCGGCGATCGCCTATCCCGACGTGGTCAGCCTGTTCATGGGCTCGGCGCTGAACAATACTGGCCAGGCGATCGAGATCATCGCCATGACGCTCGCCGTCTATCTCGTCATCGGGCTCGCCGTCTCGGCGCTGATGAACTGGTACAATGCCCGCATCGCCCTGGTGACGCGATGAGCGGCCGCGCCTCCTTCTCCTCGCTGTCGCTCTGGCGCGAGCGCCTGTTCGGCACGCCCTTCACCGGCTTCGTCACGGTGGTGCTGCTGCTCGCCATCGGCTGGGTGGCGGTGCCCCTGATCCGCTGGGCGCTGATCGACGCCACCTGGCGCGGCACGACGCGGGCCGACTGCGCCGCGGGCGGCGCCTGCTGGGTCTTCATCCGGGCCCGCTTCGGCCAGTTCATGTACGGGCTCTATCCCGTCGACCAGCGCTGGCGCGTCGATATCGCCGGCATCGCCTTCGTCCTCGGCATCGCGGCGGTCGTCCTGGCGCCGCAGCGCCTGCGGCTGAAGCTCGGCCTCGCCATGCTCGTCGTTCTGCCGCCGCTCGGCATCTGGCTGCTCTCCGGCGGTTTCGGGCTGCGCTATGTCGAGACGCGCGAATGGGGCGGGCTGATGCTCACCCTGTTCATCTCGATCTATGCGAGCCTGATCGCGATTCCGCTCGGCATCCTCTTCGCGCTCGGCCGGCAATCGGAATTGCGCGTCATCCGGCTGATCAGCGTCATCTTCATCGAGTTCTGGCGCGGCGTGCCGATCATCGCCGTAATCTTCCTCGCCTCGCTGCTGCTGCCGCTGATCATGCCGGGCGGCATCGATATCGACCGGCTGGCGCGCGCCGTGATCGGGCTCGGCTTCGTCATCGCCGCCTACATGGCCGAAGCCGTGCGCGGCGGCCTGCAGGCCCTGCCCAAGGGCCAGCGCGAGGCGGCAACGGCGCTCGGCCTGACCTATTGGAAGGCGACGGGGCTGATCGTCCTGCCGCAGGCGCTGCGCATCTCGCTGCCGGCGATGACCAACGAGTTCATCGCCCTGATCAAGAACACGACATTGGTGCTGGTCGTCTCGATCCTCGACCTGCTCGGCATCGCCCAGGCCTCGCTGGCCGACCCCAACTGGGTCGGCATGAACATGGAGGCCTATGCCTTCTCGGGCGCGATCTACTGGCTGATCTGCTTCGCGCTCTCGCGCTGGAGCCGCTCGCTGGAGAGCCGGCGGCGGCTGTAGAGGATTCAAAGCCTCCGCCGTCATTCCGGGGCAAGCGCGTAGCGCTTGAGCCCGGAACCCATGAACACGGCGTCACAGGTGAAGCCGTGAGAGAGCCGATGCTATCTCCATCTGGAAAAGGGCGGTGTCCAGAGGTTCCGGGCTCGCCGCTGCGCGGCGCCCCGGAATGACGGAGAGGTTCGGGCAACAAAAAACCGGCCGCGAGGGCCGGTTCTTCATGTCTTCGGGTGAAATCGGGCTCAGGCCCGCACCTTGCTCCGGTCGCGGCGGCGGTCGGCCGCCGGCTGGTAGGCGATGCGGGAATGGTAGCTGCAATAGGGCAGGCCGGTCTGCGAGCGCGCGCCGCAGAAGCGGAAATCCGGGCTGGTCGGGTCGCCCATCGGCCAGCGGCACATATATTCGCGCAGCTCCATGATGGTGACGCGGTCCGAGAACGGGATCACCACGTCCTCGGAGGGCAGCGGCGCCTGCTCGGCCTCGATCTCCACCGCGGCTGCGGGGGCGAAATGCGGGGCGAGGGCCTGGGCGCTGCGGGGCGCCGCCGCGCCGCCGCCGGCCGGCAGGCTCGGTGCCCGCGCCGGCGCCTTGCGCGGGGCGGCGCTGCGCGCCGCCGCCGGGGCGGCCGCGCTCTTGGCCCGACCGGAAAGCCCGAGCCGGTGCACCTTGCCGATCACCGCGTTGCGCGTGACGTTACCGAGTTCGGCCGCGATCTGGCTGGCGCTGAGGCCATCGCTCCAGAGCTTCTTGAGCAGTTCGACGCGCTCCTCCGTCCATGCTCCGGCTTCGTTCATCCGCATCACCTGTCTGGTCCGGCCGGTTCCTCGCGGCGCCGGCCTTAAGGGTGCTTCGTGGCGGAATCCGGAACCGCCGGCTTTCGTCGCTGAGACAAAAGCCGCTACTGCCGCAACAGACGGTACAGGGATCGCCGCACGAAATGTCGTATCTGACGAAAACGACCATACAAGGGGCGGTGACTCGCGGACAAGAGTCGCCGAATCTGAATTGGGCTTTTCCCCAGCCGATTCGCGATTGGCTGGTCAAGCGAATCCTTTCGGCAACACTGTCGCTGGGGCAAGAAAAGCCCGCACGGAATTGACAGCGCCGGCCGGCTTAAGCATATTTATCCACAAGGTGACGCCGCCCCTTCGGGCGGCGCTTATGTTTTCGCGGATCAAGGCCCGAACGATGCGGATGACGGCGCGACGAGAGGTCAGGAACCGGGTGCGACGATAACGCCGTCGCCGGGTCGCGGCATGCCCGCATGCTGCAGCATTTCAACCCGGATCGCGTTCTCCAACCCAGCGCCAATCCGGTCTCATCCGTCCCCCTTTCGCGAGGATCTTCGTTCCATGGCTCCCGCTCCCGCTTCCCCCGGCCAGTCCGTGCTCGTGCCGACCTATGCCCGCGCCCCCGTCGCCTTCGAGCGCGGCGAGGGGCCCTGGGCGATCACCGCCGACGGCACGCGCTATCTCGACTTCGGCGCCGGCATCGCCGTCAACGCGCTGGGGCATGCCCATCCGCACCTGGTCAAGACGCTGACCGAGCAGGCCGGCCGGATCTGGCACACCTCGAACCTGTACAGCATGCCGGATGGCGAGAAGCTGGCGCGGAGGCTCTGCGAGGCGACCTTCGCCGAGCGGGTGTTCTTCACCAATTCGGGCGCCGAGGCGAATGAATGCGCCATCAAGATGGCGCGGAAATACCATGCCGCGAAGGGTCATCCCGAGCGCTTCCACATCGTCACCTTCGAGGGCGCCTTCCACGGCCGCACGCTCGCGACCATCGCCGCCGGCGGCCAGCAGAAATACATCGACGGCTTCGGCCCCAAGGTCGAGGGCTTCGACCAGGTGCCCTTCGACGACGAGAAGGCGCTGCGCGCCGCGATCGGCCCGCAGACCGCGGCTCTGATGATCGAGCCGATCCAGGGCGAGGGCGGGCTGCGCGCGGTGCCGGCGCGCTTCCTCAAGCTGCTGCGCCAGATCTGCGACGAGAACGGCCTGCTGCTGATCTTCGACGAGATCCAGACCGGCGTCGGCCGCACCGGCAAGTTCTTCGCCCATGAGCATTACGGCGTGACGCCCGACATCATGTCGATCGCCAAGGGCATCGGCGGCGGCTTCCCGATGGGCGCCTGCCTCGCCACCGAGGAGGCGGCCTCGGGCATGACGCTCGGCACCCACGGCACCACCTTCGGCGGCAACCCGCTCGCCATGGCGGTCGGCAACGCCGTGCTCGACGTGGTGCTGGCGCCGGGCTTCCTCGACCATGTCGGCCAGGTCGCGCTCCGGCTGAAGCAGTCGCTGGCCGAGCTCAAGGACAGGCATCCCGAGGTGATCCAGGAGATCCGCGGCGAGGGCCTGATGCTGGGCCTGAAGCTGCACACGCCGAACACCGACTTCGTCAACGAGGCCCGCGCCCAGGGCCTGCTCGTGGTCGGCGCCGGCGACAATGTCGTGCGCCTGCTGCCGCCCCTGATCATCGGCGAGGCGGATGTCGCCGAGGCGATCTCGCGCCTCGACAAGGCCGCGGGCGCCGTCGAGGCCTCGCTGAAGCGCCCGGCCGCCGAGTAAGTTCGACCCACACCCACCCCGCGAAGCGAAGGAAGCGCCCGTGACGCGCCATTTCCTCGACCTTTCCGATTTCTCCGGCAGCGAGCTGCGCGCCATCCTGCGCGCCGGCGAGGAGATGAAGGCGCGACGTCGCACCCCGGCCGCCGCGGCGGACCGCCTGCTCGAGGGCAAGGTCATCGCCATGATCTTCGAGCAGCCCTCGCTGCGCACGCGCGTCTCCTTCGATGTCGGCATCCGCGAGCTCGGCGGCTCGCCGATGATGGTCGCCGGCCATGAGATCGAGCTCGGCGAGCGCGAGACCATCGCCGACACCGCCCGCGTGCTGTCGCGTTATGTCGACGCCATCATGATCCGCATCCTCGACCATGACGCGCTGGTCGAGATGGCGAAATACGCCACGGTTCCGGTGATCAACGGCCTGACCAAGCGCCAGCATCCCTGCCAGGTCATGGCCGACGTGATGACCTTCGAGGAGCGCAAGGGCTCGATCGAGGGCAAGCGCATCGCCTGGACCGGCGACACCAACAACGTGCTGACCTCCTGGGTCCACGCCGCCGGCCGGCTCGATTTCGAGCTCTCCGTCGCGACGCCCGAGGAGCTGGCGCCGCCGCCGGCCCTGATCGCCTGGGCGAAGAAGCAGGGCGCCAGGATCAAGCTGACCAACCGGCCCGAGGAGGCGGTCGAGGGCGCCGATTGCGTCATCACCGATTGCTGGGTCTCGATGGGCGACGAGGAAGGCACGCGCCACAACCTGCTGCGGCCCTATCAGGTCGACGACCGGCTGATGGCGCGCGCCGAGAAGGAGGCGATCTTCATGCATTGCCTGCCGGCCTCGCGCGGCGAGGAGGTCACCGACAAGATCATGGACGGCCCGCAATCGGCCGTCTTCGACGAGGCCGAGAACCGGCTCCACGCGCAGAAGGGCATCCTGGCCTGGTGCTTCGGCGGGGTCGCGGCCTGATGGCCGCCGATGCCGGCGCCGCGGCCGGGCACGACGATGCGGTTCTGCCCTTCGCCGTTCCCGATCTCGACCTGCGCGGCCGGGTCGTCCGGCTCGGCCCCTCGATCGACGCGATCCTCGACCGGCACGGCTATCCCGTGCCGGTTTCGCGCGTGCTCGGCGAGGCCTGCGCGCTCACCGTCCTGCTCGGCACCGCCCTGAAGTTCGAGGGGCGCTTCCAGCTCCAGACCAAGAGCGACGGCGCCATCCCGATGATGGTGGTCGATTTCTCCGCGCCGGACGCTTACCGGGCCGTCGTGCAGATCGACCAGGCCAAGCTCGTCGAGGCGATGGCGCTCGACCGGCTGTCGACCGGCGACCTGCTCGGCGAGGGCCATCTCGCCATGACCATCGACCAAGGCTCGGTGGCGACGCGCTACCAGGGCATCGTGCCGCTGACGCGGCAGGGGCTGGAGGAGGCGGCGCACCAGTATTTCCGCCAGTCCGAGCAGATCCCCACGCGGGTCCGGCTTGCCGTCGGCACGGTCACGACCGGCGGGCGGGGGCATTGGCGCGCCGGCGGCATCCTCGTCCAGTTCATGCCGCATTCCGTCGACCGGCTCCGTGCCGCCGACATCCATCCCGGCGACGCGCCCGAAGGCCACCGGATCCTGGCCGGCGGCGATGCCGACGGCGTCGAGGACGATGCCTGGACGGAGGCGCGCTCGCTGGTCGAGACGGTCGAGGACCATGAGCTGCTCGACCCGACGCTGGAGAGCGAGCGCCTGCTCTACCGGCTCTTCCACGAGCGCGGCGCCCGCGTCTTCGAGCCCGTGCCGGTGCGCGAAGCCTGCCGCTGCTCGCGCGAGCGCGTGCTGGGCATGCTGCGCGGCTTCTCCGCCGAGGACCGCCGCGCCATGATCGCCGATGACGGCAGGCTCGGCGTCACCTGCGAATTCTGCTCGCGGCGCTACTCATTCGAGCCGGCCGAGGTCGAGGACGGGCAGGCGGCGGGGTCGTAGAGCGCCGGTCCGAAAAGTGGAACGCGGTTTTTGGGAAAAGCCGATGCAAAATCAGAGGCGGACCGGCGGCTTCCCTTCTTCCGCGAGGGGAGAAGGGAAGAGCCTCAGCTCCGGCACTCCGCCATCAGCTTGCGCATAAAGGCCTCGCCCGCCGCCAGTTGCTCCAGCGTGATGTACTCGTCCGGCTGATGCGCCTGGTCGATCGAGCCGGGGCCGCAGACCACGGTGGGCAGCCCGGCCTGCTGGAAATGCCCGGCCTCGGTGGCATAGGCGACCGCGATGGTGTGGTTGCGCCCCGAGAGGCGCATGGCGAGCCGCTCCGCCTCCGAGCCCGGCGCGGGCGCGAGCCCCGGAACGTCCGAGGTCATCTCCGTCTCGATCGCGGCATTCGGCGCGGTCGCGCGCATCCGCGCCAGCACCTTCTCCGCGCATGCGGCGAAGCGGGCCGGCCCGGCCTCCGGGTCGGAGCTCGGCAGCGTCCTGATCTCCCACAGGATCTCGGCGCGGTCGGCCAGGATGTTGCGGGCGATGCCGCCATGGAACGAGCCGATATGGATGGTGTCGTAGGGCGGGTCGAAACGCCCGCCGGTGTCCGGCCGCAGCCTGGCGTCCTCGGCCATCCGGTCGAGCTCGGCGGCGAGCAGCGCGCCGGCATGGACGGCGCTGGCGCCGAGCTGCGGCTTGGAGGAATGGGCGGCGAAGCCCTTGATCACGGTCTGGAAGGTGCGCACGCCCTTATGCGCGTCGCAGATGTCGAGCATGGTCGGCTCGCCGACGATGACGGCGCGCGGCCGCGGCAATGTCCTGCCCATCGCGGCGATGCCGTCGACCACGCCGAGGCAGGTCACCTCCTCGTCATAGGAGAGGAACAGGTGGATCGGCGTCCTGAGGTCGGCCGCCAGGAAATCCGGCACCAGCGCCAGCCCCAGCGCGAGGAACGCCTTCATGTCGACGGCGCCGCGGCCATGGGCACGCCCGTCCGCGACATGCAGCGTGAAGGGGTCGCGGCTCCAGGCCTGGCCCTCGACCGGGACGACGTCGGTATGGCCGGAGAGCACGATGCCGCCACGATCCTGCGGCCCGATGGTGGCGAAGAGCGCCGCCTTGTCGCCCGCGGCATTGGGGAAGCGCGTCGCGGCGACGCCCCAGCCGGCGAGATAGTCCTCGACGAAATCGATCAGCGGCAGATTGGATCTGTGGCTCACCGTGTCGAAGGCGACGAGGCGGGCGAGCATCTCGAGCGGCGTGTAGCGCTGCCCGGCGGACGGGGTGGCGGTCAATGCAGAACCTTCTTCACATAGGGGGAGTCGAGCGGGAAGAGCGGCACCGCGACGTCGAACATCGCGCCGTCCTCGCCGCGCATGGCGTAGGAGCCGCGCATCGCGCCGTCCGGCGTCGTCAGGGGGCAGCCGGAGCTGTAGCTGAAGCGCTCGCCCGGCCGCAGCACCGGCTGCTGGCCGACGACGCCGTCGCCGCGAACCTCGTGGACCGCGCCGCGCCCGTCGGTGATGAGCCAGTGGCGCGTCATCAGTTGCACGGTGCGGTCCGAGAGATTGGCGATCTCGATGGAATAGGCCCAGACATAGCGGCCCTGCGCCGGCGCGGATTCCGTTTCCAGGAATCGCGGCGCCACGGTTACGCGCACGCCATGCGTCTGCGCCTGGTACATCCTCGAGCCTCCGCCGCCCCGCCCCTTGATAGGGACCGGCCATGGCCAGCGTCAATGCCGTGCGCCATCATGCAGGCGTGGACAACATGGCGAAAACCGCGCATTCGGCTTGGCCGTCGCGCGCGGCTTCGCTAGCGGTGACCGATTAACCTCGCGGAACGAGCATGCTGCCCTTCAAGCCCGGCATCCAGCCCGACAGCACCATCCGCGCCTTCATCGAGCAGGGCGCGATCCGGCTCGGCCTTCCGCCTGCGGAAGGGCAGGTCCAGCCCGCCAGCCTCGATCTGCGCCTGGGCGCGCGCGCCTATCGCGTCCGCGCCAGCTTCCTGCCCGGCCCCGAGCGCACGGTGAGGAGCCGCATCGACGATCTCTCCCTGCACCAGATCGACCTGACGCAAGGCGCCGTGCTGGAGACCGGCTGCGTCTACATCGCCGAGCTGATGGAGGGGCTGAAGCTGCCGAAGGGCCTGCGCGCCGCGGCCAACCCCAAGAGCTCGACCGGCCGTCTCGACGTCTTCACCCGCGTCATCACCGACCGCGCCCGCGAGTTCGACCTGGTCGAGGAGGGCTATGAGGGGCCGCTCTTCATCGAGATCTCGCCGCGCACCTTCCCCGTGCTGGTCCGCTCGGGCTCGCGGCTCTCGCAGATCCGCTTCCGCGCGGGCGAGACGCGGCTCGACGATCGCGCGCTCGGCGAGGTCCATCTGCGCGAGACGCTGGTCAGCGCGGCCGAGCCCTCCTTCCAGGGTGGCGTCGCCGTCAGCGTCGATCTCTCGGGCTTCGACGGCCTGCTCGGCTATCGCGGCAAGCATCATACCGCGCTGATCGACGTCGACCGCGTCGGCGCCTACCGGGCCGCCGATTTCTGGGAGCCGATCCGGGACGACGGCTCGCGCAGCATGATCCTCGACCCCGGCCAGTTCTACATCCTCGCCTCCAAGGAGGCGGTGCATGTCCCGCCCGACTACGCCGCCGAGATGACGCCCTTCGACGCGCTCGTCGGCGAGTTCCGCGTCCATTATGCCGGTTTCTTCGACCCCGGCTTCGGCCACCGCGCCGCCGGCGGGCAGGGCGCCCGGGCGGTGCTGGAGGTGCGCTCCCGCGACGTGCCCTTCATCATCGAGGACGGCCAGATCGTCGGGCGCCTGGTCTACGAGGCCATGGCGGCGCGCCCGGACTCGCTCTACGGCGCCGGGCTGCGCTCCAACTACCAGGGCCAGGCGCTCAAGCTCTCGAAGCATTTCGCCGGCTGAGGTTCTTCGCTTCGCCCTGAGCGCAGCGCCGTTCCTGCGGTGGCCGCATGGGCCGCGTTCGCCCCGGCCGCTGGCGCAAGACGATAAAATGCGGAGAATGGCCCCGGGCTGCGCCTGGCGAGCCTCCCGCCGCCCTTTCCGTCGCCTTGCCCGGGACCGAATCCATGCCGAAGCTGAAGCCAGAAACCCGCGACAGGCTGCGCGGCGTCTCCGTCGCGACGGTCTGCACCGCCCTGTTCAAGCGCGGCTTCCGCAACCAGTTCATTCAGGATGTGCGCCCGCTGAACCCGCAGGCCGGCACCATGGTCGGCGAAGCCTTCACCCTGCGCTACATCCCGGCGCGCGAGGATCTCAACCCGCTCTCGGTGTTCCAGGACCGGGCCCATCCCCAGCGCAAGGCGGTCGAGGATTGCCCGCCCGGCGCGGTGATGGTGATCGACAGCCGCAAGGACCCGCGCGCCGCCTCGGCCGGCGGCATCCTGGTCTCGCGCCTGATGAAGCGGGGCGTCGCCGGCGTCGTCACCGATGGCGGCTTCCGCGACTCGCCCGAGATCGCGAAACTGCCCTTCCCGGCCTATCACAACCGGCCTTCCGCCCCGACCAACCTGACCCTGCACCAGGCGGTCGACATCAATGTCCCGATCGGCTGCGGCGACGTGCCGGTCTGGCCGGGCGACGTCGTGCTCGGCGATGGCGAGGGCGTCGTCGTCATCCCGGCCGGTCTCGCCGACGAGATCGCGGCGGAGGCGGTGGAGATGACGGCCTTCGAGGATTTCGTCACCGAGGAGGTGATGAAGGGCCGCTCGATCCTCGGGCTCTATCCCGCGACCGAGGAGCGGACCAAGGCCGATTTCGCCGCCTGGCGACAGGCCAACGGGCGCTGAGGCGGGATTTCGGCCTGCTTCAGTCCGGGCTGAACACCGACCAGCCCGTCGCCTCGGCGAGCCGCTCCAGCGCCAGCGTGCCGAGCAGCGAGTTGCCGTTGGCGTCGAGCCCGGGCGACCAGACCGCGATCGCGGCCTGGCCCGGCGCGATGGCGAGGATGCCGCCGCCGACGCCGGATTTCCCCGGCAGGCCGACGCGGAAGGCGAAGTCGCCCGAGGCGTCGTAATGGCCGCAGGTCAGCATCAGCGCGTTGATCCGCCGGGCGCGCTGGGCTGGGATCACCCGCGGCCCGCCGGGCTCGTAGAGCCCGCCATGCATCAGATAGCGCCCCGCCCTGGCGAGCTGGCGGCAGCTCATGGCGATGGCGCATTGATGGAAATAGACGCCGAGCGTCAGCTCCGGGGCGTGGCGGATGTTGCCGAAGGCCTTCATGTAGTTGGCGAGCGCGATGTTGCGGAAGCCGGTCGCCTGCTCGGCCCGCGCCACCGCCTCGTCGATGATGATGCCGTCGTCGTCGGCGAGATAGCGCATGAAGCGTAGCAATTCGCCGATGGCGACGCGCGGCTCGTGGCCGGCGAGGTTGATGTCGCAGACGACCAGCGCCCCGGCATTGATGAAGGGATTGCGCGGGATGCCCTGCTCGCGCTCGAGCTGGACGATCGAGTTGAATGGCGTGCCCGATGGCTCCCGCCCGACCCGGCGCCAGAGCGTGTCGCCGACCTTGCCGAGCGCCTGGGTCAGCGCGAAGACCTTCGAGATGCTCTGGATCGAGAAGGGCTCCTCGCTGGCGCCGGCGGCGTGGAGGCTGCCGTCGGCAGCGGCGACGCAGAGCCCGAACTGGCGCGGATCGATGCGGGAGAGCGGCGGGATATAGCTCGCCACCTCGCCGCGCTCGCCCGCCTCGGCCATCTCGGCGGCGATATCCTGCACGAGGCGCGCCAGATCCGCCACGCTATCCCTCCCACGCATCAGCAGGTCTCAGGCAAGCCCGATGCGCCCGCCGAGGTCAAGCGGGCAGGCCGTTGAGGCGATTGCGCCTCAGTGCAGCAGGCGCGCCCCGCTGGCGCCCTGCCCGTCGATGACGGCGCGCTGGCCTGCGATGACGCAGAGCGCCTTCCCGCGCGATTTCGCCTCGTAGAGCGCCGCATCGGCGGCGGCCATCACGGCGCTCAGGTCGCTGCCATGCTCCGGCGCCAGCGCGATGCCGACCGAGGCGCCGATATGCAGCCGGTGGCCGCTGTCGAGCTCGTAGGGCGCGGAGATTTCCTTGACCAGGCGCTCGCCGATCCTCTGGAGCTGCACCCGCTCGGTCTGCTCGGACAATACGACGAATTCGTCGCCGCCGATCCGGGCCGCGATGTCGGAGCTGCGCACCAGCGAGCGCAGCCGCTCCGCGACGAGCTGGAGCAGCGCGTCGCCGGCCGGATGGCCATAGGTGTCGTTCACGGCCTTGAAGCCGTCGAGGTCGAGATAGATCAGCGCGAGCCCCTGCGGCGCCTCGGCGCTGCCGAAGCGGGTCGAGAAGGCGCGCGTCAGCCCGGCCCGGTTCGACAGGCCGGTCAGCATGTCGTGCCGGGCATGGAAGGCGTTCTCGCGCTCGGCCCGCATGGTCGAGATCAGCATGGCGTTGAGCTTGTAGGCGGCGATCGTCATGCTGAGCAGGTAGAACGGGATCTGCATGAAGGTGATGAACATGATCGGCTCGTTGCCGAACGGGGCCGCGAAGCAGCACGGCCCCAGCGTCAGCGCGATCATCACGCCCGCCATGCGCGGCGCCCCAAAATTCCGGAAGCAGATGCCGCCGACCATGGCGGCCGCGGAGAGGCATGCCAGCGTCGCCGCGACCCAGTCGCCGCTGGTCAGGCTCAGGAAGGTGCCGGCGCCGATGCCCGCCGCCCAGGCGACGCCGAGCAGGAGATAGGCGTCGGTCCAGGTCGGCTCGCCGCGCGCCGCCTTCTTCTGGGCGCGCAGGAGCACGAGGAGCCGGATCAGGCAGCACAGCACCTCGAAGGCGCACC
Source organism: Hyphomicrobiales bacterium (assembly GCA_900466745.1). Lineage (GTDB taxonomy): Bacteria > Pseudomonadota > Alphaproteobacteria > Rhizobiales > Beijerinckiaceae > Allobosea > Allobosea minatitlanensis. The sequence continues at coordinate 58,797 of UBNE01000004.1, read as the reverse complement.
AGAGCTGGAACGGCAGGGTCGGGATGCGCCAGGCGATGAGGAAGGAGACGGCGAGCGAGTTGACGACGCCGCCGGCGAAGATCGGCAGGGTCCCGAACAGGCTGGCGACCAGCGCCGCCCGGATCTCGGCGGGAACGTCCGGACCTGCGTCGGCGAGCCAGCGCGTGATGCGCCAGCGCGGCAGAGTGTAACGCAGGGCTGCACCACTCATAGGCCGGTCGAGCTCCTCGTTGCGGGCAGGGCGTCGCATAGCCCGGGCGAAGCGCGGCTTAGGTCGAAGAGGTTACGATTCGGTGTGGCGGACCCCTTGGGCCTCGCGGATCCGGCCGGTCGCCGGCCGCGGCGTCAATTCGCCTCGCGATAGACCCAGACGCGCGCCGGCGGGATGTTGCGCAGCACCCAGTCGGAGACGAAGGCCTTCAGGCCCGAGCCCTTGCGCGGGATCGGCGAGATCACCGAATAGGTGAACTGGATGAAGGGCGCGCCCTCCACCAGCAGCGGGAAGGCCTCCTTCGCCAGTGCCGAGCGGGCCGGCGGCGGGCGGTTGAACAGGGGCAGGCTGGAGACCAGGGCGATGGCCTTCTCCGTGAGGTGGCCGGCCAGCGTCGTCGAGAGCGCGTAGGCATCGCCCTGGACCACCGTGGCGCGCGGGAAGCGCTCGCGCAGCAGCGCGCAGAATTCCGGGCTGTATTCCACCAGGATCAGCCGTTCCTCGGCGATGCCGCGCTCGATCAGGGCCTCGGTGACGGGGCCGGTTCCCGGGCCGATCTCGATGACCGGGCCGGGCTGCCCCGGGTCGACATAGGAGGCCATGCGCCGGGCCAGCGCCGGGCTCGACGGCGTCACCGAGCCGGTGCGCAGCGGATCGTCGATCCAGGATTTGATGAAGCGCGCCTCGTCGCCCAGCTTCGACTTGGCCTCGCTGACGCGGCTCCTGAGCTTCTCCGCCTTGTTGCGGACCTCGTCCTCGACCTTGTAGCGGACCGCCGCCACCTTGAGCTTCGCTTCGGCCACGCAGTCGACCAGATCCGCCGCGGTGACCCGGACCTCGCCCTCCAGCCGGCTGGCCACGCGCGATTGGCCGAGCCGGGCCGCGATCGAGCCCGCGCGCGGCGGGCGGTGTCGAGTCGTCGAAGACATGAAACCCCTTGTACGCTGCAAGACGGCTCGCTTTCCAGCGTCGCGGAAACCTGACTACCGGGCATATGGGGTCAAATCCGGCTGCGCGGCAAGCGTTTTTGCGGGGCGGAAAGCCGCTCAAATCAGCGGCCGCGGCGCCTTCGCGCTGTCGTAGATCGCGGCCATGCGGGCGGTGAGCCGCGGATTGAGCAGCGTCAGCCGGCCGCCGGCCATGGCGAAGAAACCCGCCTTGCGCAGCTTCGACCAGGTCTTGCTGGTATGGACGAGCGAGAGGCCGAGCGCGTCCGCGATCTGCTGCTGCGACAGCGGAAAGGCGAAGCTGCCCTCGCTCACCAGCCCGAGCGCGTCGGCGCGGCGATAGAGCGAGATGACCAGGGCGGCGATGCGCTCGCCGGCGTTGCGCTGGCCGACCGAGGTCAGGTTGTCGTCGACCATCGCCTCCTCGCGCGAGCCCAGCCAGGCGAGTTCGTAGGCGAGCTTCGGCATCCGCGCGAACAGGTCCCAGACCCGCTTGCGCGGAAACACGCACAGCTCGACATCGGTCAGCGCCTCGATGCCGTGCTCGGCGGCGGCGAGCAGGGAGGCCTGGAGGCCGACGAGGTCGCCGGGCAGCAGCACGTTGAGGATCTGGCGGCGCCCGTCGGGCAGGGATTTGTAGCGGAAGGCCCAGCCCGCATAGAGCGTGTAGAGCTCGGCATTCTCCTGGCCCGGATGGATGATGTCGCTGCCGGCGGCCAGGCTGCGATGGTCGGTCTTGAGCGCCTGGATGAAGCTCAGCTCGTCGTCGCTCTTGTCCTCGAAGGCCGGCTTCAGGCGCAACGGGCAGGCAAGGCAGGGAGGGCCCGGGCGTCCGGCCCTGGCGTTGAGATATGTCACGGAATTCGATTCCCCCGAGGCGGCGCATGGCTGCGCCGATGGCGGATCAACGCGCGGATGCGGCCCGGCGTTCCGTCCCGGCATCGCGCCCGGCATCGCGGCGGCGCGATGGGAACCCCGGCCGGTCCGGCGGCGTTTCACTTGTCATCGCCGGCCCGACGGGCCGGCAGGCGTTGGGAGACGGAGATGCTGAACGACAGCCTTGCCCCCGCCAAGCGGGCCCTGATTTTCTTCGGCTGCATGGCCGCCCTGGTCGGCGGCCTCACCTTCGGAGCCGGTTGGCAGGTGCCGACCGACCGGAGCTCCGCCACGGTCGCCCAGTTGCGCGGCCGCGCGCCGGCGGGCGAGCCGGGCTATGCCGCCGCCGAGCGGAGCGAGCGCGGCGAGGCGGCCCCGCGTCGCGGCCTGCCGGCCGTGTCGAAGCAGGCCATGGCGGAAACCGGCCGGCCGGCCATCCTGCGCTGAGCGCCGGGAACCGCCCGGCCCCGCGCGCGTTGCTCGCATGGCGCTCCTCGCGCTGGACTTCGAGCCGCCTTCGGGCGGCTTGTTTTTTGGCGCGGCGCCGCAATCAGGGGAACATCATGTATCTGCGCGTCCGGCACGCGACCACCTATCGTTACCGCATGCCGGTCAGCTTCGGTCCCCATCGGCTGATGCTGCGCCCGCGCGACAGTTTCGACCTGCGGCTGGTGGCGACGGCGCTGGCGATCTCGCCGCCGGCGCTGCTGCGCTGGATGCACGACGCCTATGGCAACCCCGTCGCGGTCGCCGATTTCGTGAAGCCGGCCGATACGCTCGACATCGTCAGCGAGCTGACGGTCGAGCGCTTCGGCTCGGCGCTGCCGCGCAGCCGGCTGGAGCCGGAAGCCGCCTTGACGGAGGCGGTCTACAGCGATGGCGAGCGCATCGTGCTGCAGCCTTATCTCGCCCTCGCGGCGGCCGACCCCGACGGCGTCCTCGAGGCCTGGCTCGCCGAATTCAGGAGCCGGCCCGGCGGCGGCTCCGGCCATCTCCTGCGCGACCTCGCCCATGCGATTCATGCCGGGCTGACCTATGCCCTGCGCTATGACGAAGGCACGCAGCACCCGGTCGACACCCTCCGCCTCGGCCGCGGCTCGTGCCGCGACTATGCCTGGCTGTTCATCGAGGCGGCGCGTCGCCTGGGCTTCGCGGCGCGCTTCGTCACCGGCTACCTCCAGGCCGGGGAGGCAGATGCGGCCGGGCTCGTCTCGCCCGTCGGGCTGACCCATGCCTGGGCCGACGTCTTCATTCCCGGCGACGGCTGGGTCGAGTTCGATCCGACCAATAATCTGGTGGCGGACCGGCAGCTCCTGCGCATCGCGGTCGCCCGGGTGCCGCAGGATGCCTCGCCCGTCGCCGGCAGCTTCACCGGGCCGCCCGGCTCCTTCCTGGACCTCTCCGTCGGCGTGCGGATCGAGCCCGTGGCTCGGCCGGACGGAGCGCCCGACTGAGCCCGCCGGCCGACAGGCGGCGGCCGTTCAGCCGTGATGCCTGACACGCCAGCGCCCGAGGCTGCGGCCTTCGGCCGGGCCGCTCTGCACCGCCTCGATCTGCGCGAGCAGGCCGGCGAAGAGGCGCGGCGGCTCCTGATGCGCGACCTCGCGATCGGCCTCGAGCGCGACCTCGATCGTGGCCTCGTCCAGATCGACCACGCTGAGCGTGATCCGGGCTCCCGGCGTGCTGCGCAGCACGCGCGAGGCGACATCCGCGACGAGGAAGCCGAGCGGGATGATGCGGTCGACCGACAGGGTGGCGGCCGTCTCGATGCGGCTCGAGATCCACTGGTCGCGGCGCCGGATCAGGTTCGCGATCATCGACACCACGTCTTCCAGGAACAGGTCGACCCGCACCGGCTGCATCTCGCCATCCGCGAGGGTGAAGCGATAGGCCGCCGACAGCACATGGACGCGGCATTCCGCATCCGCCAGCGCGGTCCGGGCCTCGTCCTGGTAGTCGCGCTTGCTGAGGCCGATATAGCTCTGCACCACCTGGAGGCTGTTCTTCACCCGGTGGTGGAGTTCCCGCACCAGGAAGCGGTTGTCGTCGAGCGCGGTCTGGAGGCGGCGTTGGCGCACCTCCTGCTCGTCGACCATGGCGTTGAAGGCCTCGGCGACGCTGCGGATGTCGCTGGGCATGTCGTCGGCCATGGCGGCCCGCGCCCGCTTGCTGGAGGAGCGCGAGCGGGCCGCGGTCTCGATGCTCCGCAGCCAGCGCACGCAATGCCGGTCGATGGCGCGCAGATAGACGAGGCAGAGCAGGCTCAGCGTGGCGAGCGGCGCGAGGAGGAACACCGCGAGCTGGATGAGGGCGTCGCGCTCATGCGGGTCGTTGAAGGTGGCGATCACGTAGAAGCCGGGCTCGGCGATCGTCCGGGCCGCATAGGTGCGCTCGGTCCCCTCGCGGTCGGCGGCATGCCAGCGGTCGAGCTCTGCGGGAGGGCGGGATTCGCGCGGCAGCCACGCCTCCGGCGGGGTGTCGCCGCGATTGGCGACGATCCCGCCATCCGGCGCGACGAGGGCGATGTCCATGCCCTTGCTGCCCCTGCCGAGGTCGAGCACGCTCTCCAGCACCGCCGGCGCGACCAGCAGCAGGGCTTCCTGCATGTCCTGGCCCGTCGCGGCGAGGTTCTGGGCATGGACTGCGAGGTAGCGGCGATCGCCGATCGAGGCCTGGCCGTACCGCGCCGCGCCGAGATCGACGCCCTTCCAGGGGGCGACGGGCGGGGAGGCGCGCATGCTCGCCGCCGTCCGCTCGAGCGCCTGCGCGTCGATGCCGGGGTCGAGAGCGGCGCTGCACAGCCTGCCATCGGCGCTGCGGACCAGGACGGCCGAGAAGCCGCGCGCCCGGTCGAGCATCTTGAGGCCCGCCTGGCCGCAGAGCTCGGGAGGCAGGGCCGCTTCGGAAACCGTGGCGCCGAAGGAGAGCAGCGAACGCAGGGCGCCACGATACCAGACGCGCATGCGCACGGCGAAATCGTCGGTGGTCTGGACTTGCGAGGCCTCGATATCGCCCATGATGGTGCGATAGGCGGTGGCTGCGGTCAGCACGGTCACACAGCCGATCGGAAGCTCAATCGCGATCAGGAGCGCCAGGAGGCGCCCCCGCACCGTACGGAACCGCGCGAGACGCATTCAGAACCCGACAGTTTCGGAACGCGCCCTTTGAATCGCGGCTGTACTGGTCCGGTCCGGACCGAGATCGTCGACGCCGCCGATCGAGAGAAGTTCGGCCAGCTTCGTCCGCGCCCGGTTGACGCGGCTCTTGATGGTGCCGATCGCGACCCCGCAGATGTCCGCGGCCTCCTCATAGGAGAGCCCCGTGGCGCCGACCATGATCAGCACCTCGCGCTGTTCCTCCGGCAGCTTCGCCAGCGCCTTGCGGAAATCCGCGAGGTCGAGATGGCTCTCCTGGTTGCCCTGGGTCGCCATGCGCTCGGCATAGGTGCCTTCGCTGTCCTGCACCTCGCGGCCGCGCTTGCGGTAGAGCGAGTAATAGGTGTTGCGCAGGATGGTGAAGAGCCAGGCGCGCAGGCTCGTGCCGGGTTCGAACTTGTCGGAATTGCCCCAGGCCTTGAGCAGCGTGTCCTGCACCAGATCGTCGGCGAGCTGGATCGAGCCCGACAGCGACGCCGCGAAGGCGCGCAGATTGGGAATCTCCCGGATCAGCCCGTCCTTGAAATCATTTGAGATCATCGGGCGACGCTCCGGCTGCCCTCTGTTCCGTCGCTTCGAGCTGCGCCAGCAGCACGAGAAACTTGTCGGGAACGGGGGCGTTGACGATGTCGTCGTAATGCGCCTTCAGCGAACGACCGATGGATTCCTGTACTTTCGGGTCGAGGACCATGTCGAAATCGTCGTTGTCGCCTCCGGGATCAGCCATCGCAGCTTCCAAATTGGTCATCTCAGCCCTCGCGCCAGGATCTCGCCCGCTTTTTCATCAGGTCCCCCGATCCAGAATTCCATTATGGCCGAGCCGATCCCGAATGGCGATGGCGGCACCGATACGCCCTTCGAACCGGCAAGGGGCGAAAAGGTTCCGCCCGGCCGCAAAAATAAATCGCTTGTCAGTGGAAATGCCTAAGCCATTATTCACGCGCAATAAAAAGGACAAGTTGATGTCGATTGCCAAGGAAATTGCGCCCCATCTTCCCTATCTGCGCCGCTTCGCGCGCGCGCTCAGCGGCACGCAGGCGAGCGGCGACGCGCATGTCGTCGCGATGCTCGAGGCGCTGGTCGCGGATCCTTCCGGCTTCCCGCGCGACCTCGATCCCCGCATCGGCCTCTACCGCACCTTCCTCCAGCTCTGGTCTTCGGCCGGGGTCGATGCGAGGGAGCCGGTGGTGGAGCTCGGGCGTTCGCCCGCCGAGCGCAATCTCGAGGCGCTGACGCCGCGCCCGCGCCAGGCCTTCCTGCTGCGCACGGTCGAGGGCTTCGCGATCGACGAGGTCGCCGCGATCATGCAGGTCTCGTCCGCCGAGGCCTCCGACCTGGTTCAGACTGCCGGGCAGGAGATCGCCGAGCAGGTCGCGACCGACGTCCTGATCATCGAGGACGAGCCGATCATCGCGCTCGACATCGAGACGATGGTCGAGGAGCTCGGCCACAGCGTCACCGGCGTCGCCAGGACGCAGCGCGAGGCGATCGCCCTCGTCGCCAAGAAGCGCCCGGGCCTCGTTCTGGCCGACATCCAGCTCGCCGACGGCAGCTCGGGCCTCGATGCGGTCAACGAGATCCTGACCTCGATCGACGTGCCGGTGATCTTCATCACCGCCTATCCCGAGCGGCTGCTGACGGGGGACAGGCCCGAGCCTGCCTTCCTCATCACCAAGCCGTTCCAGCCGGAGGCGGTGAAGGCCGCGATCAGCCAGGCGCTGTTCTTCGATCGCCGGGCTGGCCGGAAGGCGGCATAAGCCGCCGGACATCACGACCGGGCTCGCGCGCCGTGCGGGTCCCCCTTTTTGCGAAGGCCGCGGGAACAAGCCTCGCGCTCGGGCGTTCGCGGCTTCATGTCGGGTTGGCGTGCAGTTGGGGAGGGTGTGGACCATGGCGACGACGTTCATGGCTACGGCAGCAGGTGCCGTTTCGGTGGCGGCGGCGTTGTATTCGGGGCTCGTACAACCCGGAGCGTTCACCGGCGAGTTTCTGTCGCTGGTGCTCGCGGTTCTGACGAGCGTAGCGGTGGGAAGCGCTTCGGCCCTGGATGGCTGAGCCGGCGCAAAGGTCTCCATGCCCCGGTAGCCCTGCTCGGCTGCATGGCGTTCCTCGTGCTCGGCGCGCCCGCTTTCGGGGAGGCCCCGGCCCGGACCGAGCCTGCCCTGTCCCGGCAGCTTCCGCCGAGACGGCCGGCCGAACTCGCCCCCCCGGCCGCCGCGAAGCCCGCCCAGCCGCCCGCCGAATCCGGAGACAGGCCAGCGCAGCCGGCTCCGGCCGGCTCGCCGCCCCCCGCTGCCGAGGCGGGTGAGGCCTCGTGCCTCGCCTCGCTGGCGGCGATCCCGGGCAACAACGTCGAGGCTGCCGATCCGAAGCTCGCGCAAGGCGACCCCGCCTGCCGTGTCAGCGAGCCCGTCGTGGTGAAGGCCCTGGCTCTCCGCGCGTCCGAGAAGCAGCAGAGCGTCGCCTTCGAACCGCCCGTGACGGTCAGTTGCGCGCTGGCGAAAGTGGTGGCGGACTGGGTCCGCGACAGCGTCCAGCCGCTGGTGCGCGGCCATTTCGAGAACGACCTCACGGCGCTGCGCGTCGGCGGCGGGCATGAGTGCCGGCGCCGCAACCATGCATCGGAGGGTCCCGTCAGCGAGCACGCCACCGGAAGGGCGCTCGATATCTTCGCGTTTCGCGTGGGCGATGGAAAAGCGGCGGTGCAGGTCGTGGTGGAGAAGCCGCAGGGGTTGGTGCAGAACAGCTTCCTGACGGCGATCCGGCAATCGGCCTGCGGGGCCTTCACGACGGCGCTGGGGCCGGGTTCCGACGCGGCCCACGCCAATCATCTGCATGTCGACATTCAGGAGCGACGCTCGCGCGCCACGCATTTCTGCCAGTGAGGAAGGGTCGTCGCCGTGTCAGGAGGCCAGGCCGAACCGGCGCGGTTCCACCGGCTCGGGTGCGCCGACCAGCGTCAGCGCCGCACGCCGCGCCGCCATCACCTGCAGGGCGGCCTCATGCGTGAGCCCGGCCGCGATCAGCGCTTCGAGTTCCCAGAAGGGCGGCACGGGAACCGCTTCCTCCTCATCGGTCGAGGCTGCGATTGTTGGGGTTTTCCCCCGAAGGCGACTCACGGACATCGATATTCCCGTGCCAAGATGATCCTGCAACGCAAGAAGGTCTCGCAGGGTTCCACTACCCCGGAACTGTGGGCATCCTGAGGCGTTTCGTCCGGTCACCTCGCGGGAGCGATCAAGATGAGCATTCGGCATTCCCGGTCGTGCCTGGGCGCAGCGGCCCTGGCGGCCTGCCTTTCGGCCGCGCCGGCACGGGCTCAGTCCGAGCCTCCGACCGGGCGGCTGTCCTGCGCGGTCGGGGCGGGGCTGGGCGCCGTCATCAAGTCGCAGAAGCCGCTCGACTGCCGCTTCAGGCCGCGGCGCGGTCCGACGCAGCATTATACCGGCGTCATCCGCCAATATGGGCTCGACCTCGGTTCGATCCGCGGCACGACGATGACCTGGCATGTCTACGGCCCTTACGCGCGTGCGCCGCTCGGCGCGCTGGATGGCCATTATACGGCGTCCGCTCCGCCCGCGGCCGGCACCGGCGGCACGCGGCTGGTCGGCGGCAAGGGCGGCAAGGTCGTCCTGCAGCCGCGGGTGGTGCAGACCCCGCGCGGCTTCAATGTCGCCGTCGGCGTCTCGCAGTTCGAGCTGACGCTCAGGCCGCCGGGGCGCCGCCGCTGAAGCGGGGCCGCTTACGCTTTGCTAACCTTGTCCCCGCAGAATTGAATCAAATGGGACGCAATCTGGCCTGAATGCCCTTAAGGCCAGGAACATCGGCACCCCTGCTACGTTGGGGGTGACAGGTTGCAGTGAGTGAGAAAGCCGTTCGATGGCTGACATCCGCGTTCTGATTGTCGAAGACGACCCGTTCATCGCCATGGACCTCGAAACGGCGGTGGCGGATCAGCTTGGCGACGAGGCCGAGCTGATCGTCGTCGAATCCGTCGCCAAGGCCCGGCAGGCGGCGTCCGGGCGGCTCTCCTGCGCCCTGCTCGACATCGACGTCGTCGACGGCAAGACCTTCGAGGTCGCGGATACGCTGCAGAGGATCGGCATCCCCTTCGTCTTCGTCTCCGGATCCGCGCCCCAGGAGGTGCCGAAGCCGCTGCGGCAGGTCCGGTTCCTGCGCAAGCCGTTCTCGACGCGCGAGATCGCGGCCTTCGTCATGGCTGCGATCGGCGGCCTGCCGTCCGAGAGCATCGCCTGAGATTTTGGACTTCGCCCGTCCCGAGGCGGCGCCCCTCCCTCAGGCCTGGCTGCGCTTCGGTACGACGATCGTGACGCAGGTCCCGGGGCGCTCGCTGCCCGGCGCGAGCGGCCGCGCGGTCATCGTCGCCCCCATGCTGCGGAGCAGGCTCGTGATCACGGTCTGGCCCAGACCCTTGTTCTGGACGTCCGCCGGCATGCCGATGCCGTCATCCTCGATCGCGAGCGACAGGGCCGGTTCGCCGTCCTGCTCGACGCGCGCCAGGCGGACCGTGATCCGCCCGGCCATCCCGTCCGGGAAGGCATGCTTGATGGCGTTGGTGACGAGCTCGTTGACGATGACGACATAGGAGACCGCGTCGCGGCCGGGCAGCCGGATCGAGTCCAGGTCGAGGGCGATCGAGATGGGGCGCCCTTCCGCCGATTTGCCGATCTCGGCGAGCAGGTCCTCCATATAGGGACGCGCCTCGATCGCGTCGGTCTCGATGTCGAGGCGCAGCCGCCGCTGCCCGGCGGCGATCGCCTGGATGCGCGATTGCGCCTGCGCCAGCGCCGCCTTGACCGCGGGCTCGCGCGCCTGCCGGCTCTGCACGTTGAGCAGGGCGGAGACCATGGCGAGGTTGTTGCCGACGCGGTGGTTGACGTCGCGCAGCAGCGCCTCGATGCGCAGGCGCTCGCCTTCGAGCTCGCGGGTGCGCTCGCCGACGATCTGCTCCAGCTCGGCATTGCTGAGCGCCAGCTCGGTGCTGCGGCGCTGGCGCCGGCGCAGCACCTGCCAGGCCGTGAAGGCGAGGCCGGCGAGGGCGACGACGATGCCACTACTGGCCCAGACGCGCCGCCGCTCCTCATGGCGCTGGAGCGCGTGGAGCTGAACGTTCTCCGCCTGCTGGATGTCGCCGACGATCCCGCGCAGCCTGTCCGTGGTGGCGATATCGGGGCCTTCGCGCAGGGCGGCGAGGGCCTCGTCGCGCCGGCCCTTGCGCACGAGATCGACCGAGCGGTCGAGCTCGGACAGCCTGCGGAGCGTGGTCTCGCGCAAGGCGAGGGCGCGGCCCTTCTGCACCGGATCGGCATCGACCAGCCCGGCGAGCGCGTCGAGCTCGGGCCCGGCCTCGGCGCGGCCTTCGGCGAAGGTGGCGAGATAGGCGTCCCGGCCGGTGAGCAGATAGCCGAGCTGGCCGGTTTCGGCGTCGCTGACGCGCCCCAGGAAGCGCTCCGCCCGTTCGCGGATCTCGATGGCGTGCGAAACCCGGTCGGCGGTCCGCCGGGCCTGCAGGTTGATCCAGGTCGCCAGCACCACGGCGACGGCGACGACGGCGATGGCGGATATGGTCGCGGTCGCCGAGCGCAGGCGCGCGGCCAGGCGGGGAAATGCGGGGGGTGACAAGCGGTCGCGGAGCCTCGCCGGAGGGGACATGCCTATCCTGCTAAAGGACACATGTCCGATTCCCTATGTAAAAAGACGGGTCGCGTAAACCCCGGGGCCGGGAGGCGGATTCAAGCCTCGCCCTCGTCCGTCCCGGTGAAGAGCTGCCGGCCGAGGATGGTTCCGAGCACGCCGATCCCCGCCAGCGCGGCGACGCGCCAGCCGGTTCGCGAACTCAGCATCCGGGCGGCCAGCGGGGCCGCGGCCAGCGCGGCCGTCGCCGCGACGGGGCGGGGCTGGCGCGGCCGGTTCCTGACGAAGAGCCCGACGCAGAAGGCGACCAGCGCGGCCAGGACGAGGCCCCCGGCCACCCACAGGCTCGCCGCCACCGCGCCGTAGCGCTCGGTCAGGAGCGTGTGCGCCGCATCAAGCGCATAGCCGCCGGCGCAGAGCAGGAGCAGCGCGGCGAAGGCGAACAGGCCGATCACCGTCGCATTGCGCCTGACCGTTCCGGAGATCTCCGAGGCGATGAAGGATCCAAGCCCCCCGAACATTGGCTAGCGCGCCGAAAGATAGCCGACGAACAGGCCGACCGCCGCCGCCAGGCCCAGGGCGCGCAGCGGCCGCTCGCGGATCTCGTCCTCGATCAGCTTCTGCAGCTCGCCGGCCTGCTCCTTGGCGACGTCGACCACCCGGTCGGTGTCGACGCCGACCGCGCGCAGGCGGTCGCCGACCGTCGCGGCGATGTCCTCGGCGCTGCGGGACAGGGTTTCCTCCAGGGCGCTCGCCTGCCGCTTGGCGCGGGCTCCGGCGCGGCGCGCCTGCGTCGCGACCTCCTCGGCGCCGGCCTCGATCTCGCTCCCGGCGCGCTTGGCGGCCGCGGCCGCCTGACGTTTCGAAGGTGCCGTGCTTGCCATGTCGATCGTTTCCCTGTCGCTCGATTCCGCGCCGCCGATGGTGGCCGGACGGTCCACTCGCTGCAAGAGGCTCGCTGGCGCGAGCCTCTCTTACCGCGCCAACGCGGGGACCCCCGCTTCTGTTCCGCTGCGGCCCCGGCGCCTCAATGCGCCTCGTCCCAGTTCCCCGCCGCGCGCGCCTCGACGACGAGCGGCACGCGGAGCTGGACCGAGGGGTGCGGCGCCTCGACCATCACCTTCTCGATCACCGGCAAGGTGTTCTCGACCTCGGCCTCGGGAACCTCGAAGACCAGCTCGTCATGGACCTGCAGCAGCATCCGCGCATTGAGCCGCTCGGCCGCCAGCGCGGCGTCCATCCGGATCATGGCGCGGCGGATGATGTCGGCGGCCGAGCCCTGGATCGGCGCGTTGATCGCCTGGCGCTCGACGAAGGCGCGCTCCGACGGGTTCTTCGAGGAAACCGCCGGGAAATGGCAGACGCGCCCGAAGATCGTGGTGACCTGGCCATGGGCGCGGACATGGGTCTTGGTCTGGTCCATATAGTCGCGGATGCCGGGGAAGCGCTCGAAATATTTGCGGATATAGGCGCTCGCCTCCTCGCGGCCGATGCCGAGCTGGTTGGCGAGGCCGAAGGCCGAGATGCCGTAGATGATGCCGAAATTGATCGCCTTGGCCCGGCGGCGCACCTCGCTCGGCATGCCCGCGACGGGGACGCCGAACATCTCGGAGGCCGTCATCGCATGGATGTCGATGCCGTCGGCGAAGGCCTGCCGGAGCTGCGGGATCTCGGCCATATGGGCGAGGATACGCAGCTCGATCTGGCTGTAGTCGGCCGAGACCAGCTTGAAGCCCTTTTCCGGCACGAAGGCCGTCCTGATCTTGCGGCCGGCCTCGGTGCGGATCGGGATGTTCTGCAGGTTCGGCTCGGAGGAGGAGAGCCGGCCCGTCGTCGTCGCCGCCAGCGCGAAGGAGGTGTGGACCCGGTTGGTCTGCGGGTTCACATGGTTGGGCAGCGTGTCGGTATAGGTCGATTTGAGCTTGGCGAGCTGGCGCCAGTCGAGGATCTTCGCCGGCAGCGCGTGGCCCTGTTCGGCCAGATCCTCCAGCACGCCCGCCCCCGTCGCCCACTGGCCGGTCGCCGTCTTCTTGGCGCCCTCCAGCCCCATCTTGCCGAACAGGATGTCGCCGAGCTGCTTGGGGCTGCCGATCGTGAACCTCTCGCCGGCGAGTTCATAGATCTCGTCCTCCAGCCGCGCCAGGCCCTGGGCGAAATCGCCGGAGAGGCGCGACAGGATCTGCCGGTCGATGGCGATGCCGCGCGTCTCCATCGCGGCGAGCACGGCGATCATCGGCCGTTCCAGCACCTCGTAGACGGCGGTCTTCCGCTCGGCGGCGAGGCGCGGCTTCAGCGCCAGCCAGAGCCGGAGCGTGATGTCGGCGTCCTCGGCGGCGTAGTCGGTCGCCTTGTCGAGCGGCACCTTGTCGAAGGTGACCTGCGCCTTGCCGGTGCCGGCGACCTGCGCATAGGGGATGGTCTCGTGGCCGAGATGCAGTTGCGCGAGCCTGTCCATGCCATGGCTGTTGCTGCCGGCATCGAGCGCGTAGGAGATCAGCATCGTGTCCTCGACCCCGGCGAGGGCGAGGCCGTGGCGCTGCAGCACCAGCAGGTCGTATTTCAGGTTCTGGCCGATCTTGAGCACGCCGGGATCGGCGAGCAGCGGCTTCAGCGCGGCGACGGCCTGCGCCAGCGGGATCTGGTCCGGCAGCAGCCCCTCGTCGAAGAGCCCGCCGTCTCCGGCGCGATGCTGGAGCGGGATGTAGCAGGCCCGGCCCGGCGCGACGGCGAGCGAGATGCCGACGAGATCGGCCTGCAGCGCGTCGAGCGAGTTCGTCTCGGTGTCGAGCGCGACGCGGCCGGCCTCATAGGCCCAGCCGATCCAGCGTTCGAGGTCCGCGAGGCTGCGCACGCATTCGTAGCCGGAGCGGTCGATCTTGCCGGCGACGGCCTCGTTCTTGCGGGCGGCGGCGAGATCGGCCGGCCTCATCCAGTCCGCTTCCCCGCCCATCGCCTCGGACAGCGTGGTGGTGGGCGCGAGCGCGGCCGGCGTCGTGTCGGAGACCGCGTCCTCGATGATGTCGGCGCCGGCATAGAGCGCCTTCAGTTCGGCTGCGCGCGGCCCGCCCGGCGCCAGCGCGGGGTCGGCCTCCACCGCTCCGACATCGGCCTCATAGGCCTCGGCGACGCGCCTCGTGATGGTGGTGAACTCCATCGCCTTGAGGAAGGCGATGAGCTTGCCCGGATCGGGCTGGTCCAGCGTCAGGTTCTCCAGCGGCGTCTCGACCTTCACGTCGTCGACCAGGGTGACGAGCTTGTGCGAGATGCGGACCTTCTCGACCACCTCGGGATTGGTCAGGGTCTCGCGGCGCTTGGGCTGCTTGATCTCGCCCGCCCGCGCCAGCAGGGTTTCGAGATCGCCATATTCGCCGATGAGCTGGGCGGCGGTCTTGATGCCGATGCCGGGCGCGCCCGGCACGTTGTCGGTGGCGTCGCCGGCGAGCGCCTGGACATGGGTGACCTTGTCGGGCGTCACGCCGAAATACTCGACCACTTCCGGCTCGCCGATGCGGCGTTCGGCGCGGAAGCCGGCCCCCTTCTTCTGGTCGCCGGAGGCGGGGTCGTACATCGCGACGCCCGGGCGCACGAGCTGCATCAGGTCCTTGTCGGCCGAGACGATCAGCACGTCGGCGCCGGCCTCCCGCGCCTGCCTGGCATAGGTCGCGATCAGGTCGTCGGCCTCGTAGACGTCCTGCTCGACGGGGATCAGCCCGAAGGCCCGCACCGCCTCGCGCATCAGCGGAAATTGCGGGATGAGATCGGCCGGCGGGTCGGAACGGTTGCCCTTATAGGCCGGGTAGATCGCCTTGCGGAACGAGTTCTCCGACTTGTCGAAGACGATGGCGAGATGCGTCGGCCTGACGCCGAGCACGCCCTCGCGCACGAACTGGAAGAGCTTGGTCGCGAACAGCCTGACCGCGCCGGAGGGCAAGCCGTCCGAGCGGGCATTGTACTTTCGGTCCTGGTTGATCGACTGGAAATAGGCCCGGAAGATGAAGTTCGAGCCGTCGACCAGGAAGAGGTGGTCGCCGGGCTTCAGGGCGGGGGCGGGGGTGGCTTTGTCGCTCATGGCGCGGACCATAAGCGGGCGCGCGCGGCCGGTCCATTGCGCCGGGCCGGCGATTCGCAGCAAGCTCACCAAAACACGTCAGGAGCGAAGCGCCGTGAATAGCTATGTCACCATGCCCCTGGTCTTCGAGGGCGTTGCCGAGGCGCAGATGCAGCCGCGCGCCGAGGCCTTTCTCGCCCGCATGCGCAAGCGCCGCACGGTGCGCGACTTCTCCGACCGGCCGGTGCCCCGCGCGCTGATCGAGACCGCGGTGCGCGTCGCCGGCACGGCGCCCTCGGGCGCCAACCAGCAGCCCTGGACCTTCGTCTGCATCTCCGACCCGGAGCGCAAGAAGCTGATCCGCGCGGGCGCCGAGGAGGAGGAGCGCGCCTTCTATGCCGGCCGCGCCGGCGAGGAGTGGCTGGGCGCGCTCGCCCATCTCGGCACGGACGAGAACAAGCCCTTCCTGGAGACGGCGCCCTGGCTGATCGCGATCTTCGCCCAGCGCTGGGGCCACGATGCGCAGGGCAACAAGGTGAAGCACTATTACGTGCCGGAATCGGTCGGCATCGCCACGGGCTTCCTGATCGCGGCGCTGCACGATGCCGGGCTCGCGACGCTGACGCATACGCCGGCACCGATGAATTTCCTCAACGCGATCTGCGGGCGGCCGGACAACGAGAAGGCGCTGATCCTGCTTGTCGTCGGCTATCCGAAGGAGGGCTGCCTCGTCCCCGCCATCGGCAAGAAGCCGCTGGAGGAGATCGCAAGCTTCCTGTGAAGACCAGTCTTACGCGGAGATCCTGTCGATCTCGGCGAGGTCTTCCGCGCTCAGCGCCCAGTCGGCCGCCTTGACGTTGGCGGCGATCTGCTCCGGCTTGGTCGCGCCCGCGATGACGCTCGACACCACGGGCTGCGCCGCCAGCCAGGAGAAGGCGAGCTCGACCAGGCTGTGGCCGCGCTGCTCGGCGAAGGCGGTCAGCCCCTCGATCCGGCGCCAGTTGTCCTCGCTGAAGATCTGGCCGGCGCGCTCCGGCAGCTTGGTCAGGCGCGCGCCTTCCGGCATCGCGGCGCCGCGCTTGTACTTGCCGGTCAGCGCGCCGTTGGCGAGCGGGAAATAGGGCAGCAGCCCCATGCCGTAATGGGCGATGGCCGGGATCAGGTCCTTTTCGGCGCCGCGCTTCAGCAGGCTGTACTCGTCCTGCGCCGAGGCGAAGCCGGAAAGCCCGAGGTCGCGCGCCGTCCATTGCGCGTCGGCGACCTGCCAGGCGACCATGTTCGAGCAGCCGGTATAGCGGACCTTGCCCTGGGTCACGAGGTCTTCCATGGCGCGCAGCGTCTCGTCGATCGGGGTCAGCGGATCGGGCCGGTGGAACTGGTAGAGGTCGATCCAGTCGGTCTGCAGCCGGCGCAGCGATTCCTCGACGGCGCTCATGATGTAGCGGCGCGAGCCGCCCTCGCCGCCATGGAACATCGTCATGCCGAATTTGGAGGCGAGCACGATGTCCTTGCGGCGCGTGCCGAGCACCTGGCCGAGCGCGGTCTCCGAGCCGCCCTTCTCGCCATAGATGTCGGCAGTGTCGAACAGGGTGATGCCGTGCTCGATGGCGGCGTCGACGACCTTGCGCGTCGCCTCGAGGTCGATGCGGCCGCCGAAATTGTTGCAGCCGAGGCCGACGAGCGAGACGCGCAGGCCCGAGCGGCCGAGATTGCGGAACTGCATTGGTACTGTCCTTTCCAGAAAACCCGACGGTCAGGCGAGGGCAAGGTCGGTGCGCGAGAAGTCGCGGCCCTTGAACAGGATCGGCGCACCGCTCACCTTGGCACAGGCATAAGACATGCAGTCCGCGAGGTTGAGCTGGGCCGACGCGCCCCTGCCCTTCCCGTAACGCTGGAACGCGGCGACCGCCTCGCGCGCCGTCGCATCGTCGATCGGCACGACCTCGATCGCAGCGATGCGCAGGAATTCGTCGAAATCCGCTTCGACATCGCAAGGCTGGCGGGCCAGCCGCGTCGCCAGCACCATGCAGGCTTCGAGCCGCACGAGCGGAGAGGTGAGGCGCCGGCCCGCCCCCTCCAGCTTCGCCGCGAAACCGGCGGCCTCCGGCTCCTTGCACAGGATCGCGACGAAGACGGAGGTGTCGACGAACATCAGCGCGTCCACATCGCGTCGCGCTCGTCCTCGCTCACGGCATGCCCGCCCGGCCCCGCCTTGCCGAGCGCCCGGTCGGCCAGGGCCTCCAGCCGCTTCGCGAGGGGCATCCTGGCCTCCTCGCGCCGGATTTCGGCTTCGAGCGCACCGACCACCGCCTCGGTGATCGAGACATGGCGCAAAGATGCGAGCCGCCGCGCCAGCGCGCGCGCCTGCGGATTGCGGATGTTGAGGGGGGCGTTCATGACGGCTCCTGCCTTTGCATCAAAGATAGAAATGCAAAGGCAAGACGTCAACAAGGCGGCCGGACCGCCGAAAACTTCGGGGCCTGACCGGAAATTCGCCGAGCCCTCATCCTGACGAGCCATTTCGCCCGAAACGGTGCCTCGGAGGAGGCTCCGGAGACGTCGGGACCATCCTTCGAGACGGCCCCGATGGGCCTCCTCGGGTGAGGGCTTTAATGTCGAGTCTGACTCTCAGGCCACTTCGGCCTTCTGCTTCTGGGCGCGCTTGCGCTCGTTCGGGTCGAGGATGCCCTTGCGCAGGCGGATCGACTTCGGCGTCACCTCGACGAGCTCGTCGTCGTCGATCCAGGCCAGCGAGCGCTCCAGCGTCATCCGGATCGGCGGGGTCAGCCGGACCGCCTCGTCCTTCGAGGTGGTGCGGATATTGGTCAGCTTCTTGCCCTTGAGCACATTGACCTCGAGATCGTTCTCGCGGGTGTGCTCGCCGACGATCATGCCCTGATAGACCTTCCAGCCGGGCTCGATCATCATCGGGCCGCGATCCTCGAGGTTCCACAGCGCATAGGCCACGGCCTCGCCGGTCTCCATCGCGATCAGCACGCCGTTGCGGCGCCCGGCGATCTCGCCCTTATAGGGCAGGTAGTCGTGGAAGACGCGGTTCATGATCGCGGTGCCGCGGGTGTCCGTCAGCAATTCGCCCTGATAGCCGATCAGGCCGCGGGTCGGCGCGTGGAAGACGAGGCGCAGGCGATTGCCGCCCGAGGGGCGCATCTCCAGCATGTCGGCCTTGCGCTCGCTCATCTTCTGCACGACGACGCCGGAATGCTCCTCGTCGACGTCGATCAGCACCTCCTCGATCGGCTCCAGCAACTGGCCGCTCCCGTCGCGCTTGAGCACGACGCGCGGCCGCGAGACGCCGAGCTCGAAGCCCTCGCGGCGCATCGTCTCGATCAGGATGGCGAGCTGGAGCTCGCCGCGGCCGGAGACGATGAAGGAATCCTTGTCCGTCGATTCCTCGACCTTGAGCGCGACATTGCCCTCGGCCTCCTTGAACAGGCGGTCGCGGATCATCCGGCTGGTGACCTTGTCGCCCTCGGTGCCGGCGAGCGGCGAGTCGTTGACCGAGAAGGTCATCGAGACGGTCGGCGGGTCGATCGGCTGGGCCTTGATCGGCGTGGTGACGGCGGGGTCGCAGAAGGTGTCGGCGACGGTGCCCTTCACCAGCCCGGCGATCGAGACGATGTCGCCGGCGACGGCCTCCTCGATCGGCTGGCGTTCGATGCCGCGGAAGGCGAGGATCTTCGAGATGCGCCCGGTCTCGACGGTCGAGCCGTCGCCGGAGAGCACCTTGATCGCCTGGTTCGGCTTGGCGGAGCCGGAGGTGACGCGGCCGGTGATGATGCGGCCGAGATAGGGGTTGGCCTCCAGCAGCGTGCCGATCATGCGGAACGGGCCTTCCTCGACCTTCGGCGCCGGGACGTGCTTGAGGATCAGGTCGTACATCGGCGCCAGGCCCTGGTCCTGCGGGCCTTCCGGGGACGGCGCCATCCAGCCCTGCTTGCCCGAGCCGTAGAGGATCGGGAAGTCGAGCTGCTCGTCGGTGGCGTCGAGCGCGGCGAAGAGGTCGAAGACCTCGTTGATGACCTCCTGGGTGCGGGCGTCGGCCTTGTCGACCTTGTTGATCGCGACGATGGGCTTGAGGCCGAGCTTCAGCGCCTTGGAGACCACGAACTTGGTCTGCGGCATCGGGCCTTCGGCGGCGTCGACCAGGACGATGGCCGAGTCGACCATGTTCAGGATGCGCTCGACCTCGCCGCCGAAATCGGCGTGGCCGGGCGTGTCGACGATGTTGATGCGCGTATCCTTCCAGACGACCGAGGTCGCCTTGGCCAGGATGGTGATGCCGCGCTCCTTCTCGATGTCGTTGGAATCCATCACGCGCTCGGCGACGCGCTGGTTCTCGCGGAAGGCGCCGGACTGCTGCAGCAGCTTGTCGACGAGGGTGGTCTTGCCGTGGTCGACGTGCGCGATAATGGCGATGTTGCGCATGGACATGCGTTATGGGCCTTGCTTTCAAGGCCACGAGCCGGTCAGGTTCGATGCCCTGCCGGCGCAGCCCGTTTCACTGTGAATCTGGAATTCGTTGCGCTGCACATAAACGCTGGCGGCCATTTCGGCAACCGCGCAGGCCTGCAAAAGACGAAGAGGCTCAATCCTCTGCCAGCGCCCGCTGGCGCTCGGCGACGGCTCGCCCGACCTGGTCGATGGCGAGGCGATAGGCGGCGAGAGCGGAAGCGTCGAGATCGCCCTTGGCGTAATCGGCCAGGACCTGGCTCAGGATCAGGTCGGCCTCGCGGCCGAGCCGCATCAACTCGGCCTCGTCCGCGCAGGAGCGGATGACCGCCAAAAGCGCGAGCAGTTCGTCGAGGCCGGACATGGCGCGGCGGCGGCGGTTCGCGCTCTCGCGGCCGAGGATCGCGGCGCCGCCCGTGCCGAGCGCCGAGAGCACCATGGCGCCGATATAGAACCAGTCGCCATAGCGGTCGAAGAAGCTCTCCTGCTCGCCATCGATATAGGCGGCGGCGCCGGAATGGACCGGCAGCGGCGCGTCCTTGTCGGTGGAGGGGGTCTCCAGCGCCTGGATCGCCGGCAGCTCCGTGGCCAGCGTCAGCCGCAGGCCGAGAATGTCCTTGGTCAGGTTGCCGACGAGCGTGTCGTCGAGGCTCTGGGCCGCGACCAGGCGGGAGGTGATCGAGATGGTCTGCAGGCTTTCCGCCGGGCGCGGCGGGTCGCCGCCGAGCGCGCCGCGGACGATCTCGCCGGATTCGATGGCGCGGTAATGCGCCGCCAGCGCATCCGCCTCCCGGATCGGGATCAGCACCGGATCCTCGCCCCAGGCCGAGCGCAGCCGGCGCAGCCCGTCATTATTGGCGTGCGAACCCACCGCATTGACCGAGAAGAAGGCGTCGATGCGCTTCTCCTTCGCGGCGGGGACGATCTCCTCCTGCGCCAGGCCGACGATCTCGACCTCTTCCGGCCGGACCTCGTACTGCGCCAGCACCCGCTTCAGCAGGGTGACGTTGCCGGCCGGGCTGCGCCCGACCCCGACCTTGCGCCCGCGGAGATCGGCGATCCGGCCGATCGCGGTCTCCTTGGTCGTGATGAAGAAGGGATAGGTCCGGCGCGTGATCAGCACCGTGTCCGCGGTCGAGGGCATGGCGATGTCGGGCCGGAGCAAGGCGAGGTCGGCCTGGCCGGAATCGATCCTCCTGGCGCTGTCCTCCGACCCCTCCGTCAGGATGAGCCGGATGCGGATATCGGCCTTGTCGCGGTTGAGCCCCTGCACGAAGGCGGCCGCCATCCGGGCATCCTCCGAGCCGAGCGGCCCGACGGCGAGGCGCAGCACATGTGGCTGGCTGTAGACATAGAAGCCCGTGGCGATGGCGCCGAGGATGGCGAGCAAGGCCGCCACGATGGTCAGAACGCCCCGCCGCATCGCGAATTATGTCGAGCCTTTCATCGTCGCCTTCCGCAGCATGGCTTCCTTCGCGAGCATGTCGCAAGTGTGGCATGCCGAGCGCAACTGCGCAGGTCGCGGCGACTGTGCTAAAGGCGGGTCGATGAACGCTCCCGTCCCTTTCGCGATCAAGATCTGCGGCCTGTCGACGCCCGAGACGCTCGAGGCGGCGCTCGGCGCCGGCGCCGACATGATCGGATTGAATTTCCATCCGAAAAGCCCGCGCTTCGTCACGCTGGAGCGCGCCCGGGAGCTTGCCGCCATGGCGCGGGGCCGAACCGCGATCGTCGCGCTGATCGTCGACTGGGACGGGCGGCGGGCGGCGGAGCTGGTCGAGGCGCTCAAGCCCGACTGGCTCCAGCTCCATGGCAGCGAGACGCCGGACGAGACCGCGGCGCTGCGCCGCGTGGCGGGCCGGCCGGTGATGAAGGCGCTCGGCATCGCCGGCGCCGAGGATCTGGGGGCCGTCGCGGCCTATCGCGGCGCCGCCGACCGGATCCTGCTCGACGCCAAGCCGCCGAAGGATGCGGCCTTCCCGGGCGGGCATGGCCGGCCCTTCGACTGGAGCCTGCTCGCCGGCCTCGACCCTGCGCAGCCCTTCATGCTATCGGGCGGGCTCGATCCGGCCAATGTCGCGCAGGCGATCGGTCTCACCCGCCCCGCGGGCGTCGACGTCTCCTCGGGCGTCGAAAGCGCGCCGGGGGTCAAGGACCCGGCCCGGATCGCGGAATTCATCGCGGCGGCGCGCAAGGCCGCGGCGGCAGTGCAGGAAGGCTCGCAGGCATGAACGCCCCCTCCAACCCGAACAGCTACCGCAACGGACCGGACGAGAACGGCCGCTTCGGCCTGTTCGGCGGCCGCTTCGTCGCCGAGACGCTGATGCCGCTGATCCTCGAGCTGGAAGAGGCCTACAACGCCGCCAAGGCCGACCCGGCCTATCACGCCGAGATGGGCGAGGGGCTGAAGCATTATGTCGGCCGGCCCTCGCCGCTCTATTTCGCCGAGCGTCTCACGGAGCATTTCGGCGGTGCGAAGGTCTATCTGAAGCGCGAGGAGCTGAATCATACCGGCTCCCACAAGGTGAACAATGTGCTCGGCCAGATCCTGCTGGCGCGGCGCATGGGCAAGAAGCGCATCATCGCCGAGACCGGCGCCGGCCAGCACGGCGTCGCCACCGCGACGCTCTGCGCCCGCTACGGGCTGGAATGCATCGTCTATATGGGCGCGGTCGACGTCGCCCGGCAGGCGCCCAACGTCTTCCGCATGCAGATGCTCGGCGCCCGGGTGGTTCCGGTCGAATCCGGCACCAAGACGCTGAAGGACGCGATGAACGAGGCGCTGCGCGACTGGGTGACCAATGTCGCGACGACCTTCTACTGCATCGGCACGGTCGCCGGCCCGCATCCCTATCCGGCCATGGTGCGCGACTTCCAGTCGATCATCGGCCGGGAGACCCGCGAGCAGATGCAGGAGGCGGAAGGCCGTCTGCCGGACTCGCTCATCGCCTGCATCGGCGGCGGCTCCAACGCGATGGGGCTGTTCCACCCCTTCCTCGACGACCCCTCGGTCGAGATCTACGGCGTCGAGGCAGCGGGCCACGGCATCGCGAGCGGGCTGCATGCCGCCTCGCTGACCGGCGGCCGGCCCGGCGTGCTGCACGGCAACCGCACCTTCCTGCTGATGGACGATGACGGGCAGATCAAGGACGCGCATTCGATCTCGGCCGGGCTCGACTACCCCGGCATCGGCCCGGAGCATTCCTGGCTGCACGATGTCGGCCGGGTGAAATACCTCTCGGCCACGGACGAGGAGGCGCTGGAGGCGTTCCAGCTCATCTCCCGGCTGGAGGGCATCATCCCCGCGCTCGAAAGCGCCCACGCGCTCGCCCGCGTCGCCGAACTCGCCCCGCAGAAGCCCAAGGATCACCTGATGGTGGTCAATCTCTCCGGGCGCGGCGACAAGGACATCCCGCAGGTCGCGGAGATCCTGGCGAGCCGCTAGCGCGCTGCCGCTCCGGGCGACCCGCCCGGGGCGCGTTTCCAGTCGAAAGTCGCAAGCTCCCGCGACTCGACTCCTCCCCCCGAACGCGCCAGCATGAACCGGCCGGGCGTAGCGAGGGCCCGGGTGGCGTCGCGTCGAATGGGATCGTGCCGTGGGGGGCGATGGTCGGGACGGCGTAGTCGATGCGCAGGGGCGCGGCTTTGCCGGCTTGCCCGCCGAGATCGCTTTCCTTGCCCGCCACGGCGTCGGGCCGTCCGGGCTCGCGGCGGCGGCGCGGCGGGCCCGGCGCAACGGGACCGATCCGGTCCGCGAGGTCTTCGCCCTCGACCTGATCGACCAGGACGGCTACTACCGGGCGCTCGCCGCCGAGTTCGGCCTGCCTTTCCACGCCGGCGCCTTCGATCTCGTGGCCGGCGGCCGGCACGAGGCGATCCTGCGCGGGGGCGTCGCTCCCGCCGCGGGGCGGATCGCCCGGCGCTTCCGCTTCCTGATCGCGCCCGAGGGGGCCGCCCTGCGCCGCATGGTCGAGGCGGGGCCGCGCCAGCGCGGCGATGTCGCCGTCACCACGCCCCGGCGCTTCGCCGAGCGGCTGCGCGAGGCCAACGACATCGGGCTGGCGCGCCAGGCCGCCGGGCTCGACGAACCCGGCCTGGCGCGCCACAGCGCCCGTACCGGCGCCAGCCGGGGCCAGGTCGTCGCGACCGGGATCGGCCTGTCCGCGGCGGCGCTCGGCGGCATCCTGGCGCCGCTGCAGAGCTTCTGCCTGCTGGCCCTGCTGCTCGGCCCGCTCTTCCTCGGACTCATCCTGCTGCGGCTGGCCGCCGCCATGGAGCGCGTCCTGCCCGATCTCTGGCAGGCGCAGCGCTGGCGGCTCGATGACAGCCGCCTGCCGGTCTACACCGTCGCGGTGCCGATGTATCGCGAGGAGGCGGTGCTGCGGCAGATGCTCCGGGCCCTGTCGGAGCTGGACTACCCGCCGGCGAAGCTCGACATCCGCCTGCTGATCGAGGCCGACGACGCCGGCATGCGGGCCGAGCTCGCCCGGATGGTCCTGCCGGCCCATGTCACGGTGACGATCGTCCCGCCCGGCCAGCCGCGGACCAAGCCGCGGGCGCTGAACCTCGCCCTGCTCGAGGCGCGCGGGGCGCTCTTCACCATCTTCGACGCCGAGGACATCCCCGACCCGCAGCAATTGCGGCTGGCGGCGACGCGCTTCCATCGCGCCCCGGACGACCTCGCCTGCCTGCAGGCGCGGCTGGTGATCGACCATGCCGCGGAGGGGCTGCTGCCCGCCCTGTTCGCGCTGGAATATGCCGGCCTGTTCGAGGTGCTCAATCCCGGCCTGCTGCGGGCGGGGCTGCCGATCCTGCTCGGTGGCACCTCCAACCATTTCCGCACCGCGGCCCTGCGCGCGCTCGGCGGCTGGGACGCCTGGAACGTCACGGAGGATGCCGATCTCGCGCTGCGGCTGGTCCGCGCCGGCTATCGGATCGGCGATCTGCCCTCGCAGACGCGGGAGGAGGCGCCGGTCACGGTCAGGGCCTGGCTCAAGCAGCGCTCGCGCTGGATCAAGGGCTATATGCAGACGGCCGTGACGCATTCGCGCGCGCCCCTGCAGCTGCTGCGCGAGGCCGGCTTCGCCGCGAGCTTCGCCTTCGCCTCGCTGGCGCTGGGGACGATCGTGACCGCGCTCGGCTATCCGATCTTCGCCGCCGCGACGGTGCTGGCCTATTGGGAGGGCTCGCTTTTCGCGCCGCCCAACGCGTTCCTCACCCTGGCATCGGCCTTCGCCCTGGCGATCTGGCTGTTCGGGACGCTGGCCCTGTTCCTGCCGCCCGCCATCGGCGCCCTGCGCCAGCGCGACCCCGGCCTTCTCCTGCTCCTGCCGCTGCTGCCGCTCTATTACGGCCTGGTTTCGCTCGCGGCCTGGATGGCCTTCTACGAGTATTTCAACCGCCGCTTCGCCTGGAACAAGACCGAGCACGGCCTGGCCCGCCGGCGGCTGCGGCCGGCGGCGGAGGAGCGGCCGTTCAGGAGTGGCGAAGCCACTCCGCCGCCGCCTGCTCCGGCGCCTGCTCGATATTGAAGGCGCCGATGAAGCTGCCATCCTTGCCCATCAGATAGACCAGCGCGGTGTGGTCCATCGTGTAGTCGCCGTCCTTGAGCGGCGTCTTCTTGGCATAGGCGCGATAGGCCTTGATCGCCGCGTCGATCGCCGGTCGGTCGCCGGTCAGGCCGATGATGCGCGGGTCGAAGGAACCGAGATAGCTCTTCATCGTCTCCGGCGTGTCGCGCTCGGGATCGACGGTGATGAACAGCGCCCGGAGCTTCTTCGCCTTGTCGCCGTCGCCGGCGGCACGCAGCACTTCGGAGATCTCGAACAGCTTGGTCGGGCAGATGTCGGGGCAATGGGTGAAGCCGAAGAAGACGAGGAAGGGCGCGCCCCGCAGATCGGTGTCGGAGAGCGGCTTGCCCTCCTGCGTGGTCAGCGTGAACGGGCCGCCGACGCTCGCCGTGCCGCTGCCGCTCGTGCGGTTTTGGGGGGCGAAGGTGACGACGGCCGCGGTGGCGAGCGCCAGAGCGCCGACGAGGAAGACGACGAGGGGCAGGACGAGGCGGCGGTTCACGAAGGGTATCCCGGCAAGAGGGGCGACGGACCGCTAGAAGCAGGCGACGAGGGCGGCGATCAGGCCGTCGGTGAACAGCCGGCTGCCTTCGCGCCACCAGAGCAGCAGCCCGGCGAGCAGCAGGCCGAAGGCACCGCCGCCGAGCAGCAGGAGTCCGGCCCGGCTGGGCCGGGCATCCTCGACGCGGGAGGGGTGCTCCGTCTGGATCATGATGCCAGGATAGCGCCGATCCCGCGGCCTCGGAAGCGCTCCGGTGACGCAGGCCGCATGCCGGGCCGGAGGGGCGGCGAGGAGCGCTCGCAGCGATCGGCGGCGCCGGCCGACTGACCGCCTCGCCGGCATCCGGAACAAAAGCGCCCGAAACGACTTACCGAGCGATGCGGCAAAGCGATGCGGAAAGCGGTGAACGGAATGGTTCGATGCTTGCGGTGCGGCGCATGACGAGGACCTCATCATTGCCGAATCCGCTCTTCCCGGAATTCAGCTCGCCCTGCGCGCCGCGTTTCCTCCAGTTCGGCGCGCTGTCCCGCGGCTTTTCCCGCGACTGCAACCGCTATTCGGCCGGAAGCGGCCATTTCCATGTCGATCAGCAGATCATCGGCCTGTCGAGCGGCGCGCCTCGCAAGAGCGAATTCGCGATCGCATCCGACAAGGTCGAGCGCCCGCGGGTCCGGCCCGGCGAGCGGGCCGCGCTGCATGCCTTGCTGCCGAGATGATGCCGCTGGTCCGGGAGATGCTGGCATGAAGCGCCGTTGGCCCCTGCAACGCCTGAAGAGACTGCTGATCGGGCTTGTCGTCCTGGGAGCGCTGGGCTTCCTCGCGGTGCTGGGCTACGCCTTCTGGCCGACGCACACCCGCGCCATCGCGGCGCCCGCCTCCGCGGCGGATGCGGCGCTGATCGAGCGGGGGCGCTATCTCGCCCTCGCCGGGGACTGCACCGCCTGCCACACGGCTCCGGGCGGCAAGCCCTTCGCCGGCGGCCTCGCCCTCGCCTCGCCCATCGGCGCCATCTACAGCACCAACATCACCCCGGACCGGCGGACCGGCATCGGCGGCTACAGCCTCGACCAGTTCGACCGGGCCTTGCGCCACGGCATCCGCGCCGACGGGGCGAGCCTGTACCCGGCGATGCCCTTCCCGTCCTATGCGCGGCTGACCGACGAGGATGTGCGCGCGCTCTACGCCTATTTCCTGCACGGCGTCGTC
Organism: Hyphomicrobiales bacterium; assembly: GCA_900466745.1. GTDB lineage: Bacteria > Pseudomonadota > Alphaproteobacteria > Rhizobiales > Beijerinckiaceae > Allobosea > Allobosea minatitlanensis. Next base: position 32,157 of record UBNE01000004.1, on the reverse strand, counting down.
CCCGTCGCGCAAGCCGACCGCAGCCCCGACATCCCCTGGCCGCTGTCGATGCGCTGGCCGCTGGCGCTCTGGCGCAAGACCTTCGCCCCGAGCCCCGATGCCGTGGCCTTCGACCCGAAGCGCTATCCCGACGAGCGGGTCGCGCGCGGCGCCTATCTGGTGCAGGGCGCCGGCCATTGCGGAAGCTGCCATACGCCGCGCGCGCTCACCTTGCAGGAGCGGGCGCTCGACGAGAGCGGTGCGCAATATCTCGCCGGCAACCAGATCATCGACGGCTGGAACGCGATCAACCTGCGCGGCAATCCGGCGGACGGGCTCGGCCGCTGGAGCGAGCAGGACATCGTCGAGACGCTGCGGACCGGCCGCAATCCGCATGCCGCGGTCGTCGGCAGCCCGATGGCGGACGTCACGGTCCACAGCATGCAGCATCTCGCCGATGCCGATCTGCACGCCATCGCCGCCTATCTGAAGACGCTGCCGCCCGTGCCGGGCGCCGGGCCCGGCTTCGCGGCAAACGACGCGACCGCCAAAGCCCTGCAGGCCGGCATCAACGACAGCCGCGGCGCCGAGCTCTATGTCGACAACTGCGCCGGCTGCCACCGCACCGACGCCAAAGGCTACAGCCGCGTCTTCCCGGCGATCGCCGGCAACCCGACCGTGCTGGCGCGCGAGCCCGATTCGCTGGTGCGGCTGATCCTCGGCGGAAGCAGCATGCCGGCCACCGTCGCCGCGCCTTCCGCGCTCGGCATGCCGGGCTTCGGCTGGCGGCTGGGCGATGCGGAGGTCGCCGCGCTCGCCAGCTATCTGCGCAGCCAATGGGGCAACCAGGCGCCGCCGGTGGCGAGCGGCCTGGTGGCGCGCATCCGGGCCGAAATGCCCGGTGAAAATCACGCGAGCGAGGAGGCAGCGCATGCCCGATGACCCGTCCTTCACCTCCCGCCGCCGCTTCCTGCAATGGTCGGCGGTCGCCGTCCCGGCGCTGGCGGCCGCGGGCGCACCGGCGAGCGGGCAGGCGCCGTCCGCCGATGACCGCCCGACCTTCTTCAGCGCGTCCGAATGGGCTTTCCTGCGCGCCGCGGCGGCGCGGCTGATCCCGGCCGACGCGCTCGGGCCCGGCGCGCTGGAAGCCGGCGTGCCGGAGTTCATCGACCGCCAGATGGCGACCCCCTGGGCGGAGGGGCGGCTCTGGTACATGCAGGGGCCCTTCGTGCCGGATGCGCCGCCGACGCTGGGATGGCAGATGCGCCTGACGCCGCGCGACGTCTACCGGCTCGGCATCGCCGCCGCCGATGGCTGGACGCAGGACCGGCACGGCAGGGTCTTCGCCGAGCTCGACCCGGCGGCGCAGGACGGCGTGCTGCAGGCCTTCGAAAGCGGCAAGGCCCGCTTCGAGCAGGTTCCGGCCGCGATCTTCTTCGCCATGCTGCTGGGCAATGTGCGGGAGGGCTTCTTCAGCGACCCGGTCCATGGCGGCAATCGCGGGCTGGCCGGCTGGAAGCTGATCGGCTTTCCCGGCGCGCGCGCCGATTTCATGGACTGGGTCGAGCGCGACGTTGCCTATCCCCTGCCGCCCGTATCCCTGAGCGGGCAGCGAGGCTGAGATGGCGACCCGGATGAACAAGACCGATGTCGTGATCGTCGGCTTCGGCTGGGCCGGCGCGATCATGGCCAAGGAGCTGACCGAGGCCGGCCTGCGCGTCGTCGCGCTCGAGCGCGGCCCGGCCCGGGACACCCAGCCCGACGGCGCCTATCCCAAGGTGCTCGACGAGCTGACCTACAACATCCGCAAGAAGCTGTTCCAGGATCTCTCGCGCGAGACCGTCACCATCCGCCACGGCCTCGACGACACCGCGCTGCCCTATCGCCAGCTCGGCGCCTTCCTGCCCGGCGACGGCGTCGGCGGAGCGGGGCTGCACTGGTCCGGGGTGCATTTCCGGGTCGATCCCGTCGAGTTGCGCCTGCGCAGCCATTACGAGGAGCGCTACGGCAAGGGCTTCCTGCCGGACGGCATGACGATCCAGGATTTCGGCGTCAGCTACGAGGAGCTGGAGCCGCATTTCGATTTCGCGGAGAAGGTCTTCGGCACCTCCGGCACGGCCTGGAGCGTGAAGGGCCAGGTCGTCGGCGCCGACAAGGGCGGCAACCCCTTCGCTCCGGACCGCTCGAACGATTTTCCTTTGCCGGCTCAGATGCGGCCCATATCGGCGCAGCGCTTCGGCAAGGCCGCGGCCGAGCTCGGCTACCACCCCTATGACCTGCCTTCCGCGAACGCCTCCGGCCCTTACAGCAACCCCTATGGCTGCCAGATGGGGCCGTGCAATTTCTGCGGCTATTGCAGCGGCTATGTCTGCTACAACTACTCCAAGGCCTCGCCGAACGTGAACATCCTGCCGGCGCTGCGGCAGTCGCCCCTGTTCGCGCTGAGGACGCAGGCGCATGTGCTGCAGGTTGATCTGAGCGCCGACCGCCGCACCGCCACCGGCGTCACCTATGTCGACGCGCAGGGGCGCGAGGTCGCGCAGCCGGCCGACATTGTCATCCTCTCGGCCTTCCAGTTCCACAATGTCCGGCTGATGCTGCTTTCCGGCATCGGCGAGCCCTATGATCCGGCGAGCGGGCAGGGCACGGTCGGGCGCAATTTCGCCTATCAGAACATGGCGACGATCAAGGCCTTCTTCTCCGGCGAGGTGCACGCCAATCCCTTCATCGGCGCCGGCGGCAACGGCATCGCCATCGACGACTTCAACGCCGATAATTTCGACCACGGGCCGGCCGGCTTCGTCGGCGGCTCGCCGATGTGGGTCAACCAGGCCGGCGTCAAGCCGATCAGCGGCATCGCCCTGCCGGAAGGCGTGCCCGGCTGGGGCAGCGCCTGGAAGCAGGCCGTGGCCGAATACTACACCCACACCGTCTCGATGGACGCGCATGGCGCCCATATGAGCTATCGCGACAACTATCTCAGCCTCGACCCGACCTATCGCGACGCCTATGGCCGGCCTCTGCTGCGCATGACGCTCGACTGGAAGGACAACGACATCCGCATGACGCGGTTCATGGCCGAGAAGATGCGGGCGGTCGCGCAGGCGATGGGCCCGAAGGCGCTGCGCGTCTACGTCAAGAACTTCGGCGACCACTTCGATACGACGAGCTACCAGACCACCCATCTGAACGGCGGCGCCATCATGGGCGCGGACCGGAGGACGAGCGCGATCAACCGCTATCTCCAGAGCTGGGACGTCCACAACGTCTTCGTGCCCGGCGCTTCCGCCTTCCCGCAGGGGCTGGGCTACAACCCGACCGGGCTGGTGGCGGCGCTGACCTACTGGTCCGCCAAGGCGATCCGGGAACGCTATCTCGCCAAGCCGGGGCCCCTGGCTTAGGGCCTGCTGCGTTCTGGAGAAGCGGGGCATCCCCGAGGGAATCCTCCTGTCCGATCTTCGATCGGTCCAGGGCAGGCCGCCGAGCGATCAGGACGGCGGACCGCAGGGTGGATTGATTAGCCGGCGATGAAGGCCACATCCATCCGGTCGGTGGACTGGAGGATATGGTGGCGCATCGCGACCGCGGCGGTCTCGCCGTCGCGATGGCTCAGCGCGCGCAGGATCGAGCCGTGCTCGCGATAGGCCTCGCCCAGCCGCTGCGGTTCGGCGATGGGCGGCCGCTGCGTCTGCGTGATGATGGGCCGGTACAGCGCCAGGATGTCGCGGATCGCCCGGTTGCCGGCGATCTCGGCGATGGCGAGGTGGAAATTGAAATCGCTCGCCATCGCATCGCGATAGCGGCCGTCCTCGATGGCCGCATGCATGGCTTCGTTGAGCGCCGTCAGGCGCTGCAGGTCGTCGTTCGCGATGTTCCGCGCCGCCAGCCGGATGGTGAAGCTCTCCAGCGCGAAGCGCAGTTGATAGATCTCGACCTGGGAAAAGCGCTCGGCGAAGCTCCATTCGCTGACATTGACGGCCGGGCGGCCGAAGGCCTCGGTGACATAGGCTCCGCGCGCCGGCTCGACGCGGATCAGTCCCATGGCTTCGAGCTGCAGCACGGCTTCCCGGACGGTCGGGCGGCTGGCGCCGAAGGTCGCCGCCAGCTCCCGCTGCGGCGGAACCCTGTCGCCGGGCTTCAGCCCTTGCTCGGCCATGAGCCGCTGGATCTGGCGGACCAGCTCCATCGCGACAGGCCTGCGCTCCTTCTCAATCAGCATCGATGGCTCCCGCCGGCGGCTCCCGATTGACCGTAGCACAACCGCTCGTCTATCGTCTGGTCATACCGGTCTGGCCACGATGGCCGGTCGACAGAACCGGGTCTCGCCGGGCGCGGGACGAGGAGGGGCGCCATGGCGTTGATCAGCTATCTGACGAATGTGAAGTTCGGTCACGGCGAGGTCGCCGGCCTCGAAGCGGATCTGGCCGGTCTCGGCATCCGCAAGCCGCTGATCATCGCCGACAAGGGCGTAATCGCCGCCGGCCTCGTCGCTGCGGTGACGAAGGCTGCCGCGGCGCTCGCCGGTGCCCCGGTCTTCGACGGGACGCCGACGAATCCCACCGAGGCGGCCGTGAGCGCGGCCCTGGCAGTCTATCGCGCGCAGGGATGCGACGGGCTGATCGCGATCGGCGGCGGCTCCCCGATCGATCTCGCCAAGGGCGTCGCTCTGCTGGCGACCCATTCCGGCCCGCTGGCGGATTATGCGGCCATTCTGGGCGGCCTGCCGAAGATCACGGCGGCGGTCGCGCCGGTGATCGCGATTCCGACCACGGCCGGCACCGGCTCCGAGGTCGGCCGCGCCGCGCTGATCACCCTCGATGACGGCCGCAAGCTCGGCTTCATCTCGCCGCATCTGATCCCGCGCCTCGCGATCTGCGACCCCGACCTGACGCTCGGCATGCCCTCCTGGCTGACGGCGGCGACCGGTATGGACGCGATCACCCATTGCATCGAGACCTATCTGAGCCCGCGCGAGAATCCCCCTGCCGAGGCGATCGCGCTCGACGGGCTGGTGCGGGCGGTCGCCCATATCGAGCGCGCGGTCGCCGATGGCGGCGACCGCGCAGCGCGCAAGGAGATGCTGATGGCGGCGCTCCAGGGCGGCCTGACCTTCCAGAAGGGGCTCGGCGCGGTGCATGCTCTGTCCCACCCGCTGGGCGGGCTGAAGCAGGTCTCGCTGCATCACGGCACGCTGAATGCGGTTCTGCTGCCCGCCGTGCTGCGTTTCAACGCGCCCTCGGCCGAGGCGAAATACGCCCGCATCCGCCGGGCGTTGGGGCTGGACGAAACCGCCGATCTCGCCGCATGGGTCGCCGCGCTCGTCGCCCGGCTGGGCATGCCGGGCTCGCTGTCCGCGATGGGGGTTCCGCGCGACGTCCTCCCGTCGATCGCCGAGGCGGCGGTTCTGGATCACTCCAGCGCCACGAATCCGCGCCCGGCGACCGCTGACGACTACGCCCGGATGCTGGAGGAATCGTTCGCGTGACCGGATCGGCGCGGGCTGCCCTGCGCAGCCTTGGCCGGCCCGCGCTCCGGAGTCCCGATTTCTTGAGGGTCTGAGAAGCGCCGCTCAGATGTCGACGGTCGCGTTCAGCGCGTTGGTCTGGATGAATTCGCGCCGCGGCTCGACGACATCGCCCATCAGCTTGACGAAGAGGTCGTCCGCCTCGCCATTCTGGTCGACCTTGACGCGCAGCAGCGAGCGCACGTCGCGGTCGAGCGTCGTCTCCCAGAGCTGCTCGGGGTTCATCTCGCCCAGCCCCTTGTAGCGCTGCAGGGCGACGCCCTTCTTGCCGATGGCCGAGACGGCCTCGAACAGGTCGCTCGGGCCGTTGATGACGAAGGAATCGCCCTTGCGGGCGAGCGTGCCCGGGCTGGCATAGGCCTCCCGCAGCGAGGCCGCCGCCGCATGGAGCTTGCGCGCCTCGGCGCTGGCGAGCAGGCCGGCGTCGATCGTCGCCGCCTGCTTCACGCCGCGGATCATGCGCGAGAAGACGAAGCCGCCCTCGCTGACCTTGCCCTCCCAGCCGCGTTCCAGCTCGTCGGAGATCGCGTCGAGCCGCTGCGCGATCCGGGCCGCGGCGACGTTGGCCGCCTCCGTGTCGTCCTCGCTGAGCGGGTGCAGCGCCCCGGCGATCGCCATCTGCTCGACGATGCGGCGGTCGTAGCGCGAATGAAGCTGCGCCAGCGCGTTGCGGACATTGCGCGCCTCCTCGATCAATGCCCTGAGGTCGGCGCCGGCGCGCTCGACGCCCTCGGCCGTCTTGAAGGTCGCGCCCTCGATGGTGGAGTCGATCAGATACTCCTCCAGCGCCCGCTCGTCCTTGAGGTAGACATGGCTCTTGCCGCGGCTCGCCTTGTAGAGCGGCGGCTGCGCGATGAAGAGATGGCCGGCATCGATCAGCTCCGGCATCTGCCGGAAGAAGAAGGTCAGCAGCAGCGTGCGGATATGGGCGCCGTCGACGTCGGCGTCGGTCATGATGATGATCTTGTGGTAGCGCAGCTTCTCGAGGTTGAAGCCGCCCTGGTCGGCGTCGGCGCGGCCGATGCCGGCGCCCAGCGCCGTGATCAGCGTGCCGACCTGCTCGGAGGAGAGCATCTTGTCGAAGCGCGCCCGCTCCACGTTGAGGATCTTGCCCCTGAGCGGCAGCACCGCCTGGTATTCGCGGGCGCGGCCCTGCTTGGCCGAGCCGCCGGCCGAGTCGCCCTCGACGATGAACAGTTCCGACTTGGCCGGGTCGCGCTCCTGGCAGTCCGCGAGCTTGCCCGGCAGCGAGGCGATGTCGAGCGCGCCCTTGCGGCGGGTGAGGTCGCGCGCCTTGCGGGCGGCCTCGCGGGCGGCGGCGGCCTCCACCACCTTGCCGACGATGGTCCGGGCCTCGCCGGGGTGCTCCTCGAGCCATTCCGCCAGCGCCTGGTTGACGATGTTCTCGACCACCGGGCGGACCTCGGAGGAGACCAGCTTGTCCTTGGTCTGGGAGGAGAATTTCGGATCGGGCACCTTGACCGAGACGATCGCGGTCAGGCCCTCGCGGCAATCGTCGCCGGTGAGCGAGACCTTCTCCTTCTTGGAGATGCCGGCGCTCTCGGCATAGCCGGTGACCTGGCGCGTCAGCGCGGCGCGGAAGCCGGCGAGATGGGTGCCGCCGTCGCGCTGCGGGATGTTGTTGGTGAAGCAGAGCACGTTCTCGTGGTAGCTGTCGTTCCACCACAGCGCCACGTCGACGGTGATGCCGTCCTTCTCCGCCATCAGCGTGATCGGCTTCTCGACCACCGGCGTCTTGGCCCGGTCGAGATAGCGCACGAAGGCCTCGACGCCGCCCTCGTACATCAGCTCCTCGCGCACCACCTCGGCATGGCGGGCGTCGGTCAGGACGATGCGCACGCCCGAGTTCAGGAAGGCGAGCTCGCGCAGGCGGTGCTCCAGCGTCTTGAAGTCGAACTCGACCATGGTGAAGGTCTCGGGCGACGGCAGGAAGGTCACCTCGGTGCCGCGCCTGTCGCCCTGCGGGCCGACGACGGCGAGCGGCGCCACCGCCTCGCCATGGCGGAATTCCATGAAGTGCTCGTGCCCGCCGCGCCAGATCCGCAGCTTCAGCGAGGTCGAGAGCGCGTTGACGACCGAGACGCCGACGCCGTGCAGGCCGCCGGAGACCTTGTAGGAGTTCTGGTCGAATTTGCCGCCGGCATGGAGCTGGGTCATGATGACCTCGGCCGCCGAGATGCCTTCCTCGCTGTGGATATCGGTCGGAATGCCGCGGCCATTGTCGGTCACGGTGACCGAGCCGTCCGCGTTCAGCGTGACGGTGACGATGTCGGCATGGCCGGCGAGCGCCTCGTCGATGGCGTTGTCGACCACCTCATAGACCATGTGGTGCAGGCCGGAGCCGTCGTCGGTGTCGCCGATATACATGCCCGGCCGCTTGCGAACGGCATCCAACCCTTTGAGAACCTTGATGGAATCGGCGCCGTAATCGTCGGGCTGGGCGCTGAGCGCGGCATCGGTCATGTAACGGTCCTTGAACGGGCGAGCAGGCGCCCGCGATGATCCTGATTCGAAACGACAATATAGGGTGAGACGATGGCTTTTTCACGCGCCCGCGTACGTGCGTGCGTGAGGTGCCGGAACCGCTGGTCATTCCGGGGCGCCGCGAAGCGGCGAGCCCGGAACCCATGAACACGAGGTTGGACGAGGAAGCTGCTCAGGCGGATCGCTTTCCGCTGGGCCGCGGTGTTCATGGGTTCCGGGCTCATGGCTTCGCCATGCCCCGGAACGACGGAGAGGTTTTCGCGGGTTTTACCCCCGGAACTCCGCGATCGCCGCCAGGAAGGTCTCGCCATATTGCGCGAGCTTGCGCTCGCCGACGCCTTCGATCGCCCGCATGTCGTCGAGGCCGAGCGGCCGCTCCCGCGCCATCGCGATCAGGGTGCGGTCGGTGAAGATGATGTAGGCCGCCACGCCTTCTTCGCGGGCGAGCCGGAGCCTGAGCTTGCGCAGATGCTCGAACAGCGCCGCGGTGTCCTCGTCGAGCCCGTCGGCCCTGGACGCCTCGCGCTCGGAACGGCGGGAGCGGCGCTCGGCGAAGGGGTCGGCCCGCAGCGCGATGCTCTCGCGACCGAACAGGATCTCCTCGCCCCTGGGCGTCAGCCTGAAGCCGCCGAATTCGCTGCTCGCCTCGGCCAATGCGCCGGCGGCGAAGAGCTTGCGCGCAAGCCCCATCCAGGCGGTCTTGGGCTTGTCCGCGCCGACGCCGAAGGTCTTCAGCCCGTCATGGTTCTGGCGGCGGATCGCCTCCGTCGCCGTCCCGGTCAGGATGTCGGCGAGATGGCCGGCGCCGAAGCGCTGGCCGGTGCGGATCACGGCGGAGAGCAGCTTGCGCGCATCGAGCGTCGCGTCCTGCAGCGCCGGCGCCTCGGCGCCGCAGAGATCGCAGCGGAACGGCGCCTGCCCGTGCCGGCAGGGCGGCGTCTCCTCGCCGAAATAGGCGAGCAGCGCGCTGCGCCGGCAGAGCGCGTTCTCGCACAGGTCGATCATCGCGTTGAGGCGCTTGTGCTCGATGCGCTTGCGCTCGTCGTCGACCGGCTTCTCGTCGATCTGGCGGCGGCGCAGCGCCATGTCGTCGACGCCGTAGAGGGTGAGCGTGTCGGCCGGCAGGCCGTCGCGGCCGGCGCGGCCGATCTCCTGATAGTAGCCCTCGACCGAGCCCGGCATGTCGGCATGGACGACGAAGCGCACATCCGGCTTGTTGATGCCCATGCCGAAGGCGATGGTGGCGCAGACGACGACCTCGTCCTCCTGCAGGAAGACGTCCTGGTTGCGGTTGCGCTCCGCCTGCTCCAGCCCGGCATGGTAGGGCAGCGCGTTCCAGCCCTTTTCGCGGAGTCCGGCTGCGAGGCGTTCCGTCTTGCTGCGCGAGGAGCAGTAGACGATGCCGGAGCCGCCGCGGTGCCGGCGCAGGAAATCGTCGATCTGGCGGCGCGGCTGCTCCTTCGGCGCGAAGGCGAGCCTGAGATTCGGCCGGTCGAAGGAATGCACCACCATCTGCGGCGGCTGCGGAAAGAGCTGCTGGGCGATGTCGGCCTGGGTCTGCCGGTCGGCGGTGGCGGTCAGCGCGGTGACGGGGACGTCGCCCAGCGCCTCCCGCGTCTTGGCGAGCAGGCGGTATTCGGGGCGGAAGTCGTGGCCCCATTGCGAGACGCAATGCGCCTCGTCGATGGCGAGGCGGGTCACGCCGATCCGCCGCAGCCGGGAAACCAGCCCGTCGCCGGCCAGCCGTTCCGGCGAGACGAAGAGCAGCCGCAGCTCGCCGGAATTGAGCCTGTCCCAGGCCTGGCCCGCCTCCTCCTCGCTGTTCATCGAGTTGAGCGAGGCGGCCGGCACGCCGGCGCGGAGGAGCTGGCCGACCTGGTCGCGCATCAGCGCGATCAGCGGCGAGACGACGAGCGTCAGCCCGCCCGCCACCAGCGCCGGCAACTGGTAGCACATCGACTTGCCGGAGCCGGTCGGCATCACCGCGAAGACGTCGCGACCGTCGAGGGCGGCCGCGATCACCTCCCACTGGCCGGGGCGGAAATCGTCATAGCCCCACACGGATTTCAGGATCGCGCGGGCTTCTGATTCGCGGGAGGGCGACATGGGATTCGGGTGTGCCGCAGCCGGGGCCGCTTGGCCAGCCTTCAACGCGGGAAAACGGGCCGGCCGGCGCCCGCATCGTCGCTTTTCGCCCGGGCGCGGCGTTTCCTGGACAGGAGGAGCGGCGGTATGGTTGCGGCGGTAACCGTCGATCCTGTAACCATCGGGCGATGACCAAGCTCGCCCTCGAAGAATTCCTGCCCTACCGGCTCAACCGGCTCGCGGCCGCGGTCTCGCAGGCCTTTCGCGCGGTCTACGGCCCGCATCACGACCTGACCGTGCCGGAATGGCGGGTGCTGGCGACGCTCGGCCAGTTCGAGGCGATGAGCGCCAAGGCCATCGGCGCGCATTCGGCGATGCACAAGACCAAGGTCAGCCGCGCCGTGCGCGCCCTCGAGGAGCGCCGCTGGCTGGCCCGGCGCGAAAGCCCCGACGATCGCCGCGAGGAGATCCTGCGCCTGACTCCCCTCGGGCGGAAGAGCTATGCCGAGATCGTCCCGCGGGCGCTGGCCTTCGAGGCCAGGATCCTGCAGGCGCTGGGGCCGGATGCGGAGCATGCGGGCCGGCTGCTGGGCGCGCTGGAGCGCGGCATCGGCGTCGAGGCCGGGCGCGGAGCCGGGGAGCCCTGAGCCGCCCTCAGGCGATCGGCAGCCCGGCCTCGTCCTTCAGCTTCATCAGCACGATCTCGGACTGCACCCGCCCGACCTGCGGATGCGGCAGCAGGTGCCCATGGATGAACTGGGCGAAGGCGGCGAGATCGCGCGTGACGATCACCAGCACGTAGTCGGCATCGCCGGAGACCGAGAAGGCCTGGCGGATCTCCTCGTGCCGGGCCAGGAAATCGGCGAAGGATTCGGCGTTCTTCTCGCTATGGGAGGACAGGTTGACGCGCGTGATCGCCTTCAGGCCGAAGCCCAGCGCCGTGGCGTCGAGCCTGGCGGCATAGCCCGCGATCGCGCCGCTCTCCTCCAGCCTCGCCCGCCGCCGCGAGCATTGCGAGGGCGAGAGGTTCACGATGGCGCCGAGCTCGGCATTGGTGAGCGCGGCGTTGTCCTGCAGCGCCTTGAGGATGGCGCGGTCGAAGCGGTCGAACTCGATCTGGAGCATGAAAGGCGTCTCCGGCGCACGGAACATGCAAATCCTTGAGCTTGAGCGCCCATTTTGCAAGCCCTGCGCGCCGGATCTGCATCAATCTTGCCCGAACGAGATGAACAGGAGGATGCAGGATGGGCCCTTTTCCGCATGATGCCCCCAAGGCCACGATCAGCGAGGCCAACCCGGCCGGCACCGACGGCTTCGAGTTTGTCGAGTTTGCCCATCCCGAGCCCGAGAAGCTCGACATCCTGTTCCGGCGGATGGGCTTCGCCCCCGTCGCCCGGCACCGGAGCCGCGACATCACGCTCTACCGGCAGGGCGACATCAACTACCTCCTGAACCGCGAGCCCGACAGCCACGCCTCCCGCTTCGTCGCCGCACACGGCCCCTGCGCCCCGGCGATGGCCTGGCGGGTGGTCGATGCGCAGCAGGCGCTGAAGCGCGCGCTCGCGCTCGGCGCCGAGGCCTATGCCGGGCCGGGCAAGTCGCTCGACGTGCCGGCGGTGATCGGCATCGGCGGCTCGCTGCTCTATTTCGTCGACCGCTATGGCGAGGCGGGCTCGGCCTATGACGCCGAATTCGAATGGCTGGGCGAGCCCGACCCCAAGCCCGAAGGGTTCGGCTTCTTCTACCTCGACCATCTCACGCACAACGTCGTGCGCGGGAACATGGATACCTGGTACAAATTCTACCACGACACCTTCAATTTCCGCGAGATCCGCTATTTCGACATCGCCGGGAAGATGACCGGGCTGACCAGCCGGGCGCTGACCTCGCCGGACGGCAAGATCCGCATTCCGATCAACGAGAGCGCCGACGACCGCAGCCAGATCGAGGAATATCTGCGCGAGTACAAGGGCGAGGGCATCCAGCACATCGCCATCGCCACCAACGACATCTATGCCGGCACCGACGCCATCGCCGCGGCCGGCCTCGAATTCATGCCCGGCCCGCCCGACATCTACTACGAGAAGTCGAAGACCCGGGTGAAGGGCCATCGGGAACCGCTCGACCGGCTGCGGAAGCGCGGCATCCTGATCGACGGCGAGGGCGTGGTCGGCGGCGGCGAGACCCGCATCCTGCTGCAGATCTTCTCCAAGACGGTGATCGGGCCGATCTTCTTCGAGTTCATCCAGCGCAAGGGCGACGACGGCTTCGGCGAGGGCAATTTCAAGGCCTTGTTCGAGTCGATCGAGGAAGACCAGATCCGGCGCGGCGTGCTGAAGAGCTCGGCGGCGTGACCGGGTCCGCCTGCCGATGAGCGATGCCTGGCGCAGCTATTCCAGCGCACCGCCGATCGGTGCGCCGGTCTGCGAATCCGCCGCGATCGGCGAGGGCGCGGCGCGCTGCCTCACCGTGGAGACGGCGGCCGGCGCCTTCCCGCTCCTGCTGCTGCGGCGGAGCGGGGTATTAAGCGCCTATGTCAACGCCTGCCCGCACCAGTATCTGCCGCTCGACTATCGGTCCGCCAATGTCCTCTCGGCCGACGGGTCCCGCCTGCTCTGCTCGGCCCATGGCGCCGTCTTCGACGCCGCGACCGGCGGCTGCCTGTCCGGCGACGGGGCGGACGGGCTCGACCCCGTCCCGGTCGTCGAGCGCGACGGCCTGATCCGCATCGGCGGCTGAGCCCTCCGTTCAGCTCCGCGTCGCGATGGCGGCGGCCGCGCCGGCCATCACCCCGCCGGTCACCCGGTTGATCCAGCGCATCGCGCGCGGGCTGGCGACGAGCCGCCGCGCCCGGTCGGCCGCATAGGCATAGGCCAGCATGGTCAGGCTGATGATCGGGGTGATCAGCGCCGCGACCTCGAGGAAGGCGAGCGGGCTCAGCGCGTTCAGGTCGATGACCAGCGGCAGGATCGACAGGAAGAAGACCATGACCTTGGGATTGCCGAGCGTCAGCGCGATGCCGCCGAGAAACAGGCGCAGCCCCTCGCCCCGTGCGGCGGCGGCCGGCTTCGGCGCCTCGGCCGGGGCGGTCCAGGCCTTGTAGGCGAGATAGACCAGATAGGCGCAGCCGGCATATTTGATCGCGACGAAGACGCCGTGGAAGCTCTGCATCAGGACGCTGAGGCCGAGCGCCGTCAGGGTGAACCAGACGATATCCCCCGCGACGATGCCGAAGAGGAAGGGCAGGGAGCGGCGAAAGCCCGTCGACAGCGCGCGCGCGACCAGCGCCGCGATGCCGGGGCCGGGCGAGGCGACGGCAAGAAAATAGACGCCGGCGAACAGGGCGAGACTGGTGAGGTCCATGGCGGGGCTCCGGGCTGGCCGGAGCCTAGAGCATCGGACCGAAAAGTGGAATCCGCTTTTCTGAAAAATCCGATGCACCCGCAATGAGATAGATCTTCGTTGCCGCGTTCGGAAGGGCGCGCGATGATCCAGCCGGAAAAAGCCGTCATCGTCCCATCGCAAGAGCTGCTCCGAACGATCACCCGATCGGATCGGCATGGCCCGGCGTGATCGCGAAGCGTTGCGCCCCGGCCGGCAGGTCGCCGAACAGGGCCGCGTCGGCGCCGGTGATCCAGACCTGGCAGCCCAGCCCCGCCAGCCCCTCATAGAGCGCGGCGCGGCGGCGCGGGTCGAGATGGGCCGCGACCTCGTCGAGCAGGACGAGCGGCGGCAGGCCGCTCATCGCCGCGACGAGCCTGGCATGGGCGAGCACGATGCCGATCAGCAGCGCCTTCTGCTCCCCGGTCGAGCCCTGGCCGGCCGGAATGTCCTTCGGGCCGTGTCGGACCTCGAGATCGGAAGCCTGCGGCCCGGCGAGGGTGCGCCCGGCGGCGCGGTCGCGGTTGCGCCCCTGGCGCAGCAGGTCGCGATAGGCGTCCTCGGCGTCGACGGCCGGCAGGCGGGCGACGAGCGTGTCGATCTCGCCGGCGAGCGCGATCGCGGCGTCGGGAAAAGGCGAGGCCTCGTCGCGGGTCTCGGCGATGATGGCGCAGAGCCGCGCCACGGTCTCGGCGCGCGCCGCGGCGACCGCCACGCCGAGCTCGGCGATCTCGCGCTCGACCGCGTCGAGCCACGCGCCCTGGCCGGGGCTTTCCTCCAGGATGCGGTTGCGCGAGCGCAGGGCCCGCTCCAGCGCGTTCGAGCGGGTGGCGTGGCCCGGATCGACCGCCAGCACCAGCCGGTCGAGGAAGCGGCGCCGGTCGCCGGCGGCGCCGCGGAACAGCCCGTCGAGATCGGGCGTCAGCCAGACCACGCGCAGATAGTCGCTGAAGGCCAGCGCCGAACCCACGGCGGCGCCGTCGATGCGGGCAAGCCGCGGCCGCCGGCCTTCGGCGTCCGGTGCGCCCAGCCCGATGCCGAGCCGGCCGCCATCCTCCGCCAGCGTGATCGATGCGGCGAAGGAGCCGTCGCCGCCCAGCCGCGCCATGGTGGCGAGCTCGGCCCGGCGCAGGCCCCGCCCCGGTGTGAACAGCGAGAGTGCTTCGAGGATATTGGTCTTGCCGGCCCCGTTCTCGCCGATCAGCGCAACGATTTGGCCCTCGACCGGGAGATCGAGGGCCTCGTAGGAACGGAAATCCTGCAGGATCAGGCGCGCGACCATCGACACGAGATCAACCTACCGTTTCCTCGCGAGCCCTCGTCCTGAGGAGCCGCGAAGCGGCGTCTCGAAGGACGCTTCAGAGCGCGCTGGAACAGCCTTCGAGACGCAAGGCAGCGCCTTGCTCCTCAGGATGAGGGCTGAGTCAAGAAGCTCTAGACGCGCATCGGCATCAGCACATAGAGCGCCGAGGCGCCTTCGCGATCCTGGATCACGGTCGGCGAGCCGGGATCGGCGAGCTTGAGCAGCGCCGTGTCGCCGTCGAGCTGGGCGGCGATGTCCATCAGATAGCGGGCGTTGAAGCCGATATCGAGCGGGCTCGCCTCGTAGTCGACCTCGATCTCCTCGGTCGCCGAGCCCGAATCCGGGTTGGTGACGGAGAGCGTCATCCGCCCCTCGGCCATGGAGAGCTTCACGGCGCGGCCGCGCTCGGACGAAATCGTCGAGACGCGGTCGACGGAAGCGGCGAAGTCGCCCCTGTCGACGGTCAGCCGCTTGTCGTTGCCGCCGGGGATGACGCGCTGATAGTCCGGGAAGGTGCCGTCGATCAGCTTGGAGGTCAGCACCACATTGCCGGTGGCGACGCGGATCTTCGAGCCCGAGAGCTCGACCGCGACCTCGCTCTCGCCATCCTCCAGCAGCTTCTGGATCTCGGCGACCGCCTTGCGCGGCACGATCACGCCGGGCATGCCGGCCGAGCCCTGCGGGGCGGCGGTGTCGACGCGGGCGAGCCGGTGCCCGTCCGTCGCGACCGCGCGCAGCACCGGGCGGCCGTCGACATCGACGGTGTGGAGATAGATGCCGTTGAGATAGTAGCGCGTCTCCTCGGTCGAGATCGCGAACTGGGTCTTGTCGATCAGGCGCTTGAGCTCGCCGGCCGGCAGCACGAAGCGATGCGCCATCTCGCCGGCGGTGATGTCGGGGAAGTCGCTCTCCGGCAGGGTCTGGAGCTGGAAGCGCGAGCGGCCCGAGCGCAGCACGAGCCCGGTGTCGCCGGTGGTCTCCAGCGAGACCTGCGCCCCGTCCGGCAGCTTGCGGACGATGTCGTAGAGGGTGTGGGCCGGCACGGTCGTCGCGCCGGGCTCGGCCACCTCGGCGGGAATCGTCTCCACCACCTCGATGTCGAGATCGGTCGCCTTGAGGCGCAGGCCGTTTTCCGCGGCGCTGAGCAGCAGGTTCGACAGGATCGGGATCGTGTTGCGGCGCTCCACCACGCGATGGACGTGCCCGAGCGACTTGAGCAGCGTGGAACGTTCGACCGTGACCTTCATGATTGTCTAGTCTTCTGGCGCTGGCCGCCCGCACCAAGCATGCGGGCCGGATGAATGGCCAGCGACATTGCCGGAGGCGGGGCGCAGGCGCAAGGCCTGCCCGCTCCGGCAACCACAGCCATTTGAGCGCTCTCCGGTTTGTCGCGAGCGCGAAACGCGCCGGGATCCATGCCGGAGCGCTGCCGAGGCAGGTCCGGGCGCGGATCCGGGATCTCCGCTTCGCTGCGTCCGGGACGACCTCGCGCTTCAAGTCGGGCAGTCGGCCGCCGCAGCCGGGCCCGTCATTCCTGCAGCATGCGCTTCAGCAGATCGACCTCGTCATGCAGCGAGCGGTCCTCGCTGATCGCCTTCTCGATCTTGCGCACCGCGTGCAGCACCGTGGTGTGGTCGCGGCCGCCGAAGCGCCGGCCGATCTCGGGCAGCGAGCGCGGCGTCAGCGCCTTCGACAGATACATCGCGATCTGGCGCGGCTTCACCACCGCGGCGGTGCGGCGCTCCGAGAGGATGTCGGCGCGGCTGACATTGTAGCGGGTCGCGACCAGCTTCTGGATGTCCTCGATCTTGACCCGGCGCGGCTCGCGGGTGCGCACGAGGTCGCGGATCGCGGCTTCCGCCGTCTCCAGCGTCACGAGCTGGCCCGAGAGGGTGGCATGGGCGAGCAGCCGGTTGGCGGCGCCGTCGAGATCGCGGCCATTGGTCGCGACGGCGCGGGCGACATAGGCGACGACGTCCGGGCTGACCTGGAAGTTGGGATGGGCGCTCTGCAGGGCCTCCATCCGGCTCGCCAGGATCTTGCCCCGCAGCGCCTCGTCGAGCTCGCCGACCTCGACGACGAGGCCGCCGCCGAGCCGCGAGCGGATGCGCTCGTCGAGCGCTTCCAGCTCTCCCGCGAGGCGGTCGCCGGCGACGACGATCTGCTTGCCGGCGTCGAGCAGCGCGTTGATCGTGTGGCCGAACTCCTGCTGGATCGACTTGCCCTGGATGAACTGCACGTCGTCGACGACGAGCAGGTCGATGCCGCGCAGCTTCTCCTTGAAGGCCAGCGCCGTCTGCGACTTCAGCGCCGCGACGAAGCCGTACATGAAGCGGTCCGCCGTGAAATAGGCGACGCGCTTGCCGAGGCGGCGCGCCTCCTGGGCGATCGCCTGCAGCAGATGGGTCTTGCCGAGGCCGACCCCGGCATGGAGGTAGAGCGGGTTATAGGGGCTCTGGCCCGCAGGCGCCGCGGCGATGCGCTCGGCCGCGGCGAAGGCGAGCTGGTTCGACTTGCCGACGACGAAGCTCTGGAAGCTCATGCGCTTGTCGAGCGTCGTGCCGCAGACATCGACCAGCTCCGGCTCGGCCGCCTGGCCGCCCGCGGCGGCGGGCTTGGCCGCCTCGGCCGGCGTGGGGGCGGCGGAAGCCGCGGCGCGGCTGCGGATCACCGCCTCCGCCAGCGGCGCCGGGGTCGCGTCGCGCGAGGCCTGGCGGACGGAGAGCAGCACGCCGTTCGGCGCCGGCAGCTCGGCGATGCAGTTCACCCGCAGCCTTTCGGCGTAATGCGCCTCCAGCCAGCTCTTCAGGAAGCGGGTCGGAACGGTGAGATAGGCCACGCCGCCGACGATGCCCGCCAGCTCGAGCCGGGCGAACCAGCTCGAGAAGACGTCCTCGCCGAGCTCGGCGCGCAGGCGCCGCCGCACGCGCTCCCAGGCCTCCTGGATCGCCCCGCTGTCCACGCTGACGGCCGCAGTCTCCTCGGGCGCAATCGTCACCACCACCGGCGCCGTCTCGACCGCATCTGTGATTTCCTGCCGCTCGAACATCAATGGCCCCATTCGCTTCAATATGAACACGCCTTCGGCGGGGCGGCCGCAGCGGCGGCCGTCCTTCCTGACGTTGTTGTCCGGTCAAAAAGGGATCCCGTCCCGGCAGGCGCCTCCGCCCGACGGGTTCGATGGATCCCGGTTCTCTCGATTACGCTTGGATGGCGCGCCTCTGGCTGGTGCCGCCCTTCATCTCGATACAGAAGACAAAGAGCCGCATTCTCCAACCTCCCTGGTCGCGAGCCGAAACACCGATAATCTTTGGAAACCGCCGCGGCGTTCATTGCTGTCCGCCGGGCGACGAAGGGACCTTACAAGGCCCCGTCGAAGGGCTGCAACACCCCAGTCAGCCGGCTTCGGAGCGGGGCGGCCTCCTCTCCCTCGCTCGAATCGGAAGGGGGCGCCGCAATTGGTTGGGGAACTTAATCTTTTCTACACGGTGTGCCCGCCGGGCGCGGCCGAATCTTTTTTTCGGAGGGGCCGGATGCCCGCCGTGGAGTCGCCATGATTCCGTCGCCGTAAAATCCTTTGCCTGCTAAGGTGATGAAAAATAATGACTTTCCATGCGCGATGGACTCCCCCGGAAAGGTCGGCGCTGCGCCCCGAAAGCCGCCCGGGAGTCAAGTCCGTAAAACCGTGGAAAGATTGCCGAATCGGCTTGCCGGGGCGGTTTTCGCCATGAATCCGAGCGCGTGGCAGGCCTGCAACAGCGGCCGTGAAGCCAACGAAAAAGCCCGGCGCGAGGCCGGGCTTTCAAGCATTGCGAGAGCGGTCGCGAGGACGGCTCAGGAGGCCAGCGCGCCGATGCGATGGGCGAGGCGCGAAACCTTGCGCGAGGCGGTGTTCTTGTGAACCACGCCCTTCTGCGCGGCGCGCATGATCTCGGGCTGGGCCACCTTCAGGGCTTCGGCCGCGGCGGCCTTGTTGCCCGAGGCGATCGCCTCCTCGACCTTGCGCAGGAAGGTGCGCATGCGCGAACGGCGGTTCCGGTTGACTTCGGTGCGCCGCGCGATCTTCCGCATGGCCTTCTTGGCCGACGTCGTATTGGCCATCGAAACGTCCTCGTCCTCATGACGGCCGTCGCCTGGCATCGAGCCGGCGGTCCTGGCCGCAACCTTGCTGGAAACACGTGAGCGGCGGCCGAGCTTGCGCGGGCCGCCGCGAGTGGTGGGGCTATAGTCGCTCGCGCGCCCGCCGTCAACGCGGAATCGGCAAGCGGCGCGCCGGGACTTCAGGCACCGGGCGCGATGAAGCGCGCGAAGCTCGCCAGATCGACATTGCCGCCCGAGAGGATGACGCCGACGCGCCGGCCCTCGACCGGCACGGCGCCGGAGAAGGCCGCGGCCGCGGCGAGGCAGCCGGTCGGCTCGACCACGAGCTTCATCCGCTCGGCGAAGAAGCGCATGGCGTCGATCAGCGCCGCGTCGCTGACCGTGACGATGTCCTCGACGTCGCGCCGGATGATCGGGAAGGTCAGGTTGCCGAGAAAGGCGGTCTGCGCCCCGTCCGCGATCGTCTTGGGCACGCCGATCGTCACGATCTCGCCCTTGCGCAGCGATTGCTGCCCGTCATTGCCGGCCTCCGGCTCGACGCCGAAGACGCGGCAGGCCGGGTTCAGCGCCTTCGCCGCCAGGCAGGCGCCGGCGAGCAGCCCGCCGCCGCCGAGCGGCACGATCAGGATGTCGAAGGGGCCGGCATCCTCGATCAGCTCCTTCGTCGCCGTGCCCTGGCCGGCGATGACGTGAGGGTGGTCGTAAGGCGGGATGACCGTCAGGCCGCGCTCGGCCGCGAGCCGGTCGCCGATGGCGAGGCGGTCCTCGGTGTAGCGGTCGTAGCGCACCACCTGCCCGCCATAGCCCTCCGTCGCCGCGACCTTCGCGGCCGGCGCGTCGTTCGGCATGATGATCGTGGTCGGCACGCCCAGAAGCTGGCCGGCATAGGCGATCGCCTGGGCGTGGTTGCCGGAGGAGAAGGTGACGACGCCGGCCTTCTTCCGCTCGGGCGAGAGCGCGGCGATGGCGTTGTAGCCGCCGCGGAACTTGAAGGCGCCCATGCGCTGCAAGTTCTCCGGCTTGAAGACGAGGCTCGCGCCCGTGCGCCGGTTGGCGGTGGCCGAGCTCATCGCCGGGGTGTGATGGGCGATGCCCTTCAGCCGTTCGGCGGCCGCCTCGACATCGGCATAGGTCGGGAGGCTCGGGCCTGTCTGGGCGTTCATGATGGCGGATCCTGCTCGGGCGTCATGGCCGGGCTCGACCCGGCCATCTCGGAACACAGAGCTTTCCCGTCGCGCGATTCCCGGGTCAAGCCCGGGAGCGGCGGAAAATCGGGACGGCCGCGAGACTCAGGCGTTCCTGAAATCCGGCTTCCGCTTCTCGGCGAAGGCGGCCATGCCTTCCTTCTGGTCGGCGGTGGCGAAGAGCGAGGCGAAGACGCGGCGCTCGAAACGCAACCCCTCCTGAAGGGTTACCTCGAAGGCGCGCTCGACCGATTCCTTCGCCATCAGCACCGAGGGCAGCGACTTCGCGGCGATCGCCTCGGCCGCCTTCAGCGTCTCGGCCAGGAGATCGGCGAGCGGCACGACGCGGGCGACGAGGCCGGAGCGCTCGGCTTCCTCGGCGCCCATCATCCGGCCGGTGAGGATCAGGTCCATCGCCTTGGACTTGCCGATCGCCTTGGTCAGGCGCTGCGTGCCGCCGGCGCCGGGGATGACGCCGAGATTGATCTCGGGCTGGCCGAACTTGGCATTGTCGGCGGCGATGATGAAGTCGCACATCATGGCGAGCTCGCAGCCGCCGCCGAGCGCGAAGCCCGCGACCGCCGCGACGATCGGCTTGCGGCGCCGGCCGATGCGGTCCCAATCCGCGAACTTGTCGTCGAGATAGGTGCCGGGGAAGCTGCGGCTCTGCATTTCCTTGATGTCGGCGCCGGCGGCGAAGGCCTTTTCCGAGCCGGTCAGGACGACGCAGCCGATGCCCGCATCGGCCTCGAAGCCGTCGAGCGCCTGGTTGATCTCGCCGATGAGCTGGCCGTTCAGGGCGTTGAGCGCCTGCGGACGGTTGAGCGTGATCAGCCCGACCTTGCCCCTGGTCTCGACGAGAATGGTCTCATAAGCCATGGCGGCCTCCCGGATGATGCTGTGCCGCCAACTTTTAGCGGGCGCCGCTGCGACGAGTCCATGCGCGGTTGCGCGCATTTGCGCTGCTTCATATTCGCGCCGTCATCCCGGGCGACCGAAGGGAGACCCGGGATCCATGCCGGAACGCTTCTGGGGCAGGTTCAGGCATGGATCCCGGATCGGCGCCGCTTTGCGGCTTGTCCGGGATGACGGTGCGGAAAAGCTATCGCCTCTGGCAGCTCTCGCAATAAAACGTCGAGCGTCCCGACTGCACCAGCCGCTTCACCAGCTTCCCGCAACCCGGCGTGACGCAAGCCTCGCCCTCGCGATCATAGACCTTGAAGCGGTGCTGGAAATAGCCGAGCGAGCCGTCGGCATGGGCGAAGTCGCGCAGCGTCGAGCCGCCGGCTGCGACAGCCTCCTCCAGCACCTCACGGATGATGCGGGCGAGCTCATGCGCCTTGTCGCGCGGCCGGCCGGTCGGGGTCGCGATGCTGCCGGCCTCGGCTTCCGGATGCAGCCCGGCCCGGAACAGCGCCTCGCAGACATAGATGTTGCCCAGGCCCGCCACGAGCCGCTGGTCGAGCAGCGCGGCCTTCAAGGGCGCGACCTTGCCCGAAAACAGCTTCGCCAGCGTCTCGCCGGACAATTCGTTGCCGAGCGGCTCGATGCCCATGCCCGCGAAGTGTCTGCAGGTCTCGAGCTCGTTGCGCGGCAGAATGTCCATAAAGCCGAAGCGGCGCACGTCGTTATAGGTGACGCGCGCGCCCGTCCCCATCTCGAACACGACGTGATCGTGGATCAGGTGCCGGCCGATCGCGTTGTAATAGGCGCCGGGCTCGCTCGGGGGCGTGCCGGGCGCCTCGACGATGAAGCGCCCGCTCATGCCCAGATGCATGACGAGGGCGTTGCCGTCGTCGAGATCGGCGATCAGGTATTTCGCCCGCCGCGACAGCGCCTCGACCCGCCGTCCGGTCAGGCGCTCGGAAAACCGCTCCGGCAGGGGGAAGCGCAGGTCGGGCCGGCGCAGTGCGACGCGGGCGAAGCGCTCGCCCGCCATGGCGGGCTCCAGCCCGCGCCGGACGGTTTCGACCTCGGGGAGTTCGGGCATCCTGCTGTCTCTCGTCAAGCCTGCGTCGAGACGGGCCGCGACAAGCCCGCCGCCTTTGGCTATTGATCGCCTTACGCCGTCGGCCCGGAAAGTGGAATCCGGTTTTCGGAGAAGCCGGCGCGCAGCGAGAGCCAAACACAAGGTCCGCCTGATCGTGACAGCAGCCTCCGACACCACCCATTTCGGCTTCGAGACCGTGAGGCTCGCCGAGAAGCAGGCCAAGGTCGACGATGTCTTCCACAAGGTCGCCAACCGCTACGACCTGATGAACGACCTGATGTCGGGCGGCCTGCACCGGGCCTGGAAGAGCGCGCTGCTGACGGCGATCAACCCGCCGAAGGACCGGACCTTCCATCATCTCGACGTGGCCGGCGGCACCGGCGACGTCGCCTTCGCCGTGCTGGAAGCCGGCGGCCCGCTGACCGACGTCACCGTGCTCGACATCAACGCGGACATGCTGCGCGTCGGGCGCGAACGCGCCGAGAAGCGCTTTCCCGACGACGACCGCATCCGCTTCGTCCAGGGCAATGCCGAGGAACTCGGCCTGCCCGACAACCATTTCGACTGCTACACCATCGCCTTCGGCATCCGGAACGTGCCGCGCATCGACAAGGCGCTGGCCGAGGCTTTTCGCGTGCTGAAGCGCGGCGGGCGCTTCCTCTGCCTCGAATTCAGCCATGTCGACGTGCCGCTGCTCGACAAGATCTACGAGACCTATTCCTTCAGGGTCATCCCGCCGATGGGGCGGATGGTGACGGGCGAGGCCGAGCCCTACCGGTATCTGGTCGAATCGATCCGCAAATTCCCGAAGCCGCAGGCCTTCGCCGGGATGATCGAGGATGCCGGCTTCCGCCGGGCGAAGTTCACAGCCATGACCGGCGGCGTCGTGGCGCTGCATTCCGGCTGGAAGCTGTGATGCGCCGAACGGCCGGACGATGATCTCCTCGCTCTTCCACCTCGCCCGCGGCGCGCGCGTCGGCTTCGTGCTGGCGCGCGAGGGCGCGCTCGCGCTCGTCGACCCCTCGGTGCTGCCGCCGCTGGCGCGCGGGCTGATCCGGCTCGGCCGCTTGATCGAGCGGCGCGGGGCAGGCTCCTCGGCGACGCGGCTTGCGGCGGCGCTGACGCGGCTCGGCCCGTCCTATGTCAAGTTCGGCCAGTTCCTGGCGACGCGGCCCGACGTCGTCGGCATGAAGATCGCGCAGGACCTCTCGGCGCTTCAGGACCGGATGCCGGCCTTCCCGATGGCGGAAGCGCGCGCCATCGTCGAGGCGGCGCATGGCGGGAAGCTGGACGAGATCTTCGTCGAATTCAGCGAGCCGGTCGCCGCCGCCTCGATCGCCCAGGTGCACCGCGCCCGCCTCAAGGACGGCCGCGAGGTCGCGGTCAAGATCCTGCGCCCCGGCATCCGCGACCGCTTCAACCGCGACCTCGCCGCGATGCGCTTCGGCGCCGAGATGGCGGAGATGCGCTCGGCCGAGGCGCGGCGCCTGCGCTTCACCGGCGTGGTCGAGACGCTGGCGCGCTCGGTCGCGATGGAGATGGATCTGCGGCTGGAGGCGGCCGCCCTTTCCGAATTCGCCGAGAACACCAAGGACGATCCCGATTTCCGGGTGCCGGAGCCGGACTGGCAGCTCACCGCCCGCGAGATGCTGGTCGACGAGTGGATCGACGGCGTGCGCCTCTCCGATGTCGAGGGCCTGCGCGCCGCCGGCCACGACCTGCCGGCGCTGGCCCGCACGATCATCCAGTCCTTCCTGAAGCACGCCATCCGCGACGGCTTCTTCCATGCCGACATGCATCCGGGGAACCTCTTCGTCGATGCGCAGGGCCGGCTCGTCGCGGTCGATGGCGGCATCATGGGCCGGCTCGGCCTGAAGGAGCGGCGCTTCCTCGCCGAGATCCTGCTCGGCTTCATCACCCGCGATTACCGCCGCGTGGCGCAGGTGCATTTCGAGGCCGGCTATGTCCCGGCCCATCACGACGTCGAGGACTTCGCCCAGGCGATCCGCGCCGTCGGCGAGCCGATCCACGACAAGCGCGCCGACCAGATCTCGATGGCCAAGGTGCTGACCCTGCTCTTCGAGATCACCGGCATGTTCGACATGGCGACGCGCACCGAGCTCGTCATGCTGCAGAAGACCATGGTGGTGGTCGAGGGCGTGGCGCGCACCCTCGACCCGCATCTCGACATGTGGGGCACGGCCGATCCGGTGGTGCGCGGCTGGATCACCCATCATCTCGGGCCGATCGGCCGGCTGGAGGAGGCCGGGCGCGGCGCCCGCTCGCTCATCGGCTCGCTCGCGACCCTGCCGGAGACGGTCGGCCGGGCCGAGCGGGTGCTCGGCCAGCTCGAGGAGGCTTCCCGCCACGGCTTCGCCCTCGACGAGCGCAGCGTCGCCGCGATCGGCCGGGCCGAGGCGCGGCGCAACCGCTGGGGCACGGTCGCGCTCTGGCTCATCGCCGGGCTGATCGCCTACGGCGTCCTCGGTGGATGATGGTCCTGTTCCTTGCTGTGGCGGGAACGGATCTTTTTGAAGGCGGGTCGTCCCGGACGCAGCGAAGCGGAGATCCGGGATCCATGCCTGAACCTTTATCGGAAGGGCTCAGGCATGGATCCCGGGTCAAGCCCGGGATGACGGCGTTTTTTCCGTAGAAAATCAGTGAGCTGCTACGCCAGCCGCTTGATATTGGTGATGGCGCCGAAGCTCTTGGCCAGGATGCGGTCGCGCGCCTCGCGCAAGGGCTCGCTGAACACGGTCATGGTGTAGCCGTTGGCATGGAGCAGCGTGTCCGGGTCGGTCAGGATCCCGACATGGCCCTTCCAGAAGACGAGGTCGCCGCGCTTCAGGCCGGAGAGGCTGTCGTCGAAGGGCACGGCCGTGCCGAGCGCGGCCTCCTGCATGTCGGAATCGCGCGGCGCGGCGATGCCGGCCGCCGCCAGCGCGAGCTGCGTCAGCCCCGAGCAGTCGAGGCCGAGGCTGGTCTTGCCGCCCCAGAGATAGGGCACGCCGCGAAAGCCCTCGGCCACCGCGACGAAATCGGGCGCGAAGCGGTCGGGCGGGGCGAGGTGCTTCAGGAAGACGTGGCCGCCATCGGCGAGGAGGGCGAATTCGCGGGTCTCCTCCGCGACGGTGACGCCGGCCGCGAGCGAGAGGGCCGCGAGCGGCGGCAATTTGATCGAGGCGCCGGGATAGATGAAGGTGCGCAGCGCGCTGACGCGATGCGTCGGCGCCGGCGCGTCGGGCCGCAGGGCCTCGTCCGGCAGATAGCCGACATAGCCGTCGCCGGCGAGCTGGCCCCAGGCCCAGCCCTCATGCCGCTCATAGACCTGCACCAGCTCGCCCGCGAGCGCTTCCGTGTCGAGCGGCGCGTCGGGACGCGGCTCGCGCCGCAGCGGCGCCGAAGGCGCGACGACGCGCATCGGCCGCGGCTCGGCGAAGGCCGGCGCCTCGACCTGCCCGCGCAGATGGCCGGCGGCGAGATCGGCACGGAAAGGCGTGATGCGGCGGTCGGGAATCGCGGTCATGGCGGCAATCTAGAGAGGTTCGATGAAATCGTCATTGCGAGGAGCGTGGCGACGAGCAATCCCGGCGGACTGGGCTGACCGGCCCACCCAGGCTCCGGGATTGCTTCGCTGCGCGGGCAATGACGGAGGGCGTCAGCCGGCCCCGATCTCCTTCGCATGCTCGGTGACGAGGTCGCCGAGCCGTTCCACGGCAAGCGCCCCGGCCACGGTGCGCTGGATCACGACGTTGCGCCGGTCCGCCTCGTCGCGCTTGCGGGTGAGCAGGCCGAGCTTGCCGAGCGTGTCGAGCGCGCGGGTGATCACCGGCTTGGTCACGCCGAGCTGTTGCGCCAGCCCGCGCACCGTATGCGGCGGCAATTCGAGATAGACGGTGAGCAGGATCGCGGTCTGGCGGGCCGAAAGGTCCGGCTCGCCGTCCCGCACCAGATCGAGATGCACCTGCCGCCACAGCCTGAGGGCCTGCGAGGGCCGGATCTCCAAGGGCATACGGATGAGCTTCCCGATCGTTACGGGTCCGTATCATTATCGCGCCGGCGCGCCGGCGCAATCGCCTTCGCCGATCAGCCTTAACCGCGCGGATAGAGCTGCTTCGCCAGCGCGTAGCTCAGCCGGGCGGCCTGGCATTCGCCGCCCTCGGGGCGTCCCGGCCTGGCCGCGGGATTCCAGGCATAGATGTCGAAATGGGCGTAGGACTGGGTGCGCTCGACGAAGCGGTCGAGGAACAGCGCCCCCGTGACCGAGCCGGCCATGCCGCCGCTGGAGACGTGGTTCACATCGGCGATCCTGGAATCGAGCATGCGCTGATAGGGCGCCCAGAGCGGCAGGCGCCAGACCGGATCGTTCACCGCGAGGCCGATCCGCGCGATCTCGGCGGCGAGCCCCTCGTCATGGGTGTAGAAGGGCGGCAGCTCCGGGCCGAGCGCCGTGCGGGCGGCGCCGGTCAGGGTGGCGTAGTCGATCAGCAGCTCCGGCGCCTCCTCGTCGGCCAGCGCCAGCGCATCGGCGAGGATCAGGCGCCCTTCGGCATCGGTGTTGCCGATCTCGACGCTGAGGCCCTTGCGGCTCGGCAGGACGTCGCCCGGCCGGAAGGCCGCGCCCGAGATCGCGTTCTCCACCGCCGGCACCAGCAGGCGCAGCCGCACCGGCAGCCGCGCCAGCATGATCATCCGCGCGGCGGCGATGGCCGCGGCCGCGCCGCCCATGTCCTTCTTCATCAGCAGCATCGAGGCCGCCGGCTTGATGTCGAGCCCGCCCGTGTCAAAGGCGACGCCCTTGCCGACCAGCGTCACCTTCGGATGCGCGGGATCGCCCCAGGCGAGGTCGATCAGCCGCGGCGCCCGCGGCGAGGCCCGCCCGACGGCATGGATCATCGGGAAGTTGCGGTCGAGCAGCTCGTCGCCGGCGATGCTCTCGACCTGCGCGCCGCATTCGGCGGCGAGCACGCGGATCGCCGCCTCGATCTCGTCGGGCCCCATGTCGTTGGCCGGCGTGTTGACGAGGTCGCGCGCCAGCATCGCCGAATCGGCGATCAGGCTGATCTCCTCCCCGTCCACGCCTGCGGGCAGGACGAGCCGCGCGGTGGCCGCTGCCGGCTTGCGATAGCGGTCGAAGCGGTAGCTCTGCAGCAGCCAGCCGAGCGCGGCCAGGGCCGGGTCGTCGATCTCGCCGCGGAAGGCGTAATCGCCCTCGGGCAATTGCGCCGCCAGCCGCGCCGGCCCGAACGGATCGCGGTCGCGGCCGGTGGCGAGGCCGAGCAGGACGCCGGCGAGCCGGCCCTCGCGATCGGGCAGGAAGCAGTGCTGGCTCCCGCCGGCGCTGAAGCCCTGCGCCAGCGCGAAGCTCCTTTGCTCCGCCGGCAGGCCGTCCCGCAGCGCTGCCCAGCCCGATGCCGAAACGAGGTGGAGGGGAATGGCCGCGGCGGCGGCGCTGGTCAGGAGGCTGTGCACGGAACGGGACCGGGTTGGCGGTGGCAGGAAGGCGCCGGTTAAGAATGCATTAGGGTTAACGCTTTATCACCGGGGCGACCAGACGAACCATCAGACGATAGCCCGCGAGGCGATCCGGCCCATGTCTATAGCGCCCTCTCCCGCTGCGCAGCCCGTTCTTCGCCGCCGCCGTGCCGGCCTCGGCTTCGCCGTCTGCCTCGCGGCGCTCGCCCTCGCCGGCTGCCAGAGCCGCGGCGGGCCGGGCGACATCACCGGCTCGATCGGCCGCAGCCAGCCGGCCCAGCCGCGCACGGCGGCCGACTGGCAGGCGGAGCGCGACGGCTGGGGCAAGCGCTACGACGCCGATCCGAAGGATCGCAACGCCGCCTTCTTCTATGCGCGGGCCCTGCGCGCGACCGAGCAGCACGCCCAGGCGCTGGCCATCCTGCAGAACGCGGTGCTCGTCCATCAGGACGACCGCGAATTGCTCGGCGCCTATGGCCGCTCGCTCGCCGATAACGGCCGCCTGCGCGAGGCCGACGAGGTTCTCTCCCGCGCCCATTCGCCGGAGCGTCCCGACTGGCGCATCCTCTCGGCGCAGGGCACCGTCGCCGATCAGCTCGGCGAGCACGAGCGGGCGCAGCAGCTCTACCAGGCCGCCCTCAAGCTCGCCCCGAACGAGCCGACGGTGATGTCCAATTTCGGCCTGTCGCTGGCGCTCTCCCGCAACCTGCCCGAGGCCGAGCGCATCCTGCGCCAGGCGGCCTCGGCTCCCGGCGCCGATGCGCGCGTCCGGCAGAATCTGGTGCTGGTCCTCGGCCTGCAGGGCCGCTTCGGCGAGGCGGAAGGCATCGCCCGCCAGGACCAGAGCCCGGCGGAGGCGGCCGCGACCATCGCCTATCTCAAGCGCAGCGTCAGCCAGCGGAACAGTTGGGATCTGCTCAAGGGCAAGCCGAAGGCGCAGCAGGCGGCGAAGCCCGTGGCGCAGGGGCCCGAAGCCGTGCCGGGCCCGGACCAGGGCTGACGCCCGCTGCCGGTCCGCGCCAGATCGCCCATTCAAAAGGCCGGAACGCGGTTCCGGCCTTTTGCCGCGGTGGACCTGAAGCGCTCTGATTTTATGCGGGAACGCCCCGTCGTTTCCGGATCAGCCGCGCGAGCGGCGCCGATCGGGAATCGAGCGATGGGCGTCGCGTTCGACGATGGATTCCGGGTCAGCCCCGGAACAGTGTCCTGTCTCCATGAAAGGAAGCAGACACCGGGGTGTTATTTCCACTTGAAGACCTGGATCAGCGCCGGCGTCAGGATGATGACGAACAGCACCGGCAGGAAGAAGATGATCATCGGCACGGTGAGCTTCGGCGGCAGCGCCGCGGCCTTCTTCTCGGCGGCGTTCATGCGCTGGTCGCGGCTTTCCTGCGCCAGCGTCCTGAGGGCGGTGCCGATGGGCGTGCCGTAGCGCTCCGCCTGCACCAGCGCCGTGGAAAGCGATTTGACGCCCTCCAGCCCGGTCCGCAGCACGAGGTTCTCATAGGCGACCTTGCGCTCGGCCAGATAGGAGAGCTCCGCCGTGCACAGCCCGAACTCCTCCGCCAGCGCCACGGACTGGCCGCCGATCTCGGTCGAGACCTTGCGGAAGGCATGCTCGATCGACATGCCGGATTCGACGCAGATCAGCAGCAGGTCGAGCGCGTCGGGAAAGGCCTGGCGCATCGAGGACTGGCGCTTGCTGATCTGGTTCGACAGGAAGATCTCCGGGGCCTTGATGCCGAGATAGGCGGCGGCGATGGCGATGCCGACCTTGATCATGAAGGACTGGCCGAAGCCGTTGACGACGAAGACGTAGAACAGCGCGAAGAGGAAGAGGCCGACGGGAACCGCGAGCCGGAAGAACAGGAAGCCGATCTCCGCCTGCGGGCCCCTATAGCCGGCCATGGCGAGCTGCCGCTTGGCGTTCTCGGTCCCGAGCCAGTCGCCCAGCTTGAAGCGCTCGACGATGCGCCGCATGAACGCCTTCGGCTCGTGGCGCAGGCTCACCCGCTCGCCCTGCCGGTTCAGCCTCTCGCGTTCGCGCGCGCGGATCTTGTCCCGCTCGGTGGCGACGCTCTTCATCCGCCGCTGCAGGCTGCTGCCCTCGGTCAGCGGGATCGCGATGGTCAGCACCGTGGCCGCCGCCGCGACGGCGGCCAGCAGCGCCAGGAGGAATTGCGGGTCGGTGATCCTGCTGACGATGAGGGTGATCATCGCGGCCTCAGATCTCGAAGTTGATCATCTTGCGCATCACCAGCACGCCGATCAGCATCCAGACGCCGCTGGCGGCCAGGGCGAGCTTGCCGCTCTGGGTCTGCCAGAGCAGCTCGATATATTTCGGCGTCGTCAGATAGACGAGCAGCATCACGGTGGGCGGCAGCGCCCCGATGATCGCGGCCGAGGCCTTGGCCTCCATCGACACGGCCTGGATCTTGTCGCGCATCTTGCGCCGCTCGCGCAGCACGCGCGAGAGGTTGCCGAGCGTTTCGGAGAGGTTGCCGCCGGTCTTCTGCTGGATCGCGATGACGATGCCGAAGAAATTCGCCTCGGCGCAGGGCATGCGCTCGTAGAGCTTCACCGAGGCCTCCGCCAGCGGCAGGCCCAGCGTCTGCGACTCGATGATCTGGCGGAACTCGCCGCGCACCGGCTCGGCCGCCTCGCTGGCGATGATCCGCAGGCAGTCGCTGACCGGCAGGCCGGCCCGGATGCCGCGCACGATCACGTCGAGCGCATTGGGGAATTCGACGCCGAACTTCTTGAGGCGCTTGGCCCGGCTGCGCTTGAGGAACCAGGCCGGCAGGCCGAAGCCGCCGACGAACAGCCCGGTGACGCCGAGAATGGCGTTGCCGCTCGCGACGAACAGGATCAGGCCCAGCACCACGGCCGTGATCGCGCTGACGACATGGTATTTCCGGCGCGTCCAGCTCAGCCCGGCCTGGGCGATGCGGGTTTCGAGCGGGACCTTGCTGCGCGCGTTCTCGCGGCTCTCGATCTCCTTCAGGCTCTGCGCGATCTGGCCGCGCTTCATCCGGGCCTGCGCCTCCCGGTCGATGCCGCGGACGGCGGCCGGGGCGGCGAATTCCTTGCGCCGCTTCTCGGCCCGCTTCTCGCCGCTGAGCGCCGGGTAGAACAGGGCGTAGAAGACGCCGCCGACGGCGAGCATGGCCAGGGCGGCGACGGCGAGCGTGCTCGCGGTCATGGCAGGGCGCTCCGCATCTGTGCGCGCTCAGGCCGCATGGCTCTCGCTCGCCTGTTCGAGCTGGTCGAGGGCGGCGGCCAGGCGCTGCTCCTCGCCGAAATAGCGGGCCCGCTCCCAGAAGCGCGGCCGGCCGACCCCGGTGGAGCGGTGCCGGCCGATCAGCTTGCCGGCGGCGTCCTCGCCGAGCACCTCGTAGGTCATCAGGTCCTGGGTGATGATGACCTCGCCTTCCATGCCCATCACCTCGGTGATGTGGGTGATGCGGCGCGAGCCGTCGCGCATGCGCTGGGCCTGGATGATGACGTCGACCGAGGAGCAGATCATCTCGCGCAGCGTCTTCGAGGGCAGCGAGAAGCCGCCCATGGTGATCATCGATTCGATGCGGCTCAGGCATTCGCGCGGGGTGTTGGCGTGCAGCGTGCCCATCGAGCCGTCATGGCCGGTGTTCATCGCCTGGAGCAGGTCGAAGGCCTCCGGGCCGCGCACCTCGCCGACGATGATGCGCTCGGGGCGCATGCGCAGGCAGTTCCTGACGAGGTCGCGCATCGTCACCGCGCCGGTGCCCTCGAGGTTGGGCGGGCGGGTTTCCAGGCGCACCACATGCGGCTGCTGGAGCTGGAGCTCGGCCGCGTCCTCGCAGGTGATGATGCGCTCGTCATGCTCGATATAGTTGGTCAGGCAGTTGAGCAGCGTCGTCTTGCCGGAGCCGGTGCCGCCGGAGATGACGACGTTGCAGCGGACCTTGCCGATGATCTTCAGGATCTCCGCGCCCGGCGGCGAGACCGCGCCGAACTTGGTGATCTGGTCGAGGGTCAGCTTGTCCTTCTTGAACTTGCGGATGGTCAGCGCCGGGCCGTCGATCGCCAGCGGCGGGGCGATGACGTTGACGCGGGAGCCGTCGGCGAGGCGGGCGTCGCAGATCGGCGAAGCCTCGTCGACGCGCCGGCCGACCTGGCTGACGATGCGCTGGCAGATGTTCATGAGCTGCGCATTGTCGCGGAAGCGGACATTGGTGAGCTGGATCTTGCCGCCGGTCTCGATGAAGGTGNNGGCCGGCGCCGTTGACCATGATGTCGGCGATGTCGTCGCGCGCCAGCAGCGGCTCCAGCGGGCCGTAGCCGAGCACGTCGTTGCAGATGTCGTCGAGCAGCTCCTCCTGCTCGGCGATCGAGAGCACGACGTTCTTCAGCGAGATGATCTCGTTGATGATGTCGCGGATCTCCTCCCGCGCCGATTCCGCATCGAGCTTCGCGAGCTGCGACAGATCGATGGCCTCGATCAGCGCCCCGAAGATCATGCTCTTCATCTGGTAGTATTCTTCGGAGCGCGCCGTCTCCGGCGGCGCGCTCTTGCGGTCCTCCGGCGGGGCGGCCGCCGGCTCGGGCCGGCGCGGGGCCGGAGCGGCGGGCGCGCGCGCCGCTCCGGCCC
>UBNE01000008.1 GCA_900466745.1 Hyphomicrobiales bacterium | reverse complement strand
GGGGCGGGGCGGGTCTCGATCCGGGCCACGGCGACCGGCTCGCCGCCGTCGGGGTCGCGGCGCAGGGCCGCGACGAGGGCGAGGCCCAGCACCGCGAGGCCGACGGTTCCGGCGGCGCCGGTCGCGAGCCAGCGGGCCCACGGCCTGTCCGCAGGCGCGGGTTTGTCTCGGCCGAGCGGCCGGTTGAGATCCGTGAGCGGCGTTCCGGCCAAAGGTCAGCCGTCCTCGAAGGTTGCGCGCGGGACCCGAATCAGTGGCCCGCGCGCTAGTCTTGTCGCCTCGGCGGCCCGCCGTCGAGCCCCGGGGAGCGGGGCCGCGCCCGCCCGATCAGGGCTTGGGCGCTTCCGGCGCTGCAGGCGCGGGGGCGGCCGGAGCCGGAGCGGGCGTCGCGGCGGGNNGGCCGGCTTCGGCGCGGCGGCGGTCGCGTCCCTCTTGACCCCGTGCAGCAGGTCGATCGCGGCGAGGAGCTGGGTGTCCTTCTTGGGATCGTTGGGGACATAGGAGCTGGAGCCGGACTGCTCCTCGCCCTCGCCGGCCTTGAGGTGGCCCTTCAGCGCGGCTTCGCCCTTGTTGTCGACGATCTTGTCCTTGAGTTCCTGCGGGATGTCCTGCAGGACCTCGATGTCCGGCGTGATGCCCCTGGCCTGGATCGAGTTGCCCGACGGCGTGTAGTAGCGCGCCGTGGTCAGGCGCAGGCCGCCATTGGAGCCGAGCGGGATCACGGTCTGGACCGAGCCCTTGCCGAAGGAGCGCGTGCCGATGATGGTGGCGCGCTTGTGGTCCTGCAGCGCGCCCGAGACGATCTCGGCCGCCGAGGCGGTCGAGCCGTTGATCAGCACGACGATCGGCTTGCCCTTGGTCAGGTCGCCCGCCTTGGCGTTGAAGACCTGGGTCTCCTCGGCGTTGCGGCCGCGGGTCGAGACGATCTTGCCGCGCTCCAGGAAGGCGTCGGAGACCAGCACCGACTGGTCGAGGCGTCCGCCGCGGTTGTTGCGCAGGTCTATGATGTAGCCCTTGATCTTGTCGGCGCCGATCTCGCTCGTGGTCTTCTCGATCGCCTTGCGCAGCCCGTCATAGGTCTGCTCGGAGAAGGTGCCGATGCGGATATAGCTGAGATCGCCCTCGACGCGCTCCTCCACGGCCGGGACGACGATGGTCTGGCGGGTCAGGGTGAAGTCGAGCGGCTCGGGCTTGCCGGGGCGCTCGACCTTCAGCGTCACCTGGGTGTTGATCAGGCCGCGCATCTTGTCGACCGCCTGGGTCAGGGAGAGGCCCTTGACCTCCTGCCCGTCGATCTGGCGGATGATGTCGTTGGCGAGGATGCCCGCCTTGGAGGCGGGCGTGTCCTTGATCGGCTTGGCGACCTTGAGGACGCCGTCCTCCATCGTCACCTCGATGCCGAGCCCGCCGAACTGGCCGCGCATGTCGGTGTCCATCTCGCGGAAGGATTTCGCGTCGAGATAGGAGGAGTGCGGGTCGAGCGAGGAGACCATGCCGTTGATCGCGGCCTCGATCAGCTTCTGCTCGTCGGGCTTGTCGACATAGTCGGTGCGAATCTTCTCGAAGATGTCGCCGAACAGGTTGAGGCTGCGATAGACCTCGGCCGAGGCGGCGACGGCGCTGGTCGAACTCAGGAGCCTCGTCTGGGTCGCCAGTCCGGTCAGGCCCGCGCCCATGATGGCGCCGGCGAGAACGAGAGAAACCTTGCGCATCATCCGCGAACCTTTTCGCCTTGCGATTTCGTCCACCACGGCGCCGGGTCGATCGAGGCGCCGTCTTTCCTGAATTCAATATACAGAACCGGCTGGCCGGTTCCCACTCCCACTGTCGTCGCGGCAGCTTCCGATGTTTCGCCCATCACCGCAACAGGCTCGCCGGCGAGGACGAACTGGTTGAGGGCGACATCGATCCGCTGCATTCCGGCCAGCAACATGTAGTATCCGCCGCCGGCATTCAGGATCAAGAGCTGCCCGAAGGAGCGGAACGGACCCGCGTAAACGACCCAACCGTCAGAAGGCGCCGAAACTAGGGCGCCGGGACGGGTTTCCAGCGAAATTCCGCGCGTCGTGCCGCCGGCGCCGTCCGGATCGCCGAAACCACGCAATCGTGAACCCGCAACCGGCAGCGAAAGCATGCCCCGGGCGTCGGCGAAGGCGATCTTGGGGGCGAGCCGCGCCGGGTCCCGGAAGGCCAGCGCCGTCATCCGCTCGCGCTGCTCGCGGGTCTCCTGCTCGATCGCCTTGCGGGCGTCGTCGGCGGCCTTGCTGGCGACCGAGATCTCCTTCTCGATCCGCTCGACGAAGTCGCGCATCGAACGGGCCTGGCCGGCGAGCTCGGCGCCGATCGCCTTCTGCGCCTCGGCATCCTTGGCCGCGCTGGCCTCGCGCTCGCGCCTGGCCTCGATCAGCGCGGCGAGGCGCCGGCGCTCGCCGGCGAGCTGCTCCATCTCGGCGCCGATCCCGACCTTCTCGGAGGCGATTCCGTCGCGCAGCCGCACCAGCTCGGCGAGGTCGGTGCCGAGGATCTCGACCTCCTGCCGCAGATCCGGCACCACGGCGCCGAGCAGCATCGAGGCCCGGACGGCCTCGAGGATGTCCTCGGGCCGGACCAGCACGGCGGGCGGCGGGCGGCGGCCGATGCGCTGCAGCGCCGCCAGCACCTCCGCGATCAGCCCGCGCCGGCTCTCGAGCGAGCGGCGGATCGCCGCCTCGCTGGATTGCAGCAGCGACAGGCGCTTCTCGAGCTCGCCGAGCTTCTCCTCGCCGGCCTGGGTGCGGGCGGTGGTGTCGAGCAGGGCCTTGTTGAGCGCGGCGCGGTCGGCGCGGATCGCGGCGATCTCGCCTTCCAGCTTTTCGCGCGCCTCCTTGTTGCCGGCCAGCCGCTGCTCGATCGCCTTCAGCTCGGCCTCGCGCGCCTGCTTCTCGACCAGCTTCTGCATCGCCTCGCGCTGGAGCGCCTCGGGATCGGGCTGGGCGGTCTGAGCCTGGGCGGGAAGGGCGAGGACGCAAACCGTCATGGCGAGGAGCGCGGCGACGAGGCCATCCAGGGGCAGAGGGCGACGCCCCCCTGGATGGCTTCGCCGACCCTGTCCTCGGGCTTGCCGAAGGCGAGGCCCGGGGGCCCGCAACGACGGAAATGCCCGGAGCCGGACGGCCGGAATCATGGCAGCGCGAATCAGGGAGCGGAGCAGGCTCATATGCGATGATAGGGGTGGCCGGCGATGATCGTCATCGCGCGATAGAGCTGCTCGAGCGCGAGGGCCCGCACGATCTGGTGCGGAATGGTCAGGGCGCCGAAGGCGAGCGTGATGTCGGCCCTGTCGCGGATCTCCTCGCTCAGCCCGTCGGCGCCGCCGATGATCAGGCTGGCATGGCCGGTGCCGGCATCGCGCGCGGCGGCAAGGCGCTGGGCGAAGGCCTCGCTGCCGAGATGTCTTCCGCGCTCGTCGAGCGCGACGACCAGCCCGGGCTGGAGCTTCCCGAGGATGGCCTGCGCCTCCTCGCGCTTGCGCTCCTCCGGGCGCCGGCCCCGGCCCTCGGCGATCTCGACGAGGTCGGGGCCGCTCAAGCCGATGCTGCGGCCGAGCGCCAGCGCGCGCTCGCGATAGCGCTCGCAGAGCTCCCGTTCCGGCCCGTCCTTGAGCCGGCCGACGGCGATGACCGCGAGCCGCACGCCCCGTCAGCCGACGAGGCGTTCGTTCGGCCGGTCGGCGCCCCACATCTTCTCGAGATTGTAGAACTCGCGCACTTCCGGCCGGAAGATGTGGACGATGATGTCGCCCGTATCGATCAGCACCCAGTCGCAGGCCGGCATGCCCTCGACCTTCGGCGGGGGCAGCCCGGCATCCTTCAGGGCTTCGATCAGGGTTTCGGCAATCGAGGCGACATGGCGGTTGACGCGGCCCGAGGCGATGATCATCGCATCGGCCAGCGAGGTCTTGCCCACGAGGTCGATCACCGTGACATCCTCGGCCTTCATCTCGTCCAGGACGCGCAGGGCGAGGGCGATGCTATCGGCAGAGGGATTGTCCGCGATAGCAGCCTGGGGAAGCGGCTTCGGCTCGGCTTCGCCAAGGATTTGACGGTTCAGTGACGTATCCTCTCGATCAGACGCGCCTTTCGCGCGACGCAGCTAAAATAGGCCGGAAAGGTCCGGACTTCAATCGCGGCCGGCCTGCCGGCGCAGCATCGTCGAGGACAGGGACGAGCGCCGGCCGTGCAGGAAAGTCCAGGCCGGCGGCGCGGTGCGGGCCAGCGTCGCGGCGCGGCTCTCGGGGACGCGCCAGCGCGACAGCCAGCTCGCGGCCGGCGAGGCCATGGCGCTGTGGGTCGAGCCCGGCCGGTCGATGACCGCGATCGGCATCATCCGGGCGATGGCGCGCCATTCGTTCCAGCGGTGGAAGCCGGCGAGATTGTCCGAGCCCATGATCCAGACGAAGCGCACCCCCGGGCAGCGCCGCTTCAGCGCGCGCAGCGTGTCGGCGGTGTAGCGGGTGCGCAGCCGCGCCTCGATGCCGGTGACGTCGATGCGGGCCGAGCCGGCGACGTCCCGGGCCTGGCGGATGCGCTCGGCCAGCGGCGGCAGCCGGGCATTGTCCTTGAGCGGGTTTCCGGGCGTGACCAGCCACCAGATCCGGTCGAGCTGGAGCCGGCGCAGCGCGGTCAGGCTGGCCAGCAGATGGCCGTCATGGGCGGGGTTGAAGCTGCCGCCGAACAGGCCGATGCGCAGGCCCGGCGCATGGGGCGGCAGCCGCAGATGCTCGTTCGCCATGCCCGCGCGCTTCGCTGGTCAGGGCCGGGTCTGGCCGGAGCCGTGGACGCGGTATTTGAACGAGCAGAGCTGCTCGACGCCGACCGGGCCGCGCGCATGCATCCGGCCGGTGGCGATGCCGATCTCGGCGCCGAAGCCGAACTCGCCGCCATCGGCGAACTGGGTCGAGGCGTTGTGGACCACGATGGCCGAATCGACCTCGGCCAGGAAGCGGGCGGCGGCGGCCCCGTCGGCGGTGACGATGGCGTCGGTGTGATGCGAGCCGTAGCGCTCGACATGCTCGATCGCGGCATCGAGGCCTGGCACCGTCTTCACCGCGATGATGCGGTCGAGATATTCGGTCGCCCAGTCCTCCTCGGTCGCCGGGGTGACGCGGGCGTCGACGGCCTGCGCGGCGGCGTCGCCGCGCACGGCGCAGCCGGCCTCGAGCAGGGCGGCGACGAGCGGGGCGAGATGCGTCGCGGCGCAGGCCTCGTCGACCAGCAGCGTCTCGGCCGCGCCGCAGACGCCGGTGCGGCGCAATTTGGCGTTGAGCAGGATCTCGCGCGCCATGGCGAGGTCGGCGGCGCCATCGACATAGACATGGCAGTTGCCGTCGAGATGGGCGAAGACCGGCACGCGCGCCTCGTTCTGGACGCGGGCGACCAGGCTCTTGCCCCCGCGCGGCACGACGACGTCGACAGTGCCGCCGAGCCCCGCGAGGATTTCGCCCACCGCGGCGCGGTCGCGCGTCGGCACGAGCTGGATCGCGTCGGCGGGCAGGCCGGCGGCCTCCAGCCCCTCGCGCATGGCGGCGGCGATCTCGGTCGAGGAGCGGAAGGAATCGGAGCCGGCCCGCAGGATCGCGGCATTGCCGCTCTTCAGGCAGAGCGCCCCGGCATCGGCGGTGACGTTCGGCCGGCTCTCGAAGATCACGGCGATGACGCCGAGCGGCGTCGCGACGCGCTCGAAGCGCAGCCCGTTCGGCCGGGTCCACTGCGCCAGCACGCGGCCGAGCGGATCGGGCAGCTCCGCGACCTCGGCGACGGCGTCGGCGATGGCGGCGAGGCGCGTCCCGTCGAGGGCGAGGCGGTCGATGAAGGCGGCGCTCAAGGACGCGGCCTTGCCGTCGGCGAGGTCCCGGGCATTGGCGGCGAGGATGCGCGGGGCGCGGGTCCGCAGCGCGTCGGCCATGGCGCGGAGGGCGGCGTTGCGCTGCTGCGCGGAGCTGAGCGCGACCTTGCGCGCGGCGGCGCGGGCCCGGCGGCCGAGCTCCTGCATGGCGCGGCCGATATCCTGATCGGTCTCGCCCGTCGCGATAATGCGCAGCGCGCTGTCGCTCGTCATTTCATTCAGCCCAAACAGATGCCCGTCGATCGAAGCATAGCGGATTCCCGCAAAAACGCGCAGTCGTCCCGGACAAGCCGCGCAGCGGCGCCGATTCCCTCCGGTCGCCCGGGATGACGGCGCGCATTTTGGAGAATGCCATAACCTACCCCAGTCCGAGCGCCATGTCGTCCCGGTGGATCATCTCGGCCCGGCCGGGATGGCCCAGCGCCGTCTCGATGTCGCGCGAGGCCTTGCCGAGCACCAGTGCCGCCTCCGAGGCGTCGTAGGAGACGAGGCCGCGGCCGAGAACCTGCCCCTCGGGGTCGCGGATCAGCACGGCGTCGCCGCGCGAGAACTCGCCCTCGATGCGGCTGACCCCCACCGGCAAAAGGCTCGCCCCGCCGCGCAAAGCGCGCGCCGCGCCGGCATCGACATGCAGCGTGCCGCGCGGCTCGAGCGAGCCGGCGATCCAGGTCTTGCGCGCCGTCGCGGGCGTCGAGGCGGTGAGGAACCAGGTGCAGCGCCCGCCCGCGGCGATGCCGGCGAGGGGGTTCTTCGGGCGCCCGTCGGCGATCAGCATATGCGTGCCGCCGGC
Organism: Hyphomicrobiales bacterium; assembly: GCA_900466745.1. GTDB lineage: Bacteria > Pseudomonadota > Alphaproteobacteria > Rhizobiales > Beijerinckiaceae > Allobosea > Allobosea minatitlanensis. The sequence goes on along the minus strand of UBNE01000008.1, from coordinate 80,826 downwards.
CGCGGCGATCTTGCCGGCCTCGATCTTGGTGCGCATGCCGCCGCGTGAAAGCTCCGAGGCCGCGCCGCCGGCCATGGCGTCGATCTCGGGCGTGATGCGCTCGACCAGCGGGATGTGCCGCGCCGCCGGGTCCTTCGCAGGCGGCGCGGTGTAGAGCCCGTCGATGTCGGAGAAGAGCACGAGCAGGTCGGCGCCGGCCATGGTCGCGACCCGCGCCGCGAGCCGGTCGTTGTCGCCATAGCGGATCTCGGTGGTGGCGACGGTATCGTTCTCGTTGATGACGGGGATAGCGCGCAGGTCGAGCAGCCGGCCGAGCGTGGCGCGGGCGTTGAGATAGCGGCGGCGCTGCTCGGTATCGGCCAATGTCAGCAGGATCTGCCCGGCGGTCAGTTCGTGGGCGCCGAGCGCCGCGGCCCAGTTGCGGGCGAGCGCGATCTGGCCGACGGCGGCGGCCGCCTGGCTCTCCTCCAGCCGGAGCGGGCCGGCCGGCAGGCCGAGCACGGTGCGTCCGAGCGCGATCGCGCCCGAGGAGACCACGAGGATGTCGGCGCCGCGCCGGTGCAGCTCGGCCAGGTCCTCGGCGAGCGCCGCGAGCCAGGCATGGCGGAGCCGGCCGCGATCGCGGTCGACCAGCAGGCTGGAGCCGACCTTCACGACGATGCGGCGGAACTGGGAGAGGGCAGGCGTGTTCACGGGCGACGGGACCGGTTGCGGCGATGCCCAAGCCTGTTGGGGAAAACCGCGCGCTTGTAAAGCGCGGCGCCGCGATGGCGGGGGCCGGACCGGCGCATAGGGGGCCCGGGATTGACGAAAGGGGATGTCGTCCCCATATGAGTTCACGCTCCGGTCGCACCCGCCGCTTTATTTTTGCGTGCCCTGCGACTTTTCCGTCACTCTGGACCGCTCCGTGCCGCCGCCCTGCGCGCGATGCCGCGCGATCCGTTTTGGTCAGGAGGCCGCCATGCAGGTTCTCGTCAGGGACAACAATGTCGACCAGGCGCTGCGCGTCTTGAAGAAAAAGCTGCAACGCGAAGGGATTATGCGCGAGATGAAGCGCCGCAGGGCCTATGAGAAGCCCTCCGAGCGCCGCGCCCGCGAAAAGGCCGATGCCGTGCGCCGGGCCCGCAAGGCCGCGCTGAAGCAGGCGCGCCGCGAGGGGCTGGTCGCGATGCCGAAGCCGAAACCGCGCCCGTCGCGCGCTGGAAGCGCAGCGCCTGCGCGTTGATTTCGATACCAATTCGCCGCGATCTGGATTACGTCGCCCGCGCAGGCCGAGCAACGGCCTGTAACAACATGAGAGATGACCACCCTTGAAGAACCCGAACGACCGCAGCTTCACCGACCGTCAGGCCAACTCCGCCAAAGCCAAGCAGGCGCTCCTGGAGCGTTTCAAGGCACGGCCCAAGGCCGATGACCCGGTCATGGTGCAGCGACGCGCGGAGCGGGAAGCCATCGCGCAGGCCCGTGCCGAGCGCGAGGCGGAAAAGGCCAAGATCCGCGCCGAGAAGGAGCGGCTGGAGGCGATCGAGCGCGAGCGCATCGCTGAAGAGAAGCGCCAGGAGGAACTCGCCCGCGAGGCTGCCCGCAAGGCGGAGCAGGCCAAGCGCGATGCCGAGCGTCCCCGCAAGGTGCTGCTGGAAGCGGTGCAATACATGCAGATGCGATCGGCCGGCAAACGCCGCTGATGATTTGGGGCGCCACGGCGCCCCTTTTCGTTTTTCTTTACCGTTTCCACAGAGACGCGCCCGTTCCGCCGGCCATCATGGCCGAAACGTGACCGGAAGCGCCCGGCATGCTATCGGCAAATCCGGCCGTGCAGATTAATCTGCGCTCCGATTGAACCTGTCCCCCGCTCGCCGCGACCAATGGGTGCGAGCCGGGATGCCTGGTCTTCGAGGGGCGATGCATACGGAATCGGACGAGGATCTCGTCAAGCGGATCGCCTCGGGCGACCGGCTCGCGATGAAGGTGCTGTTTTCGCGGCATCAGGTGCGGGTCTACCGTTTCGTGCTGCGGCTCGTCCGCGACGAGACGCTTGCCGAGGATGTGATCGGTGACGTCTTCATGGATCTCTGGCGACAGGCGGATCGCTTCGAGGGCCGCGCCTCGGTCGCGACCTGGCTGCTCGCCATCGCCCGCAACAAGGCCTGGTCGCAATTGCGCAAGCGCCGCGACGCCGCGCTGGACGACGACTACGCCGCGAACATCGAGGACGAGTCGGACGGGCCCGAGATCGTGCTGCAGAAGCAGGACAAGGGTCTCGCCATCCGCGCCTGCCTGGAGCGTCTCTCGGCCGAGCACCGCGAGGTCGTCGACCTCGTCTATTATCACGAGACCTCCGTCGAGGAGACCGCGCGGATCGTCGGCATCCCCGAGAACACGGTCAAGACCCGGCTGTTCCACGCCCGCAAGAAGCTCGGCGAGATGCTCAAGGCCGCCGGCATCGACCGCGGCTGGCCGTGAAACGAAACCCTTGGTGAAGCGCGGCCCGGCCGCTGCAGGAGTGGCGTCATGACCGACAGCGTCGCAAGCGACCCGAAGCGCCGCGAGCTCGAGGAGCTGCTGCCCTTCTACGCCAATGGCCGCATCGCCGCGGCGGACCGGGCCCGCATCGAGGCCGCCCTGGCCGCGGACGCCGATCTCGCGGCGCGGCTCGAGATCATCCGTGACGACATGGCCGAGACGGTGCTGCTCAACGAGCGGCTCGGCGCGCCCTCGCCGCGGGTTCTGGACAGGCTGCTGGCCGGCATCGAGGCGCAGGCGCAGCCGGCGCCGCTGCTGACCCGCGCCACGGACGGGCTGGGCAAGGGCTTCATCGGCTGGCTCGGCGGGTTGCTGGCGGCTCAGGCCCCGCGCCGCCTGGCCTATGCCGGCGCCTGCGCCGCCGCGCTGATCGTGCTCCAGGGCGTGGCGATCACCGGGCTGGCGCTGCGCGACGCCGGCGGCGGCTACCGGACGGCGTCGGCACCGGGCTCGCATGCCACGGAGCGCTATGTTCTGCTGAGCTTCGCGCCCGAGGCCCGGGCCGGCGAGATCGCCGCCTTCTTCAAGCGTTTCGACGCCTCGGTGGTCGACGGACCGCGCGCCAACGGCTTCTTCAAGGTGCGGGTCGGCGACGCCTCGCTCTCCGATGCCCAGGTCGATGCGATCGCCGCCCGGATGAAGGCGGAAAGCGGCATCGTCAGCTTCGTCGCGGCCGCGCCGTGACGGCCGGCTTCGGGATCCGCCGCCCGCGGCGGCAGGAGCGGCCGGGCCGGGAGGATGAGGCCGTGCACCGGATCCTCCCGCCGGCGCGCGCCGCCCGCAGGCGCGGACTCGCGGGCATCGCTCCGTTCGTCCTGGGGCTGGTTCTCGGCTCGGGCCTCGCCCTGGCCCAGCCGGCGCCGGCGGGCGCCCCCGCCCAGCGCGGCGAATCGGACGCCCAGCCGTCTCCCGCCGGGGGAGCCAGCCGCTCGATGCGCGTGCCGCCCGGCTCCTGGCTCCAGCCGCGCCAGGCGCGGGCGCTGGTGCCGGCGCGCGAGGAGACCCGCTTCGTGCCCGACGAGGTGCTGTTCGAGCTGGCGCCGCATGCCGATGCCGAGGCGGTGCTGCGCCGTTACGGGGCGACGGTGATCGCCCGGCAGCGCTTCGAGCTCGCGGGCGTCACCGTCATCCGCGCCCGGATCGAGGCCGGGCGCGACCTGCGCGCGGTGCTGACGCAGATGGGCGACGACGCCAGCATCGCCGGCGCCCAGCCGAATTTCCTGTTCGGCCTGCAGGAGGAGAGCTCCCGGCCGGCGCCGGGCGCCGCGGCGGGCCCGAGCACCGCATCCTCCGATTCGCGCAGCCAGTCGACGCTGCCGACGCGGCGGCTGTCCGATCCGACGCCGTCGGCGCGTGCGCCGATGACGACGCGCCGGGTGCTGCCGTCGCAATATGTCGTCGGCAAGCTTCACCTCCCCCAGGCTCACAAGCTGGCGCAGGGGCGGGGCGTGCGCGTCGCGCTGATCGATTCCGGCGTCGACATGGAGCATCCGGAGCTGCGCGGCTCGGTCGTCGGCTATCTCGACGCCGTCGACGGGCAGGCGACGCCGCATGCGCACGGCACCTCGATGGCGGCCGCGATCGTCGCCCATGGCGAGCTGGACGGCATGGCGCCGGCGGCGCGGCTCCTGGTCGGCCGGGCTTTCGGCGGCACGCAGGCGACCTCCGCCAACGGCAAGTCCTTCCAGATCCTGACGGCGCTCGACTGGGTGGTGCAGCAGCGCGCGAAAATCATCAATCTCAGCTTCGCCGGCCCGCAGGACCGGCTGCTGTCCAAGGCGCTGGCCGGCGCGAAGGAGCGCGGGCTGATCGTGGTCGCCGCGGCCGGCAATGGCGGGCCGAAATCCGGCCCGCTCTATCCCGGCGCCGATCCGAACGTCATCGCGGTGACGGCGACCGACGCCGATGACGAGCTTTTCCCGGAAGCGAGCCGCGGCGGCTATGTCGCGGTGGCGGCGCCCGGCGTCGACGTGCTGACGGCCGAGCCCGGCGGGCGCTACGCCTTCACCTCGGGCACCTCGATCGCGGCGGCCCATGTCGCCGGCATCGTCGCGCTGCTCGTCGAAAAGCAGGCCGATCTCGACCTCGCCGGCGCCCGCAGGATCCTGGCGGAGAGCGCCGTCGACCTCGGCTCCAAGGGGCGCGACCCCCTGTTCGGGGCCGGGCGCGTCGACGCCGAGGCGGCCGTGGCGCGCATGCTGCCGGTCGCGACGGCGCAGCCCTAGCGGCGCGGGGCTCTTGACCTTCGCCGCCGCATCGGCCTGATGGCGCGATGCCGCGTCCGAAACTGCTGTTCGTCGCCACCGAGGACTGGTTCTTCGCCTCGCATTTCCTGCCGATGGCGCGGGCGGCGCGGGAGCTCGGCCTCGACGTCGCGGTCGTCGCGCGCGAGCGTCACCACCGCCGCGTCATCGAGGCGACCGGGGCGCGGCTGATCGCGCTCGAGGCCGAGCGGCGCAGCCTCGATCCGCGCGCGCTGTTCCGGCAGGTCCGGGCGCTGAAGCGCATCGTCGCGGCGGAGCGGCCCGACATCCTGCATTGCATCGCGCTGAAGCCGATCGCGCTCGCCGGCCTCGCCGGCAAGCTCGCCGGTGTCGAGCGGCGCGTCTATGCGCTGACCGGGCTCGGCTTCCTCGGGGCGAAGCAGGGGGCTTTGGCGGCCTTGGCCCGCTTCGCCGCCGTGGCCTGGCTGCGCGGCGCGATCGACGGCCCGCAGGTGCGTTTCCTGTTCGAGAACCCGGACGATCCGGTCACCCTCGGACTCGACCCGCAGGATGCCGGCAAGGTCGCCATCGTCGGCGGGGCGGGGGTCGATCCGCTGATCCTGATGCCGGCGCCGATGCCGCCGGCCCCGCCGCTGAAGGTCGCGATCGTGGCGAGAATGCTGTGGTCGAAGGGCGTCGACCTCGCCGTCGAGGCGGTGAGGCTGGCGCGCGCCGAAGGGGCGAAGGTCGAGCTGACCATCCACGGCGCACCCGATCCTTCCAACCCCAAGGCCATTCCCGAGGCGACGCTGAAGGACTGGGCGGCGCGTCCGGGCATCGTCTGGGCCGGGCCGACGCGCGACATCGAGGCGGTCTGGAAGGCGCATCACCTCTGCGTCCTGCCCTCGCGCGGCGGCGAAGGGCTGCCGCGCACGATCCTGGAGGCCGCTTCCTGCGGCCGGCCGATCCTGACCACCGACGTGCCGGGCTGCCGCAGCTTCGTGCGCGAGGGACAGGACGGCATGGTCGTGCCGGCGGAGGATGCCGCGGCCCTGGCCAGGGCCTTGCTGGTCTTCGCGCGGGCGCCGGGGCTGGCCGAGCGGATGGGCGCCAATGCGCGCGCGCGGCTGCTCGACGGCCATACCGAGCGCGATGTGATGAATGCGGTGAAGGCGCTCTATCGTGGCCTGCTGGAGCGGCCCGTGACGGATGTCACGGCATGAGCGGGCCGGAGGGCGAGCCGGCGCGCGTGGCGTTCATCCGCGCGCATACCCGCCTGCTGCCGGTGCCGCATGCGCCGGAGATCGGCCTGCATGTCGCCGAGGAGGCGACGGAGCTCTGGCAGAAGACCGAGGAGGAGCTCGCGGAGATCGGCCTGCCGCCGCCGTTCTGGGCCTTCGCCTGGGCCGGCGGGCAGGCGCTGGCGCGCTATCTGCTCGACCATCCCGAGGTCGTCGCCGGCCGGCGCGTGCTCGATTTCGCCTCGGGCTCCGGGCTCGTCGCGATCGCGGCGATGAAGGCGGGCGCGGCCCGCGTCGAGGCCTGCGACATCGACGCCTTCGCGGCGACAGCGATCGGCCTCAACGCCGCAGCCAACGGCGTTGCGGTGACGGCGCGGCTGGAAGACCTGGTCGGCCGCGACGAGGGCTGGGAGGTGATCTGCGCCGGCGACGTCTGCTACGAGCGCGCCATGGCCGAGGCCGTGATCGGCTGGCTCGGCGGCTTGGGCCGGCGGGGGGCGACGGTGCTGATCGGCGATCCCGGCCGCAGCTACCTGCCCAAGGACAGGCTCGAGGCCGTCGCCAGCTATGAGGTGCCGGTGACGCGCGCGCTCGAGGACGCCGAGATCAAGCGCAGTTCCGTCTGGCGGCTCGCCGGGTAGGGCTTTTCCGCGCTTCTGAAGAAAAGCGGGTCATCCCGGACGCAGCGAAGCGGAGATCCGGGATCCATGCCGAGCCTTTGCCGGAGAGGCTCCGGCATGGATCCGGGTCAAGCCCGGGATGACCGCGCGGTTCCGGTTCTCTTCATCCGAGCCGTGGCCACAGGTTCAGGCCGCGCGCCGTCGGGCTTGGCCGCCGGGCGCGACGCCCTGCTCGGTGCGGAAGGCGGCGACCAGCTCGTTGAGCTGCTCGGTCTGGTCGAGCAGGGTGCGGGCCGAGCTCGCGCTCTGTTCGGCGAGCGCGGCGTTCTGCTGGGTGATCTCGTCCATATGACTGACGGTCTGGCTCATCTCGTCGATGCCGTTGGCCTGCTCGCCGGAGGCCGAGGCGATCTCCTCGACCGTGCTCGAGACCTTGGCGGAGGCGGCGACGATCCGGTCCAGCGTCTCGCCGGCCTGCCGGACGAGCTTCACGCCTTCCGCCACCTCCGTATCCGAGGAGGCGATCAGGCCGGTGATGTCCTTGGCGGCATCGGCGGAACGCTGGGCCAGCGCCCGGACCTCGGCGGCGACGACGGCGAAGCCGCGCCCGGCCTCGCCGGCGCGGGCCGCCTCGACGGCGGCGTTGAGGGCGAGCAGATTGGTCTGGAAGGCGATGCCGTCGATGACGTCGGTGATCTCGGAGATCTTCTTCGAGGCGCCCTCGATGCGGGCCATCGCCTCGACCGCGTCCTTGACGATGTCGCCGCCGGTGCGCGCGACATTGGCGGCCTCGTCGGCGAGCGCCACGGAATCGCGCGAGGCCTGCGACGAGGTCTTGACCGAGGCCGCGAGCTGCTCGGTGGTCGCCGCGCTTTGCTCCAGCGCCGAAGCCTGCTGCTCGGTGCGCATCGACAGATCCTGCGCACCGCTGTTGATCTCCTGGGAGGAGGCGGCGATCGCGGCGGAGGTGCCCTTGATCGTCGAGACCATCTCCTGCAGGCGCTCCATCGCCGCGTTGAAATGGTCGCGGATCTGGGCGTATTCGGCGGGGATATCGGCGCTCATGCGGTGGGTGAGGTCGCCATCGGCGAGCGCGGCCATGCTCTCGCTGACGCAGGCGATCGCCTTGTCGCGATCCGCCGCCTGGGCCTGCTCGACGGCGCGGGCCTCGGCCTCGGCCTTGAGCCGCGCCTCCTCCGAGGTCTCGAGATAGACCGTGATCGCATAGTCCATGTCGAGCATCGCGGCCTTGACGATGGCGCCGATCTCGGCCGAGCGCGCGGCGGCGCCGGACATGCGCTTGCCCAGCGCGTTCTTCGGCCAGCGCGCTTCGAGCACCCCGGCGATCAGCTTCTCCAGGATCAGCGCATAGCCGCCGATATACCAGCGCGGCTCGAGGCCGATGCGGGCGTGAATCTTGCCGACCTGGGTGACGGCGGCGATATAGGTCTCGTCGAACTGGCCGGTCGCGATGCCGCTCCAGTGCTTGTTCTGGCGCTGCTTGGCGCTGTCGATATGCTGTTCGTTGCTGAAGAACGCCTTCGTTTCCGGAAAGGAGCGCAACTGCGCGTAGAAGGTGTCGAGCGCGACCGGAACGGAGGCGTTCAACGCATCGCCGACATCGCGGATGCGCGCCTGCGCCTCCGGGCCGAGCTGCATGAAGGCAAGCCGTTTAGAAAGTTGATCCGATGCCGACATGTGGAAAGTCCCCAGCGGGCAGCATCCGGCCGCCCCAGGGCAAAATCCTCCCATAATGAGGTTAACAACCTATGAGGGTGTGCCCCGGCGCCGGTTGAGGCCGTCATGCGGCGAGATCTCGCCGCCCCTGCCGGAAAACTCCTTTCCCGGAACGAAATCCATGGGGATAGGGCGATTTCTTCTCAATGCCCTTCGTGCCGCGCGAGGAAATCTTCGACCGGGAGCGTGCGGAAATCGTCGAGAGCTGCCCGCAGCCTCGTATGCTCCCAGTCCCACCAGGCGAGGCTCTGCAACCTATCCGAGATATTTCCGGGAAATCGCTGGCGAATCGGGCGGGCCGGATTGCCGGCGACGATGGTGTAGGCCGGCACGTCCCTGGTGACGACGGCGCCGCCGGCCACCACCGCGCCGGTGCCGATGCTGCGGCCGGCCAGCACGATGGCGCCGTGGCCGATCCAGACATCGTGGCCGATGGTCACGGCATGGGCCCGGCGCCAGTCGAAGAAGGCGGCATCGTCCTCGGCGTCGTCGAAATAGGCGGAGGAGCGGTAGCTGAAATGCGACTGGCTCGCCCGCTGCATCGGATGGTTGCCGGGATTGATCCGCGTCATCGCCGCGATCGAGCAGAATTTCCCGATCGTCGTGTAAATGACATTCGCGTCGTTCACGACATAGGAGTAGTCGCCCAGCGTCGACTCGACGAAGATGGTGCGGGCGCCGATCTCGGTGTAGCGACCGAGCGTGGCCTTGCTGACCTTCGCCGTCGGGTCGATCACCGGTTCCAGTCCGAGTTTCTTTCCAGCCATGTCCTTGCACTCTCCTGATCTCGCCGCGGTCCCGGTTTCAGCAGCGGGCGCGCTCGTCCTCGTGGTCGGGCCTTCCGGGGCGGGGAAGGACACCTTGATGGAGGCGGGCCGGGCCGGGCTCGCCGGCGATCCGCGCTTCCGCTTCGCGCGGCGGCTGATCACACGCCCGGCCATGGCCGGCGCCGAGGACCACGATTCCTGCGAGGAGGCCGCCTTCCGGCAGGCCGAGGCGCGGGGCGAGCTGGCGCTGAGCTGGCGGGCGCATGGCCTGAGCTACGGCATTCCGGCGGCGGAACTTTCCGGCATCGCCGAGGGTGTGGTGGTGATCGTCAACGTCTCGCGCGCGGCGATCGCGGCGGCGGAGCGGCTGGCGCAGCGCGTGGTGGTGCTCAACATCACCGCCCCCGTGTCGGTGCTGGCGCAGCGGCTGGCGGCGCGCGGGCGCGAAAGCGAGGCCGATATCGCGGCCCGCCTCAAGCGCGAGGCGCCGCTGACCGCGGAGCGCGCCGAGATCGTCACGATCATGAACGACCGCAGCGTGGCCGAGGCGGCGGAGGAGCTTCTCGCTGTCCTGCGCGCGCTCGGGCGTCATGGCTCCTAGCCGAAAACGTAGGAATCGAGCAGGCGGAAGCGGCTCTTGCGATCGTCCTGCCTGAACAGGGCGAAGCGATCGAGCCTGACAGGGCCGGCCGGCAACGCTGCGGCAGAGGCCGTTTCGAGGGCCTGCCTGACCGGCGCAACCCGTTCGTCCGGCAGCGAGCCGGTCAGGGTCATGTGGAAGCGGAAGGCATCGCCCACATAGGGATAGCCATAGGCTTCGAGATAGGCGTGCTGCGCCGGGGTGAGCGGGCTCCTGAGGCGACGCTCCCGATCCGCCTCCGCCAGCGGCGCGCGGAAGGGTTCGAAGGCCTGCACCAGCGCGAAGGCGAAATGCTGCAATTCCTCGCCCGGCTCGGATGGGATGAGCGCGATAAAGGAGCCGAGCGCGGCGACGCTCAGGCCCGCGAGCGTCACGCCTTCCAGCCCTGCCGCATAGTTGCGGGCAAAGGCCCGGAGCTGCTCCTCGCTGCGGCCGCCGGCCAGCTCGAAGGGCGCCTTCAGCGTGGCGTGGAAGCCGTAGCGGCGCGGCTCCTCGGTGAGCGCCGGCCATGTCGCGGGGTCGCAGCCGGGCGGGACGAGGAAAGGGATATCCTCGCCCGTCAGCGCGTCATAGCCCAGCACCGCCGAGCCGAAGCGCCAGAGGGCGCTGTCGGCGGCGGGGGCGTAATAGACGGCGTAGCGCGGCTTGCTCAAAATGCGCGCTCGCCCTTCGACCAGACCGCGGCGAGGACCGGCGTGCTGCCAAGCACCTTGAAGCGGACCAGATCGGCGCGCAGCCCGGTCTTGAGATGGCCGCGATCCTTCAGGCCGAGGATGTCCGCGACCTTCCAGGTCACCATGCCCATCGCCTCGGGCAGGGCGATGCCGTGGCTGGCGTGGAGCCTGACAACGGCCTGGAGCAGGCTCGCGGGAACGTAGTCGGAGGAGAGGCCGTCGAGCAGCCCCTTCTCCGCCAGCTCCGCGACCGAGACGCCGCCGGAATGCGAGCCGCCGCGCACCACGTTCGGCGCGCCGGCGACGGTGGCGAGGCCGTGCCTCTTGGCGGCCTCGGCCGCCTCGAGGGTCGTCGGGAATTCCGAGATCACCGCCCCGGAGGCGATGCCTTCCTCGACATGCTCGGGAAGGGTGTCGTCATGGGTCGCGAGCGGGATGCCGCGCGCGCGGAAGATGTCGACCACCGCCTGCCAGTTCCTGGCGACGTTGGCGGCGCCGTCGCGCTGGCGTACCGCGACGTCCTCCTCGAACTCCGCGACCGTCTTGCCGTTCCCGACCGCATAGGTCTTGAGGTGTTCGAGGTTGCGCCATTGGCGCTGGCCGGGGGTGTGGTCCATCAGCGAGACGAGCTGGACGAGCGCGTCGTCCTGATAGGGCGCGATATCGGCGAGCAGGTTCGGGCTCGTCAGTTCGCAGCGCATATGGATGCGGTGGTCGATGCGGAAGACGTTCTCGCGCTTGCCCTCGGCCAGCGCCTTCATCACATCGGCGAAGATGTCCTTGCGGTAGTCCTTGGCCGAGAAGGGCGTGCCGGCGCAGACCGCGTCGTAGACGGTGGTGACGCCGGCCGCGGCCATCTGCGCGTCATGGACGAGCGCGGCCGCCAGCCCGTTCGGCCAGAAGACCTTGGGGCGCGGCATGAAGTGCTTTTCCATGTTGTCGGTGTGCATCTCGACGAGGCCGGGCGCGACATAGTCGCCGCCTGCGTCGACGGCGCCGGGCAGGGCGGTCTTGCCCTGATCGACCGATACGATGCCGCTCTCGTCGAAAGCGATGGTGCCGGTGACGACCTCGTTCTCGAGGATCAGTCTGGCGTTGGTGAGAACGGTCTGCATCAGGCGGCCTTCCGGAAAGCGGTGATGTCGAGATAGCGCGTCGCGACGCGTTCGCGAACCGCCTCGTCATGGAAAATCCCGACGATGGCGGAGCCTGCGGCGCGCGCCTCCGCGATGAGCTCGACGACGACGTCGCGATTGGCGGCGTCGAGCGAGGCGGTCGGCTCGTCGATCAGCATCACCGCCGAGGGATCGACGAAGGAGCGGGCGATGTTGACGCGCTGCTGCTCGCCGCCGGAGAAGGTGGCGGGCGCGAGGTTCCAGAGCCGCTCCGGCAGGTTGAGGCGGGCGAGCATGACCTTGGCCTTTTCGGTTGCGATCTCGGGCGCGGCGCCCCGCGCCAGCAGCGGGTCGCGCACGATGTCGAGCGTCGAGACGCGCGGGATGACGCGCAGGAACTGCGAGACGAAGCCGAGCGTGCGGCGGCGGATGTCGAGCACGGTGCGCGGCACGGCCGAGACGATATCGACCGGCCGGCCGGCATGGGTGATGCGGATCGAACCGGCCGTCGGCCTGTAGTTGCCGTAGAGGATGCGCAGCAGGCTGGACTTGCCGGCGCCGGACGCGCCGGCCAGCACCAGCGCCTCGCCGGCCTCGACGCTGAAATTGACGTTGTCGAAGACCGGCAGACGCGCTCCGCCCTGGTTGTGCAGGGTGAAGGTCTTGGCGACGTTCTCGACCTGAATCATCGTGGTCATGGGGTCAGTGCCTTGCCGATTCGCGGTGACGAGGGTGTGACGGGAGCCATCACACGCTCAGGACCGCCGAGGTCAGGAGTTGCGTATAGGCGTGGTGCGGATCGTCGAGGACCTGGTCGGTCAGGCCCTGCTCGACGACGCGGCCGTCCTTCATCACCATCAGCCGGTCGGTCAGGAGCCGGGCGACGGCGAGGTCGTGGGTGACGATGATCGCGGCGAGGCCGAGATCGCGCACCAGCACGCGCAGCAGGTCGAGTAGGCGGGCCTGCACCGAGACGTCGAGGCCGCCGGTCGGCTCGTCCATGAAGACGAGGCGCGGCTCGGAAACCAGTACGCGGGCGATCTGCAGGCGCTGCTGCATGCCGCCGGAGAACTGGCGCGGCCGGTCGTCGATGCGGGCGCCGGCGATCTCGACGCGCTGGAGCCAGTCGAGGGCGCGCTCGCGGATCTGGCCGTAATGCCGGTCGCCGCGGTCCATCAGCCGCTCGCCGACATTGCCGCCGGCGGTGACGTCCATGCGCAGGCCGTCGCGCGGGTTCTGGTGGACGATGCCCCAGGCGGTGCGCATCAGGCGGCGGCGCTCCTGCTCGGAGACCGAGTAGATGTCGAGCGGCTCCGCGCCGCCGCGGAACAGCACCTCGCCTTCGTCTGGCCTGTCGATGCCGGCGAGGCAGCGCAGCAGGGTCGACTTGCCCGAGCCGGATTCGCCGACGATGCCGAGCACCTCGCCCGGCCAGAGGTCGAAGGAGACATCGGCGCAGCCGATGCGCTCGCCATAAAAGCGGCCGACGCCGGCGACGGAGAGCAGGGGGGCGGGTTCGAGGTCGAGTTCGGCGGGGGCGACGTGAAGGGTCATGAGGTTACATCCTCTGTTCACGCGAGCCCTCATCCTGAGGAGCGCCGTCAGGCGCGTCTCGAAGGATGCTCGTCGAGGCTCCGGAGACAACTGGATCATCCTTCGAGACGGCCGCTCCCGCGGCCTCCTCAGGATGAGGGCTGGAGGGTTGGACAAGCCCGCTCGCGGCGGCGTCGCCCAGCATGGTGCCGCGATGGCCTTGCGCCCGGCGGGTCTCGCAATAATGGCTGTCGGAGCAGACGAACATGCGCCCGCCGCGATCGTCGATCACGACCTCGTCGAGATAGCTGTCGGCCGCGCCGCAGAGCCCGCAGGGCTGGCTCCAGCTCTGGATGCGGAAGGGGTGATCCTCGAAATCGAGGCTCTTCACGCTGGTATAGGGCGGCAGCGCGTAGATGCGCTTCTCACGACCGGCGCCGAACAATTGCAGCGACGGCGACATGTGCATCTTCGGATTGTCGAATTTCGGGATGGGCGAAGGCGCCATCACATAGCGGTCGTTGACCAGGACCGGATAGTCATAGGTCTTGGTGATTTCGCCGTAGCGGGCGATGTCCTCGTAGAGCTTGACCTGCATCAGCCCGTATTCGGCCCAGGCGTGCATCTTGCGGGTCTCGGCCTCGCGCGGCTCCAGGCGGCGCAGCGGCTCCGGCATCGGCACCTGATAGACCATGACCTGGCCGGGCTTGAGCGGCGCCTCCGGGATGCGGTGGCGGGTCTGGATGATCGTCGCCTCCTCCGTCGCCTCGCTGGTGCGGGCGTTCGCCGTGCGCTCGAAGAACTTGCGGATGGAGACGGCGTTGGTGGTGTCGTCGGCGCCCTGGTCGATCACCTTGAGCGTGTCGGCCGGGCCGATGATCGCGGCGGTGATCTGGATGCCGCCGGTGCCCCAGCCGCGGGCCAAGGGCATCTCGCGCGAGCCGAACGGCACCTGATAGCCCGGCACCGCGACCGCCTTGAGCAAGGCGCGACGGATCATCCGCTTGGTCTGCTCGTCGAGATAGGCGTAATTGTAAGCCGGCTTTGCATCCTCCGCCGGCATCTGGTGAAGGGTCATTCCGCAGCCTCCGGCATGGCGTCCCGTTCTTGGGCGAGCCGTTCCTCGCGCTCCCGCCGAATGCGGCGGATCAGCTCGAGCTCGCCCTGGAAATCGACATAGTGCGGCAGCTTGAGATGCTCGACGAAGCCGGCCGCCTCGACATTGTCCGAATGGTAGAGGACGAATTCGTCCTGCTGCGCCGGGTAGTCGGCCGCCTCGCCGAAATCGCGGGATTTCAGCGCCCGGTCGACCAGCGACATCGACATCGCCTTGCGCTCGCTATGGCCGAAGACGAGGCCGTAGCCGCGGGTGAATTGAGGCGGCACCTCCTTCGAGCCCTGGAACTGGTTGACCATCTGGCATTCGGTCAGGGTGACGTCGCCGAGATCGACGGCGAAGCCGAGTTCCTCCGGCACGAACTCGACCGCGACCTCGCCGACGCGGACCTCGCCGACGAAGGGATGCGTGCCGCCGAAACCGCGCTGCACGGAATAGCCGAGGCCGAGCAGAAAACCCTCGTCGCCGCGCGCCATCGACTGCAGGCGCACATCGCGGTCGGCCGGGAAGGAGACGGGATCGCGCGTCAGGTCGAAGGGGCGCGGATCGCCTTCCGGCGGCTCCTCCGTTTCCATCAGCCCTTCGGCGCCGAGGATATCGGGCACGCGCGGCATGGTGGCGTCGAGGCAGTCGGCAGTGGGCAGTCGGCAGTCGTCTGCGGCGGCAAGTTCCGACTGCCGACTGTCGATTGCCGACTGCCCTTCTTCCTCCATCAACTCGAAATCGAACAGCCGGTGGGTGTAGTCATAGGTCGGCCCGAGCACCTGCCCGCCGGGCAAGTCCTTGTAGGTCGCCGAGACGCGGCGGCGGATCGCCATCGTCGCGGTGTCGAGCGGCTGCGAGGAGCCGAAGCGCGGCAGCGTCGTGCGATAGGCGCGCATCAGGAAGGCGGCCTCGATCACGTCGCCCTGCGACTGCTTCAGGGCCAGCGCGGCGAGGTCCTTGTCGTAGAGCGAGCCCTCGTTCATCACGCGGGCACAGGCCAGCGCCTGCTGCTCGCGGATCTGGGCGACGCTGATCTCGGGCACGGCGGGGTCGCCCCGGCGGGCTTCGGCGACGAGGTCATAGGTGGCGAGGATGGCGGCCTCGCCGCCTTTCACGGCGACATACATCAGCGGGTCTCCCGGTGGGGCATCAGCGGGCCTCCCCGATCCGCGTCGAGCGCGGCAGGCCGATCAGGCCGTCGCCATGGGTCAGAACGACATCGACGCCGAGCGGATAGAGCGCACCGTTCTCGCGCAGTTCCGCGGTGAAGCCGGGCCGCAGGCCCTGCGGCGCGATCCGGCGGTTGCCGGGAACGCCCGGGCCGGAGAGCGTGAAGGCCGCGCCGCCTTCCAGGCCGGCGACTTGCACGATCACCGTGGTCGAGCGATCGGGGAACTGGTCCGTGCCCGGATTGAATGCGGAGAGTTTCGGCGCGTCGGCCGCGCCGTCGATGACGGCGAAGGCTGCCTCGGCGGGATCGTCGACGAGGGTGGCGCCGCAATGGAAGCGCAGCCAGGCGCCGGCCGCGCCGTCGCGCAGGGCTGCCGGCAGCCAGACCGGCGTCTCGTAATCGGCCAGCGTCAGCAGCGCGGTCGCGGTTGCGCTCGCGAGCCCTTCGGGCGGCGCGATCTCGGCCGCGACGCGCTGCCCTGTGCCGGGCTCGGAGAGCGCGGCGAGCAAGGCGCGGAAGGCGGCCTGCGACTGGAAGACCGGATCGGAGAAGCCGGGGGAGATCATGTCCTGCGCCGTCATCACGCGCCCCTGACCAGCGTGAAGAAGTCGACCTTGGTCGCCGCGGCCTTGCGCGAGGCGAGGTCGCGGGCCGCGGCCTGCCGCGCGGCCAGCGTCGCGACGCCTTGCGCGAGTTCGCCGTCGGTGGCCTCGTCTTGGAGACGGGCGTCGAGCAAGGCGGCGAGCCGCGCCTTGCCGTGGTCGCGGCCGAGCGCGTAGGAGAAGCCCATGCGGCCGTTCGGCAGGCGCACGACGCAGCGCGTCACGGTCGCCTCCCCGAGATTGAAGCGCCGCCCGGCGCCGCCGGCTCGGCCTTCCACCATCACCGTGCCGGTCTCGGGCGCCTTCAGCACCTCATGCTCGGGAAGGGCGCCGAGAAGCGTCGCGATCTCGTCGCGGGAGGCGCGCGCCAGGGTCGCCATCCATTGTTGTCGGGGTGTTTTGGGGTTCATCCGCCGGCTCGCTGGTCAGCTTCAAAGGTCTAGACTATGATGTCGCTGATGGCGATGAATGTCTATACTTTTTGGATGAATTTTTGATGACGCAAGAAGCGGCGCAGGGCATCGCGCAAGGCGCGGCGCCGGAGGGCGAGGGCGGCACGGTCTGGCGGCGCATCGCCGACGAGCTGGCGGCCGCGATCGAGCGTGGCGAGTACCGGCTCGGCGACACGCTGCCGGCCTCGGTCGCGCTGGCCGAGCGCTACGGCGTGCATCGCCATACGGTGCGGCAGGCCTTCCGTCATCTCGCCGATCTCGGGCTGGTGACGGTGTCGCGCGGGCGCGGCACGCAGGTGACGACGCCGCGCCTGCCCTATCCGATCGGCCGGCGCGTCAGCATGCGCACCAATATGGGCAAGCTCGGCATCACCGGCACAAGCCGCATGCTCTCGGCCGAGATCGTCGTTGGCGAGGCACCCGCCTGCACGGCGCTTCGCCTGAAGGCCGGGACGCCGCTCTGGCGCGTGCGCGGCGTAAGCCTGGCCGACGGCGTGCCGATGGGCACCGGCACGCATTGGCTCGCGGTCGAGCGCTTCCCGGAATTCGACAGGGCCTATCGCGAGGCGGCCGGCTCGATCACGGCGGCGTTCAGGAGCTACGGCATCGCCGATTATGTGCGCCTGTCGACACGCCTCGCCGCGAGGCTGGCCGACGAGGCCGAAGCCGAATTGCTCCAGATCGCGCCGGACTCCGCGGTGATGATCTCGACGGCCATTGACGCGCTGCCGGATCTGACGCCGATCCACCTCGTCTCGAGCGTCTTCGCCGGCGAGCGCATGGAGATGGTGATCGAGCCGTTCGGGGATTGAGGCCGGAGACGAGGAACCATCCCGTCATTCCGGCGCGCGCGGGGCGAGCCGGAATGACGATGCGGCCCCGTCCTCAGACCGCGCGCCTGCCGATGATCGCGAAGCGCAGTTTCCCCGACAGGAAGTCGATGGCGGAGACCGCGACGAGGATCAGCAGGATCAGGAAGGAGGTCTGCTGCCATTCCAGCGTTCGGATCGTCTCGGCGAGGTAGAGGCCGATGCCACCGGCGCCGACGATGCCGATGATCGTTGAGGAGCGGGTGTTGGATTCGATGAAGTAGAGCACCTGGCTGGCGATCACCGGCAGCACCTGCGGCAGCAGGCCGAAGCGGATCTGATGGGCCTTGCTGCCGCCGACCGAGGCGACGCCCTCGACCGCCTTGCGGTCGGCGGCCTCGATCGCCTCGGAATAGAGCTTGCCGAAGGCGCCGAAATCGCTGGTCATGATGGCGAGCATGCCGGCGAAGGGGCCGAGCCCCACGACGTTGATCCAGATCAGCGCCCAGATCAGCGCATCGACGCCGCGCACCGTGTCGAGCGAGCGGCGCGCGAGGAAATGGACGATGCGGTTGGCGACGACGTTGCGCGCGGCCAGGAAGCCGAAGGGCAGGGCGAGGAAGGCCGCCAGCACGGTGCCGAGGAAGGCGATGGCGATCGTCTCGAACAGCGCATGGACGAAGATGCCGGCGCGGGCCCAGGAGCCCGGATCGGGCGGCAGCATCAGCACGACGAAGCTGCCGAGATTGCCGAGCCCGGCGAGCACGCGCCACAGCGTCGTCTCCAGCGTGGTCAGCCCGTAGACGAGCAGGCCGAGGACGGCGGCGACGGCGCCGATCGTCGCGAGCCTGGTCCCGAGCGAGCCGCGGATGGCGGCGGCGTGGCGCTGCAGGATATCGTCGCGCTCGGCGGCGGGAATGGCGAAGCTCACGAACGGCTCTCCAGGCTGAGGAGGGCGTGGCGCAGCCGCTCCGTGCCGAGATCGATCAGCATCACGGCCAGGATCACGAGGAGCATGATGGCGCTGACGTCGGTGTAGTAGAATTTGCGGATCGCCTCGATCAGGTCCTGGCCGATGCCGCCGGCGCCGACGAAGCCCATGATCGAGGCGCCGCGCACATTGATCTCGAAGCGCAGCAGCGCGTAGCTGGCGAAATTGGAGAGCACCTGCGGCACGACGGCGAAGCGCACCACCTGCCACCAATTGCCGCCGGTGGCGGTGACGCCGTCGACCGGCTTGAGGTCGATGTTCTCGACCACTTCGGAGAAGAGCTTGCCGAGCGCGCCCATGGTGTGGATCGCGATGGCGAGGACGCCGGGCAGCGGGCCCAGCCCGAAGGCGATGACGAAGATCAGCGCGAAGACGATCTCGGGGACGGTGCGGCAGAATTCGAGGAAGCGGCGCACGGCGAAGCGCAGCCAGGGGGCGCGGCCGAGATTGGCGGCGGCGGCGAAGCAGAGCAGGAAGGCGCCGGTCGCTCCGAGAATGGTGCCGACATAGGCGATCAGCACGGTCTGCCAGAGCAGCCTCAGCCAGCGGAACAGGCCCCAGTACCATTCGGCGAAGTCGGCGCCGAGGCTGGAAAGGCGCAAGGTCGGCAGGGTCTGCCAGAGATAGTTGGGGAAGCGGCCGATATTCTCGAACAACCTGCCGAGATCGACCTCGGCGCCGAGGGCGGAAAGCCAGATGCAGGCGGCGAAGACGGCGATGCCGATCAGCGTCTGCCGGCGCTTGCCCGCCGCGGCCTGCCGGTAGCTTTCGGCATAGGCGCGGATGGCCGGGTCGTTGCGGTCGATCGCGAGGGTCATGGAGACGCGCTTCCGGGAGGTCGCGGGACCGGCCGATGCCGGCTCCGGACAAGGACGCCGTTCCCGGGCGAGGCGAAGCGCAGGCCCGGGAATCTCCGGCTGGAGATGCCCGGGGCAGGCCCGGGCATGACGGCGTGCTGGCTTACGACGACTTCTTCTTGCGCAGGTCGTCGACGAACTTGTTCAGGTCGATGATCGGGTCGTAGGCGGCGTTGTCGACGGCGACGAGCGGGCCGGCCTTGCCTTCGTAGATCTTGTCGAAGGCGGCCTTGTCCTTGGTGGCGAGGTTGAGCACCGCGTCGCGGACCTTGGCCTTCAGATCCTCCGGCAGGTCGGTGAGATAGGCCAGCGGCGAGTTCACGATCTGGGCCGACTTGTAGATGATGCGGAAGTCGTCGGCCTTGACCATGTTCTTGCGGGCCATGCGCTGCAGGTTGGATTCCTGCTCGTCGTTCCACCAGTTGGCGGCGATGTCGACCGTGCCCTGCTGCAGGGCGATGATCGCGTTCTCGTGGCTGCCGGTGTAGACGACCTTGGAGAAGAAGCTCTCGGGGTCGATCTTCATGCCGTTCAGCGCGAAGCGCGGCACGTTGTTGCCCGAGGTCGAGTTGGGGTCGACGAGGCCGAGATTCTTGCCCTTCAGATCCTCGATCTTCTGGTAGGGCGAATCCTTCTTCACGTAGAAGACGGAATAATAGCCCTTGGTGCCGTCGAGATTGGTCTCGATCGCGAAGGCGTCGGTCTTGACGCCGGTCATGCGGGCGCGGGCGAAGGAGGCCGGGCCGTACGAGGCGATGTGGATGTTGCCAGCGCGCTGGCCCTCGATGATCGCGGCGTAGTCGTTGGCGACGCGCAGCGTGACCTTGGTGCCGAGCTCCTTCTGCAGATACTGCACGAAGGGGGTGTAGCGCTCGACGACGCCCGAGGCGTTCTCGGCCGGGATGATGGCGAAGACCAGCTCGGGATACTTCGCCTTCCAGTCCTGCGCGAAGGCCGGGGCAGCGGCGGCGGCGAGGCCGGCGGCCGCCAGCTTCAGGGTATGACGACGGGTCAGCATTCGGGTTGCTCCTTCTGTGGATCGTCTCAGGGTCGGGCTCGTCCGGCGGCGGGGTGCCGCTCAGGCGATCTTCTGCTTGGCGCGCCGGGCTTCCGAGGCCGCGATGGCGTCGAGCGCGTCCAGGGCCTCGGCCCCGGCGTCCTTGGCCTCGATGCCGTAGAGATCGGCCGCGACCTCGCGGGTCAGCGCCTGCGGGGTGTCGTCGAAGACGACCTTGCCGGCGGCCATGCCGATCAGCCGGTCGCAGTATTTCGCCGCGATATCGAGGTCGTGCAGGTTGCAGATCACGGTGATGCCGTGCTCGCGGTTGATGCGGAACAGCGCATCCATCACGACCTGGGTGTTGCGCGGGTCGAGCGAGGCGATCGGCTCGTCGGCGAGGATGATGCGCGGCTCCTGCACCAGCGCGCGGGCGATGGCGACGCGCTGCTGCTGCCCGCCCGAGAGCGTCTCGGTGCGCTGGGCGAGGAGATGGCCCATGTCGAGCCGCTCCAGCGCCGCGATGGCGCGGATCTTGTCGTCCTCGGAGAAGCTCTTCACCAGGGTCAGCGCGGCCGAGCGGTGGTTGAGCCGGCCGAGCAGCACGTTGGTGAGCACGTCGAGCCGGCCGACGAGGTTGAACTGCTGGAAGATCATCGCCGTGTCGCGGCGCCAGCGCCGCAGCGCCGTGCCCTTCAGCGCGGTGACGTCGCGCTCCTCGCAGAGGATGCGCCCGCTGCTGGGCTCGGCCAGGCGGTTGAGCATGCGCAGCAGCGTCGATTTGCCGGCTCCGGACCGGCCGATGATGCCGACCATCTCGCCATGGGGGATCGACAGCGAGACGGTATCGACGGCGTTCCTGTCGCCGAAACGCTTGGTCAGGCCTTCGATGCGCAACATGAAAGGTTCTCGCACATGACGGGTCGCATGAGCTGGCGCCGGTGGCCGAAGCCGCCGGAGCCATGGGGCACGCACGAGAAAGAGCGCTATCGGCCGCAGATGACAGGGGCGTGACGCCGCCCGGCCGCCAGGATGGCCGGTTCAGGCGCCGCGCAGGAGCAGGTCGACGCAGGCGGCGACATAGGCCTTGCGCCGGGCCGAGGGGAGCGGCCGCACCGCCAGCAGCCCGCGCAACTGGTGGAAGCCGCGCAGCATGCCGACGAACTGCTCGGCGAGCGTCTCGGCCTGCGGCGGGGTCAGCGGACGCGGCAGGCCATCACCGATTCGTGAACGCGCGAGCAGCAGCGCCGCCACGTCGGCGATCATCCGCTTCCCGCCGGCCTCATAGGCGACGCGGCCGAGTTCGGGAAAGCGATGGGCGGCGCTGGTCACGAGGCGGTGCAGGTCGAGCGAGGCCGGGCGCAGCATCATCGCGAGCGTATCCTCGCCGAGCCGGGTCAAAGCGCCGCGCAGGTCGATATCGGCGGATGGCTGCCGCAGCGGAATCGTCAGCTTCTCGGTCAATTCGGTACAAATCGCCTTGAAGAGCGCTTCCTTATCGGCAAAATGACTGTAGATCGTCTGCTTGGAGACGCCGGCCCGGTGCGCGATCTGGTCGAGGCTGGCCCGCTCGAAACCTTCGGCGAGGAACATTTCGGAGGCGGCGCGGGTGATGGCGTCGTGCTTGTCGGGGCGGGAGCGTTCGGCCGGATGCGACCCGGCTCCGTTTCGCGGCGAGGGCTTCGGCAAGCCTTTTGCTTGGAGTTCGGGCGAGCCGTTCCGCGCTGCGGGGTGGTGCCGGAATGTGGGGGTTTCAGCCATGGCTGCGCCCACCAGACCTCTTATCAAACTGGACCGTCCAGTCTAAGATAGTCGGGCGGTATCGGAGCGTCCAGTCCTATGAAGCGGTTAGTCCTCCTTCTCCTGATCGCAGGCCTCGCCGCCGGCGGCTATTACGGCTATCGCCATCTCCATGCCAGCGGCGAGCAGGCGCAGGCCAGCGCGGCGCCGGCCGCGCGCGTGGCCGTGCCGGTCGAGGTCGCCGCCGTCGAGGTCATGGCGGTGAGCGAGGAGGTCGAGGCGCTCGGCACGCTGGCGGCCGACGAATCCGTGGTGATCGCCCCCGAGATCGCAGGCCGCGTCGTCGCGCTCGGCTTCCGCGAAGGCGAGCCGGTCAGGGCCGGGCAGGCGCTGGTCAGGCTCGACACCGCCATCCTCGACGCCGAGCTCAAGCAGGCCCAGGCCGATCTCGGCCTGGCGCGCGACACGGCCGAACGGCTGCGCGCGCTGGTGCAGCGCGGCTCCGGCACGCAGGTCGCGCTCGACGAGGCCGTCGCCAAGCTCGCCTCCAGCGAGGCGCGGGTGCAGCTCGCCAAGGCCAAGCTGGCGCAGTCGACCATCCTGGCGCCGTTCAACGGCGTGGTCGGTTTGCGCTCCGTCGGCGTCGGCGACTATGTCCCGGTCGGCAAGCAACTGATCACGCTGACCAGCATCGACCCGATCAAGATCGACTTCCGCGTGCCCGAGATCTATCTGAGCCGCCTCAAGGTCGGCCAGCCGGTGCAGATGCGGGTCGATGCCGTGCCGGACCGCAAGTTCACCGGGCAGATCTTCGCCATCGATCCGGTGGTCGACGTCAATGGCCGCGCCATCCGCCTGCGCGCCAACATCCCGAACGCCGATCTCGCGCTGAAGCCGGGCCTCTTCGCCCGCCTCGCCATCACCGTCGACCAGCGCCCGAACGCGATCGTCGTGCCGGAGATGGCGGTGGTGCCCGACGCGGTCGGCAAGATGGTCTATGTCGTCGACAACGGCAAGGCGCGGCGCGTCAGCGTCGAACTGGGCAAGCGCCTGCCGGGCAAGGTCGAGATCGTCAGCGGGCTGAAGCCCGACATGCAGATCATCACCGCCGGCCAGATGCGGCTGCGTGACGGCAGTGCGATCGCGATCAAGGACAAAGTCGTCCAGACGAGTCAGCTCTGATGAGCCTGTTCGAGCTCTTCGTCCGCAGGCCCGTCCTCTCGACGGTGATGAGCCTGCTCGTCATCCTGATCGGCATCGTCTCCTATGGCCGCCTGACGGTCCGCGAATATCCGAACATCGACGAGCCGATCGTCTCGGTGCGGACCGACTATCGCGGCGCCTCGGCCGAGATCATCGAGACGCAGGTGACGCAGATCCTGGAGAACTCGATCGCCGGCATCGAGGGCATCGAGATCATCTCCTCGACGAGCCGCCAGGAGCGCAGCTTCATCCAGGTCCGTTTCCGGCCGGACGTCGATCCCGACGTCGCGGCCTCCGACGTGCGCGACCGCGTCAGCCGCGTGCGCAGCCGCATGCCCGACGAGATCGACGAGCCGGTCATCGCCAAGGTCGAGGCCGACGCGCAGCCGATTCTCTATCTCTCGCTGACCAGTTCGCGGCACGGGCCGCTCGAGCTCACCGACTTCGCCGACCGCTTCATCTCCGACCGCGTGCAGAACGTCACCGGCGTCGCCGAGGTCCGGATTCTCGGCCAGCGCCAATACGCCATGCGGATCTGGCTCGATCGCGCCCGCATGTCGGCCTACAACATCAGCGTGCAGGATGTGGAGGCCGCGGTCAGGGCCCAGAACATCGAGATCCCGTCGGGCCGCATCGAAAGCAACGACCGCGAATTCACCGTGCTCTCGCAGACCGGCATGACCGCGCCGGCGGAGTTCCGCGAGATCGTCGTCAAGGACGCCAACGGCTTCCCGGTCAAGCTGAAGGACATCGCCAAGGTCGAGCTCGGCGCGCGCGAGGAGCGCAACGCCGCCTGGTTCAAGGGCACGCCCTCGGTGACGATCGGCATCGTCAAGCAGGCGACGGCCAATCCGCTCGACGTCTCGGCCGGCATCGAGGAGGCGCTGCCCGGCATCATCGACGACCTGCCGCAGGGCATGTCGATCGCCAAATCCTACGACACCTCGGTCTTCATCGACCGCTCGATCAAGGCGGTCTTCCAGACGATCCTCGAGGCGATCGTGCTGGTGGTGCTGATCATCTTCGTCTTCCTGCGCTCGATCCGGGCGACGCTGATCCCGCTGGTGACGATCCCCGTCTCGCTGATCGGCTCCTTCGCGCTGATGTATGCGCTCGGCTTCACCGTGAACACGCTGACGCTGCTTTCGATGGTGCTCGCCATCGGCCTCGTCGTCGACGATGCCATCGTGGTGCTGGAGAACGTCCACCGCCATATCGAGGACGGCATGAAGCCGACCGCCGCGGCGATCCGCGGCATCAACGAGATCGCCTTCGCCGTGGTGGCGATGACGCTGACGCTGGTGGCGGTCTATGCGCCGATGGCCTTCTCGACCGGGCGCACCGGCAAGCTCTTCATCGAGTTCGCGCTGACGCTGGCGGGCGCGGTGCTGGTCTCCGGCTTCGTCGCGCTGACGCTGACGCCGATGATGTGCGCCAAGCTGCTGCGCCATCACGACAAGCATAGCTGGCTGTTCAACCTGCTGGAGCGCGGCTTCGAGGCGCTGTCGCGCGGCTACAAGGCCTCGCTGCGCGGTGCGCTCAGCGTCCGCCCGCTCGTCGTCCTGCTGGCGGTCGGCGTCGCCGGGGCCGGTTATTTCTTCTTCACGCATCTGCGCTCGGAACTGGCGCCGGTCGAGGATCGCGGCACCATCACCGCCGTCGGCGTGGCGCCGGAAGGCGCGACCTTGTCCTTCACCGCCGACTACGCCCGGCAGGTCGAAAACTACTTCAAGAACATCCAGGAGGTCGAAACCTATCTCGTCATCGTCGGCTTCCCCGACGTGACGCGGGCCATCGGCTTCGCCCGGCTCAAGCCCTGGGAGCAGCGCGAGCGCAAGCAGCAGGACATCGTCGCCGAGATCAACAAGGGGCTGTCGCAGATTCCCGGCATCCGCATGTTTGCGACCAATCCGCCCTCGCTCGGCCAGGGCAACGCCAACAGCAAGCCGGTCGAGTTCGTGCTGCGCTCGTCGGAGCCCTATACGCAGATCAGGGGCTATGTCGACCGGCTGATGGCCGAGGTCGCCGGCTCGCCGGCCCTGACCAATGTCGAGACCAACCTCATCCTCGACAAGCCGCAGATCAAGGTTTCGATCGACCGGCAGCGCGCCGCCGATCTCGGCGTCGGCGTCGACATCGTCGGGCGCACCATGGAGACGCTGCTCGGCGGCCGGCAGGTGACGCGCTTCAACATGAACAGCAAGCAATACGACGTCGTGCTGCAGGTCGAGGGCACGGAGCGCAACACGCCGCAGGCGCTGCAGTCGATCTATCTGATGGGCCGGGGCGGGACGGTGGTGCAGCTCTCCAGCCTGGTCAAGATCGAGGAGAATGTCGCGCCGAAGGAGCTGGTGCGCTTCAACCAGCTCCGCTCGGCGACGATCACCGCGATCCCGGCGCCGGGCTATTCGCTCGGCGACGCGCTCAAGGTGCTGGAGGACGGCGCGGCCCGCGTGCTGCCCTCCTCGGTGCAGGTCGACTATTCCGGCCAGAGCCGCGAGTTCAAGCAGTCGGGCGCGAGCATCTTCATCGTCTTCCTGCTGGCGCTCGGCTTCATCTATCTGGTGCTGGCGGCGCAGTTCGAGAGCTTCGTCGATCCGGTCGTCATCATGGTCTCGGTGCCGCTCTCGCTGACCGGCGCGTTGGCGGCGCTCTACCTCTCCGGCGGCACGATGAACGTCTATAGCCAGATCGGCCTGATCACGCTGGTCGGCCTCATCACCAAGCACGGCATCCTGATCCTGGAGTTCACCAACCAGCTCCGCGAGGAGGGCAAGGAGACGATCGATGCCCTGGTCGAAGCCGCGGAGCTGCGCCTGCGCCCGATCCTGATGACCACCGGCGCGATGGTGCTCGGCGCCGTGCCGCTCGCCATCGCCCATGGCGCGGGAGCGGAAAGCCGCTCGCAGATCGGCTGGGTCATCGTCGGCGGCATGACCTTCGGCACGCTGCTGACGCTCTATGTGGTGCCGGTCGCCTACAGCTATCTGGCGCGCAAGGTCCATGCCTCGCGCCATGGCGGGCATGAGGAGGCGCACGGCGCCCATCCGCAGCCGGCGGAGTAGGATACCCGCCGTCATCCCGTGCGCGCTGCTGCGCAAACACGGGACCGCGTGCCGAGAGGGCGCCCTATGCGAGTACGGTCCCGCATCTGCTCAGCAGCACCGCGTGCGGGATGACGCTGCGAGCGCGCTGCTACTGCAGCCGGACAGAAACGCTCTCGCTCGCTCCCGTCCCATCGACCACGGAAATCCGCATGAAGCCCTTGCCCGGCGGCTGCCAGGCGGCCTCGCGCCGGCGCAGCGGGCCGGTCACCGGGGCGCCGTCGACCAGCCAGGTGAAGGGCGGCGAGCCGCCCGCGGCCTTGAGGTTGAGCTGGCCCCGGCCGTCGAGGCTGTCGGCCGCGAGGTCGATGCGGGCGCCGTCGGGCGGGAAGGCGAGCTTGAGCGCGGGGGTCGCGATCGCCGCAACCGTCTTGGGCACGTCCTGCCGCAGATGCCGCAATGGCGGCGGCAGGTGGTTCGTGCTCGCGACGATGGCGTCCGGCGGCTGCGGGAAGGGGCGCGGATCGATGCCGAGGCGGGCGAAGGCGTCGAACAGGATCGGTGCCGCCACTACGCGGCCCACGAGGCCCGGCACCGCGCCGTTATCGGCCCGGCCGACCCAGACGCCGATGGTGTGCTTGCGGTCGAAGCCGACCGCCCAGGCATCGCGGTAGCCATAGGAGGTGCCGGTCTTGTAGGCGATCCGTCCCGGCACGGCGTTGAGCGGCGGCGGCGCGCCGAGCAGCGTGTCGGCGACATACCAGGCCGCGACCGGCTCGACGAGACGGATCGGCGGTGCGTTGGCGGCCGGTGGCTCCTCCCGAAAGCGTAGCGGCAGCATCTGCCCGCCGCGTGCCAGCCCGACATAGGCGCGGGTCAGGTCCTGAAGCGTGATGCCGAGGCCGCCGAGCCCGACCGCGAGGCCGGGCGCGCCGCCTTCCTTCGGCATGGCGATGCTGATGCCGGCATCGCGCAGCCGCGACAGGAAGCGCTGCGGCCCGAGCGCCGACAGCAGCTCCACCGCCGGCACGTTGAGCGAGAGCTGCAAGGCCTTGCGGGCACTGACCATGCCCTGGAAGGTCATGTCGAAATTTTCCGGCACATAGGCGCCGTAGCGCGCCGGCCGGTCCTCCAGCATCGTCTCGGGATGGGCGATGCCGTTGTCGAAGGCGAGCGCGTAGATGAAGGGTTTTAGCGCCGAGCCGGGCGAGCGCAGAGCGCGGGTCAGATCGAGCGAGCCGGCGCGCTCGGCGGCGAAGTAGTCGACGCCGCCGACCGAGGCGCGGACCGCGCCGGTGTCGTTGTCGACGGCGAGGATCGCGATGGAGACCTGGGGGCTGAGCCCCATGCTGCGCTCGCGGGCGAGGGACTCCAGGCTCTTTTGCAGGCGCGCATCGAGGCTGAGGCGATGGACGCGCTGCGCCGGCGCTTCCGCCACGATCTGTTCCGCGACATGCGGGCTGAGGTTCGGGAAGGGGCGGCGCGCGGTCGGAATCTCCTCCTCGCCTGCCGCCATGACCTCGCCGGCCGTGGCGATCCCGGCGCGCTCGACGCGAGCGAGCACGCGGGCGCGGGCTTTTCGCACGGCTTCCGCGAAGCGGTCGGGCCGGCGCGTCTCGGGCGATTGCGGCAGGGCGACGAGCAGCGCCGCCTCGGCGGTGGAGAGCCGCTTCGGCTCCTTGCCGAAATAGGCGAAGCTCGCGGCGCGCACGCCTTCGAGATTGCCGCCGAAGGGGGCGAGGTTGAGATAGAGGTCGAGGATCTCCTTCTTGCCGAAGCGATGTTCCAGCTCGACGGCGCGCACGGCCTGCCGGAGCTTGGCGGCGAGCGTGCGATTGTCCTGCGGCTCGAGCAGGCGGGCGACCTGCATGGTCAATGTCGAGCCGCCCGAGACGACGCGGCCATGCCGCAGCATCTGGGCGGCGGCGCGGGCCAGGCCGAGCGGGTCGATGCCGGAATGCGTATCGAAGCGCTTGTCCTCATAGGCCTTGAGCATGGCGAGGTAGCGTGGGTCGACATCGTCGCTGGTGACGGGAAGCTTCCAGCGGCCATCGGCGGTGAGGAAGGGGCGCAGCAGCCTGCCTTCGCGGTCGAGCACCACGGTCGAGCGGTCGGCTGCGGCCGAAAGGTCGAGCGGGGGGAGGGCGTGGATGTAGAGGGCGAGGGCGGTGGTGGCTGCGGCGAGCGTGAGCGCGCAGATACCGCTGGCGATTTTCAGCTTGCGAAAACGTGGCCGCGGCTCTCCTTCTCCCCTCGGGGGAGAAGGTGGCAGCGCGAAGCGCTGACGAATGAGGGCTGTCAGGCGAGCGGAGAAACGAACGCACGTCGCGCCGGGCCTCACCCCAACCCTCTCCCCAGTCAAAGTCGGCTGTTGCCGACTTTGACACTCTGAAGTGCCCATCTCGGGCGAGCCCGAGATGGGTGGGAGAGGGGGTTCCGTAGCGCCCGTCTTTTCGCCCTGCGCACTCACAATCTTACCGCGCCGCGTTGATCTCCACCGCGCCGAAGCCCGTCCTGCCGAAGCGATCCGGCCGATACATGTCCTCGATCACGGCGGCCGGCGCGACATAGCGGCCGGGCGAGACGGCCCGCGCGATATAAGCGACGGTGTAGGAGAGCT
Organism: Hyphomicrobiales bacterium; assembly: GCA_900466745.1. Lineage (GTDB taxonomy): Bacteria > Pseudomonadota > Alphaproteobacteria > Rhizobiales > Beijerinckiaceae > Allobosea > Allobosea minatitlanensis. The sequence goes on along the minus strand of UBNE01000008.1, from coordinate 52,184 downwards.
TGTCGCTCTTCGCGCCCGCGCGCTCGAAGGCCGCGACGAAGCGATCGTCGCGCGCCTCGGTATGGACCGGCGAGACCTCCTGCTTCAGCCAGTCGAGGCCGGCGGTCGAGGCGCCCTCGGTCAGGTTGGCGTTCTCGATCTCTAGCCCCGCCGGCACCGGATCAACCAGCAGCAGCCGGCCGAAGCGCGGCGCGCCCTCCGTCACGGTGAGGGTCACGACATAGCGCTCGTTCTGGCGCAGGCGCGCCGGATCGGCCCGCTCGCCCTTCATCGTGTAGATGACGCGCTCCAGGCCAAAACCCTGGTTCAGCGCCGGCTCCGGCGTGGTCGGGATGCCGGCGACGGTGATCACCGCCTGCGCATTGGCCGCGCCGGGATTGGCGATGGTCAGCGGCTTGCCCTCCAGCGCCTCGGCCGTGACCGTGCGGTAGAAGGCGCCCTTGCGGGCCGTGCCGTCGACCGTCAGCGACATGCCCTCGGCTTCCTTGGACATGGCCTGCGCCGCCAGCACCATCCACATCTGCTCCTGCGTCGAGGTGTAGCTGTAGCGGGCGCTGTTGCGGGTGGCGTCGAGGATCGAGACGGCGCGGCCGATATCGGCGCGCTCGCCGTTCGATTCCGCGATCAGGGCGAGCACGCCGGCGCCGTCGCGCAGGCGCGAGCCGTAATCGGGGCGCGAGAGCCCGTCATCGCTCGCCTGCTGCAACAGGCCGAGCGCGCTGCCGAAGGCGGCCCGGCCCCGCGCCCTGTCGCCGAGCGCCGAGAGCGCGGCGCCGATCTGGGCGCGGGCGAGCGGGGTGCCGAAATCGCCGAGCTTGTTGTCGGCGAGATAGCGCAGATCGCCCATCACCGGCCGGCCGTTGCGGGCGAGCACATAGAGCGCATAGGCGATGCCGGCGGCCTCCTCCCTGTTGATGTCGCCGGTGTTGACGACCTGGTTGCGCAGCCGGTCCAGCGCCATGTTGAAGGCGGTCTGCGGCACGTCGAACTGGCGCTCGCGGGCCCGCGTCAGGAAGTCTGCGACGAAGGCGTCGAGCCAGAGATCGTCGCCGCCGACGCTCCACAGGCCGAAGGAGCCGTTGCCGCCCTGGCGGGCGAGCACGCGCTCGATCGCCTTCTGCACGCGCTCGTCGGCATTGTCGTCGAGGGCGAGGTTCTCCATCGAGGCGAGCTGGTTGACCGCCAGCAGCGGCAGGGCGCGCGAGACGGTCTGCTCGGTGCAGCCATAGGGGTAGCGGTCGAGCGCCTTGAGCAGGGCCGGCACGTCGAGCGAGCCGAAGGGCGAGACCGAAACCGAGACCTGCCCCGAGCCCGGCACGAGATCGGCCATGAGGTCGGAGGAGACGGTGATCGCGCCGCCATTGCCGGGGATCGCCCGGACGATGCGGCGGGCCAGCGTCGCGGCCGAGGGCTGCACCTTGACCGCGAGGTTCTGCACCGTGCCGATGCCGTTCGGCCCGGAGACGCGCACATCGAACTCGGCGCGGCCGAGGCCGGCGGCGGTGACGGGGATCGTCATCTGCGTCTTGGCGCCGGCCGCGAGCTGCACGGTGCGGTGGGTCGCGTCGGCGGCGACGAGGACCGGGCCCTTGACGTCGAGATCGACGGTATAGGCGCCGGCCGGCCCCTCGACATTGTCGATCTGGAGGTGGAAGCGCGACTGGTCGCCGATGGCGAGGAAGCGCGGCAGCGTCGCCTGCGCCACGATCTGGTCGCGCACGATCACGTCGGCGCTGGCCTGGCCGGTGCGCCCGGCCGACCAGGCGACGCCCATGACGCGCACCGTGCCGTTGAAGGCGGGCAGGTCGAAGTCGATCTTCGCCGTGCCGTCGGCCCCGACCTTGACCACGCCGGAATAGCGGGCGAGCGGCTCCTGCGTCGGCTTCTCGCCATCGAGCTGGGGCGCGGCGTCGCCGCCGGTGCGGATGGTGCCGCGGGTGCCCTGCATGCCATCGATCAGGTAGCCGTAAAGGTCGCGCAGGTCGTGGCCGAGCTGGCGCTGGCCGAAGAAGAACTGGCTCGGGTCCGGGCTTTCGTAGCGGGTGAGGTTGAGGATGCCGACATCGACGGCGGCGACCGTGACGAAGGCGTCCTCCCCGGCCTTGAGACCGCTGAGCTTCACCGGCAGCGACAGCGTCGATTGCGGCCGCACCAGTTTTGGCGCGCCGAGATCGACGGTGAGCGTGCGCTCGTCCTTACCGATCTGGAACCATGCCAGACCGATCGCGCGGCCGGGCAGGCGCTTGGCGGCGGTGTCCATCGGCCGGTGCGCGAGCACGACGAGATAGGCGCTCGCGCCCCATTCCGACTTCACCGGAATCGAGGCGGTGGTGCCGCCCTCGGCGATGTCGATCGTGCGGATATCGGCGAGCTTGTCGCTGATCACCGCGAGCGTCGCCTTGCCGGAGAAGCGCGGCGACAGGCGGACCTGCATGGTCTCGCCATTGGCGTAGGAGGCCTTGTCGAGCGCGACGTCGAGCACATCGGGCGTATCCGCCGTCTTGTCGCTCTCGTAGCCGACGCTGAAGGAGACGGCGGTAGCGGCTTCCTCGGCGCCGTCGGAGGTCACGTCGAGGCGGTAATTGCCCCAGTCGACGGGGGCGGCGATCTTCGCCGGCTCGGTCGCGGAGACCGCGACCTCTCCGTCCGAGACGCGCCGCGTGGTGGTGACACCCTCATAGTTCCAGCGGCCGTCCTTGAAGAACCACTGATAGTTGCGCCGCACCTTCGACAGCACCCATTTGACGTGCGGCCGCGCGATGCGCTTGCCGTCGCCGGTCGCCATGATGACGTCGAAGGTCGCGGTCTGGTTGTTGCCGAGCTCGCCGTCCTTGAAGGTCTGTTTCACGCCGATGGCGGCGCCCTTGGGCACGATCGGCACGGTGACGGAACGGGCGATGGCGCGCCCGCCCGGCTCGCCGACGCGCACGGTCATCTCGACTTCGAGCGGCCGGTTGGTCTCGGCCTGCTGGACGGGATTCGAGATCGTCGCCTTGCCGGCGGCGTCGGTGGTGGCGCTCTCCTCGAACTCGGTCTGGACGGGATCGAAGGATTCGTCGGTGAGACCGACCTGATAATCCTTGAAGCCGGGGATGGCGCTGGCGCTCGCGGCCCGCAGCGTCATCGAGCCGGTGACGTCGAGGGCGGAGCCCGGCGCGCCGTAGAGATAGCGGGCGTTGACGTCGAGCTCGGCCGGCTCGCCGGCCTGCAGCACCGGCGCCTTGGGCGTCAGGGTGAGTTCGAGACGTTCGGGGACGTAGTCCTCGACAAGGAAGGAGGTCTCGCCGATGGCCTGCCCCTTCGGGTCGGCATAGGCGAGCACGCGCCAGGTGCCGGTGGCGGCGCCGGAGATCAGCGGGATCGAATGGGCGCGCCCGCCCGCGCCCTGATCCTCGACCTGACGACGGCGATATTCGACGCCGTCGGGGCGCTTGACCACGATGGTCAGGGGGAGGCCGGTGACGGCGGCGCCCTTGGCGTCGCGCAGCAGGCTCGTGAGATAGACCGTCTCGCCCGAGCGGTAGACGCCGCGCTCGGTGTAGAGATAGGCGTCGAGCCCTGCGGGGGCGACGCGACCCTTCACCCCACGGTCGGAGAGGTCGAAGGCCGTCTGCTTCAGGTCGAGGAAGCCGTAATCCTCCCCCAGCGCCGCAGTGACGAGGCCCGGCGAATTGCCGCCTTCGCCCTTGGCGAGGCCGGCGTCGAAGCGGGCATAGCCGTTGGCGTCGGTCTTCGCCGTGCCGAGCACCTCGTTGTTGCGGGCGATCAGGCGCAGCTCGGCATTCGGGATCGGCTTGGCGTCGGCGAGCGAGCGGGCGAGCACATGCACGCCGTCCGGCCCCGAGAAGGAGGTCAGGCCAAGATCGGAGACGACGAACCATTGCGTCGCGCGGGTGGTGCCGTCGTCATAGGAATCGCTGGCGTCGTCGTTCGGCGCCGGGGCGGGGCCGCCCGAAGGCTTGGCGAACATCACATAGACACCGGGCTTCAGGGAACCGACGGCCTCGACCACCGGGAAGGCGGTGACGACGTCCTTGTTGAGCTCGGGCTTCACCTCCATCGTTCCGGTCCAGACGCGCTGGCCCTTGTCGGAGGCGATCTGCCGGGCCGACCAGGAGCCGAGCTGGCTCAGGAAGTCCTCGGACTGGACCGAGTTGATCAGGTTGCGGTCGCCGATCCGCATCACCTCGAGATCGAGCTTGCCGGTGTTGACCGAGACGACCGGAATGCCCTGCTGGCCGGTGCGCGGCAGGACATAGTTCTTGCCGGTGAAGCGCACGGAGGGCGTGCGGTCGCGGACATAGATTTCGTAATCGGCGGATTTCTGCAGCGTCTCGTCGGGGATGGCGGAGGGCACGCCCTGGCGGATGACGATGGCGTAGCGCTCGCCATGGCGCAGGCCGTCGACGCAGATCTGGCGCTCCTCGCCGCTGACGGCGAAATCGCCTGACCCGCCCGAGATCGCGACGTAAGGGGCGAAATCGAGATTGCCGCGGGCGAGCGGCTCGGAGAATTCGAAGCAGGCGCGCGGGCTCGCCGCGTCGGAATCGACCTGGTTCGCCAGCAGGCGGAAGCCGCGCTTCTCGCGCAGCTCCTCATAGCTTTTCTGCAGCGAGGCGTTGGCGGCGAGATCGAGGCTGAGGCGATAGGTCGTCAGCGCAGGGCGCCAGAGCTCGTATTTCTCGAAGGTCTGGGCGAGCACGCCCAGGGAGGCGGCTTCCTCCGTGCGGTTGGCGGCGCGCTGGTAGGCGAGATAGGCGGCTGTGATGGCACGCTCGCGCAGTTCCCAACGCTCGCGATAGTCGCGCGGCTCGATGCCGATGGCGGCGCGCGCCATCAGGCGCCAGGCGGCGGCATTGCTCGAATCCGCGACGACGGCGGCATTGGCCAGCGGCAGGGCGCCGCGGGCATCGCCGCGTCCGAGCACGATGTCGCCGGCGCGGACGAGGTCGACGACCGAACGGTTGCCAGCCGTGACCTCGCGCTTCAGCCGCTCCTCCAGCCTCAGCCCGTCGGCAGCGAGATCGTTGCGGACATAGGCCTTCTGAGCGAAGGCCGGCGCCGCCGCGAAGGTCAGGCAGAGCGCGAGCAGGAGGCGGGAAAGCAGGCTCATCGTCGATCCTCTTCGTCGGCCGGAGGCTCCAGCATCGCCGGCGCAGGCTTCGGGCTGATGACGGTGCTGAACGGCGCGCAGGCTACCACCGCGGGAATCGCGTGCAAGTCATGCGCGTAAAGGATGCGCCGGCGCGTGGGGCCGGCCTATGGATCTCGATCCGCTTTCAATGGCCGCTTTCAATGGCGGTCTCACGGTTGCAGCGCCGCGCGTTCTGACGCTCAATGCAGCCGCTCCGCCTGCCTGAGAGGACGAGATCATGCTGCCTGCCCGAGACAGACGACCGCGAATCAAGCTGGCCGGCGCCGCCGCGCTCGGGCTGATGCTGCTGGCGGCGTCGCTCTCCGGCGCGCGAGCGCAGGCTCCCCATCCGCAGATGGCGGCGGCGCAGGCGCGGTTCGAGGCGCTGCCCGAGGCCGAGCGCAAGGCGATCCAGACCGACCTGATCTGGGCGGGGCAGTTCAACGGCGCGGTCAGCGGCTCCTTCGGCCCGCTGACCTTCCGGGCGATCAACGCGCTGAAGGGCGGGCGCGGGCCGGCGGACGGCATCCTGACGCCGGCCGACCGCGCCGCGCTCGCCAAGGCGGCGCAGGCGGCGCGCGACGCGGCCGGCTTCAGGCTGGTCGACGACGACAGGACCGGGGTGCGCATCGGCATTCCGGCGAAGCTGCTGCCGAAGCGCGCCGCGACGCCCTCCGGCGGCAGCCGCTGGCAGAGCGCCGACGAGAAGATCACGCTCGACACCTCCGCCTCGCCGCCGGGCGACGACCTCGCGGCGCTGTTCGAGAAGGCGATCGCCGTCAGCCCGAACAGCCCGCGCAAGATCACCTACAAGCTGCTCCGCCCGGACTTCTTCGTCGTCACGGGCGAGACGCCGGGCGGCCGCTTCTACCGCCGCCTGTCGGCCGGGCCGCAGGGCCTGCGCGGCTTCTCTATCGGCTACGACAAGGCGCTGGCCGCGACGGTCGACAAGCTGGTCATCGCCATCGCGGCCAGCTTCGAGCCCTTCCCGACAGGGCCGGCCCCGGCCGCCGGAACGCCCGTGGCGGGCGCTGCCGGGGCGGTTTCCGCCCCGGCGCTGACGCAGCCGGCGGCACGCGGCAACGAGCGCTACGGCGTCGCGGTGCTGCTCTCGGACAAGGTCGCGCTCGGCGCGGCCGCCGCGGCCGAGGGCTGCCGCAGCCTGCGCGTCGGCAACCGCGCCGCCAGGCCGCGGGCGAAGGATGCCAGCGGGCTCGTGCTGCTCGATCTCGACGGAACCGGCGCGGCCAAGCCTCCCGCGCTGGCGGGACAAGCGCCGGAGGCGGGGGAGGGGCTGGTGCTGGTCGCCTTCGGCGACGAGGCCGGCAAGCGCGCCGCCGTCGCCCTGCCGGGGCAGCTCGCACGTACCGCTTCCGGCGCCACGGTGATGGCGCCGCTGCAGCCGGGGCAGGCGGGCAGCCCGGCCTTCGACCGGCAGGGCCGGCTCGTCGGCATCGTCACCGCCAACCCCTCCGACAGGCAGCTCGTCGCCGGCATCGCGCCGCAGCGCGCCTATGCTTTGGCGGACGGGGCGGCGATCCAGGCGGCTCTCGGCCAGGCCGGGCTGTCGCTGCCGGCGGGCGCCGCGGCCGGCGCGGCGCTGAGCACGGGCGCGGTGGTCGAGGCGGTCTCGGGCGCGGTGCAGCCGCTCTTTTGTGGAATGTAGGGCCCGTCGAAATCAGCGGTTGTCACGGCTCGCGCGATCGGTTGTGATGACCGGGTTACCGAAGAGCGCCCCGCCGCCGGTGAGGAGCGCTCGTTGACTAAAACGATTTAGCGGAGGAAGCGAGAAAATGAGCAAGACGATTGACAGGCGTGGCGTCCTCAAGGGCGCGGTCGCGGCGGGGGCTGCCGGGATCATCGCCGCGCCGGCGATCGCCCAGCCGAAATGGCCGGCCCGCCCGATCACCATGATCTGCCCCTGGGGGGCCGGCGGCGGCACGGACGCCACCGCGCGCATCGTCGCCGCGCTGCTGGAGAAGAGCCTCGGGCAGCCGGTCAATGTGGTGAACCGCACCGGCGGCTCCGGGGTCGTCGGCCATTCGGCCATCGCGACGGCCGCGCCGGACGGCTACACGATCGGCATGCTGACGGTCGAGATCAGCATGATGCACCATATGGGCCTCACCCAGCTCACCCCGTCCGACTATACCGCGCTCGCCCTGATGAACGAGGACCCGCCGGGCGTGCAGGTCAGCGCCTCCAGCCCCTACAAGGACATCAAGGCGCTGGCGGAGGCGATCAAGGCCGCGCCGCACGGCAAGCTCAAAGCGTCCGGCACCGGGCAGGGCGGCATCTGGCACCTCGCCCTGGTCGGCTGGCTGCTGGCGATGGGCCTGAAGCCCGACCACGTCGCCTGGGCGCCCTCGAACGGTGCCGCGCCGGCGATGCAGGACCTCGCCGCCGGCGGCATCGACATCGTCACCTGCTCGGTCCCCGAGGCCCGCGCCATGCTCGACGCCGGCAAGGCGCGCTCGCTGGCGATCATGGCCAAGGAGCGCAACCCGCAGTTCAAGGATGTGCCGACCCTCAACGAGACGCTCGGCATCAACTACTCGGTCGGGGCGTGGCGCGGCATCGGCGGCCCGAAGGGCTTGCCCGAGAACGTCCAGAAGATTCTCGCGGCCGAACTGAAGAAGGCCTACGACTCGCAGGAGTACAAGGACTTCATGAACGCCCGCGGCTTCGGCATGACCTTCGCCGATCAGGCCGGCTACGCGGCCTTCATGGCCGATGGCGACAAGGCCATGGGGACGGCGATGACGGCGGCGGGGCTCGCCAAGAAGGCGAGCTGACGCGACAGGGACGGCGGCGCGCGCCGGCTCCGGGCAGGGCGCGCCGCCTTTCGGCGAGGGCCGCGCGATGGCGGGGCCCGTCACTCCTGACAAGGTCGAATCGATGCGTTTCAACGATACCGTCGTCGGGCTCGCGTTCATTGCGCTGGCCGCGACCATGATCGCCATGACATTCTCCTTTCCGTCGTTCCCGGGACAGGCCTATGGGCCGAGCCTGTTTCCCCGCATCCTGGGCGGCGGGATAATCTTCTGCGCGCTGGTGCTGATCCTGCGCGAGCGGCGGGCCGCCGTCGCGGCGCCCTGGCTCGTGCTGGCGGACTGGGCGCGCGAGCCGCGCAAGGTCCTGTCCTTCGTCCTGACCCTCGCGGCGATGCTGTTCTACGTGCTGGCTTCCGACCGGCTCGGCTTCATCCCCAGCGCCTTCCTGGTCCAGATCGTGCTGCTGCTCTGGTTCGGGGTGAGACCGCTGACGGCCCTCGTCGTCGCGGTGGGCATGACGCTGCTCGTCCACTGGTTCTTCGGCAGCATGATGCTCGTGCCCCTGCCGCGCGGCATTCTCGACAGCGTGCTCTGAGGAGGCGGCCATGCAAGCCATCGCAACCGCCTTCGGGCTCGTCTTCGACCTCCAGGTCATCGGGGTGATCCTGGCTTCCGCCGTGTTCGGCATGTTCGTCGGCGCGATGCCGGGGCTGACCGCGACCATGGCGACGGCGCTGCTGGTGCCCGTCACCTTCTTCATGCCGCCCGTGCCGGCGCTCGGCGCCATCGTCACCGCCACGGCCATGGCGATCTTCGCCGGCGACATTCCGGCGGCGATGCTGCGCATGCCCGGAACGCCCGCCTCGGCGGCCTATGCCGACGAGAGCTACGAGATGACCAAGAAGGGCCAGCTCGACCTGTGCATGGGCGTCAACCTGGTCTTCTCGGTTCTGGGCGGCATCTTCGGCGTCGCCGTCCTCATCCTGGCCGCGCCCATGCTGGCCGAGGTGGCGATCAACTTCTCGTCCTTCGAGTATTTCTGGCTCGCCTGCCTCGGCCTGACCTGCGCCGTGTTCATCGGCACGGGCGATCCGGTCAAGGGGCTGCTCTCGCTGTTCATCGGCCTCGCCATCGGCTGCGTCGGCATCGACCCGGCGGCGGGGCAGCCCCGCTTCACCTTCGGCAATGTCGACCTGCTCTCGGGGATCAACTTCATCCCGACGCTGATCGGCATGTTCGCGGTCTCCGAACTGCTGCGCGGCTCGGTCTCGCTCGACCAGGGCTCGACCATGGTGCAGCAGCAGGTCGGCAAGCTGATGACCGGCATCGGCGCGGTCTGGCGGAAGTACTGGAAGAACTTCTTCCGCGGCTCGATCCTCGGCACGGTCATCGGGGCTCTGCCCGGAGCCGGCGCCGATATCGCGGCCTGGGTTTCCTATGCCGTCTCGAAGAAGCTCTCCAAGGAGCCGGAGAAGTTCGGGACCGGCCATCTCGAAGGCATCGTCGACTCGACATCGGCCAATAATTCGGCGCTCGGCGGCGCCTGGATTCCGGCGCTGGTCTTTGGCATCCCCGGCGATTCGATCACGGCGATCGTCATCGGCGTGCTCTACATGAAGGGCATGAATCCGGGGCCGAGCGTGTTCCTGCAGACGCCGGAGCTGATCTACGCCGTCTTCATCATCTTCATCCTCGCCAATATCGTGATGTTCCCGCTCGGCTGGGCGGCGATCAAATCCGCCAAGCAGATCCTGCGGGTGCCGCGCAACATCCTGCTGCCGGTCATCCTGATCTTCTGCATGGTCGGCTCCTTCGCCATGACCAACTCGATCTACGGCGTCGTGCTGATGGTGGTGATGGGCGTGTTCGGCTGGGTGCTCGAGGAGCATGGCATCCCGATCGCGCCGCTGATCCTCGGCCTCGTCCTCGGCGAGATGCTGGAGCAGAACTTCATGACCTCGATGATCAAGTCGGACGGCTCTTTCCTGTTCTTCTTCGAGCGGCCGATCGCGGGGGTGCTCGGGGTCTGCACGCTGATCGTCTGGGGCCTGATGCTGTGGCGCATGCTGCCCTTCGGCCGGCACGGCCAGCCGGTTCCGGCAGGAGAAACCGCGCCGCCCTGAGGCGGCGCGGCAGCCTATTTCCTGAGGAAGGCCGCAAAGGCGGCCATGGCCTCGGGCGAGCGCAGGCGGCGGCCGAAATGGTCGGCCTCCACGGCGATGGTCTCGGCCACCGCCGCGGCGCTACCGCGCTTCAGCAGCATCTTGGTCAGGGCGACGGATTGCGACGGCAGGGCCGCCAGCGCCTTCGCCCTGGCGAGCCCGTGCTCCAGCGCCGTGCCTTCCGGCACCACGGCGTTGACCAGCCCGGCTTCCGCCGCCGTCGCGGCGTCGAAGACCTCGCCCAGCATCAGCAGCTCGGCCGCCTTCTTGCTGCCGGCGACGAGGGGCAGCAGATAGCTGGAGCCGCCCTCGGGCGAGAGGCCGAGCGTGACGAAGGGCAGGCGGAAGCTCGCCGTGGCGCCCGCGAAGGCGAGGTCGCAATGCAGTAGCATCGTCGTGCCGATGCCGACGGCGAAGCCCTCGACGGCGGCGACGATGGGTTTCTTCGCGGTCGAGATCGCGCCGAGGAAGTCGATCGCGGCGCGCGGCCCTTCGCCCGCGGCGGCGGCCGCGGCGAAGTCCTTGATGTCGTTGCCGCTGGTGAAGCAGCCGCCGGCGCCGGTCAGCAGGACGGCGCGGGCGGCATCGTCCGCTTCCGCCGCGGCGATGGCCTGGATCAGCCCGGCATAGCTCGCGCGGTCGAGCGCGTTCCTCCGGTCCGGCCGGTTCATGGTGATCTGGACGACGCCCGCGGCGACGGTCTCGCTCACTACGCTTTCGCTCATCTCGGTCCGCCTTTCGGAAAGCTGTCCGGCCCGGATGGCACGGGGCTTCGACAGGGGTCAAGCGAGGCGGGATGCGCCTTTCGTCGCCGCCTCGCGCGTCTGCATGCCCGCGGCGGGCGCGGCGGCCCTTCGCCGCAGGCGCAGCCGCGGGCCCGCCTTCGCCGGCTTGCCGCTTGACAGCCCACCCTGCCGCTCGTCATCTAGCCGCGTTCCCAGGGGGGCCTCGCTAGGAGGCTGAGATTCCGCCGGCCGGGCTTTTTCCGGCAACGCGGTGACCCTCCGAACCTGATCCGGATCATACCGGCGTAGGGATGCGGGACAGGCGGCGCTCAAGCCCCGATTCCATCTGCGCATATGGTCCAGTCGCGACCGACGCCCTTCGGCAGGCCGAGGGAGCGTCCGAACGGAGTGGGCCACAGTGACGCAAGCCGAGATCATCGAGGCGCTGCTGGCGTTCATCGCACGTCCCGACGCGTCGGAAGCCGAGTTCGAGGCGATGGCGCTCCAGGTCTTCGCCTATCAGTTCCGCAACAACGAGCCCTACAGGCGCTTCGCCCTGCAGCGCGGCCGCACCCCGCTCGCGGTGAGGCGCTGGCGCGACATTCCGGCCGTGCCGATCACCGCCTTCAAGGGCCTGACGCTGAGCTGCTGCCCGCCGGAGGCGGCGAGCCACGTCTTCATGACGAGCGGCACCACCCAGGGCGTGCGCGGCCGCAGCTACCACCCGACGCTCGCCGTCTGGCAGCGCTCGATGCTCGACAATTTCCGGGCGCGCTTCATGCGCGGCCGCGCGCGCATCCGCATGGGCATCCTCTTCCCCGACGACAGGGAGCTGCCCAATTCTTCGCTCGCGCATTACCTGTCGCTCGCCCGGCGCGCATGCGGCACGCCGGATTCGCAGGGCTTCATCGGCGCGGACGGCCTCGATCTCGACGGCCTGCTGGCGGCGCTCGCTCAGGCCGAGGCCGGTGGCGAGCCCTATGCCCTGCTCGGCGCCAGCTACTCCTTTGTGCCGGTGCTCGACGCGCTGGCGGCGCAGGGCCGCCGCTTCGCCCTGCCCGAGGGCAGCCTGATCCTCGACACCGGCGGCTTCAAGGGCCAGTCGCGCGAGCTGGCGCCGGACGCCTTCTACGACGCCCTCTCGGCAGCCTTCGGCGTGCCGCGCGCCTCCTGCATCAACATGTACGGCATGACCGAGCTGAGCAGCCAGTTCTACGACGACGGCAACGCCGTCTGCCCCTCGGTCAAGTCCGGCCCGCACTGGGTGCGCAGCCGTGTCGTCGATCCGCTGACCGGCGCCGATCTGCGCGACGGCGAGCGCGGCGTGCTCGTCCATCACGATCTCGCCCATTTCAACTGCGTCTCGGCGATCCTGACCGAGGATGCCGGCGAGATCGTGCCCGGCGGCTTCCTGCTGCTCGGCCGCGTCGACGGCGAGGCCTCGAAGGGCTGCTCCGTCGCCGTGGCGGAGTTCCTGGCGGCGGCGCGGAGCTGAGGCCGTGATCGCGCATGCGGGCCATCTGCCGGGTTTGAGCCGCGAGGCGGTGCGCTGGCGCGAGGTCGCGCATGGCGCCTGGGGCGAGCGCGTCGTGCTGGCGCTGCCGGAACTCGACGCGGCGCAGGCCGCCGCGCTGTGCGAGCAGGTCCGCGAAAATGCCCGCGGGCGGCTGAAGCAAATGCCGGTCGCCCGGATCGTCGATGCGGTCGACGCCGCGGTCGCGCGGCTGCTCGACCGGGATCATCCGCTGCGCCGCAAGGCCGAGCACCTCCTGCCGATCGTCACCGGCTATGACCGCGAGAGCGTCCGGCTCGGCCTGACCGGCTATCTCAGGACTTTCCGCCGGCCGCAGCTCCTGCGCTTCCTCGCCGAGGACTTCGCCAATCCCGCCATGCTCGACGGCTTCCAGCCGGCGGCCAAGGGCGGCCTGCTGCGCGCGCAGGGGCCGAATCTACTGCTGCACATCTGGGCCGGCAACGTGCCGGCGCTGTCGCTCTGGAGCCTGATCTGCGGGCTGCTGGTCAAGGCGGGCAGCATCGGCAAGCTCGCCTCGGCCGAGCCGCTGACGGCCGGCTGGTTCGCCGGGCTCCTCGCCGGGATCGACCCCGAGATCGGCGAATGCCTCGCGGTCGTCTGGTGGAAGGGCGGGAATGCCGCGGCCGAGGCGCCCTTCCTGCAGGCGGCCGACACGGTGATGGCCTATGGCGGCAACGAGACGCTCGCGGCGCTGCGCGCGAAGCTGCCGGTGACGACGCGCTTCCTGCCGCATGGCCACAGGATCGGCTTCGGCGTCGTCGCGCGCGAGGCGCTCGACAGTCGCAAGGCCCCGGCGCTGGCCCGGCTCGCCGCTCATGACGTGGCGCGCTACGAGCAGCAGGGCTGCTATTCGCCGCAGATGCTCTTCGTCGAGCGCGGCGGGCGGGTCGCGCCGGCGGAGTTCGCCGGCTATCTGGCGCGGGAGCTCGCGGCGCTCGCCCATCGCCATCCGCGCCGCGCGCTCTCGCCGGGCGAGGCGGCGGCCGTCGCGGGCTGGCGCGGCGCGCAGGAGCTGCGCGGGCTGGAAGGCGCCGCGGAGCTGTTCGGCGAGCCGGCCGATCCCTGGAGCGTCGTCCATGTCGAGGCCGCCGAGGCCCTGAGCCCGACCGGCCTGAACCGCACGCTCAAGCTGGTCGCGGTCGACGATCTCGCCGCGGTGCCGGCCCTGGTCGGCCCCTATCGCGCCTTCCTGCAGACGGCCGGCGTCGCCGCCGCCCCGGAGAGGCTGCTGCGGCTGGCGGAACGGCTCGCCGCGGTCGGCGTCAGCCGCATCGCCCCGCTCGGCCGCATGACCGCGCCGGAGCCCGGCTGGCACCATGACGGGCGCTTCAGCCTGCTCGACCTCGTCACCCTGACCGAGATCGAGCCGGGCGCGGAAGCCGCCGCGGAAGGGTTCGCTTCCTATGCCGACTGATCCGCCGCCGACCGACCCGTCCGCGCCCGGCTTCGTCGCGATCGAGCGGGCGGGCTACCGCTACGAGGCGGGCGGCCCGGCCGTCGTCGACGGCGTCGACTGGGCGATCCCGCGCGGCGAGATCCACTGCCTGCTCGGCCGCAGCGGCTGCGGCAAGACCACGCTGCTCAAGCTCGCCGCCGGCCTGCTGCTGCCGAGCGAGGGCGCGATCCGCATCGCCGGCGAGGCGCTGCGCGGCCCCAGCCCCCGCGCCGGCTTCGTCTTCCAGGCGCCGACGCTGCTCGACTGGCTGAGCGCGCTCGACAACGTGCTGCTGCCGGTCTCGCTGAAGCGGCGCCCGACCGCGGCCGAGCGGGCGGCGGCGCGCGACCTTCTCGCCCGCGTCGGCCTCGCGGATCTTGCGGAGCGCCGGCCCCGCGAGCTGTCCGGCGGCCAGCGCAGCCGCGTCGCCGTGGCGCGCGCGCTGATCGGCGCGCCGGACCTGCTCCTGCTCGACGAGCCCTTCGCCGCGCTCGACGCCCTGACGCGCGAGGAGCTGCAGGACGATCTTCTGCGGCTCTGCGCTTTGCACGGCACCACCGCCCTCTTCGTCACCCACGATATCGGCGAGGCGGTCTATCTCGGCGACCGCGTCGCGGTGATGGCCGGAGGCCGGCTGACCCAGGCCCGCCGGATCGCCTTGCCGCGCCCGCGCCCTCCAGCGCTCCGCTACACGCCGGTCTTCGCGGCCGCCTGCCGCGCTCTGCGCGAGGCGATGGACGGCGAGGCCGGCCCCGCCAGCCGGAGGCCGGCGGCATGACGGCGCGCCTGCCCTCGCTGCTGCTGCTCCTGATCCTGCTCGCCGGCTGGGAGGGCTGGTGCCGCTTCGGCGGCCTGTCGCCGCTGGTCCTGCCGCCGCCTTCCGCCGTGCTCGCCACGCTGGGCGGCGAGATCGCCAGCGGGAGGCTCTGGCCGCATCTCGCGGTCACCGCGGCGGAGATGGGGCTCGGCCTCGGCATCGGCGCGCTGGTCGGGCTCGGCACCGGCATCCTGCTGGCGGAGGTGCCGGCGCTCAGCCGGCTGCTGCGACCCTATGTGCTGGCGAGCCAGCTCGTGCCCAAGCTCGCGCTGGGCCCGCTCTTCATCATCTGGTTCGGCTTCGGCATGACGCCGACGATCGTCATCACCGCGCTGATCTGCTTCTTCCCGCTGATGGAGACCACGCTGACGGGGCTCGGCGAGGTCGACGCCGCCCGGCGCGACCTCTTCCGCATGCTCGGCGCGAGCCGGCTCCAGACCCTGCTGCGCCTGAAGCTGCCGGCGGCGCTGCCCGTCATCATGGCGGGCCTGCGCGTCGCGGTCGTGCTCGCGCTGGTCGGCGCGGTGGTCGGCGAGTTCATCGGCGGGCGCAGCGGGCTCGGCGCCTCGATCATCGCCGCCCAGAGCGTGATGGATTCGAGCCTGATCTTCGCGCTCTTCATCGTCATCACCGCGCTCGGCATGCTGCTCTACGAGGCCGTTCGCCTCGTCGAGCGCCGCGTCCTGCACCGCTTCTCGAAAGGCTGACCCCATGTCATCTTTCCTCGCTCGCCTTCCGAGGCTCCTCCTTCCGGGTCTGCGCTTCGCCGTGTCCGGGATGACGGCGAGCCTGACGGCATGCGTCGCCCTGCTGCTTTCCGGCTGGATTTCGGTCCGGGCCCAGCCGCTCGACAAGGTCACGGTCGCGGGCTGGAGCCAGCCGATCAGCGAGATCACCAACCTCCTGGCCGAACCCGACAAGGGCTTCTTCAAGGCGAGGGGCATCGCGCTCGACTACGTGCCCGGCACCGGCGGCGGCGCGGCGATCCAGACGCTGCTCGCCGGCCAGGCCGATGTCGCCTTCACCGACCCGGCCTCGTTCTATCTCGCGCTCGACAAGGGCGAGAAGCTGGTCGCGATCTACGACATCTATCCGCAGAACGTCTTCAACGTCGTCGCGCTCAAAGGCAGCGGCATCCGCACCGCCGCCGATCTCAGGGGCAAGCGCATCGGCGTCTACAGCCTGTCGAGCGGCACCTATCAGAACCTGCTCGTGCTGCTGCACCAGGTCGGTCTGAGCGAGAAGGACGTCACCATCCAGCCGACGGGGCTGCTCAACTTCGCGCCGCTGATGCAGGGCCAGGTCGACGCCACCGCCGCGACCGATACCGGCCTGCTCGTCGCCCGCGCCAAGGGTCTGGGCGAGGCCAACGTCATCGAGGTCCGCGACCAGCTCAACCTGTCGAGCGACATCTTCGTGGTGAAGGAAAGCTATTACGAGCGGAACCGGCCGCTGCTGCAACGCTTCCTCGCCGGCTATCGCGATTCCGCCGCCTGGATGATCGCCAGGCCCGAGGAGGCGGCCCGGATCGCCGTTTCCCGCGCCATCAACGGGCGCGACGAGGCCGTCAATCTCGAGATCATCAAGCTGCGCAACCTGTCCAGCGTCTCGCCGGTCACGGAGCGCGAGGGCCTCGGCCATTTCGACATCGAGGCGATGCAGAAGGGCGCCGACACCTTCCGCAGCCTCGGCCTGATCGCGCGCCCGCTCGCGATGAAGGCGGTGGTCAGGAGCGACCTCGTCCCGGCCAGGGACGGCGCGCCATGAGATTCCAGGGCCGCGTCATCCTCGTCACCGGCGCCAGCCGCGGCATCGGCGCGGCGATCGCCAGGGCCTTCGCCGCCGAGGGCGGGATCGTCGTCGTCAACTACCGGACGAACGAGGCGGCCGCCGAGGCCGTCGCCGCCGAATGCCGGACGCTCGGCGGCGAGGCGCTGACGGTGGCGGCCGACGTCACCTCGGCCGAGGCGGTCGCGGCGATGGCGCAGCGCATCGCGGAGGAGGCCGGCCGGCTCGACGCCGTCGTCAACAACGCCTTCGCGCCCTACCGCTTCGACCCGGACAGGCGCGCCCGCTTCTGGGAGACGCCCTGGGAGGCCTATGGCCGGCAGTTCGACGGCGCGGTGAAGGCCACCTACACGGTCTGCCAGGCGATGCTGCCGCTGCTTCGGCGCCGCAGCGGCGCCAGCATCGTCAATCTCGCCAGCGACCTCGTCGCGCGCCCGAGCATCGCCTATCACGACTACGCCACGGCCAAGGCGGCGCTGATCGGGTTCAGCCGCAACCTCGCGGCCGAACTCGGCCCGCTCGGCATCCGGGTGAACTGCGTCGCGCCGGGGCTGGTCTATCCGACCGATGCGAGCGCCGCGACGCCCGAGGAGGTGCGCGAGACGCTGATCGCGCAGACGCCGCTGCGCCGCATCGCGACGCCGGCCGACGTCGCCGGCCCGGTGCTCTTCCTCGCCGGCGAAGGGAGCGGCTTCGTCACCGGGCAGGTGCTGCATGTCGATGGCGGGCTGGTGATGGCCTGAGCCGCCCGGCGCCGCCTCGCCCGGAACCGGAGGCTACAGCGCCTTGCGCAGCCTGGGGTCGAGCTGGTCGCGCAGGCCGTCGCCGACCACCTGGAGCGACAGCGCCGCGAGCACGATCGCCAGACCCGGGAAGAGCACGACCCAGAAGGCCTGGTCGGCATATTGCTGGGCCGAGGCGATCATCTCGCCCCAGGTCGGCACCTCCGGCGGCACGCCGGCGCCGAGGAAGGACAGGCCCGCCTCGGCCAGCACCGCATAGGCGAAGATGAAGGTCGCCTGCACCAGCACCGGCGAGGTGACGTTCATCAGGATGTGCCGGAACAGGATGCGCGGCGTCGAGGCGCCGATGGCGCGGGCCGCCTCGACGAATTGCTGCTCGCGCACCACCAGCGCCGAGGCGCGCACCACCCGCACGACGCGCGGCGTGTAGACGATGGCGAGCGCGAAGACGACGTTGAAGATCGACGACCCCAGGATAGCGACCAGGAAGATCGCGAGCAGGATGTCGGGCAGCGCCATGACGGCGTCGACCATGCGCATGATCGGCGGGTCGAGGCGCCGGAAATAGCCGGCGGTGAGGCCGATGGCGGAGCCGGCGGCGATCGAGATCGCGACCACCGCCGCGCCGATGCCGAGCGAGGCGCGCGCGCCGTAGATGATGCGCGAGAGCACGTCCCGGCCGAACTCGTCGGTGCCAAGCCAGTTCAGCTCGCTCGGCGGCTTCAGCCGGCGGATGACGCGCAGCGCGCCGGGATCGTAGGGCGCGACCCAGGGTGCGAACAGCGCCGCGAGGACGAAGGCGAGCAGCACGCAGGCGGCGGCGAGGACGAGCTTGCGCCGGAACAGCCGGTTCAGGAAGGCGACGGTCGGGGAGGCCATCGTCACGCCCTCACGCGCGGGTCGACGAGGGTGTAGATCAGGTCGACCGCGAGGTTGATCAGCACATAGAGCGCCGCGACCGCGATGAGCGCGCCCTGGATCACCGGATAGTCGCGGCGCAGCACGGCCGAGACGACGAGATTGCCGATGCCGGGCAGGCCGAACACCGTCTCGGTGACGATGGCGCCGCCGACCAGCAGGGCGATGGTCAGGCCGATCACGGTGACGATCGGCACCAGCGCGTTGCGGAAGGCGTGGCGCAGGACGATGCCCGTCTCCGGCACGCCCTTCGAGCGGGCGGTGCGGACATAGTCGTCGCCGAGCACGTCGAGCATGCTGGCGCGGGTGAAGCGGGTGATCAGCGCCGAGTTGACGATGCCGAGCACGGCGGCGGGCAGGACGAGATGCGCCAGCCGCTCGGCCAGCGAGGCGCCGGGGTCGCCATAGCCGGCGACCGGGAACAGGCCGAGCCGCACGGCGAAGAACTGGATGAAGATCAGGCCGAGCCAGAAGCTCGGGATGTTCGCCGCCAGCATGGCGAGGGCGCTCACCACCTGGTCGACCGCGCGCCCGCGCCAGACCGCCGAGGCGATGCCGGCCGGCACGCCGATCAGCGTGGCGATGACGATCGAAAACAGGGTGAGGAAGAAGGTCGGCTCGACGCGCTCGGCCAAAGCCGTCGTCACCGGGCGCTGCAGGAAGATCGACTGGCCGAGATTGCCCTGCACGACCTCCTTCAGCCACAGCACGTACTGGACGAGGACCGGCTTATCGAGCCCGTAGACGGCGCGCAGCCGCTCGACATCGGCCGGCGTCGCCTGGTCGCCGAGCATGATGGCGGCGGGGTCGCCCGGCGCCAGCCGGGTCAGGAAGAACACCATGGTCGCGACCAGGAACATCACGATCAGCAGGCTGCCGAGGCGCCGCGCGAGGCTGAACCACATCGTCTCTTCACCGGATCCGGGGCGCGCATACGGCCAGCGCCGCCGCCCCTGCAAAACTCAAGCGCCGCCCCTTCCCATGCGGGCAGGGGCGGCGCGCGGCGCTATCGCCGCCTTACGCGGTCAGGTCGACATTCCAGAAGCTCGGCCAGGGCATCGGCGTGAAATCCTTCATCCGGGCCGAGGTCCCGAGCAGCGCGGCGAAATTGCCGGGGCGCACATAGGGCACCTCGTCATAGATCACCTGCTGCACCGCGCCCCAGAGCGCGCCGCGCTTGGCCGGGTCGGTCTCGCCGTTGAAGGCGGCGAGCGCGGCGTCCTTGGCCGGGGTCTTCCACCAGCCCGGCGCGCCGTCGCCCATCTGCGGCGGGGTCAGCATCGGCTCCGGCAGGAAGGCGGAATGGGTGACGTAGATGTCCCAGAGCGCCGGGTCGCCGCGGCGCTGGATCAGCGTCGCCCAGTCGACCACGTCGAGCTGCACCTTGAAGCCGGCTTCCTTCATCTGCTCGGCCATCACCAGGGCCATGCGGTTGTGGAAGTCGTACTGCTTCGAGTTGAGGATGCGGATCGGCGTGCCGTCGTATTTGGTCTGGGCGAGCAGCTTCTTCGCGCCGGCCGCATCGGCCTTGTTGTAGCAGTCCTTGCCGGCCTCCGAATAGAAGGGCGAGCCCTTGGGGAAATGCTCGGCGGCGAGCGCGAAGAATTTCGGGTCGCCGAAGCCGGCCAGCATGATCTCCTCGTCGTTGAGGCACATCTGGAAGGCCTGGCGCACCTTTAGATCGGCGAAGGGGCCCTGCTTGGTGTTGGTCGGGAAATAGGGGAAGCCATAGGGCATGGTCAGGACCGCCCGCGCATTCGCGGCGCCGGTGACCTTCTTGCTCGACTCGACCGGGAGCTGATCGGCGAAATGGTACTGCCCGGCGATCACGCCCTCGACCCGGGTATTGGCGTTCGGCACCGGGATGAAGCGCAGCTCCGCGATCTTGGCCTCGCGCTTGCCGGCATAGCCGCTCGGCGCCTCGCTGCGGGCGGCGTAGTCGTCGAACCGGGTCAGGACGACGTACTGGTCCGGCTTGCGCTCGACGAATTTGTAGGGGCCGGTGCCGATGAACTGGGTCAGGGTGTCGGCGATGCTCTCCTTGGCCATGATCCCGGCGAAGCCGGAGGGCAGGCCGAGATGGGCGAGCAGGGCGGGCTGAACGCTCTTCAGCGCGATCTCGACGGTGCTCGCATCCTTGGCGGCGAGCGAGGCGATGTCGGCCGAGAGGGCCTTGCCGCGCGCGGTCATGGCGAGCCAGCGCTTCAGCGAGGCGACGACGTCCTCGGAATCCATCTCGCGGCCGTTATGCAGCTTCACGCCCTTGCGCAGCGGGATGGTGTAGAGCTTGCCGTCCGCGCTGATGGCGGGCATGTCCGCCGCCAGCATCGGCTTGACGTTCCAACCGGCGTCGAAGGTGTAGAGCGACTCGTAGATGTGCTGGACGATGATGCTGACGAGGTCGGCGGTCGAGGCCATCGGGTCGAGCGATTGGGGCTCGCCGATCATGGCGAGGTTGGCGCTGCGGGCGCTCTGCGCCCGGGCGAGGCCGGGGGCGAGCGATACGGCGGCCGCCGCGGCGCCGAGGCCGAGCTGGAACTGCCGGCGACTCGGCATCTTCGGATGATCGGACATGTTTCCCCCTGGGCATCGGCGCCTGTGAATTCAGTCGCGCCGCTTTGCCGGGAGACTATTGAGCTTCGTTTTAGCCTGTCAATTCGGCGGCGTTCCACGCCTTATTGAACAAATTCATCGCTGTTTTGGTCGAAATTGCCGAAACCCGCACGCAAAGCGGCGGATTTACCTCGGCCGGCGCCGATTCGGGCTTTCCGTCGCGCTGGAAAAGGCGATGAGCCCCGTGCAGCGAGGCAAGGCGGAGGACGCATGGCAGCGCCCAGGCGGCACTGCCGCCGGGGCGTCTGTTCCCCGTCCGTCGGCCGGTGCCTGTCAGCCCTTGCGCGCGGCGAGGAAGGCCGCGTGCTCGCGCACGAGGTCGCCGGCCAGCGCCTTGGCGATCAGGGCGCGCGTGTTGGGCAGGCCGTAGATCGCCGCGAAGGAGCCGAAGCGCGGCCCCTGGTCCTCGCCGAACAGCACCTGATAGATCGCCTTCCACCAGTCGCCCGACACGCCGGGACGCTCCGGCGTCGCGTTCTTGGCGGCGAGGTTCTGGTAGCGCGGGATGGTGCGGGCGACGTCCAGCGCCGTGTCCTGCACCATCTCGGGCGTGGCCTCGGCCGGGAGGGCTGCAAGGGCCGCGTCGAGCCTGGCGAAGGCGTCGCGCTCGACCTCGTCGGCCGGGCGATAGCGCTTCGCCGGTTTCACGAAGTCGCGGAAATAGGCGATCGCGTAGCCGGCCAGCGCGTCGAGGCGGGGATGGGTCTCGGGCGTCATGCCCGGCGCGTAGCGCTGGAGGAAGCCCCAGAGCACGGCCTTGTCCTCGGAATTGGCGACGGCGACGAGGTTCATCAGCAGGCCGAAGGTGACCTGCGTCCTCACTGCGTTCTCGCCCTCGCCCGCGGCGATGACCTCCGGCGCCGGCGGGTTGCCGGCATGGATGTGCCAGACCGGATTGCCGAGCCGGTTCTTCCAGTCCTGCCGCTCATAGCCGGCGAGGAACTGGAGATATTCGTCGATGGCGCGCGGGATCACGTCGAAGTGGAGCTTCTTGGCCTCGCGCGGGCGCTGGAACATGTAGAGCGCCAGGCTTTCCGGCGGGCCATAGGTCAGCCATTCCTCGATGGTCAGGCCGTTGCCCTTCGACTTCGAGATCTTCTGGCCCTGCTCGTCGAGGAAGAGCTCGTAGTTGAAGCCTTCCGGCGGGGTGCCGTCGAGCGCGCGGGCGATCTGCGAGGAGACCTTGACCGAGTCGATCAGATCCTTGCCGGCCATCTCGTAGTCGACGCCGAGCGCGACCCAGCGCATCGCCCAGTCCGGCTTCCATTGCAGCTTGACGTTGCCGCCGGTGACGGGCGTGACGAAGCGCTCCTTCGTCTCGGGGTCGGTCCAGGCGATGGTGCCGGCCTCGACATCGACCTCGTCGATCGGCACCTGCATGACGACGCGCGTCTGCGGGTGGATCGGCAGGAAAGGCGAATAGGTTGCCGCCCGCTCCTCGCGCAAGGTCGGCAGCATGATCTTCATCACCGCGTCGTAGCGGGCGAGCATCCTGAGCAGCGTCGCGTCGAACTCCCCGGCGCGATAGGCGTCGGTCGAGGATCTGAACTCGTAGTCGAAGCCAAAGCCGTCGAGGAAGGCGCGCAGGCGGGCGTTGTTGTGGCGGCCGAAGCTATCGTGCGTGCCGAACGGGTCCGGCACCTCGGTCAGGGGCTTGCCGAGATTGGCCGCGAGCACGTCCTTGTTCGGCACGTTGTCCGGCACCTTGCGCAGGCCGTCCATGTCGTCGGAGAACGCGATCAGCCGCGTGGGGATCGTGTTGCCGGTCAGCACGCGGAAGGCGTGGCGCACCATCGAGGTGCGGGCGACCTCGCCGAAGGTGCCGATATGCGGCAGGCCCGAGGGGCCGTAGCCGGTCTCGAAGATCACCGTTTTCTTGCCCGATTTCTCGATGCGGGCCACCAGTTTGCGCGCCTCCTCGAACGGCCAGGCGGCCGAACGCTGGGCGGCGTCAACAAGGGCTGCGTCGAAGGCGGGCATGGGGGTCGGTATCCTCTCCTGAACGGAACAAGGGGGCTCGCTCGTGCGAAGACGGGCCTTTCGCAGATTGCGAAGGACACAGTCAATGAAACTCTGCCGCCATGCCGGGCCTGAGCGAAACGGAAACCCTCAACCCCCGAAGGGCATGGCGGCGCCGACGTGGCTTGCCGCGAATGACGGCCTTCTCTTTTCGGCGGTTGCCGCGCCGGCGCCGCGGGCTAGTCTGGCCGCTTTCTCATCTGCCCACTCCTTTGAAAGGATGCCGCCTTGGACCGCGAACTGCTCGACAAGCTGACCGCCTGGCGACGCCATCTCCACGCCCATCCCGAACTCGGCCGCCAGGAGAAGATGACGAGCGCCTTCGTGCAGGAGAAGCTGACCGAGCTGGGCATCCCCTTCACCGCGGGCATCGGCGGCCATGGCGTGGTGGCGACGCTGCGGCGCGGCTCGTCGGAGCGCACGGTGGGCCTGCGCGCCGACATGGACGCGCTGCCGATCCAGGAGGTCAACGACCTGCCCTACAAATCCGGCACGCCCAATGTGATGCATGCCTGCGGCCATGACGGGCACACCACCGCGCTGCTCGGCGCGGCGGCGCTGCTCAAGGGCGACGAGGGCTGGAGCGGCACGGTGCAGCTCGTCTTCCAGCCGGCGGAGGAGGGCGGCGGCGGCGCCCAGGCGATGCTGGCCGACGGCGTGCTCGAGCGCTTCCCGATGGAGCGGGTCTTCGCCCTGCATAACTGGCCGGGGCTCGAGGCCGGCACCGTCGCGGTGCATCGCGGGCCGGTGATGTCCGAGCCCGGGCGCTTCAAGATCACGCTGACCGGCACCGCGGGGCACGCCGCCCTGCCCGAGCAGACGCATGATCCGATCGTCGCGATGGGCCATCTCATCGTCGCCTTGCAGACCATCGTCTCGCGCAATGTCGACCCGATGGAATCGGCGGTGGTCTCGATCGGCCAGGTGCATGGCGGCCTCGCCTCCAACCAGATCCCGACCCGGGTCTGGATCGAGGGCACCTTCCGCACCTTCGTGCCGGCGGTGCGCGAGCGGCTGCTGCAGCGCCTCAACGCGATCGCCGAGAACGTTGCCGCGACCTTCGAGATGACAGCGGCGGTGGAGACCTCGCACGGCCTCGCCACGATCAACACCGCGCCGGAGGAGGATATGGCCGCCGCCGCCGGAGCGGCCGCGGGGCTGACCGTGCGGCGCGACCTCAAGGCCAGCACCACCGGCGAGGATTTCGCCTATTTCCTGGCGCGCCGTCCCGGCTGCTACATCTGGATCGGCAACGGCCCGGCGGTGGATGGCGGTGAGCTGCACAATGACCGCTACGACTTCAACGACGCGATCCTGCCCGCGGCATCGGGCTGGCTCGCGGCGGTGGCGAAGCAGGCGCTGAGCAGCAACGCGCCCTGAGGCGGCGTGGACAATTGCCGGATCATGTATGATCGGCACCACCGCTGTCATTCCGGGCTTCGCGCAGCGAAGAATCCGGAATGACAGGCGTGTGATTCGAGACCACCGTGATCAAGCGTCAACAGCGCCTGAAGCTTAATAGGGGCTGACCGGGAAGAAGCGCAGATAGAGGCGGCTGTAGCTGCCGTCGTCCCAGAGGCTCTGCAGCGCGTAGTCGATGGCGCGCTTCAGGGCGGGATCGTCCTTGCGCAGCAGGAAGGCGACGCCCTCGCCGAAATAGCGGCTTTCGAGATAGGGGCCGCCCGAAAAGGCGAACTCGCCGCCGCCGGCGGCGATGAGCAGGGCGAGCGCCGTGCCGTCGCCGAAGACATATTCGGCATCGCCGCTGCGCAAGGCCGCGACGGCGGCGTTGAGGCTCGCGGCCTCGCGCCGCTGCACGAAGGGCATCAGCCGCTCGAGAAAGGCCTGGTGCGCCGTGCCGCCGACGACCGCGACGCGCCGGCCCTGGAGGCTCACGCTGTCGAGCGCGGCGCGGGCATTGCCGCGCGTCGTGACGAAGCGGGCAGGCGCCCGGAAATAGAGATGGCTCGCGGCGAAGCGCTCGCGGATCGCCGGCGTCAGGTTCATCGCCGCGGCCAGCACGTCGCCGCGTCCCTCGCCGAGCGAATCCAGCAAGGTGTCGAAGCGGCGCGGCTGAATGGTGCAGGTCCAGCCGAGTTTTTCACAGACGGCGCGGGCGAGCTCGACCGAGAAGCCGGTCAGCGCCCCGTCCGGCCCGGCGAAATGGAAGGGCGGATAGTCGTCGTCGGCGAGGAAGCGCACGACGCGCGGCGGGCCGGGCTCGGGCCGGTCGAGCCGGATGCGCGGGTCCCAGAAATTCGGGATGGCGACGCGCGCGGCTTCCTGCGCGGCGGCGGTGCCGGCGACGAGGAGCGCGAAGGCGAAGGCGGTGAGCGCGCGAAGCATCGCGCGCATCTGGCGCCGGATGGCGGACGGGATCAAGGGGGAGGGAAGCCGCGGCTTTTCCCGTCTCCCCGCGGAGGGAAGGGAGGTCCGGGTCAGCCCAGGCTCGCCGCCGTCGCTTTCGCGCCCTTGTCGAAGAGCGCGGCGAGATGGGCGGCGACCGGCTTCGTGAAGCGCTCCTCGCCCGGCAGGTCGGTGCCGAAGATCGCCCCGATGCCAAGCAGGCTCGCGCTCAAGGCCGCGGCATCGCGCCCGGCCGCCTCGGCGCGGCGCTTCAGCTCCGCCGCCAGCGGATCGCGCACCTCGATGGCGCCGCCCTTCTCGTCGATGCCGGTGACGTAGCGCATCCAGGCCGCGACGCCGAGCGCGAGATGGTCGATGCCGCCGCCGGCCCTCAGCCGCTCGCGGATGGTGCCGAGCAGGCGCTGCGGCAGCTTCTGCGAGCCGTCCATGGCGATCTGCCAGGTGCGGTGGCGGATGGCAGGATTCTGGAAGCGGACGAGCAGATCCCTGGCGTAATCCGCCAGCACGACGCCCTGCGGCGCCGGCACGGTCGGGATGATCTCGTCCCAGAGCCCGGCGAGGAAGCGGGCGAAGACCGGATCGCCGCTCGCCTCGGACACGGTCTCGTGACCGGCGAGATAGCCGAGATAGGCGAGCGAGGAATGCGCGCCGTTCAGCATCCTGAGCTTCATGAACTCGAAGGGCGCGACCTCGGAGACCATCTGCGCGCCGACGTCATGCCAATCGGGTCTGCCTTCCACGAAGGTGTCCTCGATCGCCCATTGCCGGAAGGGCTCGCCGATGACCGGCGCGGCGTCGTCCAGACCGGTCAGCTTCGCGACCTCGGCAATATCCGCTTCCGTGGTCGCGGGGACGATGCGGTCGACCATGGTGGCGGGGAAGGCGCCCTCGGCCTCGATCCAGGCCGCGAGTTTGTCATCCATGAGCGCCGCGAAATCGCGCACGAGGCCGCGCAGCACATGGCCGTTCGAGGGGAGGTTGTCGCAGCACAGCACGGTGAAGGGGCCGCGCCCCTCGGCGCGGCGCAGGCGCAGCCCGGCGACGAGGATGCCGACGGCCGAGCGCGGCGCCTCGGGATTTTCGAGATCGTGCAGGATGTCGGGATGGTCGGCCCTGAGCCTGCCGGTCGCGGGATCGTGGCAATAGCCCTTCTCGGTCACGGTGAGCGAGACGATCCGGGTATCGGGCGAAGCGATGCGGGCGACGAGGGCGGAGGGGCCTTCCGGCGCCACCAGGACATCCAGCACCGAGCCGATGACGCGCAGTTCCGGTCCCGCGGGGGCGAGCTTGAGCAGGGTGTAGAGCCCGTCCTGCGGCTTCAGCCGGTCGCGCTGGTCGGGGCGCTGGAGGCTGGCGCCCACGATCCCCCAGGCGCCGAAGCGCTTCTCCAGCGCATCCTCGGTGTATTCGGCGAGGTGGCCGCGGGCGAAGGCGCCGAGGCCGAGATGAACGATGCCGGGCCGGAGGGAGGCGCGGTCATAGGCCGGGCGGCGAACGGTGGCCGGCAGGCTTGCGAGGGTGGCGGCGCAGAGGCGGGTCACAGTTTGTAGGCCTCCTTGGCGAGGCGATAGGCGAGGTCGGGCGCGACCTCGGCCGCCTCGTCCTCGTCGAGCCGGTGCTCGGCGACGAGCTTGGCGAGATAGGCGCAGTCGACGCGCCGCGCGAGGTCGTGCCGGGCGGGGATCGAGAGATAGGCGCGGGTGTCGTCGTTGAAGCCGACGGTGTTGTAGAAGCCGGCCGTCTCGGTGGTCAGCTCGCGGAAGCGCAGCATCGCCTCGGGCGCGTCGAGGAACCACCAGCCCGGCCCGAGCCGCAGCGCCGGGTAATGGCCGGCGAGCGGGGCGAGCTCGCGCGAATAGACCGTCTCGTCGAGGGTGAAGGCGATGACGGTGAGGTTCGGCTCGTTGCCGACCGCGTCGAGCAGCGGCTTCAACGCCTCGACATAATTGGTCGCGGTCGGGATGTCGGCTCCCATGTCGCGGCCGAAATGCTCGAAGAGATAGGGATTGTGATTGCGCCAGGAGCCGGGATGGATCTGCAGGACGAGCCCGTCGTCGAGGCTCATCTTGGCCATCTCGGTCAGCATCTGGCCGCGGAACAGGTCGGCGTCCTTGGCCGAAACCTTGCCCTTGAGAACCTTGGCGTAGAGCTTCTCGGCCTCCGCCGCGGAGAGATTGGCGGTGCGCGCCGTGGCATGGCCATGGTCGGAGGAGGTGGCGCCGCGCTGCTTGAAATAGGCCCGGCGCTTGCGGTGGGCTTCGAGATAGCCGGTCCAGGTGCCGATATCCTCGCCGGTGAGCTCGCCGAGCTTCTCGAGATTGCCGGCGAAGCCCTCGAATTCCGGGTCGACGACGCTGTCGGGCCGGTAGGCGGTGACGACCTTGCCGCCCCAGCCGGATTCGCGGACCATGTCGTGCCATTTCAGATCGTCGAGCGCGCCTTCGGTGGTGCTGATCGCCTCGATGTTGAAGCGCTCGAACAGGGCGCGCGGGCGCAGCTCCGGCTCGTCCAGCCTGGCGGCGATTTTGTCATAGATCCGGTCGGCGTTCTCAGGGTTCAGCCGCTCGTTGACGCCGAAGATGGTCGAGGCGGCATGCTCGAACCAGAGCCGCGTCGGCGTGCCGCGGAAGAGATGCCAGTGGCTGGCGAAGGTCTTCCAGATCTTGCGCGGATCGGTTTCGACCTCGGCGCCGTCCTTGCGCGGGATGCCGAGCTGCTCCAGCCGGACGCCCTGCGAGTAGAGCATGCGGAAGATGTAGTGGTCCGGCTTGACGAAGAGGGTCGCCGGATCGGGGAAGGCGTTGTTCTCGGCATACCAGCGCGGATCGGTATGGCCGTGCGGGGAGATGATCGGCAGGTCGCGGACCGTGGCGAAGAGCCGGCGCGCGATGCCGCGCGTTACCGGATCGGCGGGAAAGAGGCGATCATCGTGCAGCAGCATGGTTATCTCCCGAATGCTGGCCGATCTCTAGAACCGTGCAGGGCGAGGGTCAATCGCCTGGTATACTAGTGCGCCAGCGCTGCGCTGTTCGTAAGCCCATGGTCGTGGGCGAAGCGGGCTTGCAAGCGGCTTCGCCGCCGCGCCATCCTGCCGGCCGCAACCGGTTCGGAGCGAGGACGATGACGACGCGGCGTGAACTTCTGGCGGGGGCGGGTCTCGCCGCCGTCGCGACCCAGATGCCGGCGATCGCCTTCGCCCAGGCGAAGGACGCCGTCACAATCGGCATGACGCTGGAGCCGCCGACGCTCGACCCGACCTCCGGCGCGGCGCAGGCGATCCGCGAGGTGACGCTGCAGAACATCTTCGAGGGGCTGGTCAGGATGGACCGGACCGGCAGGATCCAGCCCTGCCTCGCGGAAAGCTGGGAGATCGCGCCCGACAATGTCACCTATCGCTTCAAGCTCAGGAGCGGCGCGACTTTCCATGACGGCACGCCCTTCACCTCGGAACAGGTGAAGTTCTCCTTCGAGCGGGCGGTGGCGCCGGATTCGACCAATGCCCAGCGCCAGCTCTTCACGCCGATCGCCGAGATTTCGACGCCCGATCCGGCGACCGTCGTCATCAAGCTCAAGCAGCCGACGGCGAGCTTCCTCTACGGCCTGACATGGGGCGATGCGGTGATCGTCGCGCCGGCGAGCGCCGCCGGCAACAAGACCAATCCGGTGGGGACCGGCCCCTATAAATTCGCGCGCTGGAACCGGGGCGACCGGCTCGAGCTCGCCCGCTTCGACGGTTATTGGGGCCCGAAGCCGGCGCTGGCCAGGGCGACCTTCCGCTTCATGTCCGACCCGCAGGCGCAGGTCGCGGCCCTGCAGGCCGGCGATATCGACGCCAACACCAATCTCTCGGCGCCGGAGGCGGTGGCGCAGCTCAAGGCCGATCCAAAACTCACCGTCACGATCGGCCGCACCGAGGGCGAGACGGTGCTCGCCACCAACAATGCCAAGCCGCCCTTCGACAATCTCAAGGTGCGGCAGGCGATCGCGCATGCGCTCGACCGCAAGACCATCGCGCTCGGCGTCTACGGTTTCGACGTGCAGTTGATCGGCAGCCATTTCTCGCCGCTGCACCCGGCCTATGTCGACCTGACCGGCACCTATCCCTACGATCCCGAGAAGGCCAAGGCGCTGCTCAAGGAGGCGGGCTTCCCGAACGGCTTCACCTGCACGCTGAAGCTGCCGCCGCCGTCCTATGCGCGGCGGGCCGGCGAGATCGTCGCGGAGCTTCTGGCGCAGGTCGGGATCAAGGCCGCGATCGAGCCGCTGGAATTCCCGCAATGGCTGGAGCGCGTCTTCCGCAACAAGGATTACGACCTCAGCATCATCGCCCATACCGAGCCGCTGGATATCGATATCTATGCCCGCGACGACTACTATTTCCAGTACAAGAACCCGGCGTTCAAGGCGCTGATCGCCAGGATCTCGGGCACGCTGGACGAGGGCGAGCGCAACGAGCTCTACCAGCAGGCGCAGCGCATGCTGGCTCAGGACGCGGTCAACGGCTTCCTGTTCATCCTGCCGAAGATCACCGTGGCCAAGGCCGGTCTGGAAGGCATGTGGACCGACTGGCCGCTGCCGGTGACGCCGCTGGCGGAGCTGCGCTGGCGTTGAGCGCATCGCCGCGGATCCAGCCGGGTCATCCCGGGCGACCGGAGGGAGACCCGGGATCCATGCCTGAACCTCTATCGGGAACGTTCCGGCATGGATCCCGGATCGGCGCCGCCGCGCGGCTTGTCCGGGATGACGGCGCGGAGGGGGGCAGGCGGTGATCGGCTACGCCCTGCGCCGCCTGGTCGCGCTGGTGCTGACGCTGCTGGCGGCGGCGCTGGTGATCTTCCTCGTGCTGGAGGTGCTGCCGGGCGACCCCGCCGCGGTGACGCTCGGCCTCAACGCCTCGCCCGAGGCGCTCGCCGCGCTCCATGCCGAGATGGGGCTCGACAAGCCGGGCTGGCTGCGCTTCCTCACCTGGCTCGGCGGGCTCGCCAGCGGCGATCTCGGCCTGAGCTACACCTATCGCGTCCCGGTGGCGCAGCTCATCGCCGAGCGCATGGCGGTGACGCTGCCGCTTGCCGTGCTCGCCATGCTGCTCGCCGTCCTGATCGGCATGCCGCTCGGCGTGCTCGCCGCCTCGCGGCGCGGCAGGATCGCGGATGCCGGGGTGATGGCCTTCGCGCAGGCCGGGCTCGCCATCCCGAATTTCTGGTTCGGGCTCCTGCTGGTGCTGGTCTTCGCGGTCGGGCTCGGCTGGCTGCCGGCGAACGGCTTCCCCGGCTGGCAGGCGGGGTTCGGCACGGCGCTGAAGTCGCTGGCCATGCCGGCGCTGGCGCTCGCCCTGCCGCAGGCGGCGATCATCGCCCGGGTGACGCGCTCGGCCATGCTCGACACGCTGCAAGAGGATTTCGTCCGCACCGCCCGCGCCAAGGGGCTGAGCGAGGGCGTGACGCTGCGCCGGCACGCGCTGCGCAACGCGCTGATCCCGGTCGTGACGATCCTGGGGCTGCAATTCTCGGTGCTGATCGCCGGCGCGATCATCATCGAGAACGTCTTCGCCCTGCCGGGGCTGGGGCGGCTCGTCTTCCAGGCCATCGCCCAGCACGATCTGATCGTGGTCAAGGACCTCGTCATGCTTTTCGCCGGGCTCGCGATCATCGTCAATTTCGCCGTCGAGCTGCTTTACGGCCTGATCGACCCGCGGCTGAGGCAGGCATGAGCGTCGCAGTGGACAAGGCGCCCGGCGGCCGGAAGCGCCGGTGGCTCTCGCCCTCCTTCGCGATCGGAGCGGTGTTGAGCCTCGCCGTCGTGGCGATGGCGCTCGTCTCCTATCTCTGGACGCCGCATTCGCCGACGCAGATGGCGATCCTGAAGCGGCTGCAAGGCCCCTCGGCGGCGAACTGGTTCGGCACCGACCAGTTCGGGCGCGACGTCTTCTCGATGATCATGGTCGGCGCGCGCAATTCGCTGGCGGTGGGGCTCGGCGCCGTCGGCATCGGCATGCTGCAGGGGACCGTGCTCGGCTTGATCGCGGCGGTGAGGCGCGACGGCCTCCTCGACCATGTCATCATGCGGACCGCCGATTTCACCCATGCCTTCCCGGCCGTGCTGACGGCGATCATGATGACCGCCATCGCGGGACCGGGCATGCTCAACGCCGTCGTCGCCATCGGCGTGCTGAACCTGCCCTATTTCGCAAGGCTTGCGCGCGGCGCGGCCCTGCAGGTCTGGACGCAGGATTTCATCCAGGCGGCGCGGGCGGCGGGGCTGACCAGCCGGCAGATCACGCTGCATCATGTCCTGCCCAACATCGCCGGTATCTTGGTGGTGCAGGCGACGATCCAGTTCGCGCTCGCGGTGCTGGCCGAGGCGGGGCTGTCCTATCTCGGGCTGGGCACGCAGCCGCCGAACCCGTCCTGGGGGCGGATGCTCAACGAGGCGCAGACCTTCATGGCGGCGCAGCCCTGGCTTGCGATCTTTCCGGGTGCCGCGATCGCGCTGACCGTGCTGGGGTTCAACCTGCTCGGCGACGGCTTGCGCGACGCCATCGATCCGCGCCTGCGCCGGAGCCGGTGACGAACGAGGCACGCTCATCCCGGGCGGAGCGAAGCGCAGACCCGGGATCCATGCCGGAGCGCGTCAGGATAAGGTTCAGGCATGGATCCCGGATCGGCGCCGCCAAGGCGGCTTGTCCGGGATGACGGCCATCGGGTGGAGAGGGTGAATATGGGAACGAGGGTTTTCCGATGACCGACCTTGCCGATCTGAGCGCGGCCGAACTGCTCGCCGCCTATCGCGGCCGCTCGCTCTCGCCGGTGGAGGTGACGGAGGCCGTCATCGCCCGCATCGCCGCCTGGGAGCCGCAACTCGACGCACTTTGGGCCTACGATCCCGAGGCCGCGCTGGCGCAGGCGAAAGCCTCCGAGATGCGCTGGCGGAAGGGCGAGGCGCTGCCGCTCGACGGCGTACCCGGCACGATCAAGGAGAACATCCGCACCAAGGGCGTCGCCGTGCCGCTCGGCACCGCCGCGACCGAGCTCGTTCCCGCCGCCGACGATGCGCCGCCGGCGGCCAGGCTGCGCGAGGCGGGTCTCGTCATCCTCGCCAAGACCACCATGCCGGATTACGGCATGCTCTCCTCCGGCCTGTCGAGCTTTCACAAGCTGGCGCGCAACCCCTGGGACCTGAGCAGGAACCCCGGCGGCTCCTCGGCCGGCGCCGGAGCGGCGGGGGCGGCCGGCTACGGCCCCTTGCATGTCGGCACCGATATCGGCGGCTCGATCCGCCTGCCGGCCGGCTGGTGCGGGCTCGTCGGTTTGAAGCCGAGCTTCGGGCGCGTGCCGATCGACCCGACCTATTACGGCCGCGTCGCCGGGCCGATGACCCGCACGGTCGAGGACGCCGCGCTGATGATGCGGGAATTGTCGAAGCCCGACCCGCGCGACGGCATGAGCCTGCCGCCGCAGCGGATCGACTGGCTCGCGCTCGATCTCGACCCGAAGGGGCTGCGCATCGGCTTGCAACTCGACGCCGGCATCGGGCTTACGGTCGAGCCGGAGACGAAGGCCGCGATCGAGGCGGCGGCAAAGGCCTTCGCCGATGCCGGCGCCATCGTCGAGCCGGTGGCGCCGCATATCACCCGCGCCATGCTGGACGGGCTCGACGATTTCTGGCGCCAGCGCGCCTGGGTCGATATCGGCGCCTTGCCGGCGGAGAAGCAGGCCAGGGTGCTGCCTTACATCTTCCAATGGGCGGAGGGCGGGAGGAACCTGCCGGGCGAGCGGGTCTATCGCGGCATGAGCCAGATGATGGCGATGCGCGATGCGGCGCTGAAGGCGATCGGGCCCTACGACTTCATCCTCTCGCCGGTCTCGCCGGTGCCGAGCTATCCGGCCGAATGGGCTTCCCCGGTCGACGATCCGGCGAGGCCGTTCGAGCATATCTGCTTCACGGTAGCGGCGAACATGTCGGACCAGCCGGCGATCTCGGTCCATGCCGGGCTGACCGCGGCGGGGCTGCCGATCGGGCTCCAGATCACCGGCCGGCGCTTCGACGATCTCGGCGTGCTGGGGATGGCGCGTTTCTGGGAACGGATGCGCGGCCCGGTCGTCTGGCCGCGCCTTCCCTGATGCATTGACCGAACAGGAGACATGCCGTGGATCTGCAGCTCGAAGGCAAGCGCGCGCTGGTGACCGGCGGCAGCAAGGGCATCGGCCGCGCCATCGCGCGGCAATTGGCGCTGGAAGGCGCCGATGTCGTCATCGCGGCCCGCAGCCGGGACGAGCTGGCGGAGGCGGCCGAGGTCGCGGATATCGTCGCCTTCCTCGCCTCGCCGCGCAGCGTCGCGATCAATGGCGACGCCATCGCCTGCGGCGGCGGCGCGCGCGGGGCGATCCATTACTGAGCCGGGCCGTCAGGCGCCGCGTGCCCGCGGATGGGCGGCGTCATAGGTCGCCATCAGCCTTGCCGAGTCGATGCGGGTGTAGATCTGCGTCGTCGAGAGCGAGGCGTGGCCGAGCAGTTCCTGGATGGCGCGCAGGTCGCCGCCGCGGCCGAGCAGATGCGTGGCGAAGGAATGGCGCAGGCTGTGCGGCGTCGCCGATGAGGGCAGGCCGAGAGCGCCGCGCAGGCCTTCCACCGCGAGCTGGATGATGCGGGCTGAGAGCGGCCCGCCCTTGGCGCCGACGAAGAGCGGGCCTTCGGGCGGCAGCCGCCAGGGGCAGAGCCTGAGATATTCGGCGATGGCCTCGACCACGACGGGCAGCACCGGCACCATGCGCGTCTTGCTACCCTTGCCGATCACCGTCAGCGTCTCTCCGGCGCTTCGCGGTGCCTGGGCGCGGGCGAGCGAGAGCGCTTCCGAGATGCGCAGCCCGCTGCCATAGAGCAGGCCGAGGACGGCGGCGTCGCGGGCGAGGATCCACGGTTCGCGCTCCTCGCCGGCTCGGGTGCCGGCCTGGGTGACGGCGCGGGCCGAGGCGGGCTCGAGCGGGCGCGGCAGGGATTTGCCGAGGCGCGGCCCGCGCGTCGCTGCGAAGGCGGCGGCGCCGAGCTTGCCGTTGCGCTCGCCGAAACGGGCGAAAGAGCGCAAGGCCGCGAGCTGGCGCATCAGCGTGCGGTTGCCGACGCCGTCGCGCCGGCGCCGGCCGAGGAAGGCGCGCAGGTCGACGGGCTTCAGGCCGGCGATGTCGGCGAGGGTGGGGGCGCCGCCGAGATGCTCGGTCAGGAAGGCGGCGAACTGGCCGAGATCGCGGGCATAGGCTTCCAGCGTCTTGGGCGACAGCCGCCGTTCGGCCGAGAGATGGCCGAGCCAGTCGCGCCGGAAGGAGTCGAAATCGGTCATGGCGGTAGGATGACGCTCCTGCCTTAACAGCAGCCGAATCGGTGCTAGACACGGGCGCAGGAAACACGCCGTCATCCCGGACAAGCCGCGCAGGCGGCGCCGATCCGGGATCCATGCCTGGGCCGTTCCGGCGTGGATCCCGGTCGCCCGGGATGACGGGGCAGTATGTGTGGCGATGGCGCAGCTCGATCTGATCGACGACAGGGAAGAGACGGGGCAAGGCGGCACGGTCGACGTGCTGATTCCGCTCGGGCTCGACCAGGCCTATAGCTATGCCGTGCCGCCGGGGCTCGCGCTGGCGCCGGGCGATGTCGTGCAGGTGCCGCTCGGGCCGCGCGAGACGGTCGGGGTGGTCTGGTCCGTCGGCTCCGGGCGGGGCGGCAATCTCAAGAAGGTCACCGGCAAATACGACATGCCGCCGCTCGATCCGGCGCTGCGCAAGCTCGTCGACTGGGTCGCCTGGTACACGCTCGCCGCGAAAGGCTCGGTGCTGGCGCTGGCCCTGCGGCGCCAGCCGGACGACACGCCCGAGCGGCCCAGGCTCGGCGTCAGGCTTGCCGGCCCGCCGCCGGCCCGGATGACGCCGGCCCGCGCAAGAGCCATCGCCGCGGCGGAAGGCGGGCTGCTGATCGCGAAATCGGCTTTGGCCGAGGCGGCCTCGGTCAGCGCGGCGGTGATCGATTCCCTCGTCGACGCCGGGACCTTCGTCGTCGAGCCGCTGCCGCGCGAGGCCGTCGCGGCCTTGCCCGACCCCGCCCATGCGGTGCCGGAGCTGTCGGACGGGCAGGCGGAGGTGGCGCAGGCGCTGGTCGCCTCCGTGCAGGCGAAGACCTATGGCGTCTCGCTGCTCGAAGGCGTCACCGGCTCGGGCAAGACGGAGGTCTATTTCGAGGCCGTGGCGGAGGCGGTCCGGCTCGGCCGCCAGAGCCTGATCCTGATGCCGGAGATCGCGCTGACGGCGCAGTTCATCGACCGTTTCGAGGCCCGTTTCGGGGTGCGTCCGGGGCTCTGGCATTCGGCCGTGACCGGCAGAAAGCGAGAGCGTTTGCAGGCGGCCATCGCCAGCGGCGAGGCCAAGGTGGTGGCGGGCGCCCGCTCGGCGCTGTTCCTGCCCTACAGGGACCTCGGCCTGATCGTCGTCGACGAGGAGCACGAGCCCGCCTACAAGCAGGAGGACGGCGTCGCCTACCACGCCCGCGACATGGCCGTGGTGCGGGGCCGGATCGAGAACGCGCCGGTTGTCTTGGCTTCCGCCACACCCTCGCTCGAAACCCGCGTCAATGCCGAGCGGGGCCGCTACGCTCATCTCAAATTACCCGAGCGTTTCGGCGGGCGCGAACTGCCGAAGCTCGGGCTGGTCGATCTGCGCCGCGACAAGCCGGAGCGCGGGCGCTGGCTCTCGGGCGCGCTGATCAAGGCGATCGAGACCAATCTGGAGGCTGGTGAGCAGTCGCTGCTCTTCCTCAACCGGCGCGGCTATGCGCCGCTGACGCTCTGCCGCGATTGCGGCCACCGCTTCCAGTGCCCGAACTGTACGGCCTGGCTGGTCGACCACCGCTTCCGGCGGGCGCTGGTCTGCCATCATTGCGGCCATGTCGAGCGCCGGCCGCATGAATGCCCGGCCTGCCACAAGCCCGAAAGCCTCGTCGCCTGCGGGCCGGGCGTCGAGCGGCTGGCCGAGGAGGTCGCGACGCTTTTTCCACAGGCGCGCTCGATCGTGCTCTCCAGCGACTTTCCCGGCGGGACCGAGCGGCTGAAGCAGGAATTGATGGCGGTGGCGCAGGGCGAGTTCGACATCGTCATCGGCACGCAGCTCGTCGCCAAGGGCCATAATTTCCCCGGAATGACGCTGGTCGGCGTCGTCGATGCCGATCTCGGCCTGACCTCCGGCGATCCGCGCGCGGCCGAGCGGACCTTCCAGGCGCTCCGGCAGGTGACCGGCCGCGCGGGACGGGGCGAGAAACCGGGCCGCGCCCTGCTTCAGACGCATGACCCGGAGCATCCGGTGCTGAAGGCGCTGGTCTCGGGCGATCCGGAGCGGTTTTATGCCGCAGAGGAGGCCTCGCGCGAGGCCGCGGGATTGCCGCCCTTCGGGCGTCTGGCGGCGCTGATCGTCTCGGCGAACAGCCAGGCCGAGGCCGAGAACCATGCCCGGGCGCTGGCGCGCTGCGCCGAGGCCGGCGAGGGAATCGTCGTGCTGGGGCCGGCGGAAGCGCCGCTGGCGGTGCTGCGCGGGCGCCATCGCATGCGCCTGATCGTCAGGACGGCGCGGGAGGTCAACCTGCAGGATTACCTGCGCGGCTGGCTGAAGCGCGGGCCCAGGGCCAAGGGCTCCGTGCGCGTCGCGGTGGACGTCGATCCGCAGAGCTTTCTCTAGATTCCTTCGGATTGCGGAAAGCCGTGGCAAAATGGCCGCTTACCAAGGCCAATCAGCGATTGCGTGGCCTCCGGCCGCATGCTAGTGCACCGCCACATTTCGGTCGCGAAGTCGTCTTGTCGGCTTTGCGCCTATGATACTCGCAGCGTCGGAACCCTGCACTCCACCTTCGTCCTGAAGGTCGCCGGTGCGGTTCCTTGAAACGAGAGACGGGAAGCGTGGCTGAAGGCGGATCGCAGGGGACATTGGTGTCGGGCGTGGCTCAGCGCTACGCCACCGCTCTGTTCGAGCTGGCTGAGGAGAACGGTGCGATCGACACCGTCGCCGCCGCTCTGGACTCCTTCAACGGCCTGCTCGCCGAGAGCGCCGACCTGACCCGCCTGATCGCGAGCCCGGCCTTCACGGCCGAGGAGCAGGTCGCCGCGGTCAGGGCCGTGCTCGAGAAGGCCGGCATCACCGGCATCGCCGCCAATTTCATCGGCCTCGTCGCCAGCAAGCGCCGCCTCTTCGCGCTGCCGGGCATGATCACGGCCTATAAGCGCCTGGTCGCCGAGGCCAAGGGCATCGTCTCCGCCGAGGTGACGGTCGCCGAGCAGCCCACGGCCAAGCGCGTCGACGAGATCCGCGCGGCGCTGAAGGGTGTCGCCGGCAAGGATGTCGATGTTTCGATCAAGGTCGATCCGGCGCTGATCGGGGGGCTCGTCGTCAAGATGGGCTCCCGCATGGTCGACGCCTCGCTGAAAACCAAGCTCAATTCAATTCGTCTTGCCATGAAAGAGGTCGGCTGATGGACATCCGCCCCGCTGAAATCTCCGCCATCCTGAAGGCCCAGATCTCGAATTTCGGGTCGGAAGCTTCGGTCACCGAAGTCGGCCAGGTTCTCTCCGTCGGTGACGGCATCGCTCGCGTCTACGGTCTCGACAAGGTCCAGGCCGGCGAGATGGTCGAGTTCGAGTCCGGCGTACGCGGCATGGCGCTCAACCTCGAAAGCGACAATGTCGGCGTCGTGATCTTCGGCTCCGACCGCGACATCAAGGAAGGCCAGACCGTCAAGCGCACCGGCGCCATCGTCGACGTTCCGGTCGGCAAGGAGCTGCTCGGCCGCGTCGTCGACGCGCTCGGCAACCCGATCGACGGCAAGGGCCCGATCAAGGCCAAGGAGCGTCGCCGCGTCGACGTCAAGGCACCCGGCATCATTCCGCGCAAGTCGGTGCACGAGCCGATGGCGACCGGCCTCAAGGCGGTCGACGCCCTGATCCCGATCGGCCGCGGCCAGCGCGAGCTGATCATCGGCGACCGCCAGACCGGCAAGACCGCGATCGCGCTCGACACGATCCTGAACCAGCGCCCGCTGAACGTCGAAGGCGCTCCGGAGAGCCAGAAGCTCTACTGCGTCTACGTCGCCGTCGGCCAGAAGCGCTCGACCGTCGCCCAGCTCGTGAAGGTGCTCGAAGAGCGCGGCGCGATGGAGTATTCCATCGTCGTGGCCGCGACCGCTTCGGACCCGGCCCCGATGCAGTTCCTGGCGCCCTTCGCCGGCTGTTCGATGGGCGAGTTCTTCCGCGACAACGGCATGCACGCCGTGATCATCTACGACGACCTCTCCAAGCAGGCCGTCGCCTACCGCCAGATGTCGCTGCTGCTGCGCCGCCCGCCGGGCCGCGAGGCCTATCCGGGCGACGTGTTCTATCTCCACTCTCGCCTGCTGGAGCGCGCGGCGAAGATGGGCGAGGCCGCCGGCCTCGGCTCGCTGACGGCGCTGCCGGTCATCGAGACGCAGGCGAACGACGTCTCCGCCTACATTCCGACCAACGTGATCTCGATCACCGACGGCCAGATCTTCCTGGAGACGGACCTGTTCTACCAGGGCATCCGCCCGGCCGTGAACGTCGGCCTCTCGGTGTCGCGCGTCGGCTCCTCGGCGCAGACCAAGGCGACGAAGAAGGTCGCCGGCAAGATCAAGGGTGAGCTCGCCCAGTATCGCGAGATGGCCGCCTTCGCCCAGTTCGGCTCGGACCTCGACGCGGTGACGCAGCGCCTGCTCAACCGCGGCGCCCGCCTGACCGAGCTCTTGAAGCAGCCGCAGTTCTCGCCGCTGAAGATGGAAGAGCAGGTCGTGGTGATCTATGCCGGCGTCAACGGCTATCTCGACCCGCTGCCGGTCAACAAGGTGCGCGCCTTCGAGGACGGGCTGCTCTCGCTCGTTCGCTCGAAGCATGCCGACCTTCTGAACGAGATCGGCTCGTCGAAGGATCTCTCGGACGCCAATGCGGCGAAGCTGAAGGAGATCGTCGAGGGCTTCGCGAAGTCCTTCGCCTGATCGTCATTGCAGGCGCGGCCGGGCACGAGGCTCCGCCGCGCCGCTTCTCTGGATTGCTTCGCAGCCGCGGCGAACGCGGCTGACGGGTAGGGGATCAAGATCGGATGCCGTCCCTCAAGGACCTACGCAACCGCATCGCCTCGGTGAAGGCGACGCAGAAGATCACCAAGGCCATGCAGATGGTCGCGGCCGCCAAGCTACGCCGCGCGCAGTCGGCCGCCGAGGCCGCGCGTCCCTATGCCGAACGCATGGAGACGGTGCTGGCGAATCTCGCCTCCGGCGTCAGCGGGTCGAGCGCGCCGCGGCTGATCGCCGGCACGGGCGCCGACAAGGTGCATCTGCTGCTGGTGCTGACCGCCGAGCGCGGCCTGTGCGGCGCCTTCAACTCCTCGATCGCGCGGCTGGCCCGCGACAAGGCGCTGGCGCTGAAGGCCGAGGGCAAGACGGTCAAGATCATCTGCGTCGGCAAGAAGGGCTACGACATCCTGCGCCGGCAGTTCGCCAGCGAGATCATCGAGTTCATCGACCTGCGCGAGTTCAAGCAGGTCGGCTTCGTCAATGCCGAGGCGATCGCCCAGAACGTGCTGACCCGTTTCGACAATGGCGAATTCGACGTCGCGACGCTGTTCTTCTCGAAGTTCAAGTCGGTCATCGCCCAGATCCCGACGGCGCAGCGCATCATCCCGGCCGAGATCCCGGAAGGCACGGAGCAGACCGATGCGGTCTACGACTACGAGCCGGACGAGGGCGAGATCCTCGAGACGCTGCTGCCGCGCAACCTGACCGTCCAGATCCTGCGCGGCCTCCTGGAGAACGCCGCTTCCGAGCAGGGCGCGCGGATGTCGGCGATGGATTCCGCCACGCGCAACGCCGGCGAGATGATCAAGAAGCAGACCACGCTCTACAACCGCTCGCGCCAGGCGATGATCACGAAGGAACTGATCGAGATCATCTCCGGGGCGGAAGCGCTCTAACCGCCTCTTCTATACGGCCGGCGGGCCGCTCTCCGCCGGCTGCCGAAACATCCGAATGCGCTAGTCCCGAGGTTCCACCATGGCCAAAGCCGCTACCAAGACCACCAAGAAGACCGCCGACGAGAAGCCCGCCAACACCGGCACCGGCCGCGTTGCCCAGGTCATCGGCGCGGTCGTCGACGTGCAGTTCGACGGCGCCCTGCCGGAGATCCTGAACGCGCTGGAGACCGAGAACCTCGGCAACCGCCTCGTCCTCGAGGTCGCCCAGCATCTCGGCGAGAACACGGTCCGCACCATCGCGATGGACTCCACCGAAGGCCTGGTCCGCGGCCAGTCCGTGACCGACACCGGCGCCCCGATCGCGGTGCCGGTCGGCGACGAGTGCCTCGGCCGGATCATGAACGTCATCGGCGAGCCGGTCGACGAGGCCGGCCCGATCCTGACCACCGCGACCCGCGGCATCCACCAGCCGGCCCCGGCCTATTCGGAGCAGTCGACCGAGGCGCAGATCCTGGTCACCGGCATCAAGGTCGTCGACCTGCTGGCGCCCTACGCCAAGGGCGGCAAGATCGGCCTGTTCGGCGGCGCCGGCGTCGGCAAGACCGTGCTGATCATGGAGCTGATCAACAACGTCGCGAAGGCCCATGGCGGCTACTCGGTGTTCGCCGGCGTCGGCGAGCGCACCCGCGAGGGTAACGACCTCTATCACGAGATGATCGAGTCCAACGTTAACAAGGACCCGAAGGAGAACAACGGCTCGACCGCGGGCTCCAAATGCGCCCTCGTCTACGGCCAGATGAACGAGCCGCCGGGCGCCCGCATGCGCGTCGCCCTCTCGGGCCTGACCGTCGCCGAGCATTTCCGCGACCAGGGCCAGGACGTCCTGTTCTTCGTCGACAACATCTTCCGCTTCACGCAGGCGGGCTCGGAAGTGTCGGCGCTGCTCGGCCGCATCCCCTCGGCGGTGGGCTATCAGCCGACGCTCGCCACCGACATGGGCAATCTGCAGGAGCGCATCACCACCACGACCAAGGGCTCGATCACCTCGGTGCAGGCGATCTACGTGCCGGCCGACGACCTGACCGATCCGGCCCCGGCGACCTCCTTCGCCCACCTGGACGCCACCACCGTGCTCTCGCGCTCGATCGCGGAAAAGGGCATCTATCCGGCGGTCGACCCGCTCGACTCGACCTCGCGCATGCTCTCGGCCGACATCGTCGGCGAGGAGCATTACTCGGTCGCCCGCCAGGTCCAGCAGGTGCTCCAGCGCTACAAGGCGCTGCAGGACATCATCGCGATCCTGGGCATGGACGAGCTCTCGGAAGACGACAAGATGACGGTCGCCCGCGCCCGCAAGATCGAGCGCTTCCTGTCGCAGCCCTTCCACGTCGCGGAGGTCTTCACCGGCTCGCCCGGCAAGCTCGTCTCGCTCGAGGACACGATCAAGGGCTTCAAGGGCCTGGTCGAGGGCAAGTACGACCACCTGCCGGAGGCGGCCTTCTACATGGTCGGCTCGATCGAGGAAGCCGTCGAGAAGGCGCAGCGCCTGGCCGCCGAGGCCGCGTAAGCAACTGCGTCAGCAGTCGTCCCGGGCGGCCGCAGGCCGGCCCGGGATCCATGCCTGAGCATGGAACGTTAGAGGTTCTGGCATGGATCCCGCCGCTCCGCTTCGCTGCGGCCGGGATGACGTCGGAGGAGAGTTAAGGCGATGGCCACCTTCAAGTTCGAACTCGTCTCGCCGGAGCGCATCCTGTTCTCGGGCGACGTCATCAGCGTCATCGTCCCCTCGGTCGAAGGCGAGATGACGGTGCTCGCCGGCCATGCGCCGCTGGTCGCGACGCTCAAGACCGGCATCGTCTTCGTCCAGACGACGGAGAGCAACGGCAAGGAATTCTTCGTCAATGGCGGCCTCGTCGAGGTCAACCAGGCTTCGACGACGATCCTCGCCGAGCAGGGCCGCTTCCTCGAGGACGTCGACACCGCCGTGCTCGACGCCGAGATTCTCACGGTCGAGACCCGCGTCGCGGGCGCGCATAACGACGAGGAGAAGAAGCGCCTGCAGGAGAGCCTGGTGCAGTTGCGCGAGTTCAAGCACGTCTTCGAACAGCGCAAGGCGGCCTGAGCCGCCATCCCGCTTCGGAATGCGAAGGGGCCGCGCGAGCGGCCCTTTTTCGTTGGCCGGGACCGGGGCGATCGAGCGTCATTGCGAGCGCGGCGAAGCAATCCCAGGCGGCAGGGCAGGCGCGTTCAGCCCGGTCCCACCGGATTGCTTCGCCGGCTTCGCTCCTCGCGATGACGGCGCGCCCGGCTTATGGCCGGTCCGGGAGCTGCGTTCAGCGAGGCGCCGCGAAAGCCGCGAAGGCCTGCGCCACCTTCTCGTAGACCGGGCGCTTGAACGGCACGACCAGCCCGGGCATCCCGGCCAGCGGGTGCCAGCGCCATTCGCTGAACTCGGGCGGTTCGTCGCCATTGGGCCTGCCGATATCCATCGCCTCCTCGCTGCCGGTGAAGCGGAAGGCGACCCAGCGCTGGCGCTGGCCGCGGAAGGCGGCGAGCTTGTGCCAGGGGCCGTGATAGGGCGGGAAATCATAGCTCCACCATTCATCGGTCACGGCGAGGAGATCGGCCTGCGTGACGCCGGTCTCCTCCTCCAGCTCGCGCCGTGCGGCCGCGACGACGTCCTCGTCCGGATCGATGCCGCCCTGCGGCATCTGCCATTCGAAGCCGGGCAGGACGATCTCCGGCCCGGCGCTGTGCGAGCGGCCGGCGAAGACCAGCCCCGCGGCGTTGAACAGGGCGATGCCGACATTGGGGCGGTAGGGGAGGCTCATCCGCGCAGCATAGGGCGTGTTCCCGCGCCGCGGAACCGCTTCGTCGGCGCCCGTCGCGACCATGGCTGGCTCAACCGTCCTGCTTCGACAACACGCAGGCGAGCAGGCCGGGAAAGCGGTCCTCGATCTCCTCGCGGCGCAGGGCGTTCATATGCGTCGCGCCCTCGTTGCGCGTGCGGATCAGCCCGGCCTGTCGCAGCACGCGGAAATGATGCGAGACGCTGGATTTCGGGCGGTCGCCTTCGAGCGCCTGGCAGCTCGCTTCTCCCTCGGCCGCGAGCCGGCGGACGACAGCCAGGCGGAACGGGTCGCTCAGAGCGTGAAAGACGTCCTCGAGCGCGATGTCGTCCAGAGCGGGCAGGCGGGCAGGTCGCATAAGGCTAAACTATCACGCGGTTTTGATATTGCCAAACTTCGATAAATATCGAACTATCGAAACATCAAATTCCGGCAATGGAGCCCCGTATGCCCGGCCTGTTCGACCCTTTCAGCCTGAAGAACGTCACCTTGCGCAACCGCATCGTCGTCTCGCCGATGTGCCAGTATTCCGCCGAGGAGGGGCTCGCCAACGCCTGGCACGGCGCGCATCTGGCCGGGCTGGCGCGCGGCGGCTCCGGCCTCGTTGTCATCGAGGCCACCGCGGTCTCGCCGGAAGGGCGGATCACGCCCGGCTGCCTCGGCCTCTGGAACGATGCGCAGGCCGAGGCGCTGGCGCCGATGGTCGCCGGGATGCGCAAGGCCGGGGCGGTCGCCGGCATCCAGATCGGCCATGCCGGGCGCAAGGCCAGCGCCAACCGGCCCTGGGAGGGCGACGATCATATCCCGGCCGGCGATCCGCGCGGTTGGGAGCCGATCGCGCCCTCAGCGATCGCCCAGGGCGGCAACCTGCCGCGGCTGCCGCGGGCGATGACGCAGGCCGATATCGACCGCGTCCGCGCCGATTTCGTCGCGGCGGCCGAGCGCGCCCGCGAGATCGGCATCGAGTGGCTGAAGCTGCATTTCGCCCATGGCTATCTGGCGCAGAGCTTCCTGTCGCGCCACGCCAACCGGCGCGAGGATGCCTATGGCGGCAGCTTCGAGAACCGCAGCCGCTTCCTGATCGAGACGCTGGCGGCCGTGCGCGAGGTCTGGCCGGAGGATCGCCCGCTTTCGGCTCGTCTCGGTGTCATCGAGTATGACGGCCATGACGAGGAGACGCTGGCCGAGGCGATCGCGCTGGTGAAGCGCTTCAAGGCCGAGGGGCTGGACCTGATCGATGTCAGCCTCGGCTTCTCGACCAACGAGGCGAAGATCCCGTGGGGCCCGGCTTTCCTGGCGCCGGTGGCGGAGCGGGTGCGGCGCGAAAGCGGGCTGCCGACCACCACGAGCTGGTACATCAGCCGGCCCGAGCAGGCCGACGCGCTGCTGCGCGAGGGCAAGCTCGACCTCGTCTCGCTCGGCCGGCCGCTGCTGGCCGACCCGCACTGGCCCTATGCCGCCGCGCAGGCCCTCGGCGTCGAGAACCCGGCCTGGAAGACCCTGCCGGCGCCCTACGCCCATTGGCTGGCGCGCTATCGCGCGGCCTGAGGCGGAGGGCCGCGAGGCCCTTCGTCCTTACTCGCCCATCGCGATCAGGCTGGCGTTGCCGCCAGCGGCGGCGGTGTTGACCGTCACCGTCTGCTCGGTGGCGAAGCGCGCCAGGTAGTGCGGGCCGCCGGCCTTCGGGCCGGTGCCCGAGAGCCCATGACCGCCGAAGGGCTGCACGCCGACCACGGCGCCGATGATGTTGCGGTTGACATAGACATTCCCGGTCGAGAGCCGTTCGACGACGCGCTCGACCGTGGCCTCGATGCGGGAATGCACGCCGAGCGTCAGCCCGTAGCCGGTGGCGTCGATCGCGTCGATCACCTTGTCGAGCTCG
Source organism: Hyphomicrobiales bacterium (assembly GCA_900466745.1). Classification (GTDB taxonomy): domain Bacteria; phylum Pseudomonadota; class Alphaproteobacteria; order Rhizobiales; family Beijerinckiaceae; genus Allobosea; species Allobosea minatitlanensis. Next base: position 7,419 of record UBNE01000008.1, on the reverse strand, counting down.
CCCGCCTTCCAGCGCACGACATGCAGGATCGGGCCGAAATGCTCCGCCGCGAGGTCCCCCACCTTGTCGAGCCGGACGATGTGCGGCGCGACATAGGTGCCGCCGAGATCGGGCGTCTGCCCGGCCCAGGCGACGCGGCCCTGCGCCTGCATCGCGGCGATATGGGCGTCGAGGCGCTGCCGGGCGGCTGCGTCGATCACCGGGCCGATATGGGTGTCGAGAAGGCGCGGATCGCCGAGCTTCAATTCCCTGGTGGCCCCCTCGATCATCTCGATCATCTTGTCGGCGACGTCGTCCTGCACCGCCAGCAGGCGCAGGGCCGAGCAGCGCTGCCCGGCCGAGCGGAAGGCCGACATCACGACGTCGTCGCTGACCTGCTCGGGCAGGGCGGTGGCGTCGACGATCATGGCGTTGAGACCGCCGGTCTCGGCGATCAGCGGCACGATCGGCCCGTCCTTGGCGGCGAGCGCGCGGTTGATGCCGCGGGCGGTCGCGGTCGAGCCGGTGAAGGCGACGCCGGCCACGTCGGGATGCGCGACCAGCGCGGCGCCGGGCTCGGTTCCGCCCGGCACCAGATGCAGGGCCGTGACCGGCACGCCGGCCTCGTGCAGGATCCGGATGGCCAGGGCGGCGATCAGCGGCGTCTGCGGCGCCGGCTTGGCGACGACGCTGTTGCCGGCGACGAGCGCGGCGACGACCTGCCCGGCGAAGATCGCGAGCGGGAAGTTCCAGGGCGCGATGCAGACGAAGGCGCCCCGGCCGCGCAGCACCAGCCGGTTCTCCTCGCCGGTCGGGCCGGGAAGGCTGAGCGGCGCGGCGAAATGCGCCTCGGCCTGCGCCGCGTAGTAGCGGCAGAAATCGACCGCCTCGCGCACCTCGGAGATGGCGTCGTCGATGGTCTTGCCGGCCTCGGCCTGCAGCAGCGCGATCAGCAGGCCGCGGCGCGCCTCCATGAGGTCGGCGGCCTTGCGCAGGGCGGCGGCCCGGATGCGGGCGGGCGTCTCGCTCCAGGCGCGGAAACCCTTCGCCGCGGCGGCCATGGCCCGCCCGGCCGTCGCCGCATCGGCCTCGATCACCGTGCCGAGCGGCTTGCCGTCGATGGGGGAACGGACCTCGCGGGCGCTGCCCGGCTGCGGCTTGCCGTCGATCAGCGGCGCAGCGTCGGGGAAGGCGCCGGCGGCCGCGATCTCGCGCAGCAGCGCGTCGAGGCTTTCCTCATGGCCGAGCTCGGTGCCGGCCGAGTTCTTGCGCGAGGGGCCGTAGAGGTCGGCCGGCAGCGGGATGCGGCGATGGCGCGCGGCGCTGGCCGAGCCGATGATGTCGGCGGGAGGCAGCAGAAGCTGCGAGACCGGCACCTCGGGGTCGCCCGAGGCGCTGACGAAGGAGGAATTGGCGCCGTTCTCGAGCAGCCGGCGCACCAGATAGGCGAGCAGGTCCTGATGGCCGCCGACCGGGGCATAGGTCCGGCAGGCATAGCCCTCGTTCTCGCGCAGCAGCTTCTCGTAGAGCGCCTCGCCCATGCCGTGCAGGCGCTGGAACTCGAACCCCTCGGCGTTGCCGGCCATCTCGGCCACGGTCGCGACGGTGAGCGCGTTGTGGGTCGCGAATTGCGGGATGATGCGGGGGCGCAGCTTCAGGAGCTGGGCGGCGCAGGCCTCGTAGTTGAGGTCGGTCATCGCCTTGCGGGTGAAGACCGGATAGTCGGGCAGGCCGCGCTCCTGGGCGCGCTTCAGCTCGGTGTCCCAATAGGCGCCCTTGACCAGCCGCACCATCATGCGGCGGTCATGCAGCTCCGCCAGCCGGCCGATATGCTCGATCACCGCCGAGGCCCGCTTCTGATAGGCCTGGATGGCGAGGCCGAAACCGTCCCAGCCGGCGAGCGAGGGGTCGGCGAAGACGGCGTCGATCACGTCGAGCGAGAGCTCGAGCCGGTCGGCCTCCTCGGCGTCGATGGTGAAGTTGAGGTCGTAGCCCTTGGCCTGGCGGGCGAGCGCGATCACCTTCGGCACCAGCTCGGCCATGACGCGCGCGTGGCTCGTCGCCTCGTAGCGCGGATGCAGCGCCGAGAGCTTGACCGAGATACCCGGGCGGTTGGGCAGCCGGTCGTTGCCGGCCGAGCGGCCGATCGCGTCGATCGCGCCGGTGTAGGAGGCGAAATAGCGCTCGGCGTCTCCTTGCGTCCGGGCGCCTTCGCCGAGCATGTCGAAGGAATAGCGGTAGAGCTTGCCGCTGCCGGTACGGGCGCGCTTCAGCGCCTCCTCGATGGTCTGGCCGAGGACGAAATGATTGCCCATGACCCGCATCGCCTGGCGCGTCGCGGTGCGCACGGTCGGCACGCCGAGGCGCTTGGCGAGGCTGCCGACGATGCCCGTCGGCGTCTCGCCCGGCTGGATCACCCGGGCGGTGATGCCGAGCGCCCAGGCCGAGGCCGAGACCAGGAAGGCGTCCGATTTCGATTCATGGTTGGCGAAGTCGCCCTGGCCGAGCTTGTCCTCGATCAGCCGGTCGGCGGTGACGGCGTCGGGCACGCGCAGCAGCGCCTCGGCCAGCACCATCAGCGCCAGGCCCTCCTTGGTCGAGAGCGAATATTCGCGCAGCAGTTCCTCGATGCCGCCCAGCCCCACCTTGCGGGTGCGGATCGCCTCGATCAGCCCGGTGGCGCGGGCGTCGATCCGGGCCTTGGCCGCCGGGTCGCGCCGGGCGCCGGTGAGCAGGCGCCCGGCGATGGCGCCGTCATCCTCGGCATAGGGCGCGCGGAAGGGCGGGAGGGCGGAGGGGGCCATGAAACGACTCCGGGCGGAACGGGCGGGAACATCTGAAGGATGAGGTCCATCTGACCGCATATCAATTGGCATTTAACGGTGATTGACCGTATCAATCTCTAAATAAATCCCAATCGGCAGAGATTGATCATGCTGGACCGTACCGACCGCCGCATCCTCTCGCTGCTTCAGGCCGACGGCCGGATCGCGGGGGTCGAGCTCGCCGAGAAGGTCGGGCTGTCCCCGACGGCCACGGGCGAGCGGCTGAAGCGGCTTTCGCGGGACGGCTACATCACCGGCTATCGCGCCACGCTCGACCCGGTGAGGCTCGGGCTCCATCTGCTCGTCTTCGTCGAGGTCTATCTCGACAAGACGACGCCGGACGCCTTCGAGCGCTTCGCCGCGGCGGTGAAACGCGCGCCGGAAGTGCTCGAATGTCACATGGTGGCAGGCGGCTTCGACTATCTGGTCAAGACGCGCGTCGCCGATATGAACGCCTATCGCCGCTTCCTCGGCGAGGTGCTGCTCGCCCTGCCGGCGGTGCGCGAGACCCGCACCTATGCGGTGATGGAGGAGGTCAAGACCGACGGGGCGCTCCCGCTCTGACGGCGCGGCAGAAAAATGCGATGATGTTGACGTGATTTCAACGTGTTGTGGTGTCATCTGTTTGGGTCGACACTAAAGGCGGGGAAGGCGGGGCTGAGGCCGGCGCCGGTCGGGAGTTTCCGAGGTTCAGATGAGGGTCCTTTCGCGTCGCGCGCCCCTGTCGTTTTCGCGCCGCAGCTTCATGCTGGGAGGGGCTCTGGCGGTTTCCGCGGCCGCGACGCGCCCGGCGGCGGCCGCGATGCCGATCCGCTTCCTGCTGGACTGGCGCATCGAGGGGCCGACGGCGCCGCTGCTCGCCGCCCAGGAGAGGGGCTATTTCCGCGATGAGGGGCTGGATGTCGTCTTCGATGTCGTGGGCGGGCCGCGCCAGGCCGTCGTCCAGTTGGCCTCGGGCGATTTCGACGCGGCCCTCGCCGACGTCAATGCGCTGATCCGGTTCCGGGACGCCAATCCGGGGCAGGACGCGCAGGCGGTGATGATGCTCCACGACCGGCCCGCCTTCGCGGTGATCGGCCGCCGCAGCCGCGGGATCACGCCCGAGCCGGCCGGGCTCGAGGGCCGCAAGCTCGGCGCGCCGGCCGCCGACGCCGCCTTCGCGCAATGGCCGGTCTTCAGCAGGATCAACCAGATCGATACCGGCAAGGTGAAGCTGGAGAATATCGGCTTTCCGGTGCGGGAGCCTATGCTGGCCTCGGGCGAGGTCGACGCCTTCTTCGGCTTCGGTCCGTCCTCGCTCCCGAGCCTGAAGGCGCGCGGCGTGCCGGCGGACGACATCGTGGTGATGACCATGGCCGAGCACGGCCTCCTGCTCTACGGCAACGCCGTGATCGCCTCGGCCAGGCTCGCGGCGCAGGAGCCGGGCGCGGTGCGCGGGCTGCTGCGGGCGATCCTGCGCGGCATCCGCGACGTCGCCGCCAATCCCGGTTTCGGCACGCAGCTCGTGGCGCAGCGCGCCGAGAACGTCCAGCCGGAGGTCGAGCGCGAGCGCTTGGCGCTGACGCTGGAGCAGAACATGCTGACGCCCTATGTCCGGCAGCATGGCCTCGGCGGTGTCGATCCGGCGCGCTGGGCGCAGGCGCTCGACCAGATCGCCCTGGCGCAGCCCTTCAAGGACCGGGGCCGCGCCGCGGACAGCTTCAGCGACGCCTATCTGCCGGCGCGGGCGGACAGGCTGTTCTGAGGGGGGTGCGCCCGGCGCAGGCCGGCCTTTCCCTTCCGGTGATGACAGGAGGAGGCCGGCTGCCTATCGTGCGGCGCCTTTTCACCGGATTCCGGTTCGTTGCATCTGCCTGACCTGCCAGACTATGCCCGCCTCCGCGATGCCTTCCGGTGGCGGCTGCCCGAACGCTACAACATCGCCGTCGATGTCTGCGACCGCTGGGCCGCGATCGACCCGGAGCGGCCGGCGATCATCGAGGTGTCGCCGGGCTGGCAGGTCTCGCCGGTCAGCTTCGGCTGGCTGAGGGAGCATTCCAACCGGCTCGCCAACGCCTTGCGGGCGCGGGGCCTCCAGCGCGGCGACCGGCTCGCCATCCTGCTGCCGCAGGGCCGGGCGGTGCTCACCGCCCATCTCGCCGCCTACAAGCTCGGCGCGGTCGCGGTGCCGCTGGCGGCGCTGTTCGGCGTCGACGCGCTGGCCTACCGGCTGGCGGATTCGGGCGCCAGGGCCGTGGTGACCGACGCGGCCGGCCTCGCCAAGCTGCGCCAGATCGCGCAGGATCTGCCGGATCTCGTTCTGCGGATCTCCACCGACGGGCCGGAGGACGGCGCGGAAGGCTGGGACGATCTCCTCGCCGGGGCCGGCCCGGATTTCACGCCGGTCGATACCGCGCCCGACGATCCGGCGCTGATGATCTATACCTCCGGCACCACCGGCAATCCGAAGGGGGCGCTGCACGGCCACCGCGTGCTGCCCGGCCATCTGCCGGGCGTGCAGATGCCGCATGAATTCATGCCGCAGCCGGGCGACCGCGCCTGGACGCCGGCCGACTGGGCCTGGGCCGGCGGCCTGCTCAACATGCTGCTGCCGGCGCTGCATTTCGGCGTGGCGGTGGTGGCGCGGCCGGCGACCCGCTTCGTGCCGGACGAGGCCTACAGGCTGATGCAGGACCTCTCGATCCGCAACGCCTTCGTGCCGCCGACGGCGCTCAGGATGCTGCGCGGCGCCGGCAGCCCGCAAGGGCGGTTCCGGCTGAACATCCGGACCGTGGCGGCCGCCGGCGAGACGCTCGGCGCCGAGACGCTGGAATGGGGGCGCGAGGCGCTCGGCCTCACCATCAACGAGGCCTATGGCCAGACCGAGTGCAACCTGGTGCTGGCGTCGAGCGCGGCGCTCGGCGTCGTCCGGCCGGGCACGATCGGCAAGGCGGTGCCGGGCCACGATGTCGCGATCATCCGGCCCGACGGCTCGGTCTGCGCGTGCGGTGAGCAGGGTCAGATCGCGGTGCGCCGCCCCGACCCGGTGATGTTTCTCGGCTACTGGAACAATCCCGCCGCCACCGCGGCGAAGTTCGTCGGCGACTGGATGACCACCGGCGACGAGGGCGTGCAGGACGAGGACGGCTATGTCCGCTTCGTCGGCCGCGACGACGACGTCATCACCTCCTCCGGCTACCGTATCGGGCCGGGCGAGATCGAGGACTGCCTGCTCGGGCACCCGGCGGTGGCGCTGGCGGCGGCGGTCGGCAAGCCCGACAGGCTGCGCACCGAGATCGTCAAGGCCTTCGTCGTGCTGAAGCCCGGCCATGCCGGCTCGCCGGCGCTGGCCTCGGAGCTGCAGAGCTATGTCCGCGCGCGCCTCTCGGCGCATGAATATCCACGTGAGATCGCCTTCTGCGCGGAGCTGCCGATGACCACCACCGGCAAGGTCGTCCGCCGGCTGCTGCGCGCGCAGGCCTAGAGCCTCGGCCCGGAAAGCGGCGCGCCGTTTTCGGACAAAGCCGATGCAAGATCAAAGATCCAGGCCGGCTCGCGGGCTCAGGCCCGGGCGTGGCGCTTCTCGCCTGCGCCTTCGCCATCCTGCTGGCCGAGGAAGGCCGCCCAGAGGCGCTGCACCGTCTCCTCGGCGACGTCCTTGACGATCAGCACGAGGCGCGAGCGCCGATCGTCGCTCGGCCAGGCCTCGAGCCGGATCGGCGGATGCAGGATCTGCTGCACGGCATGGACCAGGAGCGGCCGCTCCGGCTGGTCGGCGAGCCGGACCAGCCCCTTGAGCCGCAGCAGGCGCGGGCCGTGGATCGAGCGCAGCAGCGTCCAGAACAGGTCGAAGGTCTGCTGCCCCACCGGCTGCTCGGCCGTTAGGACGAAGGCGCGGATCGAGGCGTCGTGGCGGTTGACGTCGTGCGGATCCTGGTCGTGACGATGCCCGTGGTCGTGCCCGTGGCCGTGATGATGGCCATGGTGATGGTCGTGGCCATGATGATGACGGTCGGGAAGGGCGTCCTCGGCCAGCCAGTGCCGCAAGGCCTCCGGCCGCTTGGCCAGATCGTAGAGGCCGGCGCCGAGCAGGGCCGCGGCGGGCGCGTCGGCCGGGAGCAGGGCGATGCCGGGATTCAGGGTCTGCAGGCGCGCGCGCAGTGCGGCGACCTCGACCGGCGCCGCGATGTCGGTCTTGGTCAGGACGAGCCGGTCGGCGGCGACGACCTGCCGGCGCGCCTCCTCATGGGCATCCAGCGTCGCCATGCCGTTGACCGCGTCGACCAGGGTGACGACGCCGTCGAGCCGGAAGCGCAGGGCGAGATAGGGGTGGTTGATCAGGACGTTGAGGATCGGCGCCGGATCGGCGAGGCCGGTGGTCTCGATGACGAGGCGGGAGAAGGCGCCGATGCGGCCATTGTCGCGCCGGCGCAGCAGGTCTTCGAGCGTGACGATGAGGTCGTCGCGGATGGTGCAGCAGAGGCAGCCGGATTCGAGGAGGATCATGTTCTCCTCGACGCCCTCGACCATCAGATGGTCGAGCCCGACCTCGCCGAACTCGTTGACCAGAACCACCGTGTCGGCGAGCGCAGGGTCCTTCAGCAGGCGGTTGAGCAGCGTCGTCTTGCCGGCGCCG
>UBNE01000072.1 GCA_900466745.1 Hyphomicrobiales bacterium | reverse complement strand
GCGGGCGAAGGCGCCCTCGCCCAGGCGACCGGCCCCGCGCCGGTCCTCAATGTCAGCAGCAGCGACCACGCGCTCTCGCGCAAGCTCGACCTGTCGATCGGCCGCTCGCTCGTGGTCGAGCTGCCGCGCGACGCCAAGGAGGTCTTCGTCGCCAATCCGAAGGTCGCCAACGCCGTCGTCCGCACGGCGCGCAAGCTCTTCGTCATCGGCATCGCCGACGGCGCGACCTCGATGTTCGTGATGGACGCCGAAGGGCGCCAGATCACCGCGCTCGAGATCAATGTCGGGCGCGACCTCAACGTCCTGCGCCAGACGCTGCGCACCGCGCTGCCGAATTCGCAGATCGAGGTCAAGCCCGCCGGCAACTCGATCCTGCTGGTCGGCATGGTGCCCAACGCCTCCGAGGCGACGCAGGCGGTCGACATCGCCAACGCCTTCGTCGGCGTCACCGGCGGCCTGTTCACCTCCAACAAGGGCTCCGTCATCAATTCGCTGACGATCCGCGGGCGCGACCAGGTGATGGTCAAGGTCGTCGTCTCCGAGGTCTCGCGCAAGGCGATCAAGCAGCTCGGCATCAACTCCACCGGCGAGTGGAAGCTCGGCAAGTTCTCGCTCACGCCCTCGATCGACAACCCCTTCCCGCTGCAGCCGCAGCAGCTCTCGGCGACGGCGATCGGCGCCGGCATCGGCAATTCCCAGAACTTCACCCTGCGCGCGCTGGAGCGCGCCGGCCTGGCGCGCGTCCTCGCCGAGCCGACCGTGACCGCGATCTCCGGCGAAACCGCCAAGTTCACCGCGGGCGGCGAGGTCCCCACCCCCAAGGGCCAGAACTGCTCCTATGATTCCTTCAACCGCCGGACCTGCCAGATCCAGATCGAATACAAGCCGGTCGGCGTCGCGCTGAACTTCACGCCGATCGTGCTGTCCGACAACAAGATCAGCATGCGGATCGCCACCGAGGTGACCGAGCTCGATTTCGAGAACCAGTTGCGCCTGAGCGGGGCCAATGAGGAAAGCCTCAACATGCCGGCCTTCCGCGTCCGCAAATCCGACACCACCGTCGAGCTGCCCTCGGGCGGCACCCTCGCCACAGCCGGCCTGATCCAGCGCGTCACCAAGCAGTCGCTGAACGGCATGCCCGGCCTGATGAACCTGCCGATCATCGGCACGCTGTTCCGCTCCCGCGACTACCAGCGCGAGGAGACCGAGCTGATGATCACCGCAACGCCCTACATCGCCAAGCCGATGCAGCCGACGCAGGTGCAGCGCCCCGATGACGGCTTCGTCGAATCCCACGACTCCCAGGCGATCCTGCTCGGGCGGCTCAACAAGATCTACGGCAGCGGCGGCGGCCCGGTCCCCCAGGCCTATCGGGGCCGGGTCGGCTTCATCGCCGACTGACCGGGTGACGCAAGAACGGATGGCTTGACGATGATCGCATCTTCCCGGTCGAGTGGCCCGCCCGCGGCGCAGATGGCAGCGGCTCTCCTCCTCGTCGGCGCGCTGGCCGGCGGCTGCGCCGGCAAGGGCGAGACCACGGCCTCGCTCGCCCCCGACGACGTGCGCGAGCGGCACCCGATCGTCCTGCGCGACGCGCCCCGCCATCTCGACGTCTTCGTCGGCCGCGCGGGGGCGGGGCTCGATTTGCGCCAGAGCGAGGACGTCGTCGCCTTCGCCCGCGACTATCGCCGCTCCGGCCGGGGCGGGCTGGTCGCCGAGGTGCCGACCGGGGACAGGCGCGACCGCGCGACGCGGGACACGCTGGGCGGCATCCGCGCGGCGCTGGCGCGCGGCGGCGTCTCGCCCGGCGCGCTGACGGTGCGCGGCTACCCCGTCCAGGACCCCGGGCTGGCTTCGCCGATCCGGCTGAGCTTCGCCTCGCTGCAGGCCGCGCTGCCGCATGAATGCGGGCAGTGGCCGACCGATCTCGGCAGCTCGAACTACAAGTTCTCGGCCTCGAACGAGCCCTACTGGAACCTGGGCTGCGCCTCCCAGGCGACCCTGGCGGCCCAGGTCGCCGATCCGATCGACCTGGTGCGCGCCCGCGACGAGGGCCGGCCGGACATCGCCAAGCGGATGGGCGCCATCGCCAAGATCCGCGAGGGCAAGGACCCGTCGACGCAGTACCGGACGACGACGCCCCAGATCAACTCGACGGTCGGAGGCGGGTCATGACGCTGCCCGAAGCGGGAGAGCTCCAGGCGGCCGCCGCCGGCGGCGAGGAGATCATCGCGCCGCTGCCGCGCGTCACCCTCCAGGCCTTCTGCGAGACGCCGGCCGTCGCCGCCGCGATGCAGGCGGTGGTGGCCGACCGGCGCATGGACAAGGCCCATGCCCGCATCCAGATGGGCGGGCCCGTCGCCGCGGTCGAGGCCTTCCGCGCCTCCCCCACCCCCAACATCATCGTGCTGGAGACCGTCTCCGCCCCCGCGACGCTGATCGCCAATCTCGAGGCCCTGTCGGAGAGCTGCGATTCCGGCACCAAGGTCGTCGTCATCGGCCATGTCAACGACGTGCAGCTCTATCGCGACCTGATCCGGCGCGGCGTCAGCGAATATCTGATCGCCCCGCTCGAGACGCTCGACGTGCTGCGGACCCTCTCGGAGCTCTATGTCTCGCCGGAGGCGCGCCATCTCGGCCGCATCATCGCCGTGACCGGCGCGAAGGGCGGCGTCGGCGCCTCGACCATCGCCCACAACACCGCCTGGGCGATCGCCCGCAATCTCGACGCCTCGACGGTGATCGTCGACCTCGACATCGCCTTCGGGACGGCCGGTCTCAACTTCAACCAGGACCCGCCGCAGGGCATCGCCGAGGCGATCTTCGCGCCCGAGCGCCTCGATTCCGCCCTGCTCGACCGGCTGCTCTCGCGCTGCAGCGACAATCTCGCGCTGCTCGCGGCGCCCGCCATGCTCGACCGGACCATCGACCTGAGCGAGACCGCGCTCGAGCAACTGCTCGATCTGCTGCGGGCGAGCGTGCCCTGCATCGTGCTCGACGTGCCGCATCAGTGGAGCGCCTGGGTGAAGCGCACCCTGCTCGGAGCGGACGAGCTCGTGATCGTGGCCGAGCCGGAGCTCGCCTCGCTGCGCAACGCCAAGAACTTCATCGACCTGGCGCGCGCGGCGCGCCCCAACGACGCCGGCGCCCGGCTGGTGCTCAACCAGGTCGGCATGCCGAAGCGGCCGGAGATCCCCACGGCCGAATTCGCCAAGACCCTCGGCACCGAGGTGCTCTCGGCCATTCCCTTCGATGCCCAGCTCTTCGGCACCGCCGCCAACAACGGCCAGATGATCGCCGAGGTCCAGGCCGGCAGCAAGGCGAGCGAGGCCTTCACCCAGATCGCCAGCGCGCTCACCGGCCGGGGCGAAGCCCGGCGCGGCAAGCGCCGCCTGCTCGAGCCGCTGGTCTCCAAGCTGAAGCGCCGCAAAGCCTCATGACGCGGCGCGACCTGACAGACCTTCCCGCTCTCGCGGCGCCGGCTCCGGGCCATGCGGCTTCGGCCGTGGCCGGGCGCGGCGCCGGCGCGTCCGCCGGAGGCGATTGAGATGTTCGGCAAGCGATCCCCCGGCGCCGCGGGCGCCGCCCCCCTCGCGGCGCGCGCGC
>UBNE01000073.1 GCA_900466745.1 Hyphomicrobiales bacterium | reverse complement strand
GACGGGTGGGTGGGGACGTGACCGAGCCTCGCCTTTCCGAAGGAGCGGGCCGGCAAGGCTGCGGGCCGCTCGGTGAATTCTCGTGCCGGCCGCCGTGCGGCGGCCCTGCGCCTCAGCGCTGGACCGAAGCGACGGTCGGGGTCTGCGTGCCGCCCAGCGAGGTCCAGCCGGTCTGATACTGCGACTCGCGCTTGACGTAGACGTAGCCGGTCTGGCTCCAGGGCAGGATGGCGTTGCGCTTGTTGTCGAGGACGAAGTCGCCGCGGTCGGTGCGGATCATCAGCACCGCATGGCCGGCGTTCTCCTCGTCGATCACCACCGTCATCAGCATGGCGCGGCGCGGCAGGCCGGCTTCGGCGAGGCGCTTGCGCTTGAGCAGGGCATAGTCCTCGCAGTCGCCCTTGCCGTCGGCCGGGATGTCCCAGCGGTCGACCACGCCCCAATGCTCTTCGTCGGTGATCGGCTCGATCTCGCGATTGATCCGGCTGTTCAGCGCGACGATCGTCTTCCAGGCCTTCGCGGTCAGCTCGATCCGCTCGGGCTCGCGGGTATCGACCCGGCATTCCGAAGGCGCGCGCTTGCAGAAATCCGTCCAGGCATAGGGCGCGCGGGCGTCGCCGCTGGCGGAGGCCGGGGCGCTCGCCACCGGAATGCCCGAGGAGCCCTGCGCGTCAGCCGGCGTGCCGGCGATGGCGAGAAGCGCGGCGAAGGCGCTGCCGATCAGAGTGCGGTGGAGTGAAAACATGTCGTCCCCTTTCTGTCCCGGGGGAGACGATGCGATCCGGCCGATGGATTTGGCTTGAAGTGAAAGCGTACAAATTTATGTAATTCGCCCAGCAACGCCATCGGTCTACATCAGGGCCAATCTTGTTCAAATCCATAAGTAACGATTTGCGACGATCTCAGAACCAAGTTTTAACCATTAATTGTGCGTTACGCGGCAAGGTCGCGTTAACTTACCTGATTATTACCAGGATGCGGCGCCGGCATGGAGCCATCGGAGGGGCCTTTTCCACGGCAATTTCGAGGGCGCGCGCGGTCCGCCGCCGCTCGGCTGTGGCGGTGCGTGGAGTGCATGGGGAGAGAGCCGGGGGCGCCGCATGCGCGCCCGGTTCGGGATGAGCGCGCGGCCGGCCGCGGGCGCCCTGGCCGGCGGGGGCGTCGCGGGCGGCTGTCAGAAGATGGGGAGGTCGGCCGGGCGGCCCGGGCTCAGAGCTCGAGATTCTCGTCGAGCAGGTCGGCCGAGAGCGGGAAGTTGAACTCGACCGCGTAGCCGCCGTCGAAGCGGCGCACGATCCGGGCCGGCGTCGAGCCGAGCCGGACCGGGGTGCCGACCGGCAGGTCGAGATCGCTGGTGACGGCCGCGCCGGAGAGCGAGATGTCGATGACGCGGACCGGATGCTCGGACCCGTCCCGCAGCGCGAAGAGCGAGCGGGGATTGCGCGGAGCGATGCGCTCGTGCCGGCGGTCCTCCGGCAGGCCGAGCTCGTCGCGGTTGGCGAGCCAGGTAAGCTGGGCCGTGAATTTCTCGCGCTTGCGGCTGGTGGCGGTGATCGTCATGGCGAACCCTTCCATCGTGGTCCGCACGCAACTGCCTTCGATCCGGCCGAGATGCTCGAGATAGACGATGACCCGCTCGCCCGGCGCGGCCTTGGCCGGCGCCGCCAGATGGACGCCGCCCGGCGAGATGTCGATCGTCTGGCAGGGATATTCCAGCCGGCTGGGCAGCATGTAACGGCCCAACAGCACCACCTTCATCCGGCGATGCCGCCTGCGTTCGACGGGAATGGGCGCCGCCCGGGGCGTTTGAAGCGCGCTCAACATCACTGACCAGCCTGAATCCCGGCCGATCCTAGGCGGCGGGCAGTTAACGGAGGGTTAGGATTTGGCCGGTTCAGGCCCGTCCGCCCGGCAGGACGACGAGGCGGGGCGGGCCGGCGCGCTGCGGCGCGGGGGT
>UBNE01000001.1 GCA_900466745.1 Hyphomicrobiales bacterium | reverse complement strand
GCGCCGGGGCCGGGCTTGCCGGAGCAGGCCCCGTCCGTCCAGACCTCGACAGTGCCGCTCACCGCTTCAGCCCGTATTCGCGGGCGTCCGCAACGCGCTGGTGGAAGACGAGCTTGCGGTCGTATTCGAGCGGATCATGCGGCTTGACCAGGGCGCCGGGCGGCACGTTCAGCCAGTCGACCAGCCGCGTCAGCAGGAAGCGCAGCGCCGAGCCGCGGCAGAGCTGCGGCAGGGCCTCGACCTCGGCCGCCTCCAGCGGCCGGACGCTCTCATAGCCCGCCAGCAGCGCCTGGCCCTTGGTGAGGTTGAAGGAGCTGTCGGCCTCGAAGCACCAGGAATTCAGGCAGATGGCGAGGTCGTAGGCGAAGGCGTCGGTGCAGGCGAAGTAGAAATCGATCAGCCCCGAGAGCCTGTCGCCGATGAAGAAGACGTTGTTGGGGAAGAGATCGGCATGGATGACGCCGCGCGGCAAAGCCTGCGGCCAGCTCGCCTCGTGCACCGCGACCTCGGCCGCGATGCGGCGCGCCAGCCCGGGCGAGACCTTGTCGGCATCGGCCCCGGCCTGCTCGACCAGCGGGCGCCAGCCCGGAACGGAGAGCGCATTCACCCGCTCCATGGCGAAATCGGCCCCGGCGGCGTGGAGCTGCGCCAGCCCCTTGCCAAGCTCCTGGCAATGCGCGGCGGTCGGCCGGCGCACCGAGAGCCCGTCGAGGAAGGTGACGATGGCGGCGGGCCGCCCGGCGAGGCGGCCGAGCATCTCGCCGCGGCTGTCCTTGACCGGCTGCGGGCAGATCAGCCCGCGCGCCGCCAGATGCTGCATCAGCCCGAGGAAGAAGGGCAGGTCGTCCGGGTTCACCCGCTTCTCGTAGAGGGTGAGGATATAGGCCCCTCGGGTCGTGCGCAGCAGGTAGTTGGAATTCTCGACGCCCTCGGCGATGCCCTTGGCGGAGAGGAGATCGCCGATGCCGTAGCGCGCCACGAAGGCTGCCATCTCGTCGTCGGGCACTTCGGTATAGACGGCCAAGGCGGTCGCTTTCTCGTTGGGATTATTCGGCCGCGGCCGGTGCCGCGTCACCGCGCAATTCGCGCGGCAGCGGGAAGAACACGTCCTCGCTGGCGGTCGAGACCGTCTCGACGCGGACCTCGTAGCGCTCGGCGAAGGCGTCGATGATCTCCTCGACCAGCACCTCCGGCGCGCTCGCCCCCGCGGTGATGCCGAGGCTGCGGATCGCCCCGAAGACCGACCAGTCGATCTCGTCGGTACGCAGGACGAGGCGCGCCACCGGGCAGCCGGCGCGCTCGGCGACCTCGCGCAGGCGCTGCGAGTTCGAGGAATTGGGCGAGCCGACCACGATCAGCCCCTGGACCAGCGGGGCGACGCGCTTCACCGCCTCCTGGCGGTTGGTCGTGGCGTAGCAGATGTCTTCCTTGTGCGGGGCGATCAGGTCGGGGAAGCGCCGCTGCAGCGCCTCCACGATCCCGCGGGTGTCGTCGACCGAGAGCGTCGTCTGGGTGACGTAGGCCAGCGCCGCCCCCGGCGGCGGCTCGAGCGCCGCGACGTCGGCGAGCGTCTCGATCAGGGTGATCGCGCCATCGGGAAGCTGCCCCATCGTGCCGATCACCTCCGGGTGGCCGGCATGGCCGACGAGCAGGATGTGGCGGCCGCGCTTGTGGTGCACCTCCGCCTCGCGATGGACCTTGGTCACCAGCGGGCAGGTGGCGTCGATGGCGAAGAGGTTGCGCGCCTTCGCCGCGGCCGGCACCGCCTTGGCGACGCCATGGGCGGAGAAGATCACCGGCCGGGTCTCGTCCGGCACCTCGTCCAGCTCGGCGACGAAGACGGCGCCTTTCCGCTTCAGGGATTCGACCACATATTTGTTGTGCACGATCTCGTGGCGGACATAGACCGGCGCGCCATGCAGGCTCAGCGCCTTCTCCACCGCGTCGATGGCGCGCACGACCCCGGCGCAGAAGCCGCGCGGGGCGCAGAGCAGGATATCGAGCGGCGGCTTGGTCACGTCTGGGGCGGTCTCCGGTCGGGCCAGCGTCTTCATTCGGCGGGAACGAGGCGATGTCAAGGAAACGCCGGCATGCATTGACTTATAGGTTGATACCAACAGAGTAGGATGATGCGAAGCCCTGCCCCGACCGTCCCGTTCCAGGCCACGCTGGATGTGCGCGACCGCTGCCTGTGCCTGCATGTGCAGCGCGCGGCGCGCTCGCTGGCGCGCCGCTTCGACGAGGCGCTGCGGCCGCACGGCCTGACCAACGAGCAGTTCTCGCTGCTGATGTCGCTCAACCGGCCGCAGCCGCCCGTCATCGGCGCGGTGGCGAAGCTGCTCGGCACGGACCGGACCACGCTGACGGCGGCGCTGAAGCCGCTGGTGCGCGAGGGCCTCGCCGCCGTGGCGCCGGACCCGGACGACAGGCGCGCCCGGCGCATCTCGCTGACCGCGTCCGGACACGCCCGGCTGCTCGCCGCCTTGCCCGTCTGGCATGCGCAGCATGCGGCGCTGGAGGCGACGCTGACCGCGCCCGGCCCCGACGAGCTGCGCAGCGGGCTCGACGCGCTTTCGGCCTGGCCGGGCGCGCAGGACATGCGGGAGAGCATGCAGGAGAACATGCAAGGGGCGCGATCGCCCGAGGGCGCCCTGGGGAACTGAGCCGAGCGGCGCCCCGCTGCACGCGGGGGGCAGGCCCCCCGGCGTTTGCCCCTCGCGCTCGGCGGGACGAGCGCCTAGATAGGAGCGGCCGGCGCCGGAGTCGGCTGTCCCCTCAGCGTGAGCCGCCCATGGCCGATGCCGCCTCCCATGCCAGCTATCTGCCGCCGATCCTGACCTTCTGCGCCGGCGCCGTGATCGCGGTGCCGCTGTTCCGCAAGCTCGGGCAATCGGCGGTGCTGGGCTATCTGGCGGCGGGCGTGCTCATCGGCCCCTCCGTGCTCAGCGTGATCAAGGACCCGGGCGCCATCCGGGGCACGGCGGAGATCGGCGTCGTGCTGCTGCTCTTCCTGGTCGGGCTCGAACTGCAGCCGGCGCGCCTCTATTCGATGCGGCGCGACATTCTCGGCCTCGGGCTGGCCCAGATGGGGCTGAGCGCCGCCGGCATCGGCTTCGCCGGCTGGTATTTCGGCCTTTCGGGCGGGGGCGCTGTGGCGGTCGGCGTGGCGCTCGCGCTGTCGGCGACCTCGATCGCCCTGCAACTGCTCGAGGAGCGCGGCGACGGCAACGAGACCTATGGCCGGCGCACCTTCTCGATCCTGCTGTTCCAGGACATCGCGATCGCGCCGGTGCTGGCGCTGCTGCCGCTGCTGGCGGCGACCGGCGCCGAATCCGGCAGCCCGATGCGGGCGCTGGGCAGCCTCGGCATCGCGATCGCGGCCCTGGTCGCGATCGTCTTCGCCGGGCGCTACCTGCTCAACCCGATCTTCCGCATCCTCGCCAATAGCGGCGCCAAGGAGGTGATGACCGCCGCCGCCCTGCTGATCGTGCTGGGCGCGGCGCTGCTGATGGAACATGTCGGTCTCTCCATGGCGATGGGCGCCTTCCTGGCCGGGGTGATGCTGGCCGATTCGCATTTCCGCCATGAGCTCGAGGCCGATATCGAGCCGTTCCGCGGCGTGCTGCTGGGCCTGTTCTTCATGGCGGTCGGCATGTCGCTCGACCTCAAGCTCGTCGCCGAGAACGCGCTGCTGCTCGCCGTCGCCGCGCCGCTATTGGTGCTGTTCAAGATCGCCGTCGTCGCCTCGATCCTGCGCGTGTCGTGCTCGACCACGCTGGAGGCGCTGCGCGCCGGCGCCCTGCTCTCGCCGGCCGGCGAATTCGCCTTCGTGCTGCTGCCGCTGGGCCTCGCCAACGGCCTTCTCGCCCCGCGCCAGGCGGCGATCGTCACGGCACTGGCGGCGATCAGCATGCTGCTCGGCCCGGTCGTGGCGAAGCTGCTCGACAGCGCCCTGCTCGCGCGCATCGGCGCGCAGACGATGGACGAGGATTTCGACGGCATCGACGACAGCCAGGTGATGGTGATCGGCTTCGGCCGCTTCGGCCAGGTGGTGACGCAGGCGCTGCTGCTGCAGCACGTCAACATCACCGTGATCGATTCCGACGTGGAGCAGATCCGGGCCGCGGCGCGCTTCGGCTTCAAGGTCTATTACGGCGACGGCACCCGCCTCGACGTGCTGCGCGCCGCCGGCGCCGGCAAGGCCCGCATCATCTGCATCTGCGTCGACAATAAGGACGCCGCGCTGCGCACCCTCGAAATGGTGAAGGCGGAATTCCCGAATGTGCGCGTGCATGCGCGAGCCTTCGACCGCATCCACGCCATCGAGCTGATGAAGGCGAATGTCGACTACCAGATGCGCGAGACCTTCGAATCGGCCCTCGATTTCGGCCGGGTCACGCTGGAGGCGGTCGGGCTGACCCGCGACGAGGCCGACCTCGTCATCGACCATGTCCGCGACCGCGACGCGCAGCGCATGGAGATCCAGTTCCACGAGGGGCTCGCGGCGGCGCTCAACCAGGTTCCGCGCGTGATGCCCGAACCCCTCGTCACGCCGAAGGGCAAGCCCAAGGCGCTCACCGACGAGACCCGGGAGGTGATCGAGGACGGCGGCGCGCAGATCTTGGTCGGCGGCGTGGGCGAGCCGGAACGATGACCCGGATTCCGAGCGGCCCGCCGCGGGCCGTCTTCGTCGACGGCTCGCTGATGCGCCACGTCGCGGTGATGACGGCGACCGGCTCTGTCGGCCTGATGGCGGTCTTCGTCGTCGACCTGCTCTCGCTGCTCTACGTCTCCTGGCTCGGGCGGCCGGAGGCGACGGCGGGCGTCGGCTACGCCACCATCGTGCTTTATCTGATGGTCTCGGTGAATGTCGGGCTGATGATCGCGGTCGCGGCCCTGACCTCGCGCAGCATCGGCGCCGGCGACAGGGAGGGCGCGCGGCGCATCGCCGCCTCGACGCTGGTCCTGATGGCGCTGGCCGCGCTCGCGCTGTCGCTCGTCGTCCTGCCGCTGCTGCCCTGGCTGCTGCGCGCGATCGGGGCGCGCGAGCAGTCCTATGCGGTCGCGCTCTCCTTCCTGCATATCGCGCTGCCCTCCAACGTCCTGATGGCGGTCGGCATGGGCTTCTCGGCCGTTCTGCGCGCCATCGGCGACGCGCGCCGGGCGATGCTGGTGACGCTGTTCGGCGGCCTCGCCACCGCCGGGCTCGATCCGCTGCTGATCTTCGGCTTCGGCCTCGGACCCGACGGCGCGGCGATCGCCACGGTGCTGGCGCGGGTCGTCATCGTCGCGACCGGCTTCCATGCGGCCGTCATCCGCCACAACATGGTCGCCCGCCCGCGCTGGCGCCGGGTGAGGCAGGACAGCGCCCGGACCTTCGCGATCGCGGGGCCGGCGATCCTGACCAATCTTTCCAACCCGATCGCCAACGCCGTCTTCGCCGGCGTCGTCGCCCGCTTCGGCGACGCGGCGGTGGCGGCGCTCGCCATCATGGACCGGCTGGTGCCGGTCGCCTTCGGCGCCGTCTTCGCCCTCTCGGGCGCGGTCGGCCCGATCCTCGGGCAGAACTGGGGCGCGGGGCGCTTCGACCGGATGCGGCGGGGGCTGACCGATTCGGCGATCTTCGCGACCGGCTGCGTCCTCGTCGCCTGGCTTGTGCTGCTGTCGCTGCGCGGCGTGATCGTCGCGGTGTTCCAGGCGCAGGGGCTGACGGCGGAGCTGGTCGACTTCTTCTGCCTGATCGCCGGGCCAATGTGGCTCTTCGTCGGCATGCTCTTCGTCGCCAACGCCGCCTTCAACAATCTCGGCATGCCGTTCCTGTCGACGCTGTTCAGTTGGGGCCGGGCGACGCTCGGCACCATGCCCTTCGCCTTTGCCGGCGCGCAGATGGCCGGGCCGAAGGGCGCGCTCGCCGGCTCGGCGCTGGGCGCGGTCGCCTTCGGCGTGCTGGCGCTGGCCTTCGCCTATCGCGGCATCGCCCGGCTGGAGCGCGAGGCCCTGCAACGACGGGGCGGTCTCGATTTGCCAGACAAGGACACCCTGCTATCGTCGGCCGAGGCGCGGAGCTGAAGCCGGCCTGGAGGCGTCGACGATGAATCTGTTCGAGATCATGCAATCGGCCCAGAACGGCCAGGCGATGCAGAACATGGCCCGGCAATACGGCTTGAGCCTGCAGCAGACGCAGGCCGCGCTCGACGCCCTGCTGCCGGCCTTCTCCATGGGGCTCCAGCGCCAGACGCAGAACCCCTACGCCTTCGGCTCGCTCGCCCAGATGATGACCGCCTCGCCCTATGCGCGCTTCTTCGAGGCCGGCGGCGGCATTCCGCCGGATGCGCAGGCGGCCGGCAACGACGTGCTCGGCCAGCTCTTCGGCTCGCGCGAGGTCAGCCAGGCCATCGCGGCGCAGGCGGCGGCGACCAGCGGCGTCAGCCAGGCCATCCTCAAGCAGATGCTGCCGGTGATCGCCTCGATCCTGATGGGCGGCCTGTTCAAATCGGCCAGCGGCGGCGGGCTCGGCGGCATTCTCGGTCAGTTCGCCGAGATGATGCGCGGCCAGATGCCGGGCGCCCAGCCGGCGCCGCAGGCTCAGCCGCAGCCGCAAATGCCCGACAACCCGATGGAGGCAATCCTGCGCGGCATGTTCGGGCAGGGCGCGGCCCCGGGCCAGCCGCAGCCGCAGTCGCAGGGCAATGCCGGCGGCCCCGCCGCCGACCCGTTCGGCGGCATGCTGGGGCAGATTTTGGGCGGCATGTTCGGCGGCGCGGCGGCCGGCGGGGCCGCGCCCGAGGCGCAGCCGCGCAGCGCTCCGCAGCAGCGTCGCGCGCCGGAGCCCGCGCCGGACGAGCCGCCGCCCTCCTCCGCCGGCGGTCCGGGCTCCATCGGCCTCGATGCCCTGAACCAGATGTTCGAGCACGGCCGCCAGATCCAGGACGACCACCAGAACGCGCTGAAATCGATCCTCGACGCCATGCTCGGCGGGGGCCAGCGGCGCTAGAACGCGCCGGTTCTACCCGGAAACATGCCGGATCGAGCCCGGAATGACGGCGTCGTTCGCTGAAAACCCGGAGGCTTCGCCGGCTCAGCCCTGCCGCCGCCGCGACCAGCCCTGATCCGCCCGCGCCATCGCCGCGGCCATGGCGTGCAGTTCCGCGGCGTCGTCGCGGGTGCGGAAGCTGGCGACGAGCTCGTTGAGACGCTGGATCTGGCCGGCGAGCGCGGTCGCCGAGGCGGCGCTCTGCTCGGCGAGCGCCGCGTTCTGCTGGGTCATCTCGTCCATATGGGCGACGGCCTGGCTCATCTCGTCGATGCCGTTCGACTGCTCGGCCGCGGCGGAAGAGATGTCCGAGACGGTCGCGGAGACCTTCTGCGAGGCCTCGACGATCCGCTCCAGGGCGGACCCCGCCGAGCGCACGAGGCCGACGCCCTGGGCGACCTCGGCCCCGGATTCGGTGATGAGCGCCGTGATGCTCTTGGCCGCCTCGCCCGAGCGCTGGGCGAGGGTGCGCACTTCGGAAGCGACCACCGCGAAGCCGCGGCCGGCATCGCCCGCCCGCGCCGCCTCGACCGCGGCGTTGAGGGCGAGCAGATTGGTCTGGAAGGCGATCTCATCGATGACGGTGGTGATGTCCGAGATCTTGCGCGAGGCCGCCTCGATCCGCGCCATGGCGTCGACCGCGTCATGGACGATCGCCCCGCCCTTGCGCGCGACCTCCATCGCCTCGTCGGCGAGCGCGACCGCCTGCTGGGAGGCCTGGGCCGAAGCCTTGACGGAAGCCGCGAGCTGCTCGGTGGTGGCGGCGGTCTCCTCCAGCGATGAGGCCTGCTCCTCGGTGCGCCTGGAGAGGTCGTCGGCGCCGGTGTTGATCTCCCGGGCGGCGTTGGCGACATCGCCGGAGGTCGCCTGGATGGTGCGGATCGTCTCCGAGAGATGCGCGACCGCCAGGTTGAAATCGTCGCGCAGCTTCTCGTATTCGGCGGCGAGCTCCGCCTCGATGCGGCAGGTCAGGTCGCCCTGCGAGAGCCGGTCGAGCCCTTCGCCGAGCGCCGCCATCACCTTGAGCTGCTCGGCGGCGAGCGCCTCCTGCTCGCGGGCGCGGGCGATCCGCTCCTGCTCGGCGAGGCGGCGCTGCGCCTCGGTCGCCTCGCGGCCCTCGGCCGTCTCGGCCTCGAGGCGGCGGACGGCGAGGCCGTTCTCCTTGAACACCTGCACCGCGCGCGCCATGGCGCCGATCTCGTCGCGGCGGCCCTGGCCGTCGACCTCGACCGCGTAGTCGCCGGCCGCAAGGTCGTCCATGCGCGCCTTGAGCGTGTCGAGCGGCCGGGTGATCGAGCGCCGCGCCAGGAGCATCGCCCCGGCCAGGCCGAGCAGCACACCGGCGACGGAGAGGACCAGCAGGATCAGGTCGAGCCGCTTGGCCTCGGCGTCGAGGGCGAGGCCGTCGGCCTGCGTCTGGCTCTTGATCGCGCCGTTGAGCCTGACCGCATCGGCGATGATCGCGGCGAAGGCGCGATCGAGCTCCGACATCACCGACAGGGCCGGCAGGTCCTCGTCGCGCGAGGCCTGGCCGAGAACGTCGTCGATCTTCGGCTTCAGCCCGGCGATCGCGCGCGAGAGGGCGTCGAATTCGGCATGGCGCTCGGGGAAGCTGATCTTCGCGTCGACGAGCTGCTGGAGCGCGAGCTCGTAGCCCTTGCGGGCATCCTCGATGCTCGTCGCGTTCTGCTTCATGTATTCGGGATAGGCGATCGCCTTGTAAAGGTCGCGCAGGACGTAGCTCGTCGCCAGCGTCGACTGCGCGGAATCCAGGATCGCCGTGGAGCGCTGGTCGATCAGCTCCGCATAGCTCTTCTGGATGCGGGCGTTCTCACGCCCGGCATAGAGCGCGGTGCCGATGCTGATCAGCCCGATCGCCACCAGCGGAAGCGCGATCTTGGTGCGGATCCTCAGATCCGCGAGGCGCAGAGAGAACGTCATGCCCGTGCCACCTGTCCGGCGGCCGGCGGGCCGCTCCCGCGGACACATTTCAGCCAAAACGATAAAAATGCGTTAGGCGCGCGCCCGGAATGCGCCACACGCGCATTCCGGCGGGCTGCGGGCATAAAAAAGGGCGGAAGCACGAAGCTTCCGCCCGCAGGGACGCAGCGCCAAGGGGTCAGGCGCAGCGTGCAACCCTGAAATCGGCGTCCTTCGCCAGCACCGGCCCGGACCCGGCCGGCGGAGCGGCGACATGGCGCGAGGCGTGCTCGCGCCGCGCCCGGGCGATGTCGGCGCTGGCGCGCGAGCGCGAGGCCAGCACCGCGGAAGGGTCCCGCAGCCAGGACGTCGCCAGCGCTCCGGCAACGTCCGAGCGCACCAGGCCGATATCCTTGAGGCCGCGCTCGTCGAGCTCGGCGAGACGCATCACCTCGCGGCGATGGATCAGGGCTCGCAGAAGGACGACGGGCATCCGGACTCCGGCGGCGGCGAGACGCAGGACGCCGGCCGGAACGGACGACAGCGACTTCGCGGCAATGGTCATGATCAGCATGACGGCCTCCCAACGGAATGCGAGATGGATCGGCGCCCTCCCTCGGCCCGGACGCACCCACTGGCCGAAATCCCGGAGAACGATTGGACAGTATCGGCAGGCTGGTCATCAGCCAAACGAATGCTTATGATGTTTGACAACACGGATATTGATGATCGCTCGCCGGAGATCGCCATGGCCCATGTGCTCGACGCCGACCAGCTCAAGACCTTCGTCGCCATCGCCGATACCGGCTCCTTCACCCGGGCCGCCGAGATCGTGTTCAAGACGCAATCGGCCGTCTCGATGCAGATGAAGCGGCTCGAGGAACGCATCGGGCGCCCGCTCTTCGGGCGCGACGGCCGCCACGCCAAGCTGACCGAGGACGGCGAGCGGCTGCTCGACTACGCCCGCCGGATCGTCCGTCTCAATCTCGAATGCGTCGCGACCTTCACCGATGCCGATCTGAAGGGGCGCATCCGGCTCGGCGTGCCCGACGACTACGCCGACCGCTACCTGCCGGAAATCCTCGCCCGCTTCGCGCGCTCGAACCCGCGCGCCGAGGTCACGGTGGTCTGCGAGCCGACGCCGATGCTGGCCGAGCGGATCGCCACCGGCGACATCGACCTCGCCATCATCACCCATGTCGAGAACCGCGGCCAGGGCGAGATCATCCGCATCGAGCCGCTGCTCTGGGTCACCTCGGCGCGCCACACCGTGCATGAGGAGGACCCGCTGCCGCTGGCGCTGGGGCGGCCGACCTGCAACTGGCGCCAGGCCGCCGTCGACGCGCTGGAGGCCAAGAGCCGCCGCTTCCGCGTGCTTTATGCGAGCTGGAACTCGACCGCGGTCGGCGCGGCTGTGGTGGCGGGGCTCGCGGTCTCGGTGCTGCCCGAGAGCGCGGTCAGGCCCGGAATGCGGATCCTCGGGCCGTCGGAGGGCTTCGCGACGCTGCCCTCCTGCAAGATCGGCCTGCTGCGCACGCGCTTCGACCCCTCCGTGCTCTCCAATGCGCTGGCCGAGCACATCATCCAGAGCCTCGACAATCTGGCGAGCTTCAAGACGGCAGCGGAGTAGCGGCGCTCAGAGCGCCAGGAAGGCGTTCTGCACCATCTCGAAGAAGCCGCGGACGGATTCGCCGGTCTGCATCGCCCCCGCGATGATGGCGAGGGAGACCAGCACGCCGACGAGCCCGTACTCGATGGCTGTCGTGCCGCGCTCATCGCGGCGGAACACGACAGAACTGGCGCGGATCCGATCCATGCCGCTAGGTTAGGCGCGAGCTGCGGCCAAATCGTTAATCCGACCGCTGCAATCCGGCGCTTCGCGCGTTTTTCCGCCGCGAGCGCGGCCTACAGCGCCAGCTCGGTCAGGACCGGCTCGACCTTGCCCGCCCATTCGCCGCGATACCGCGCCTCAAGGCGCTGTGCGAGCGTCTCGCCGCGCGCCAGGATCGCCTGCAAGGGAGCGAGATGGATGCTCTCGTCGCGGCCGGAAGCGTCGCGGCGCGCCCGGCGGGCGAGGCCGGCGCGCGACAGCTCGAGCACGTCGGCCGCGACCTCGCCGAGCCTGCGCCCGGCGACGACGGCGTCGAGGCCCAGCCTGGGCGCGGCGTCGCGCAGGCCCTGGCGGTCCTCCGCGCTCCAGCCCTTGACCAGATCCCAGGCGGCGTCGAGCGCGCCGCGATCATAGAGCAGCCCGACCCAGAAGGCGGGCAGCGCCGTCAGCATGTCGGCCGGGCCGGCATCGGCGCCGCGCATTTCGAGGAAGCGCTTCAGCCGGACCTCGGGGAACAAGGTGGAGAGGTGGTTCGCCCAGTCCGACATGGTGGCGCATTCGCCGGGAAGCTGCTGCAGCCGGCCCGCCAGCAGGTCGCGGAAGGAGGCGCCGGCGACGTCGTGATAGATCTCGCCGCGCTTGACGAAATACATCGGCACGTCGAGCGCCCAGTCGACATAGGCCTCGTAGGACATGCCCTCGTCGAAGGCGAAGGCGAGCATGCCGGAACGGTCGTTGTCGGTGTGGCGCCAGATCTCCGAGCGCAGCGACTGGAAGCCGTTCAGCCTGCGCTCCAGGAAGGGCGAGGAGGCGAAGAGCGCCGTCGCCAGCGGCTGCAGCGCCAGCGAGACGCGCAGCTTGCGCACCATGTCGGCCTCGCTGGCGAAGTCGAGATTGACCTGCACCGTGCAGGTCCGGAACATCATGTCGAGCCCCATCGTGCCGACCTTCGGCATGTAGTTCGCCATGATCCTGTAGCGGCCCTTGGGCATCACCGGCGTCTGCGCCCGCGTCCAGAGCGGAGAGGCGCCCAGCGCCGCGAAGCCGATGCCGTGCGGCTCCGCCACCGCCTTGACGTCGGCCAGATGGGCGGCGAGCTCGGCCTGCGTCTGATGGATGTCCTCCAGCGGCGCGCCCGACAGCTCGAACTGGCCGCCGGGCTCCAGCGAGATCGCCCCGCCGCCGTCCGGGCCGGCGAGGCCGATGATCCGGCCGTCATCGACGATCGGCTCCCAGCCGAGCCGCCGCTGCATGCCTTCGAGCAGGGCGCGGATGCCGCCGGCGCCGTCGCGACCCTCATAGGGCACCGGAGCGAGATCCTGGCGGTAGAACGGGAACTTCTCGTGCTCGGTGCCGATGCGGAAGCGCGCTTCCGGTTTCTCGCCCTCGGCGATCCAGGAAATCAGCTCCTCCTTGGAGCCGATCGGGGTCGTGTCGGTCACATCGCGAGCCATGGGCGCTCCGGCAGAACAGGCGACAGGGCCAAAGCTCCCGGCAGCCGGCTGGCCGCGGGTTCAAGGCGTGGGGCAGACAGACATAGGCGAGAGCCCGACGCGCGACAACGACCTGGCGCCGCCATTCTCGAAAAGCCGGCAAGCGCTGGCGGCAGGGCCGGAAGGCAGGCGCTCAGCGGCTCGCCCAGTCGCCCAGCGCCGCCTGCACCACGGCCAGCGCCGCGACCGCCGCCGTATCGGCGCGCAGGATGCGCGGGCCGAGCGAGATCGCCAGCGTGTTGGGGCGCGCCCCGATCAGCCGCCGCTCGCCCGCGTCGAAGCCGCCCTCCGGGCCGATCAGCACCGCGAGCGGCGCCGGCGCGCGCGACCGCAGCGCCGCGAGGGGGCTGTCCCGCTCCGCCCCCTCGTCGCAGAAGACCAGGAGGCGGTCGGGATCGAGCGCCGCCAGCGCCGCCGCGAGCGGCCTCTCCGCCGCGATCTCCGGCAAGGCGAGGATGCCGCATTGCTCGGCCGCCTCGATCGCATTGGCCCGCATCCGCTCGCCGTTGAGCCTGGCCACCTGCGTCCGGCGGGTGATGACCGGCTGGAGGAGGCCGGCGCCCATCTCGACCGCCTTCTGCACCATGTAGTCGAGCCGGGCATGCTTCAGCGGCGCGAAGAGATAGTGCAGATCGGCGGCCGGCGGCTGCGCCTTCACCTGCCTCTCCAAGGACAGCCGCGCCTGCTTGCGGCCCTCGGGGGCAACGCGCGCCAGCCATTCGCCGTCGCGCCCGTTGAAGACGAGGATCGCATCGCCCGTCCGCAGACGCAGCACGTTGAGGAGATAATTGGCCTGGTCGCGCTCCAGCGGCAGCTCCGCGCCGGCCGCGAAAGCCGCGTCGAGATGCAGGCGATGGCGGGCGAAATCGGGAATGGACATCGGCTCGGCCGCTCCTCCGGCAACGAATCTCTCGAAAGCGGCGCAAAAACCGCCACAATCCTGGCCTAACGGCTTTCGCTTCCTCCACGATGGCAGACGCAGTTGCAAGAGCCGCTCGCGAGTCGCTTGCAAGAGTCGTTGGCGTCAACGACGCCTGCTGTTAAGGAGATGTTCAGGGATCGGCCCGGGCGGCCGGGAAGCGGAGAAGGGACATCATGCGGCTCAGGATGGCATCGGGATTGGCAGCGACGCTCAGCCTCGCCCTGGCTTCGCTCTTGATCGCCTCCCCGGCCAGCGCGCAGGTCTCGGGCTGCGAACCGCTCCAGAAGCTGCTGCAGGCGCGGCAGGCGCTGGTGGGCAAGATCACCGCCGCCCAGAAGGCCAAGCGCAAGATGACCCCGCAGGAAGCCTGCAGCACCTTCGGCACGCTGGTGAAGAACGGCAACGAGACCGTGAAGTTCGCCACCGCCAATCAGGACTGGTGCCAGATCCCGGGCTCGTTCATCGACGGCCTCAAGGCCGATAACCAGAAGGTCGCGACCTTCCGCGGCCAGGCCTGCAACGCCGTCAAGCAGCAGGCCGCGATGCAGCGCCGCGCGCAGCAGCAGGCGCAGAGCGCCAACCCGTTCGGCGGCGCCGATTCGATCACCAGCGGCGCCGGAGGCGGGCTGAAGGTCCCCCGCGGCGCCCTCTAGGCCGGAGTCGCGCCGGCCATGCCCGACCCCGTCCATGCCGGCCCTGTTCCGGGGCGCGACGTTCCCCTCCCCGACGCGCTGAAGGACCACTGGGTCGACACCCGCGCGCCGCGGGCGAGCCGCCCCTTCCTGAAGCTCGCACGGATCGAGCGCCCGATCGGCTGGTGGCTCATCCTCCTGCCCTGCTGGTGGGGGGCCGGGCTCGCCGCGATCGCCGCCGGCCGGCCCTATCCCGATCCATGGCATTGCCTGCTGTTCCTGTTCGGCGCCATCCTGATGCGCGGAGCGGGCTGCACCTTCAACGACATCATCGACCGCAAGCTCGACGCCGAGGTGGCGCGCACGCGCGGCCGGCCGCTGCCCTCGGGGCAGGTCAGCGTCACCGCGGCGCTGCTCTTCATGATCGCGCAGGCGCTGCTCGCCCTGCCGATCCTGCTGCAGTTCAACCGCTTCACCGTCGTGCTGGGGCTCGCCTCGCTGGTGATCGTGGCGATCTATCCGTTCATGAAGCGCATCACCAACCTGCCGCAATTCGTGCTGGGGCTCGCCTTCTCCTGGGGCGCGCTGCTCGGCTGGAGCGCCGTGTTCGGCCGGCTCGATGCGCCAGCCTATCTCGCCTATGCCGCCGCCATCGCCTGGACCGTCGGCTACGACACCATCTACGCGATGCAGGATATCGAGGACGACGCCATCGTCGGGATCAAGTCGAGCGCGCGCTATTTCGGCGAGCATACGCGCGAGGCGGTGGGGCTGTGCTTCGCCCTGACGGCCCTGCTCAGCGGGACGGCGATCTGGCTGGTCGGCGGCGGCGCCTTCGCCTGGCTCGGCTTCGCCGCCTTCGCCGCCCATCTCGCCTGGCAGGTCAGCCGGATCGAGGGGGCGGGCGCGGCGCTGGCGCTCAGGCTGTTCCGCTCCAACCAGTATGCCGGGCTGCTGCTCGCCGCCGGCTTCGCGCTCGACGCCGTCGCCCGGAACCTGCTCGCCTAATCGGCCTGCCGCTCGGGCGCGGCGACGAGCGGCAGTTCGGCCAGCCGGCCGGGCTTGCGGCGCGTCAGGAAGCGCGGGCGGCGCCCGTTGAGGAAGGCGTGGCGGCGGCGGATCCGCACCGGGCCGAGCGCGACGCGGCCGATCTGCGGAAACGGCGCCGTGACCTTGCCGTCGACCGATTCGAGCAGGAGCGGCAGGCCGCTCCGGCGGCCGCAATCGCGCCAGAGCGCGACCGCATCCTCCTGATCGACCCCGGCGACGACGATCGAGCGGCCGTCGCCCGCGGTCAAGGCGAGCTCGAAACGTTCGTCGTCCCCGGCCGGATTCGCCAGCCGCAGCGCGACGCCGCTCCAGCCGGCCGCGCCGCGCAGGATGCGCACGGAGCCGACGCGCTCGATGCCAGGCGCCGAGGCGCGGCACGGCATCGGGTTGCGGGAAACGATCGCGGTGGAAGTCGGTCCACCGGAGAGGTACGGCGCAAAGCCGCCCTCTCCGGCAGCCGGCGTGACGCTGGCCATCGGTAATAACGCCTCTCTAGATCCCTGCCGCAGCGGAGCCCTCTGTCGATGCCGGGGCTCTCGTGCTTGCCCTGCGAGGATGTGTCCCAGGCGTGTCCGAGCGCTTAATGGGTTGGGTTAAAGGAGCGTGTTTTGCGGTCGATCGCCCCCGAAAACGCCGCTTTCCGGCGTGATGCTTGACGGAATCTTTCGATCCGCCGGCGCATTTTCGGCTTGAAACCGCGGCATTCGCGGTCGATAGGGAAGCCATGAGCGCATCCACGCTACCCCTCGCCGCCGACCTGCTGAAGGCGGCGGGCGAGAGCTGTCTCGAAGCCGGAGCCATCGCCCTCGACCTGTTCCGCCCGGGAGAGAAGACCGCCGCGCGGACCTGGTCCAAGAGCGGCGGCTCGCCGGTGACGGAAGCCGATATCGGCGTCGACACCTTCCTGCGCATACGCCTCTCGGAGCTGCTTCCCGAGGCCGCCTGGCTGTCCGAGGAAACCGTCGACGACGCGCAGCGCCTGTCCCGCCGCTTCGTCTGGGTGGTCGACCCGATCGACGGCACGCGCGCCTATATCGGCGGCTCGCCGGACTGGGCGGTCTGCGTGGCGCTGCTCGACGAGGGCGCGCCGGTCCTCGGCATCGTCCACGCCCCCGCCTGCGCCGCGACCTATACCGCCGTCATCGGCGGCGGCGCGCGGCGCAACGGCGAGACCATCCGCAGCTCGGCGCTCGGGAAGCTCGCCGGCGCCCGGATCGCCGGGCCGAAGCCGATGCTCGACGCGCTGGCGCGGGTGCAGCCCTTCGAGCCCGTCGGCAGGATCCCGTCGCTGGCCCTGCGGCTGACGCGCATCGCCGACGGCACCATCGACGCCGGGCTGATCTCGCCCGACGCGCGCGACTGGGACCTCGCCGCCGCCGATCTCGTGCTGCGCGAGGCCGGCGGACGCCTGAGCGGCGGCGACGGCACGCCCGTCGCCTACAACCGGCCGGCGCCGGTGCACGGCATGCTGGTGGCGAGCGCCGGCGCCCTCGCGGCGCCCCTGCTCGACGCCCTGGCGCAACTGCACCCCCAGGCGCAGCCGGGCTGAATTTTTCAACGCGGAGAGCCGCTCCCGCTCGCGCCCGCGCGCGGGATGGCTTATGGGGGCGCGGGGCTATCCTGCTGGAGAGAACGATGAGCGCGGAACCGAACCAGAAGCAGCTTCTTCACCTCGTCTTCGGCGGCGAACTCGACTCGCTCGACGGCATCACCTTCAGGGACCTGTCGAAGCTCGATATCGTCGGCATCTTCCCGAACTACGCCAGCGCCCATATGGCCTGGAAGGCCAAGGCCCAGCAGACGGTCGACCAGGCCCAGACGCGCTATTTCATCGTCCATCTCCACCGCCTGCTCGACCCCGAGGCGGCATAGCGCCGAACCGGGGAGCCGGAGCCGCCTGTCGGAGCCATCCGAGGCGACGACAATGGGACAGATCGCCGTCACCGCGCCCGGCAAGCGCGCGACGGCCCAAGGCCTGAACCGAGACCGCAAGCAAGATCAGAGGCAAATGGGTTTCTCGATCCTCAAGACCCGCATGGCACAGGAAACGCTCGGCCGGCTGCTGGCCGGCTATCTGCGCCTGGTGCGGCGGACGAACCGGATCGTGTTCGAGCCCGCCGACATCTACGACCAGGTCAGGCCGGAGCTGCCGCTCATCTATGCGATGTGGCACGGCCAGCACATCATGATCCCCTTCGCGCGGCCGGACTGGATGCCGGCCGCCTCGCTGGTCTCCCGCCATGGCGACGGCGGCTTCAACGCCATCGCCCTGCGCGAGCTTGGCATCGGCGCGATCCGCGGCTCGGGCGCGCTCGGCCGGAAGATCCGCGAGAAGGGCGGCGCCGCCGCCTTCCTCGCCATGGTGAAGCGGCTCGCCGCCGGCGAGTCGATGGTGCTGACCGCCGATATCCCGAAGCAGGCCCGCATCGCCGGGCCGGGCATCGTCTCGCTGGCGCGCGCCTCCGGCCGGCCGATCCGCGCCGTCGCGGTGGTGACGAGCCGGCGCATCGACTTCAACAGTTGGGACCGCGCCTCGATCGGCCTGCCTTTCGGGCGCTGCGCCATCGTGGTGGGCGAGCCGATCACGGTCGCGCGCGATGCCGACCCGCAGACGCAGGAAGCGGCGCGCCTCGCCGTCCAGGCCAGCCTCGACGCCGTCCATGCCCGCGCCTACGAGCTCGTCGGCAGCCGCGACCCCGGCGCCGGGCTGCGCGAGCTGCAAGCCGCCCGGCAGCCGGCCGGGACGCCGGCATGAGCGGCAAGGGCGCCCTGATCCGCGGCTACCGGCTGGCGACCGCCCTGCTCGAACCCGTCGCCGCCGGGCTGCTGCAGTGGCGCCGCCGCCGCGGCAAGGAGGACCCGGACAGGCTGGCCGAGCGGCGGGGCTTCGCCAGCGTCAGGCGGCCGAACCGCCCGCTCATCTGGCTGCACGGCGCCAGCGTCGGCGAGACGGTGACCCTGCTGCCGCTGATCGCCAGGCTGCAGAAGCGCGGGCTGGCCGTGCTGGTGACGTCCGGCACCGTGACCTCGGCGCGGCTGCTCGCGGCGCGGCTGCCGGCCGGCGCCATCCACCAGTATCTCCCGCTCGACGTGCCGCGCTACATGCGCCGCTTCCTCGCGCACTGGCAGCCCGAGCTCTGCCTGATCTGCGAATCCGAGATCTGGCCGAACCTGCTGATCGAGGCGCAGCGCCGCAACGTGCCGGTGGTGATGGTCAACGGCCGGATGTCGGAGCGCTCCTTCGCGCGCTGGTACAAGCGGCCCCAGGCCGCGCGCTTCCTGCTTTCCTGCTTCGAGGCCTGCCTCGCCCAGTCGCAGGCCGATGCCGAGCGGCTGGCGCAGCTCGGCGCGCCGCGCGTCAGCGTCGCGGGCAACCTCAAATTCGACGTGCCCGCCCCGCCGGCCGACGCCGACACCCTCGCCATCCTCGACGGCATGACCACCGGGCGCCCGGTCTGGATCGCCGCCAGCACCCATCCGGGCGAGGACGAGCTCGTGCTCTCCGCCCATCTGGCGCTGAAGCCCTATCTGCCGAAGCTGCTCACCATCGTCGCCCCCCGCCATCCGCAGCGCGGCCCCGAGATCGAGGCGCTGGCGCAGGCCAACGACGTCGCGGCGGCACGCCGGGCCAATGGCGAGAATCCCGAGCGCGACGTCGAGTTCTACGTCGCCGATACGCTGAACGAGCTCGGCCTGCTCTACCGGCTGTCGCAGGTCGCCTTCCTCGGCGGCTCGCTGGTCGAGGGCATCGGCGGGCATAACCCGATCGAGCCGGCCAAGCTCGGCTGCGCGCTGCTGCACGGCCCCCATGTCCACAACAACGCCGAGATCTTCGCCGCCTTCGACCGCGACGGCGGCTCGCGCGCGGTCGCCGACGCGCAGGCGCTGGCCGGCGCGGTGCATCGCTGGCTGAGCGACCCGGCCAGCGCCCGGCAGGCGGCGCGCGCGGCCGGACACACCGCGACCGAGCTCGGCGGCGCGATCAACCGCACCCTGCATGCGATCGAGCCCCTGCTGATGCGCGTCGCGCTGGGCCAGCGCGAGAGCGCCTCTTAATGCTCAACGCCCCGCGCTTCTGGTGGCGCGACCGGCCGGGACTGCTCGCCCGGCTCCTCTCCCCGCTCGGATGGGTCTACGGCGCCATCACGCTCGGACGCATGCGCAGGCCCGGCACGGATGCCGGCGTGCCGGTGATCTGCGTCGGCAATTTCATCGCGGGCGGGGCCGGCAAGACGCCGACCGCCATCACGCTCGCCGGGCTGCTGAAAGCGCGCGGCGAGATGCCCTTCGTGCTGATGCGCGGCTATGGCGGCCGCCTGCCCGGCCCGGTCGAGGTCGATCCGGCACGGCATAATCCTGCCGATGTCGGCGACGAGGCGATGCTGATGGCGCGCCACACCCGCACCATCGTCTCCCGCGACCGCATTGCCGGCGCGACGTTGGCCCGCGCCAATGGCGCGAGCGTCATCGTGATGGATGACGGCTTGCAGAACCCGGCATTGGAAAAGCGGTTGCGGCTCGCCGTCGTCGACGGCGCGAGCGGCACCGGCAACGGCCTCTGCCTGCCGGCGGGGCCCTTGCGGGCGCCACTGGCGGGGCAGCTCGGACGAACCGACGCGGTCATCGTGATCGGGGCGGGCGCAGCGGGGGAACGCGTCGCGGAAGCGGCCCGGAGGCAGGGCAAAGCGGTGCTGGCCGGCCGGCTGGAGCCCGAGGCACGGGCCGCCGACGCGCTGCGCGGGCAGAAGATCGTGGCGCTGTCCGGCATCGGCCGGCCGGAGAAGTTCCGGGCGACGCTGGAAGCGCTCGGCGCGAATGTGGCCAGCGAGCGCGCCTTTGGCGACCACTATGCCTATACGGCGGCGGATGTGGCCGGCATCATCGCGGAAGCCCGCTCGGGCAATCTGCTCGTCGCCACGACCGAAAAGGACATGACCAAGCTCGCTTCGCTCTGGCCGGAAACCGAGCGGCAGCGGCTCGTCGTGGTGCCGGTCAGGCTGGTCTTCGACGATCCGAAGCGGATCGAGACGCTGCTGGAAGGGGCTTCAGGCGCGGCCGGCGCGCCGCAGCCTTAGCAGGGCGGCTTCCGGCGAGGCATAGGCCTCCTGCCACTCGACCGACCAATAGCGCAGATCGTCGAGACGGATCGGCGCCCCGGTGACGGCGCAGCGCACGAAGCCGCCGGGCTTGATCACGCGGAACTCGCCATGGCCGTAATCGACGACCGCCTCGGGAGCGGGGCTGGGAAGACGCTCGCTGATATTCATCGAAACCGCATTAAATCATTGAACGCGAAACGGAAAGCCGGGATACTCGCCGGTCTGAGATAATCTTCAGGTTGGGAATGTCCAGTATCGGGCGCCTGTCGGCGTACGTGTTGAGTCTCGCGCTGCTCTGGGCGTCGGCCGCGCTGGCCGGCGGGTATGAGCGCGTCTCCATTCCCATGGATGGCGGCCATCTCGACGGCGTCTTCTTCCGGCCGCCGGGGACGGGGCCGTTTCCGGCCGTCGTCGCCCTGCATGGTTGCGGCGGTCTGTGGCGCGAGCAAGGCAAGCTTTCGCTACGCCATGCCGACTGGGGCGAGCGGCTCGCCGCCGCAGGCTTCGCGGTGCTGATGCCCGACAGCTACGGCTCGCGCGGGCTCGGCTCGCAATGCGGCGTGAAGGATCTGACGGTGCGGGCCGGGCGCGAGCGCGTCGCGGACGCCGCCGCCGCCCGGATCTGGCTGCAGCAGCGCGACGACATCCGGGGGGGCCGCATCGCCCTGCTCGGCTGGGCCGGCGGCGGCTCGAGCGTGCTCACCGCCATCCGCAAGGATCGCCGCCCGGCCGATGGCCGGCCCGACTTCACGCGCGCCGTCACCTTCTATCCGAGCTGCCGGGCCCAGTCGGAATCGCCGAGCTTCGCCGCACGAGTGCCGCTGCTGATCCTGATGGGCGAAGCCGACGACTGGACCCCCGCCGGCCCGTGTAGCTACCTCGCCAAGGCGGCGCAGGGGCGCGGCGAAAAGGTCGAATTCGTGCTCTATCCCGGGGCGGTCCACGATTTCGACCATCCCAGGCTGGAGGTGAAGGAGCGCGAGAACATCGCCTATTCCGCCAGCGGCACCGGCAAGGTCACGGTCGGCACCAACCCGGCGGCGCGGGAGGACGCGCTGAAGCGCGTCGACGCCTTCCTGAAGGCGCCTTGATTTTCTCCTGTCCGGTCTCCGAGATCCTGAGGAGCCATTCCGACGGGGATCGCGTCCCGCAGGACGAGGGCCCGATGATTGCCGGCAACCGCCTAGATCATCGCGCGTCCTTTCGGACGCGGTAACGATGATCTATCCCATTGCTGGCGCATCGGATTTTTCCGAAAAGNNTTTCGGTCCGATGCTCTAGAACAAATCGCCCTGGGCCGACTTCGGCGACTCCCTGCGAGCCGGGCGAGGCTGCGGCTTCGAGGGGGTTCCTCCCGCTCCGCGGACCACCGCCTCGAAGCGCCCGTCGCCAACCTGCACCGTCAGGGCCTGCCCGGCTTGCGCCTGCGCGACGCTGCGGATGAGCGCGCCGCCCTCGTCGCGGATCAGCGCATAGCCGCGCGCCAGCACGGCCTCGGGACCGAGCGAGCGGATCAGAGCCCAGAGCGAGTCGAGGCGGTCGCGGCGCCGGTGCAGCCCCTGCCCGAAGGCGCGCAGGGCGCGGTCGGCGAGCAGCCCCCCCCGCTCGCGGCGCTGGATCAGGCTCTGGCCGAAGGCGTTGCCGGCCCGCAGCTCCAGCGTCGCCAGCCGGTCGCGGGCATGGGCGATGCGGGTGCGCTCGCTCGCGATCGCATTGCCGCGCGCCGCCGCCAGCACGCGGGCGAAGCCGTCGAGCTGGGCGCGCAGCCGGGCGAGCGCGATGCGGGGCGAGCGGGCCTCCAGGCGCCGGGCGAGGCCCTGCAGCGCCTGCTCGTGGGCGCGCGCGTTGCGGGCCAGCGCCGGGGCGAGCCGCGTCGAGGCGAGGTCGAGCCGCTGGCGCGGCCCGGAGAGCACCGCCTCCGGCCCGGGCAGAGCGCGGGCCAGCGCGCGCAGGTCGCTGCGGCGACGGTCCGAGAGGCGGCGCATGGCGCCGTCGTGGCGACGGGCGAGATCGGCGACGAAGCCCATCAGCTCGGCCCGCACCGGCACGACTTTTTCGGCCGCGCCCGTCGGCGTCGGCGCCCGCAGATCGGCGGCGAAATCGATCAGCGTCGTATCGGTCTCGTGGCCGACGGCCGAGACCAGCGGAATCCCGGAGGCCGCGGCGGCGCGCACGACGATCTCCTCGTTGAAGCTCATCAGGTCTTCCAGCGAGCCGCCGCCGCGCGCGACGATGATGACGTCCGGCCGCGGGATGCGCCCGGCTTGCGCCAGAGCATTGAAGCCGGCGATGGCGTTGGCGACCTCCGCCGCGCTGGTCTCGCCCTGCACGCGCACCGGCCAGACCAGGACATGGCGGGGAAAGCGGTCCTCCAGCCGGTGCAGGATGTCGCGGATGACCGCGCCGGTCGGCGAGGTGACAACGCCGATCACCCGCGGCAGATAGGGGATGGGCCGCTTGCGCTCCTCGGCGAAGAGCCCTTCCGCGGCGAGCTTCCGGCGGCGCTCCTCGAGCAGCGCCATCAGCGCGCCGATGCCGGCCGGCTCCAGCGAATCGATGACGATCTGGTAGCTCGACTTGCCGGCGAAGGTGGTGATCTTGCCGGTGGCGATGACCTCCAGCCCTTCCTGCGGCCGCGTCTTCAGCCGGCCGAAGACGCCCTTCCAGATCACCGCGTCGATCTTGGCGTTGGTGTCCTTCAGCGAAAAATAGACATGGCCCGAGGCGACCGGGCCGCGATAGCCGGAAATCTCGCCGCGCACGCGCACGAAGCCGAAGGCGTCCTCGATGGTGCGCTTCAGCGCGCCGGAGAGATCCGAGACGCTCCATTCCGGCGCATTGCCGGCCGGCAGGGTCGATTCGCTGTTCATGGCCGGACCATAGCGGGACCGCGCTGCCGGAAGAAGCGTTGCCGCCGGGGCGCCGGGCCGCTATTTCGCCGGTGACGGAGCAGAGAGGATGCCATGAAGATTCTTCTGATCGGTTCGGGCGGCCGCGAACATGCGCTCGCCTGGGCGATATCGGCCTCCTCGCTCTGCGAGAAGCTCTTCATCGCCCCCGGCAACCCCGGCACGGCGCAATGCGGCGAGAACGTCGCGGTCGACATCTCCGACCATGCCGCCGTCGTCGCCTTCTGCCGGCTCCAGGGGATCGGCCTCGTCGTGGTCGGCCCGGAGGGACCGCTGGTCGCCGGCATCGCCGACGATCTGCGGGAGGCCGGCATCAAGGTCTTCGGGCCCTCGAAGGCCGCCGCCCAGCTCGAAGGCTCGAAAGGCTTCACCAAGGAGCTCTGCGCCCAGTTCGCCATCCCGACCGCCGCCTTCGGCCGTTTCACCAGTGCCGACACCGCCAAGGCCTATGCCGCAAGGCAGGGCGCGCCGATCGTGGTCAAGGCCGACGGGCTCGCCGCCGGCAAGGGCGTGGTGATGGCCGAGACGCTCGACCAGGCCAACGCGGCGATCGACATGATGTTCGCGGGCGGGCTCGGCAGCGCCGGGGCCGAGGTGGTGATCGAGGAATGGATGATCGGCGAGGAGGCGAGCTTCTTCGCGCTCTGCGACGGCGCCCATGCGCTGGCGCTCGCCTCGGCGCAGGACCACAAGCGCGTCGGCGACGGCGACACCGGCCCCAATACCGGCGGCATGGGCGCCTATTCGCCCGCCCCGGTGATGACGCCCGCCATGGAAGGGCGCGTCATGAACGAGATCATCAGGCCGACGCTCGCCGGCATGGCCAGGCGCGGCATGCCGTTCCAGGGCGTGCTCTTCGCCGGGCTGATGATCACGGCCGAGGGGCCGAAGCTGATCGAGTACAATGTCCGCTTCGGCGACCCCGAATGCGAGGTGCTGATGCCGCGGCTGCAGAGCGACATCGTGCCGGCGCTGCTCGCCGCCTGCGACGGCGTGCTCGGCGCCGTCGACCTGCGCTGGAAGGACGAGACGGCGCTGACCGTGGTGCTCGCGGCCAGGGGCTATCCCAACCAGCCGGAGACCGGCAGCGTCATCCGCGGCATCGAGAAGGCGGAAGCGCTCGACGACGTGCTTGTCTTCCATGCCGGCACCAAGCTCAAGGACGGCGATCTCGTCGCCAGCGGCGGGCGCGTGCTCAACATCGTCGGCCTGGGCAAGAGCGCGAGCGAGGCGCAGGCGAAAGCCTATCAGGGCGTCGATCTGATCGACTGGCCCGAAGGCTTCTGCCGCCGCGACATCGGCTGGCAGGCGGTGAAGCGCGAGCAAGGCTGACAGCCCGCCCATGCCGGGGTTATGCTCCCGGCATGAGCAACATCGACAGCCTGTTTCCCGGCTTCAAGGCCCATTGGATCGACGGTCCGGTCGGCAAGATCTTCGCCCGCGTCGGCGGCGAAGGCCCCCCGCTCGTGCTGATCCACGGCTTTCCGCAGACCCATGCCGAATGGCACCGGATCGCGCCCGAGCTGGCCGGGAGCCACACTGTCGTCTGCCCGGATCTGCGCGGCTATGGCTGGTCGGCGGCGCCGCATGGCGACGGCGGAACGGCGACCTATACGAAGCGCGGCATGGGCGAGGACATCGTCGCCCTGATGCAGGCGCTCGGCCATCTCCGCTTCGGGGTGATCGGCCACGACCGCGGCGCGCGGGTGGCTTATCGGCTGGCGCTCGACCATCCCGGCCGGGTCGAGCGGCTCGCCCTGCTCGACATCATCCCGACCGTCTCGATGTGGGACGGCATGAATGCGTCCCGCGCGATGCAGGTCTATCACTGGACCTTCCTCGCCCAGCCCGAGCCGACCCCGGAAAACCTGCTCAAGGCCGACCCCGTCGGCTGGCTCGACCACACCATCGCGAGCTGGAGCCGGGCCAAGAAGCTCGACCTGTTCGATCCGCTGGCGCTGCGCTCCTATGCCGACTCGTTCAGCGACCCTTCCCGCATCCATGCGGCCTGCGAGGACTACCGGGCCGGCGCCACCACCGATGTCGCGCAGGACAAGGCCGATCTCGCCGCCGGCAAGCGCATCCTCTGCCCGACCCTGATCCTGTGGGGCGAGGCCGGCATTCCGGCCAAGGGCGCGAGCCCCCTCGAAATCTGGCGCGAGAGCTTTGCGCCGCAGGCGCAGGGGCAGGCGATCGAGAGCGGCCATTTCCTGCCGGAGGAGAACCCGCAGGCGACGCTCGCCGCGCTGAAGCCCTTCCTGGCGCAGCCGCTTGCCTGAGAAGGCGGCAAGGCCCAGATTCGGCTGATGTCACCGCGCCGTCCAATCGCGTCCCGATCCGCGCCCAAAACGTTCACGGGCGAGGTCGCGCTGGTGCTCGGCGCCGGCGGGGCGCGGGGCCTGAGCCAGATTCCCGTTCTCGAAGCGCTCGACGAGCTCGGCCTCAAGCCCGCGGCGATTTCAGGCTGCTCGATCGGCGCGATCATCGGCGCCGCCTATGCCGCCGGGCTTTCGGGCGCCGAACTGCGCGAGCACGTCCTCGCCAGCTTCCGGGATCGGCCGCGGGTCGTGGCGAGGTTGCTCGATGCCCGCATCGGCAAGATCGCCGATCTCGTGCGCGGCCTCGGCAACCCGGCCTTGATCGATGGCGAGCGCCTGCTCGACCTGTTCTGGCCGGAGGCGGTGCCCGACCGTTTCGAGGAGCTCGCCATTCCCTTCAGCGCCACGGCGGCCGACTACCACCGCCATGTCGAGGTCACGCTGTCGCAAGGGCCTTTGACCCCGGCGGTCGCCGCCTCGCTCGCGATTCCGGGACTGGTGCGGCCGGTCGCGCTCGGCGGCCATGTGCTGATCGACGGCGGGGCGATCAACCCCCTGCCCTATGAGCGATTGATGGCGCCCG
This sequence comes from Hyphomicrobiales bacterium, assembly GCA_900466745.1. Taxonomy (GTDB): domain Bacteria; phylum Pseudomonadota; class Alphaproteobacteria; order Rhizobiales; family Beijerinckiaceae; genus Allobosea; species Allobosea minatitlanensis. The sequence goes on along the minus strand of UBNE01000001.1, from coordinate 148,672 downwards.
GCCGGATCGTGCTGGCGGTCGATGTCAGCGCGGCGCCCGTCGCCGCGAGCGACGGCCGCGTGCCGGGCGCGATGGAGGCGATCGTCGGCGCCTCGCAGATCCTGACGCGCACGCTGGTGCAGCGCATGGTCGAGCGGCAGCCGCCCGACATCCTGATCCGCAGCGGGCTCGACGGCGTCGGCGGGCTCGACTTCTTCAAGGCGAAAGCGATCCTCGCCGCAGCCGAGCCGGTCAAGGACGAGGTCAAGCGGGCGCTGGAGCGGGCTCTCGCCGCGACGGGGTGACGGCCGGTTCCGGCGCATCGCAGCGGAAGCCGGGCAAGGCCGCTTCCAGCACCGAGCGCCCCTCCCCGGTCAGCGTCACGGCGCGGCTGTCCTTGCGGCGGCGCGTCCAGCCCATCTCGAAGCAGCGGCAGGCGAGCGCGGCGGCGAGATGGCCGGCGAGATGCGGCCGGCGCTCGCTCCAGTCGAGACAGGGGCGCAGGGCCGCGCGGCGGCTCCTGCCGCTCTGGTCGGGATCGACACCCAGCGCGACGAAGATCGCCTTGCCGGAGGCGGTCAGGGCATAGCCGCCCTCGCTGACGGCGAGGTGGCCGCCCGCCATCAGCGCGTCATGGATGGCGATGCCGAGCTTGCCGGCGAAATGGTCGTAGCAGGTGCGGGCGAAGCTCAGTTCCGCCCCGACTCGGGACGGCAGGCGGCGCCCGCTGCCCTCCCTGTTCGCCAGCACCATCAGCCCTTCGAGGGCCTGCGCAACCTCCGGCCCGGCGAGGCGGTAATAGCGATGGCGGCCCTGCGCCGCGACCGCGAGCAGCCCGCCCTGCATCAGCTTGGCGAGATGGCCGCTCGCCGTCTGCGGTGCGACGCCGGCGAGCCAGGCGAGCTCCTTCGCCGTCAGCGCGCGGCCGTCCATCAGCGCGTGCAGCATGTTGGCGCGGGCCGGATCGCCCATCAGATGGGCGATCTCCGCGAGATAGGGACCGGAATAGCTGTTCGGCGTGCTCATGGCTGCATGATGCGCCGCCGGTGCGCTATCGCAAGCGGGGACGCTACGGTGACGGCCGTAGCATCGACCGGCGACAGGCGGGCATGGCGATGCCAGAAGCGGGACATGGACAACACGGCTCTGCTTCTCTTCGTCACCGCGACCTTCGTGCTCGCCGGCTTCGTCAAGGGCGTCATCGGGCTCGGGCTGCCGACCATCGCGGTCGGCATCCTCGGCGTCGTCATGGCCCCGGCGCAGGCGGCGGCCCTGCTGGTCGTGCCCAACCTCGTCACCAATGGCTGGCAGATCGCGACGGGACCGAAGCTCGCCGCGACCTTGCGCCGGCTCTGGCCGATGCTGCTCGCCATCTGCCTCGGCACCTGGGCCGGCGCCGGGCTGCTCCAGCAGGAGAAGGACGGCACGGCGACGCTCTGGCTCGGCGCGGCGCTGATCCTCTACGCGGCCGTCGGCCTCAAGGCGGCGAAGCTGCGCGTGCCCGCCGGCTGGGAGGGCTGGCTCGGCCCGGCCGTCGGCTTCGCGACCGGCGTCGTCACCGCCGCGACCGGCGTCTTCGTGCTGCCGGCGGTGCCCTATCTGCAGGCGCTCGGCTTCGACAAGGAGGAGCTGGTGCAGGCGCTCGGCATCTCCTTCATCGTCTCGACGCTCGCCCTCTCCCTCGGGCTGATCGGGGCCGGCGCGCTCAACCTGACGGTCGCCTGGCAATCGGCCCTGGCGCTGGCCCCGGCCCTGCTCGGGATGGGCGCCGGGCAATTCGTCCGCAACCGCATCTCGCCCGCGGCCTTCAGGATCTGCTTCTTCACAGGATTGCTGGCGCTCGGCGCCTATCTCTGCTGGCGCAGCCTTGCCTGACGGCCCGTCTCTTGCTTGGCTGTCCGGGTCGCCTCGCCTGCCGTTAACCGCTCGCTAACCATACCGGCGCAGCCTCAACCCGAAGCGACAGGAGCATTCCGCATGGATGTCTTCACCATGGTCATCATGGCCTGCGTCTCGGGCGAGCCGCACTGCACCACATCGCGGATCAGCGAGATGGGCTTCACCACCGCGCAGGCCTGCGAGACGCGCATCGATGCCATCACCCACACCATGACCAAGGAATTCGCCAGGCGCCCGGAACTCAAGGGCCGGCAGGTGACCTACGACGTCTCCTGCATGGACCGGGCCCAGCTCGCGCAGAAATTCGGCATCACCTCGTCGGATACCTGACCCGAGCTGCGCGCAAACTCTCCGTCATTCAGCGCCGCTCGCGGAAGAAGTCCCGCAGCAGCGCCGCCGCCTCGCTCTCGCGCAGCCCGCCATAGACTTCCGGCACATGGTGGCAGGTCGGGCTGTCATAGAGCCTGACGCCGTTCTCGACCGCGCCGCCCTTCGGATCGCCCGCCCCGAAATAGAGCCGCCGGATGCGGGAAAACGAGATCGCCGCCGCGCACATCGGGCAGGGCTCGAGCGTGACGTAGAGGTCGCAGCCGATCAATCGCTCGCTGCCGATCGCCTCGCAGGCCAGCCGCAGCGCCAGCATCTCGGCATGGGCGGTCGGGTCCCTGAGCTCCAGCGTGCGGTTGCCGGCCCGGGCCAGCACCGCGCCCTCGCGCATCACGACCGCGCCGACCGGCACCTCGCCGCGCGCCGCCGCCGCCTTCGCCTCGTCGAAGGCCAGCGCCATGGCGTCGATGGCGGAGGATGGTTGCGGCTGCGGCATCGAGAACCCCTGCTTTGGTGCTCGCGGCGAGGAAAAGCCTCTGCTACAAGCGCCGGTTATAGCGAATAAGCGAGCCAGGCCTTTCCCGCAAAGCGGATGTGCTCGGCCGGCTCAGGAGCAGTCATGAAAGACGACGACAACAACAGAAGCCGCGGCCCGGGCAAGGGCGGCGGCGCCGGCAGCCGTGGCGGCGGCCGAGGCTTCGGCGGCAAGGGTCCCGGAAGCAAGGGTCCCGGAAGCAAGGGCGCCGGAAGCCGAGGGCCGGGAAGCAAGAGCCCGGGCGGGCGCAGCTTCGGCGGACGCGATGGTGAAGCCCGCGGCGAACGCAAGGGCTTTCGCGAAGCCGGCGAGCGCCGCTCCTTCCGCGGCCATTCCGAGGGCGAGGAGCGCCTTGTCCGCCGTTTCAGCAAGCCGACTGAGGGCAGCGCCCCGCGTCCGCGCCGGGCTGACGGCGAAAGGCCGGCACGATTCAAGCCCGAAGGCGAAGGCCGCCCCTTCCGCGAAAGGAGCGGCGAGGAGCGTCCCCGTCGCAGCGAGCGCGGCGGCGAGCGTGTCTTCCGTGAGCGTCCCGAGGGCGCTGAACGGGCGGAACGACCGGCAGGTGGCGGCTTTGGCCGGCCGCCCCGCCGTCACGAAGCCGGCGACGGCGAGAGGCGCTTCGCGCGTCCCCGGCCGCAGCGGGCCGAGCGCAGCGAGCGGCCACATCGTGCCCGCGAGGAAGCCCCCGCCGAGGGCAAGCTGATCGCGGCGCAGGAGCCGGAGCGCATCGCCAAGGTGATGGCGCGGGCGGGCGTCGCCTCGCGCCGCGACAGCGAGGCGATGATCGCGGAAGGCCGCGTCAGCGTGAACGGCACGGTGCTGGACAGCCCGGCCTTCGATGTGAAGCCGACTGACGTCGTGCTGGTCGATGGCGAGCCCCTGCCGGCGCGCGAGCGCACCCGGCTCTGGCTCTACCACAAGCCGCGCGGCCTGGTGACCACAAACCACGATCCGGAAGGCCGCCCGACCGTGTTCGAGGCGCTGCCGGAGGATCTGCCGCGCGTGCTCTCGATCGGCCGGCTCGACATCAACACCGAGGGCCTGCTGCTGCTGACCAACGATGGCGGGCTGGCGCGGGTTCTGGAGCTGCCGGAGACCGGCTGGCTCAGGCGCTACCGCGTGCGCGCCTTCGGCGAGGTGACGCAGGACAAGCTCGACACCGTGAAGGACGGCGTCGAGATCGATGGGGTGCATTACGGCCCGGTCATCGCCCGCTTCGAGCGCCAGCAGGGCTTCAACACCTGGCTGACGGTCGATCTGCGCGAGGGCAAGAACCGCGAGGTCAAGACCATCCTCGAGCATCTCGGGCTCGCGGTGAACCGGCTGATCCGCATCTCCTTCGGCCCGTTCCAGCTCGGCGACATCGAGGAAGGCGAGGTCGAAGAGGTCCGCTCGCGCGTGCTGCAGGACCAGCTCGGCACAGAGCTCGCGGCCAGGGCGGGCGCCGATTTCGAGGCGCCGCGCCGCGACGCTCTGCCGAGCGCGCCGCGCCGTGCGCCGGCGGCCGAGGATCGTCCGCGCCGGCGGCGCGAGGCCGGCGACGAAGCGCATGAGACGAAGCGCGAAGCGGTGCGCGAACTGCGCGGCGACAAGTCCTGGAATCGCGGCGTCTGGCGCGACGCCGAGACCGAGCCGCAGCGCGTCCGGAAGGCGCCGCCGCGCCGCGGCGCCGATCCGCGCGTCGAGCGCGAGGTCCGCGAGGCGACCGGCGCGGTCGAGCGCAAGCGCGACAAGGCCATCGCCGATCCCAAGGGCCGGCGCGTGCTGGTCGAGCGCATCAGCGCCCCTGCGCGCGAAGAAGCCGCCGAGCCGGAGAGCCGGCGCAGGCCGGACCGCAAGCCCCGCAATGAGCGCGGCAGCGGCGAGACCCGCCTATCGCGCCCGCCCGTGCGCAGCGTCGGCGAAAGGCCGGCCCGGCGCCCGCGCGACGAAGCCGGCGGCCGCGATCGCGCCGATGAGCGCCCCTGGCAGGACCGCGCGCCCCGCGGCGAACGCTCCGAGCGCGCGCCCCGCGACGGCGCGGAGCGCCCCGCTCGCCGCTTCGGCGCGCGGCCGGCCGGCGACAGGCCGCGGGGCCGCGGCTTCGGCGACAAGCCTTTCGGCGGACGCCCGGGCGGCAAACCCGGCGGCAGCCGTCCGGGCGGCAAGGGCCCTCGCCCCGGCGGCCCGCGCGGCAAGCGCGGCTGAGCCATGCGGATCGTCGGCGGACGACTGGGCGGGCGCTCGCTCGCCAGCCCGAAACCGGGGATCGGCAGCATCAGGCCGACCTCGGACCGGCTGCGCGAATCGCTGTTCAACGTGCTCGCCCATGCCTATGGCGACGCGGTCGAGGGTGCGCGCGTGCTCGATCTCTTCGCCGGCACCGGCGCGCTCGGCTTCGAGGCGCTCTCGCGCGGGGCGGGCTTCGCCCTCCTCGTCGATGACGGAACCGAGGCACGCGGCCTGATCCGCGAGAACCAGATGGCGCTCGGGCTTGCCGGCTTCAGCCGCATCTTCCGGCGCGACGCCACGAAGCTCGGCCCGATCACCGGCATGGCGCCGTTTAGCCTCGTCTTCTGCGACCCGCCCTATCGCAAGGGGCTCGGCGAGAAGGCGCTCGCCTCCGCCCGCGCCGGCGGCTGGCTGGAGAAGGACGCGCTTGTCATGCTGGAAGAGGCGGCCGATGCCGAGATCGCGCTGCCGGACGGCTTCGCGGAGCTGGAGCGGCGCGCCTATGGCGAGACGCTGGTGACGATCCTGCGGGCGGCGTGAAGACGGCGCGCCCGCCCATCACCCTTTCCGCGCCGCCTCGATCGCGGCCACGTCGATCCTGCGCATCCCCATCATCGCGGTGAAGGCGCGCCTGGCCTCCTCGCCGCCGGCCGCCAGGGCTTCGGTCAGCACCCGCGGGGTGATCTGCCAGTTGACGCCCCATCTGTCCTTGCACCAGCCGCAGGCGCTTTCCTGGCCGCCATTGCCGACGATCGCGTTCCAGTAGCGGTCGGTCTCCGCCTGGTCGTCGGTCGCGATCTGAAAGGAGAAGGCCTCGCTCTGCCGGAAAGCCGGCCCGCCATTGAGGCCGATGCAGGGGATGCCCGCGACGGTGAAATGGACGACCAGCGCATCGCCCGCCTTGCCGGAGGGGAAGTCGGCCGGGGCGTGGTGAACGGCGCCCACCGCACTGTCGGGGAAGGTCTCGGCATAGAAGCGGGCGGCGGCTTCGGCATCCTTCTCGTACCAGACGCAGATCGTGTTCTTGGGCGTCGCCATGGCTCGTTCCTTCGCGGTTCGGCTCCGGCCGTCCGCAACCAGAGCGGCGTTCGGCTTGCCTGAGCATGCTCATGGAATGCGCAATCGCCTGCGACGTTCCATCGAGAAGCATGAAAGGTTGATATCATCGTATCTATGATGGCGCTAGGGTAAATGGCGCCAGGGCATCGAACCGAGAACTGGAATCCGCTTTTCGGAAAAACCCGGTGCACCCGCAACGAGATAGGCCATCGTTACCGCGTCCGGAACGGCGCGCGATGATCTAGCGCCGCCCGAACAGCCGCTCGATATCGGCGAGCTTCAGCTCGACATAGGTCGGCCGGCCATGGTTGCACTGGCCGGAATTGGGCGTGACCTCCATCTCGCGCAGCAGCGCATCCATCTCCTCGGGCCGCATGCGCCGGCCGGCGCGGACCGAGTTGTGGCAGGCCATCGTCGCCAGCACATGGTCGAGCCGGCGCTCCAGCGAACCGGGAGCTGAAGAGATTTGGCCGTGCTCGGCCAGCGCGTCGGCGACGTCGCGGACGAGGCGCTGGAGATTGCCGCCGGCGAGCTGGCTCGGCGCCTCGCGCACCAGCACCGCGCCGGGCCCGAAGGGCTCGAGGACGAGGCCGAGGCCTTCGAGCTCGCCCGCCGCCGCGTTGAGACGATCGGCATCGACGGGATCGAGCTCGACGACTTCCGGCAGCAGCAGCGGCTGGCGGGCGATGCCGGAACGGGCGCGCTCGGCTTTCAGCCGCTCATAGACCAGCCGCTCATGGGCGGCGTGCTGGTCGACGATGACCACGCCCTCGCGGGTCTGGGCGACGATATAGGTCTCGTGGAGCTGAGCGCGGGCGGCGCCGAGCGGCCGGTCGAGCGCGTCCGGCGCCGGCTCGGCCAGATGGGCGCGGGCTTCGGCCGAGGAGGCGGCGAAATCCGAGAAGCCGGCCTGCGCGGCCCCGAAGGAGGCCGAAGGCGGGGCGCTCCAATTGGCGGTTTCCGGAAAGGCCGGGCGCGGGATCGCGTTGCCGCTGCCAGCCATCGAGAGCACGGCGCGGAAGGCGTCAAGCGTGCGGGCGCCGCCCGTCGTGGTGGCGCGGTGGCCGGCTGCGGCGAGCGCGGCCTTCAGCCCCGAGACGACGAGGCCGCGCACCAGCGCCGGGTCGCGGAAACGCACCTCGCTCTTGGCCGGATGGACATTGACGTCGACCGAGCGCGGATCGCAGCCGATGTCGAGGAAGAGCACCGGATGGCGGTCGGAGGGCACGACATCGGCATAGGCGCCGCGCACCGCCGAGAGGAGCAGCTTGTCGCGTACCGGCCGGCCATTGACCGACATGTGGACGCCGGCCGAGGTGCCGCGATGGAAGGTCGGCAGGCCGGCGAAGCCGGAAATGCGGAAGCCCTCGCGCTCGGCGTCGATCCTGAGCGCGTTTTCGGGAAAGTCGCGGCCGAGCGCCCGGCCGAGCCGGCGCAGCAGGCCCTCCTCGCCGATCGGCTCGGCCGGCCAGTCGAAATGGCCGGCATGCTCGCCTTCGAGCGAGAAGCGGATCTCGGGATGGGCGATGGCGAGGCGCCGCAGCATCTCCGAGACGGCCTGCGCCTCGGCCCGGTCGCTCTTCAGGAATTTGAGCCGCGCCGGGGTGAAGACGAAAAGGTCGCTGACCTCGATGCGCGTGCCGGGGGCCGCAGCGACGGGGCGGACGACGCCCTTCTCGCCCGCCTCGACGACGAGGCCGCAGCCTTGCTCGGCATCGCGGCGGCGGGTCGCGATCGAAAGCCGCGCGACCGAGCCGATCGAAGGCAGCGCCTCGCCGCGAAACCCCAATGTGCCGATGGCGAAGAGGTCGCCGTCGGGCAATTTCGAGGTGGCGTGGCGCTCGACGGCAAGAGCCAGGTCCTCCGGCGTCATGCCGGCGCCGTCGTCGACGACGCGGATCAGTTCGCGCCCGCCGCCGGCGATGGTGACCGCGACCGAGCGCGCGCCGGCGTCGATGGCGTTCTCGACCAGTTCCTTCACGGCCGCGGCCGGCCGCTCGATCACCTCGCCGGCGGCGATGCGGTCGACGAGGACGGGGTCGAGGCGGCGGACGGTCATGGTCGCAGACGATTCTCCTGCCCGAAGCTTAGCCCCGGGCGGCCGGTTCAGGCGAGCCCGACCGGCCGGCCGACCGCCTCGACCAGCAGGTCGGGCTGGCCGAAGAGGCGCCCGGCCACCCGCTTCACATCCGCCAGGGTGACGGCGGCGAAGCGCTGGTTGCGGGTGGCGAGGAAGTCGGGCGTGTCGCCGCGCAGGGCCAGGTTGAGCAGTTCGCCGGCGATCTTCGGCGAGGTGTCGAAGCGCAGCGGATAGGAGCCGATGATGTAGCGCTTGGCCTCCTCGACCTCGTGCTCGGTCGGCCCCTCAGTGGCGAGCTTCGCCATCTCCTCGCGGATCACCTTCATCGATTCCGCGGCTCGATCGTTGCGGGTGGCGGTGCCGCCGACCAGCATGGCGCTCTCGCGCAGCGGCAGCAGGCTGGAGGAAACGCCATAGGCGAGGCCGCGCTTCTCGCGCACCTCCATGAACAGGCGCGAGGTGAAGGCCGAGCCGCCGAGGATATGGTTGAGCACGCTCGCCGGGATGAAATCGGGATCGTCCCACATCAGCCCGGGCCCGGCGAAGCGGATGACGGTCTGCGGCACGTCGAGATCGAGGACATGGGTCTGGCCGAGCCCCTGCAACGGCAGCGGCGCCGCCGGGCGCGGGCGCGGGCTGCCGGCCGACAGGCCGCCGAACAGCGCATCGAGGCGCCCGGCCAGCTCGTCGGCCACGATGTCGCCGACCACGACGATCCTCAGGCCGGCGCGATCCAGCAGGGTCGGCGCCAGGGCGTGCAGCGCCGGCGCTTCGAGCCGGGAGACGCTGTCGATGTCGCCCTTCTCCGGGCGGCCATAGGCGTGGCCGGGGAAGGCCGCGGCATAGAGCGCGTTGCGGCAGAGCGCCTCCGGGTTCTGCGCCTGGCGCTGCAGGCCGGCGACGATCTGCGCCTTGACGCGCGCGACCGCGTCGGCGTCGAAGCGCGGCTTGTTGAGCGCGAGGCCGAGCAGTTCGAAGGCCGTGTCGCGATGGCTGGAGAGCGTCTGCAGATAGCCGTGGAAATCGTCGCGGCGGGCATCGAAGCCGAGGCCGATGGCATGATCGGCCATGCGGCCCTGGAAGGCCTCGGCATCGAGATCGCCGGCGCCTTCGTCGAGCAGGCCGGAGATCAGATAGGCGCTGCCGGCGGCATCGGCGGGGTCGCGCGAGCAGCCGCCGTCGAAGGCGAAATCGACGGCGATCAGCGGCAGGCTGTGTTCCTCGACCAGCCAGGCCTCGATGCCGCCGGGCGAGCGCACGGTCTGGACGGCGATGGCCGGGCCGGCGGTGTTGAGCTTCGGGGTCGGAAGGGGCGCGTTCATGGCGTTTCCTGTCGGCCGGGCCGGGGGCCCCGCCTCTTTGCGGCATCGGAATGGCGGCGTCAGGCCGGCAGCAGCAGGCCGGTCACGCTGCGGTCCGGCCTGAGGTAGAGGCGCGCGGCCTCGACGACCGCCTCGCGCGGCACGGCCTCGATGCGCTGCGGCCAGGCGAGCACGTCGGCGACCGTCTCGCCGACGGCCAGGGCCGAGCCGAAGATGCGGGCGAGCGAGGCCTGGTTGTCGCGGGCGAAGACCGTCTCGGCGACGAGCCGGGTGCGGGCGCGGGCCAGCTCCAGCTCGGTCGGCCCCTCGGCGAGGAAGGCGGCGAGCGCCTCGTCCAGCCCGCCTTCCAGCGTCGCCATGGCGACGCCGGGGCGCGGGCTGACCGAGAGCTGGAAGGCGGCGCGATCGACCATCGAGCCCATGAAATAGGCGCTGGCGCCGGCCGCCACCTCGTCCTCGACGCAGAGCCTGCGATAGAGCCGCGAGGTGGTGCCGCCGCCGAGGATCTCGGCGACGAGCTCGAGCGCGAAGACCTCCTCCGCCTTGCCGCTGGTATAGGTCGGCGTCAGCCAGCCGCGGCGCAGAGCGGGCTGCTGCACGCGCGGATCGTTGAGCTGGACGCGGCGCGAGGCGCGCGGCTCGGGCTCGATCGGGCGCTCCCGCACGGGGGCGGCGCCGCGCGCGGCGATCCTGCCATAGGTCTCCTCGGCGAGACGGCGGACCTCGGCGGCATCGGTGTCGCCGGCGACGACGAGGATGGCGTTCTCGGGCGTGTAGAAGCGCTGGTAATAGGCGAAGGCGTCGTCGCGGTTCAGCCGCTCGATCTCGTGCTCCCAGCCGATGATCGGCGTGCCATACGGGTGGTGGAAGAAGAGCGAGGCCGAGAACTCCTCGCCGAGCTGGGCGGCGGGGTCGGAATCGACGCGCATGCGCCGCTCCTCCAGCACCACGTCGCGCTCGGGCGCGACCACGCTCTCGTCGAAGGACAGGCCGGTCATCCGGTCGGCCTCGTAATCCATCATCGCGCGTAGATGCTCCTTCGGCACGCGCTGGAAATAGGCGGTGTAGTCATAGGAGGTGAAGGCGTTCTCCTGCCCGCCGTAACCGGCGACGATCTTGGAGAACTCGCCCGCCGGCCACGCTTTCGTGCCCTTGAACATCAGATGCTCGAGGAAATGGGCGATGCCGGACTTGCCCGCCGGATCGTCGGCCGAACCGTTGCGATACCAGACCATGTGGGTCACCACCGGGGCGCGCCGGTCGCTCACCACCACGACATCGAGGCCATTATCCAGCCGGAAGGATTCGACGGGCTCGGCCAGACCGGTCTGGCGCGCATGACTCTTCACCGGATGCCGTCTCCACATTCGAGCCGTCGCGCGCCGTTCCGGGGCGCGGGCCCGCTCCAAGGTTGCGTTGTGTCGCATCGCCCGCACGCGCCGCATCGCGCAAGGCTGCTCCAGGACGAGAAAGGGCGGGCGCGACGCGCCCGCCCCGAAAGGGAAACTTGGTCGGAGGAGCGGGATTCGGCAAGGGGTCAGGCCCCTCCCGATCCCGCCGCCGGCGCTATTCCGACGGAGCCTCGACGAGCGGACGCTGGCCGGTCACGAATTCACGCTGGCCGGAGGCCTGCTTGTCCTCGACCGGGCCGGAGCGGCCGGGGCCGAGCGCCGCGCTGGCGGCCGGCATGCGGTAGCCGACGGGCGGCTCGGTGAGCATGCGGCGCGGCGGCTCCGAGCCATAGGTGAGCGCGGTCTCGGCTTCCTGGTTGCGATGCGCCGCGACTTCCTTGCCGATGATGATCGGCTTGATCTGGTTCTCGTAGTTGTTGTTGTCCGCCGCGGGGATGTTGGGCTGCTGCGGGGCGCGCGCCGAGATGCGGCCGCGGCGCAGCTCCTCCTGCGACAGCAGGGTGTTGTTGCGGGCCTTCTCGGTCAGCACATAGGGAACGACGTTCTTCTCGTTCCGGCGGCGCTCGACGTCCGGGTCGGTCGGCCAGGCGGCGCTGCGGGCGGCACCGGGCTCCTGCGGACGCGGCAGGGCCGAATTCGGCGGCACCACCAGCGGGGGACGCTCGCGGTAGTCGATGTCGTCGCCCTGGCCCCTGCCGCCGACGACGCCTTCCAGCAGATTCTTGAAGAACATGCCTTCCTGCGCCAGCGCAGGCTGAGCCGCAAGCACAAGCCCCCCGGCGAGCAAAAGATGCGTCACGCGGATGCGCTGCGCCATGTCGAATCTCCCTTTGGACAATCCCGCCCCTGCCTCAACCACAGACGAACGGCGAAAGGATGGCGAAATCGTCGTCAAGCCGTCTTTTCCCCAGCCGGCCGGAAGGACTCATACAGGAGACCCAGCACGCCGACAACGATCGCGACATCGGCGATGTTGAAGATATACCAACTGAAACCGCCCCAGTGGAGATGGACGAAATCGACCACGGCGCCGTACCAGGCCCGGTCGAGCCCGTTGCCGAGCGCGCCGCCGATGATCAGCGCCAGGCTGAACACCGTGAAGCGCGCCTGCGCCCGCCACATCCAGCGCCAGAGCCAGACCGCCGCGACGACGGAGACCACCACCAGCAGCCAGCGGCCGATATCCGTGCCCTGCTGGAACAGCCCGTAGGAGATGCCGCGATTCCAGGCGAGCACGATCGTCAGGAAGGGGGCGAGATCGAACGGGCCGTTCTCGGCGAGGCCGACGCCGTAGAGCAGCCAGCATTTCAGGAGCTGGTCCGCCACGAAGACGGTCAGCACCGTGGCGAGGCCGAGGCGGCGGGCCGGCGTCATCAGGCGCGGACCCCGCGTTCCCTGAGCGCCCTGGCGTCGCGCGGCGTCACCAGCGGATAGGCCGGATCGGCCGTCGCCGGATCGAAATACTTCCAGGAGCGGGCGCATTTGACGCCGTCGGCGCGGTGCGGCACCACCGCGACGCCCGGCACGTCGGCGAGGCGGAAGGCCTCCGCCGGTCCCTCCCCGCCGTCGATGCCGATGCCGGAGGTGATGCTGACCTCGGCGAGGTCGACGCCGGACAGCGCCGCGAGCAAATCCGGATCGGAGACGAAGACCTGCGGCGCGGCCTCGAGCGAGGAGCCGATGCGCTTGGCGGCGCGCTCCAGCTCCAGCGCGCCGGTGACGACGCGGCGCACACGGCGGATCTTGCTCCAGCGCTCGGCCAGCTCGGGATCGAGCCAGCTTTCCGGCGCCTCGACGAAGAGCTCGAGATGCACCGAGCCGTCCTCGGCCTTCACCTGCGGATAACGCTCCAGCCAGGCCTCCTCGGCGGTGAAGACCAGGATCGGCGCCAGCCAGGTCGTGAGGCAGCGGAAGAGATGGTCGACGACGGTGAGCGCGCTCCTGCGGACATGGCTCGATTGCGGATCGCAGTAGAGCGCGTCCTTGCGCACGTCGAAATAGAAGGCCGAGAGCTCGGTGTTCATGAACTGCGAGAGCAGGAACACCACCTTCTTGTAGTCGTAGGTCCGGTAGGCCTCCATCACCTGCGGGCCGAGCTCGGCGAGGCGGTGCAGCATCAGCCGCTCCAGCTCGGGCATGGTCTGCGGATCGGAAACCCGGATCTCCTCGCTGAAATGGGCGAGCGTGCCGAGCATCCAGCGCTGGGTGTTGCGCAGCTTGCGATAGGTCTCGACGAAGGTCTTGAGGATCTCCCTGCCGATGCGCAGATCGTCGGAATAATCCGCCGCCGCGACCCAGAGGCGCAGGATGTCGGCGCCCGAATCCTTGATGACGTCCTGCGGGGCGGTGACGTTGCCCTTGGACTTCGACATCTTCTCGCCCTTCTCGTCCAGGCAGAAGCCATGGGTGAGGACGACGTCGAAGGGCGCCTGGCCGCGCGTCCCGCAGCTTTCCAGCAGGCTCGAATGGAACCAGCCGCGATGCTGGTCCGAGCCTTCGAGATACATCACGCGGTCCTTGCCGCCATCGACGACGCGATGGGTCTTCAGATCGGCGCGCTTCTCCAGGGTGAAGGCGTGGGTCGAGCCGGAATCGAACCAGACGTCGAGCACGTCGGTGACGCGCTCGTATTTGGCCGGATCGTAGCCGAAGGGCTTGAGGAAGCGGGCGCCGTCCGTGTCGGTGAACCAGGCATCGGCGCCCTCCGCCTCGAAGGCCGCGGCGATGGCGGCGTTGACCTTGGCATCGACGAGGATGTCCTTGGTCTCCCTGTCGACGAAGACGGTGATTGGCACGCCCCAGGCGCGCTGGCGCGAGACCACCCAGTCGGGGCGGTTGGCGATCATGCCGGTGATGCGGTTCTCGCCCACCGCCGGCACCCATTCGGTCTCCTTGATCGCCTTGAGCGCGCGGTTGCGCAGCGTGTCGGCATTGCCGCCGGCGACGGGCTTGGGATCGGCCGCATCCGGCGCGCCGGCCTCGCCGATCGGCTTGTCCATGGCGATGAACCATTGCGGCGTGTTGCGGAAGATCACCGGCTTCTTCGAGCGCCAGCTATGCGGATACTGGTGCTTCAGCCGTCCGCGCGCGACGAGGTTGCCGGCCTCGACCAGCGCCTTGATGACGACCTCGTTGGCGTCGCCCTTCTCGCCCTTGTCGGTGATGACCTGCGCGCCCTCGAAGCCCGGCGCTTCCTTGGTGAAGCGGCCATCGGCGTCGACGGTATAGGGGATGCGGGTCTCGATGCCGCGCTCGGCCAGCATGCGGCCATTCGCCATCCAGATGTCGAAGTCCTCGCGGCCATGGCCCGGCGCGGTGTGGACGAAGCCGGTGCCGGCGTCGTCGGTGACGTGATCGCCGTCGAGCAGCGGCACGTCGAAATCGTAGCCGCGGCCGCGCAGGGGATGGGCGGCGGTCAGGCCGGCGAGCTGATCGGCAGGCACATCCGCGACCAGCTCGAACGCCTCGACCTTGGCGGCCTTGAAGACGCTCTCGGCCAGGTTCTTGGCGAGGATATAGGTCGCGCCGGTCTTGGCCCAGTTGGTCTCGGGCGCGGCCGTGACCCTGTAGAGCCCATAGCCGATCTTGTGGTGATAGGAGATCGCGCGGTTGCCGGGGATCGTCCAGGGCGTGGTCGTCCAGATGACGACAGAGGCCCCGGCGAGCGCGGCGGGTGCATTCAGCAGCGGGAACGCGACATGGACCGTGTCGCTGACATGCTCCTCGTACTCGACCTCGGCCTCGGCCAGCGCGGTCTTCTCGACCACCGACCACATCACCGGCTTGGAGCCGCGATAGAGCTGGCCGGTCTCGGCGAACTTCATGATCTCGCGGGCGATCTGCGCCTCGGCGGGATAGGCCATGGTGAGATAGGGATGGGCCCAGTCGCCCTCGACACCGAGGCGCTTGAACTCGTTGCGCTGGATGTCGACCCAGTGCTCGGCGAAGGCGCGGCATTCCTTGCGGAACTCGACGACCGGGACGTCGTCCTTGTTCAGCCCCTTGGCGCGATACTGCTCCTCGATCTTCCATTCGATCGGCAGGCCATGGCAGTCCCAGCCCGGCACATAGTTGGAATCGTGGCCGAGCATCTGCTGCGAGCGCGTGACCAGGTCCTTCAGCACCTTGTTGAGCGCATGGCCGATATGGATGTTGCCGTTGGCATAGGGGGGGCCGTCATGCAGGACGAAGCGGTCGCGTCCCTGCCCGGCCTCGCGCAGCTTGCGGTAGAGGTCGATCCTGGCCCAGCGGGCGAGCAGCTCAGGCTCGCGCTGGGGCAGGCCGGCGCGCATCGGGAACTCGGTCTGGGGCAGGAACAGCGTCTGCGCGTAATCGACGCCGTCGGCGGTTGCTTCTGCGCCCTGCGGGGCCTGGGCGGTCTTCGTCTTGTCGGTCATGTTCCGGCTCGGACAATCGGGACGGCGGGCCTCTCGTCGGGCTCCGGCGCATCCGCATTTGAAACGGGAAAAGCGGTCTTCAACCCGGACTGCGCAAGCGCCCGCACCTGTCTAGCGCGAGGCGGCAGCCGGGCCCGTAATTCGCCGGGACAGATCGATCAGAATGGCGCGTTCGGCGGGCATGAGGGGCTTCTATCGCATCGGACCGAAAAGTGGAATCCACTTTTCGGATTCGATCCGATGCGACCATGTCCTGATCGAGCGCCGTTCTCGCGTCCTATCGACGCGCGGGCGATCGAGCAGGCAGCCTTCACGGAAGGAAGGGCGGCGTTTTCGCCAGGATCTCGCGCGCGCGGGCGCTGTCGGCGTCCATCTGGGCGACCAGCGCCTCGAGCGAGTCGAATTTCGCCTCGCCGCGCAGCCAGTCGACGAAGGCGACGTCGACGCGCTTGCCGTAGAGGTCGCCCGAGAAATCGAAGACGAAGGTCTCCAGCCGCGGCGCGCCGTCGTCGAAGGTCGGGCGGCTGCCGAAGCTCGCGACGCCGTCATGCCAGACGCCGTCGATCCTCATCCTGACCGCGTAGATGCCGTGGCGCAGGCGGCAATCGCGGGCAAGATGCATGTTCGCGGTGGGATAGCCGAGGTCGCGGCCGCGCTTGTCGCCATGGACGACGAGCCCGCGCACGGTCCAGGGCCGGCCGAGGAAGGCGGCGGCGCGGGCGACGTCCCCCTCCGCCAGCGCGGCGCGGATCAGCGTCGAGGAGACGGGCTCGCCCTGCCAGGACAGAGGCGGCACCACCGCGATCGGGATGTCCGCGGCCAGCCCATGGGCCTGCAGCGTCTCGGGCGAGCCGGTGCGACCCTTGCCGAAATGGAAGTCGTAGCCGCAGACGAGGCCCGCCGCGCCGAGCCGGCCGACGAGCAGGTCGTCGACGAAGCGCTCGGCGGGAATCGCCGCGATGTCGCGATCGAAGGGCAGGACGAAGACCTGCGCGAAGCCCGCTTGCGCCAGCCCCTCGAGCTTGAGCTGCGGCGAGGTCAGCCGGAAGACCGGCTCCTCCGGGCGGAAGACGCTGCGCGGATGCGGCTCGAAGGTGAAGGCGGCCGGCCGCGTGCCGAGATTGCGCGCCATGGCGGCGGCGACGCGGGCGAGCTCGGCATGGCCGCGATGGACGCCGTCGAAATTGCCCAGCGCCAGGACGGCGCCGCGCAAGGCGTCGGGAACGGGCTTGTCGAGGTCGAGGACCACGGCCACCGGCTCACGGCACGGCGGCTCATCGGCTGGGGATGGCATCGATCGAGAACGTCCACTGGCCCGGACAGCCGGGCGACGCTCGTCTTTGCGGCCAAGGCCGGCGGGGCGTCAAGGCCGCAGGCCGCGCGCGGACGTCAGGCCGCGGCTCCGGGCGGCATCGCGACCCAAGCCTCGCCTTCCATCACGGCCTTGCCGTCGACGAGGCATTCGCAGAACAGCCGCGCCCGGCGCCGCTCCGCCACCAGCTCGACCACCTCGACGCGGGCGGTAACCACGTCGCCGATCTTGACGGGGCTGAGGAACGTCAGGGTCTGCGAGAGATAGACGGCGCCGGGACCGGGCAGACGCGTGCCGAGCAGGGCCGAGACGAGGCTCGCGCTCAGCATGCCATGGGCGATGCGCTGGCCGTAGCGGGTGCCGGCGGCGAAGCGGTCGCAGAGATGGATGGGGTTGGCGTCGCCCGAGAGCTCGGCGAAGAGCGCGACGTCGCGCTCCATCACCGTGCGCATCAGGCTCTCGCGCTGGCCGATCGCCAGATCCTCGAAAGCATGGACCGTATAGAGCGTGCCGGGCACGGGCTGAACCGTCATGGATCTCTCGTGGCTTCTGGCGGTCCCCCAACCCCCGACCTCGACGACCGATCGTCTCGCAACCGCAAAAAAACGGCAATTGGACTTTGGTGCGGACGGGCGCCTTCCCTTTGGTCACTCGGAGATCGGATTAACCCCTTTGCAACGCGCCGGGGCTATCACCGGAGACGAGTGGAGGCCGCCTCGATCGCGCGGCGCGGCGCCGGGACGGTCCGGTGCCGGAACCGTCATGCCTGGAGCATCCCAATGGCTCTCGACACGTCCATGCCGATCCTCGTCGTCGACGACTACCAGACGATGATCCGCATCATCCGCAACCTGCTGAAGCAGCTCGGCTTCGAGAATGTCGACGACGCCTCGGACGGTTCGGCCGCGATCGAGAAGATGCGCGACAAGCGCTACGGCCTCGTCATTTCCGACTGGAACATGGAGCCGATGAGCGGCTTCGAGCTGTTGCAGCGGGTGCGCGAGGAGGAGAAGCTGGCGCAGACGCCCTTCATCATCGTCACCGCCGAATCGAAGACCGAAAACGTCATCGCCGCCCGCAAGGCCGGGGTCAGCAACTACATCGTCAAGCCGTTCAACGCCCAGACCCTGAAGACGAAGATCGAATCCGTCTGCGCCGCCTGAGGCCCTTCACCAGACCAGATGCGGAATGGCGTAGTCGGGACGGTGCGTCTGGCGGCCGAACCAGCCGTGGCGCTCCTCCCAGGAGGCCTGCATCAGGTCCTGCGCATGGATGCCGGCCAGCACCATGATGCCGGCGGCGCCGAATTCCGCCGCGCCGGCGATGTCGGTGCGGATCGCATCGCCTATGGCGCAGATCCGGTCGCGCGCGATCGCCGCGCCGCGCTTCTCCTCGGCAAGCGCCAGCGCCACGTCGTAGATCGGGCGGTGCGGCTTGCCGGCATAGATCACCTCGCCGCCGATCTCCTCATAGGCGAGCGCGACCGAACCGGCGCAGGGCACGATCCGGCCGCCGCGCTCGACGACGAGATCGGGATTGGCGCAGATCATCGTCAGCCCGCGCGCCGCGAAGCCGGCGAGCAGTTCGGCATAGGTCTCCGGCGTGTCGGCCTCGTCGTCGAAGAGCCCGGTGCAGAGCACATAGGAGGCCTCGGCCGGCCCGGCCTCGGGGGCGTCGAGCCCGGCGACCAGCGGCAGGTCGCGGTCGGGGCCGAGCCGGAACATCGGCTGGCCGGCGCGCGCGCCGATCAGCGCGCGGCAGACATCGCCCGAGGTCACGATCGCGTCCCAGGCGGCGCGCGGCACGCCGAAGCCGTCGAGCTGCCGCGCGATCAGGTCGCGCGGGCGCGGCGCATTGGTGATGAGCACCACCGCGGTACCGTCCGCGCGCATTTTCGTCAGGGCCTCGATCGCGCCGGGAAAGGCGGCGACGCCGTTATGGACGACGCCCCAGACATCGCAGAAGCAGAGGTCGAAGCGTCCGGCGATCTGCGAAAACCCCGAAAGGGCGGCAACCGGTTCGGAGCCCGTCATCGGCACGATAGTCTCTCCCATGGGTGAAGCCAGGCGGCAGCGCGGCCTGCTCTAGAGCATCGGACCGAAAAGTGGAATCCACTTTTCGGAAAAATCCGATGCGCCAGCAATGAGATAGATCATCGTTACCGCATCCGGAAGGAGGCGCGACGATCCAAAGCACCGGGCCGGAAAGGGGAAACCGCTTTCGGGAGGGCTCCGTTGCGCGCCTGGAGGGAGCCGTCGCGACGCTGGGACGGCCGATCAGGCGCTGGCGCGGCGCAGCACGGCGCGGAAGGGCAGCCTTTCGGGCTTCGGCTGGGCCTCCGCCGCGGCGGGCGCGGAAGGCTGCGGATAATCCAGCACCTCGGCCGTGGGCCGAGCGGTCGGCGGTTCTGCCCGTGCCGGGGCAGCCGGGGCGGGTTCGGCGAAGACCTCGGGCTTCACCGGGCGCGGCGGCGAGAAGGCGTTGCCCTGCCCCATGCCGACGCCGAGCTCGATCATGTCGGCGGCCATCGGATTGTCCTCGACCCCCTCGGCGACGAGCGCGATCGAGGCACGCCCGAGCAGCGCCGCGAGGTCGCCGGCCGCGATGTCGCTGGCGACGCGCCCCTCGGCATGGGCGCCGAGCAGCGCCGCCCGGACCTTGACGAAGCGGATGCCGCGATCGAACAGCGAACGCGGATCGAGGCGCAGATCCGCGACCTGATCGAGCGCGAAGCGCACGCCATTGGCCGACATCGCGCCGAGCAGGCCGAGGCTCGTCGGGTCGAGCGACCGGAACACCGCCTGCGGCATCTCGATGACGAGGCGCCCGATATGGTCGCGATAGCGCTCGAGGATGCGGGTCAGCGCGGCCAGGGCCCGCGAGGACGCCCAGGTCGCCGCGCTGAAATTGCAGGTGATGAAGACGTCGCCGTCCTTGGCGGCAAGATGGCGGGCGATGGCGAGCGCGCGGGTCAGGACGAGCGCGTCCAGCGTCTGGCCGAGGCCGCGCTCATCGACGATCTCGAGGAATTCATGCGGCAGCAGCAGCGTGTTCTCGTCGAGCCTCAGGCCCGGCAGCGCCTCGTAGCCGCGGGTCCGGCGCTGCGGCAGCGAGACGATCGGCTGCAACTGCACCTCGACCCGCCCGTCGCTGAGCGCGGCGCCGATGAGGGCGGCCCGCTCGGCCTGCGCCTCCTCGCGCGCGGCCCGGGCGGCGGCGGCCCGCTCGGCCGCCAGCTTTTCGGCGTGCTCCCGGCGCGCCGCCTCGGGATCGAGGCGCACCTCCGGGGCGGGGGCCGGCGCCGCGAGCGGCGATGCCGGCATCTGCGGCGCGGCCTGCGGCAGGCGCAGCAGCTTCTCGTCATGGTCGGCGAGCGTCGTCGCGACCTGGTGGATGAGGTCGCCGAGCAGCCCGACCTCGGCGGTCAGCTCGTTGATCGCGGCCCGGGCCGGGGCTGCGTCGACGTCGCGCATGGGCATCAGCTCGACGCGCTGCGACAGGGCATCGATGCGGATGGCCCCGGTCGCGAGCCGCACCTTGACCTCGCCGAGCCCGGCGAGGAGCAGCTCGCGGTGCTCGGCATTGCGCCGCTCCAGCGCCCGGAGGCTCGCCGCCAGACCGGCCCCCGCCGCCAGCAGGCCCAGCGCCGGCCCGAGCGGGCCCGGCACGAGAAGGGCGACGGCGGCGCCGAGCGAAACGCCGGTGACGGCGCCGGCCAGGGGATGCAGGGCTTTCAGGCGCACAGGAGCCAAGGCAGCGCTCGCGCGTCGGGGTTGATCGGGAAATGGAGGGGCGAATCACAACGCTTGCGCGAGGATACGCCCGCGCGCGCCGACAAGCGAGCCATACCGCGCGGCGCCACCCGGAGCCGCCCTGCGAGACCGGAAGGACCGGCTCCTCGGCGCGTTCAGGGAGCCGGCAATCCGAGATCGGCCACGATCCGCTGCGCCAGCTCGGCGGTGAAGCCCTTCCGCGTCAGGTAGAGATAGGGATCGGCGGCGAAACGCGGGATGCGCTTGCCGAGCTCCTGCAGAGCAGCGTCGCGCTTGGCGGAATCGCCGTTGGCGGCGGCCTGCAGCGCCTGGCCGAGCAGGCTGCAGGGCGTGCTGTCGGCCGCCAGCACGGACGCATAGGTCTCCGACAGGCGCTTCGCCCCGGTGAGATAGGCTGCGAGATAGGCGTAGAAATCATAGGAGGGCGGCCGGCCGGGGCTCAGCATGACGGCGCGCTCCAGCAGCGGCAGCCCTTCGGCCGGGCGGTTGAGGCGGACATAGACCGATCCGAGATCGGCCATGACGTCGGGGTCGTAGGGGTTGCGGTTCAGCGCCTCGCGCCCGGCCTTGATCGCATCGCCGGCGGTGCCGCGCAGGAACAGAACGTCCATCATCGCCTGCTGCGCCCGCGCCCCGGACGGCGCGAGGCGCATCGCCACCAATGCGGCCGAGAGGGCGTTGTCGAGCATGGCGCGCCGGTCGGCCTCCGGGCCGGCGGCAGCCTCCTCGGCGCCGAGCATGGCGAGCTGCGCCCAGGCCGGATAGAATTCCGGGTCCCGTTCGACGAGCTTCGCCAGGCATTCCCGGGTGGCGTTGCGCTTCTCGTCGGTCAGGAAACGGCGATAGTCGAGGGCCTGGAAGATGCATTGCATCGCCGACGAGGTTCCGTTCTGCCGAAAATCGGCATGGATGATGCCGAAGGGCTCCGCCAGCCGCGTGCCGACGCGCCGGCCGATGTCCGCCAGGTCCTGATCCTGCAACTCCTCGCCGGCGGGCCGGGTGGCGGAGGTGGTCCAGACGATCCGCCCGTCCTTCGCGGCGCGCAGCCGGCCGAAGCCCTCGAGCACGCTGCCGGTCGAGACGGAGCTGATCTCGAAGACGTAGTCGACGTCCTTGGGCGCCGCGTCGCCGGGCGCGGGCGCCTTGACGATGACGATGTCGTCGAACCGCGCCATGACGTCGACGAACGCTTCCGAGACGCGGCGCAGCGCATCGGCGATCCGGGGATCCTCGGGAACCCGCGGCGCGGCGATCGCCACCGCGACGGTCTGGATCATGTCGGAGGAGGGAGCAGGCGCCGTCGCCGCCGCACGCACCGGCGGCGGCGAACCCGGAGCCGGCGGCGCGGGATGCCGGCCGAAGGGCTCCAGATACCAGACCAGCAGCGCGAGAAGGGCGCAGCCCAGCCCGGCAAGGGCGGCCGCGGGCCAGCGCCGCGCGGCCGGGTCGACGAGGGCGGCGACGTCTTCGCCCTCCCCGGCCTCCTCCTCGCCGGCCTCCGCTTCCTGCCCTTCCGCCCCGGCGCCCGGGGCGACGAATTCGAAGGCGGGCACATAGCCGCCGACCGGCATCGACATCCGCACCGGGTCGTTCTGGCCGTCCCCCGCATAATACTGGGTGAGCGCGCGGCGCAGCCGGCCGGCCTCGACCCGCACGATCGGATCGGCCTGCGGATCGAAATCGGCCGGACGGCCCAGCGCCTCGACCGCGATGGTGTAGCCCTTCAGCTCGGCGCTGCGGCCCTCGAGCGTGCGCTCGACGACGAAGCTCAGGAAGGCCGAGAGCTGAGGTGCGGCGCTGAAGGCGTCCGAAGCCAGAGCGCGAGCGAGACCGGCCCGAATCGACGCAACGGCCTCTTCATCAAGCCGCTCGTGATCATCGGCGCTATCGCCCATCGGGGGTCCATTCGGTTCTCGCCCCTTCGGGCAGGTCTGCGGTCGGTGACGTCAGGTCATCTTGCCAATCCGACATGGCGGATTCGCGGCGCGGCCTAGCCATGCCCCGCAGCGACGCGATTTACACCCTGCATCGACCTGCTAGGTTGAACGAACGTTAATCCACAGGATGCCGTGATGACCGCCGCCGCCCCCATCGCCTCGCCGAACGATCTCGAAGCCTTCTGGATGCCGTTCACGGCCAACCGGTCGTTCAAGAGGAATCCGCGCATGGTCGCGCGCGCCGAGGGCATGTTCTACTACACGCCGGACAACAAGCCCGTCATGGACGGCACGGCGGGTCTGTGGTGCTGCAATGCCGGCCATGCCCGCGAGCCGATCATCCAGGCGATCCAGGCCCAGGCGCGCGACCTCGACTACGCCCCCTCCTTCCAGTACGGCCACCCCAAGGTCTTCGCCGCCGCCGCCCGCATCGCGGCGCTGGCGCCCGGCGATCTCGATCACGTCTTCTTCGCCGGCTCGGGCTCGGAGGCGGCGGATTCGGCGCTCAAGATCGCGCTGGCCTACTGGAACGTCACCGGCAAGGCGGCCAAGACCCGGCTGATCGGCCGCGAGCGCGGCTATCACGGCGTCGGCTTCGGCGGCATCTCGGTCGGCGGCATGTCGAACAACCGCAAGTTCTTCGGCTCGCTGCTCAGCGGCGTCGACCATCTCGCCCATACCTATGACCGCGAGAAGCAGGCCTTCAGCAAGGGCGAGCCGGACTACGGCGCGCATTTCGCCGACGACCTCGAACGGATCGTCGCGCTGCACGACGCCTCGACCATCGCCGCCGTGATCGTCGAGCCGATGGCGGGCTCCACCGGCGCGCTGCCGCCACCGAAAGGCTATCTCCAGCGCCTGCGCGAGATCTGCGACAAGCACGGCATCCTCCTGATCTTCGACGAGGTCATCACCGGCTTCGGGCGGCTGGGCTTCGCCTTCGCGGCGGAGCGCTACGGCGTGATCCCGGACATGATCACCTTCGCCAAGGGCGTCACCTCCGGCACCGTGCCGATGGGCGGCGTGATCGTGCGCAAGCACATCTACGAGGCCTTCATGGGCGGACCGGACAACGTCATCGAGCTGTTCCACGGCTACACCTATTCGGGCCATCCGCTGGCGGCGGCCGCCTCGCTGGCGGCGCTCGACATCTATCGCGAGGAAGGGCTGTTCGAGCGGGCACGCGCCATGGAAGGCGCCTTCGCCGATGCGGTGATGAGCCTGAAGGGCGAGCCCAACGTCGTCGACATCCGCACGCTCGGCCTCGTCGGCGCCATCGACCTCGCCCCGCGCGCGGAGGGCCCGGGCAAGCGCGGCTACGAGGTGATCGAGCGCGCCTTCCACGAGGAAGGGCTGATGATCCGCACCGCGGCCGACACCATCGCCTTCTCGCCGCCGCTGATCATCACCGAGTCGCAGGTCGACGAGCTGATCGGCAAGCTGCGCCGGACGATCCGGGCCGTCGCGAACTGAGGCTGAGCGTTTCAGTGGCCCGTATTAAGACCATTGAAATTGGCCCGGCTGAAGGGGTGCTTCACCCAAGCACCGTTCATGCACGGTTGAAAATTTTTGGGAATGGGGCCGCAGGCCCCATTATCCAAATCGATACATTTGGCTCTGCGGATCGCGCAATCCCTGGAAAACTCAGCCAAACAATCCAATTTGACAAAGATACAGGGCGGCAATTGCTGGCCATTCTTCAACGGACCTACGGCGACAAGTAGACCTCTAGTCGCGCTCTTATCCTTGCCGCAGCTTGCGATAGCGGGCAATCAGCCTGTCGCGCTTGAGCCGCGACAGGCGGTCGATCCAGAAGACGCCGTCGAGCTGGTCGATCTCGTGCTGATGGCAGACGGCGAGCAGGCCGTGCGCCTCTTCGCTCCGCTCCACACCGTCGAGATCGTGATAGCGCACCCGGACATGCGCGTGGCGCTCCAGCTCCTCGGTCACGCCGGGCATCGAGACACTGCCCTCGACATGGCTGATCGTCTCGCGCGAGACGCCGTCCAGCACCGGATTGGCATAGGTCCGGACGTCGCCGGGGGTCGGCTCCAGCACCACCAGCCGCAGCGACACACCGATATGCGGCGCGGTGATGCCGATGCCGGGGGCCGCCCGCATCGTGTCGAGCAGATCGGCCGCAAGCTCGCGCAGATCGGCGTCAAAGCGCGTGACGGGCGCTGCCGCCACGCGCAGACGCGGATCGGGAAAGCTCAGGATCGGCCGCGACGGCATGGACTTCTTCCGACTTCTCGTTCGCGGCCCCGCCTCCAGGCTTCGCGGAGCCGCCCCTAACCCGGACAGCGCTTGCCGATGTTGCCGGAAGGCGCATCATTCGATCGAATGATGCGCCTGCTCCGCAGGCCTGCCGCCGTTCCTGCGGCAAGCTCACTTCGTCGTATAGCCGCCATTGACCAGGATGGTCTGGCCGGTCATCCACCAGCCCTCCGAGACGAGGAAGCGGATCCAGGGCACGATGTCCTCGATATCCGTCAGCCCCGTCTTCGAGAAAGGCGAGAGCGCGGCGGCCGTTTTGTGATAGGCGACAGCATCGGCGCCCTCCGCCGGATAGAAGAACGGCGTGTCCATCGGGCCCGGCCCGATCGCCGTCACCGAGATGCCGCGCCCGCCGAACTCCTTGGAGGCGGCGCGGGTGTAATGCTCGACCGGCGCCTTGGTGCCGGCATAGCTCGCATAGAAGGGCGTGAAGGCGCCGAGCAGCGAGGTCACCAGCGTGCAGACCTTGCCGTTGTCGCTGACATGCTTCCCGGCCTCCTTCAGGAAAAAGAAGGCCGTCTTCGAATTGACCGCGCTCATCTCGTCGAACTCGGCCTCGCCGATCTCGACCATCGGCTTCTTCAGCACCTTGCCGACGGTGTTGACCGCGATGTCGATCGACCCCATCGCCGCCTTTGCATCGGCGAAGAGCTTCTCCATCGCGGCGGCCGAAGTCAGGTCGGCCTGGAAGGCGCAAGCTTGCGCGCCGGCCGCCTCGATCGCGGCCACGGTCGTCTCGGCCGCGGCCCTGGCCGAGGCGCTGTTGTAATGGATGGCGACCGCCTTCGCGCCATGCTGCGCCAGGTCCCGCGCCAGCAGGCCGCCGAGATTCTTGGCGCCGCCCGCGATCAGAACCGTCTTACCCTTGATGCCGTGATCGGCCATCGCCTGCTCCTGTTCGCTCGTCATCGATAGCCGCAAGATATCGTCAGTAAATCGGCTATAAAGCTCGCATCCGGGACATCACTGGTCAGGCATCGCGAACAATCGGACAGCCGGAATTGGACCGCATCGATCTCTTCCGCATCTATGCCCGCGTCGTCGAATGCGAGAGCTTCACCCAGGCCGCCAAGGCGCTCGGGCTGCCGCGCTCCTCCGTTTCGGCAGCGGTCGCCACGCTCGAGCAGCGCATCGGCGCGCGCCTGCTGCAGCGCACGACCCGGCGCGTCTCGGCGACGCAGGACGGCATGGCCTTCTACGAGCATTGCGCGAGGCTCGTCGCCGATGTCGAGGAAACCGAGGCGCTGTTCCGCCACAGCGCCGCCAGCCCCGCGGGACGGCTCAGGGTCGACGTGCCCGGCCGGGTCGGGCGGTTGATCGTCGCGCCCGCCCTGCCCGATTTCCTCGCCCGCTATCCCGAGATCGACATCGAGCTCAGCGTTACCGACAAGGCGGCGAACCTGATCGAGGACGGCATCGACTGCGTGCTGCGGGTCGGCCCGCTGAGCGACTCGGGGCTGATCGCACGTTCCGTCGGGGAACTGCCGCTGATCAATGTCGCCAGCCCCGGCTATCTCGCGGGCCACGGCACGCCGCGGCATCCCGCCGATCTCGACGGACACAGGGCGGTCAACTACGCCTCGCCGACGACGGGGCGGATCGAGCCCTGGGAGTGGCTGGAAGACGGCGCGCCGCGGACGCGGGCCCTGCCCGGGCGCGTCACCGTCAACAGCGCGGAGGCCTATATCGCCTGCTGCCTCGCCGGGCTCGGCCTGATCCAGATCCCGGCCTATGACGTGGCCGAGCATCTCGCCGCCGGCGAGCTCGTCGAGGTGATGCCCCGGCACCGGGCGGCGCCGATGCCGATGACCTTGCTCTATCCCCACCGCCGGCACCTGTCGCGCCGGCTGCAGGTCTTCGCCGACTGGCTCGTGGCGCTGTTGCGCGCGCGGCTGGCGGGCTGAACCGGAAGGCTCAGGCCGCCTTGGCCTCGGCCGTGGCGTAGAAGCTCTCGCCGGTCCTGGCCATGCGCTTCAGCAGCCGGTTCGGCTTGAAGCGCTCGCCATGCTTCTTGGCCAGGCGCTCGCAGAGCTTCACGAAGGCGGCCGCGCCCATATTGTCGATGTATGACAGCGTGCCGCCGGTAAAGGGGGCGAAGCCGAAGCCGATGATCGAGCCGACATCGGCCTCGCGCGGATCGGTGACGACGCCTTCCTCATAGGTCTTGGCGGCTTCCAGCGCCTGCGTCACCAGGAGGCGCTGCTTCAGCTCCTCCATGTCGACGCTGTCGGGATCGAGGCGCTTGCCGACGAGATCGGCGAGGCCGGGCCAGAGCCGCTTCGGCCCGGATTCCGGGTAGTCGTAGAAGCCCTTGCGGTTCTTGCGGCCGAGCCGGCCATTGGTCTCGACCATGGCGACGAGCAGCTTCTCCTGCTGCGGATCGACCGCCGCGTCGCCGAGCTGCGCCTTGGTCGCCTTGACGATCTTCAGCGCCAGGTCGATCGCGACCTCGTCATTGAGCGAGAGCGGCCCGACCGGCATGCCGGCCTGCTTGCCCGCCGCCTCGATCATCGCCGGCGGCACGCCCTCCATCAGCATCAGATGGCCTTCGCGCAGATAGTTGCCGACGCAGCGGTTGGCGTAGAAGCCGCGGGTGTCGTTGACGACGATCGGCGTCTTCCTGATCGCACGGACGAAATCCAGCGCCATGGCCAGCGCCTTCTTGCCGGTCTTCTTCGCCATGATGACCTCGACCAGCAGCATCTTCTCGACCGGCGAGAAGAAATGGATGCCGATGAAGTTCTTCGGCCGCTGGCTCGACTGGGCAAGCCCCGTGATCGGCAGGGTCGAGGTGTTGGAGCCGAAGATGGTGCGCGGGCCGACCACCGCCTCGACCTTGGCGATGACCTCGGCCTTGACCTTCGGGTCCTCGAACACCGCCTCGACGATCAGGTCGCAGCCCTTGAGATCGGCATAATCGGCGCTCGCCTTGATGCGGGCGAGCAGCGCGTCGCGGTCGGCGGTCTTGGCGCGGCCCTTCATGATCTGGTCGGAAACCAGCTTGTGGGAATGGGCCTTGCCCTTCTCGGCCGCCTCGATGTCGCGATCGACCAGAACGACCTCGAGCCCGGCCAGCGCCGTGACATAGGCGATGCCGGCGCCCATGAAGCCGGCGCCGACGACGCCGACCTTCTTCAGCTTCGACGGAGGAACATCGGCCGGGCGGCGGGCGCCCTTGTTCAGCTCCTGCATCGAGACGAAGAGCGAGCGGATCATCGAGGCCGCCTCCTTCGTCCGCAGGATTTTCGCGAAATAGCGGCTCTCGACCTTGAGGGCGAGGTCGATCGGAAGCTGCAGCCCCTCATAGACAGCCGAGAGGATGGCCCGCGCCGCCGGGTAGTTGTCGTTGGTCTCGCGGCGATAGATCGCGTTGGCCGGCGGCCAGATCTGCATGCCGGCCGGCGAATGGACCTTGTTGGAGGGCAGCTTGAAGCCCTTCTGGTCCCAGGGCTGCGTCGCCTGCGGGTTGGCCTTGAGCCAGTCCTTGGCGTTCTGGATCAGTTCGGCGCGCGGCACGACGGCGTGGACGAGGCCGGAATTGCGCGCCGGCAGCGGCTTCACCTGCTCGCCCTTGAACATCATCTGGAGCGCGTCGCCGGTCTGCATCAGGCGCGCCACGCGCTGGGTGCCGCCGCCGCCGGGGAAGAGCCCGACCTTGATCTCCGGCAGGCCGACCCGGGTCGCGGCATCGTCCGAGACGACGCGGTACTGGCAGGCGAGCGAAAGCTCGAAGGCGCCGCCGAGGCAGACGCCATGGATCGCGGCGGCGAAGGGCTTTCCGCAGGTCTCGAGCTTGCGGTAGAGCAGCGAGAGCTTGCGGCTCTCGTCGAAGAAGTTTTGCAGTGCGACCGCCTCACCCTTCTCCTTCGCGAGTTTCACATAGAGATCGCGCAGGCCCTGGAGCATGGTGAGGTCGGCGCCACCGGAAAAGCTCTCCTTGCCGGAGGTGACGACGCAGCCCTTGATCGCCTCGTCCGAGACGACCTTGTCGACGATCCGGTCCAGCTCCTCCATCACCTCTGGGGTGATGACGTTCATCGAGCGGCCGGGCATGTCCCAGGTCGCGACCGCGATGCCGTCTGCGTCGGTCTCGAAGCGGAAATTGGTGAGGTTCATGATCTCTCTCCCTGCCCTTCCGCTCAGACCCGCTCGATGATGGTGGCGACGCCCATGCCGACCGCGACGCAGAGCGTCACCAGCGCGGTCTGCTTGTCCTGCCGCTCCAGCTCGTCGAGCACGGTGCCCAGCACCATCGCGCCGGTCGCGCCGAGCGGGTGGCCCATGGCGATGGCGCCGCCATTGACGTTGAGGATGGCGTCGTCGATGTCGAGCGCCTGCTGGTAGCGCAGCACGACCGAGGAGAAGGCCTCGTTCAGCTCGAAGAGGTCGATATCCTTCAGCGTCATCCCGGCCTTCTTCAGCACGCGTTCGGTGACGTCGATCGGGCCGGTCAGCATCAGCGCGAGGTCGGAGCCGACCGTGGCGAAGGCGCGGATGCGGGCGCGCGGCTTCAGGCCGGCGGCCTTGCCGGCCCGCTTCGAGCCGACGAGCACGGCCGCCGCGCCGTCGACGATGCCGGAGGAATTGCCGGCATGGTGGACGTGGTTGATGAACTCGACATCGGGATGCGCCGCCGTCGCGACCGCATCGAAGCCGCCCATCTCGCCCATCTGGACGAAGGACGGCTTCAGGCTCGCGAGCGCCTGCATGTTGGCGTCCGGCCGGATGGTCTCGTCATGGTCGAGGATGGTGAGGCCGTTGACGTCGGTGACCGGGATCACCGAGTTCCGGAAGCGCCCCTCCTTCCAGGCCTGGGCGGCGCGCTGATGCGAGCGCACGGCGAAGGCGTCGACGTCGTCGCGCGAGAAACCGTATTTCGTCGCGATCAGGTCGGCCGAGACGCCCTGCGGCATGAAATAGGTGTCGATGGCGACGGATGGATCGACCGCGATGCCGAAGCCCGAGGCGCCCATGCCGACGCGCGACATCGATTCGACGCCGCCGCCGATCGCCATCTCCTTCTGGCCGGACATGACCTGCGCCGCGGCGAGGTTCACCGCATCGAGGCCGGAGGCGCAGAAACGGTTGATCTGCACGCCGGGCACTTCCTTGCCGTAGCCGGCCTTGAGCGCGACGGTGCGGGCGATGTCGGCGGCGGCCTCGCCGACCGGGTCGACGCAGCCCATCACCACGTCCTCGACCAGGAGCGGATCGAGATTGCTGCGCTCCCTGATCGCGCGCAGCGCCTGCGTGCCGAGCTCGATCGCGGTGACCTCGTGCAGCGAGCCGTCGGCCTTGCCCTTGCCGCGCGGCGTGCGGACGTGGTCGTAGATGAATGCGTCTGCCATGGGGGCCTCCCGTTATGGGCAGTGGGCAATGGGCAGTCGGGGCGCCTCAAGCCGACTGCCGACAGCCTATTGCCGACGACCTCTTGTATCAGAACTGGTCGGCGGCGAGCGCCATGGTGGTGTCGGCGCCCGCGGTGATCCGTGCCAGATGGGCGGCCGTCTCCGGCAAGGTGCGCTCCATGAAGAAGCGCGCCGTCACCAGCTTGGCGTTCATCCGCTCGGTCGCGCCATTGGCGCCGGCCTTCAGCTTCTCCTGCGCCGCGCCGGCCATCTTCGCCCACATATAGCCGAGCGAGACCAGGCCGAGCAGATGCATGAAGTCGGTCGCGCCGGCCCCGGCATTGTCGGGCTTGGCGAGGGCGTTGTTCATGAACCACATCGCCGCCTGCTGGAGATGGCCGAGCGAGAGCTGGAGCGGCCCGAGTAGGGGCTTCAGCCCCTCGTCCTCGGCATGGTCCTTGATGAAGCCGCCGACCTCGTTGAAGAAGGCCATGATGGCGCGGCCGCCGTCGCGGCCGAGCTTGCGGCCGACGAGGTCCATCGCCTGCACGCCGTTGGCGCCCTCGTAGATCATGGCGATGCGGGCATCGCGGACGAACTGCTCGACGCCGGTCTCGGCGATATAGCCATGGCCGCCGAACATCTGCTGCGCCTTCACGGCGTTGTCGAAGCCGATATCGGTGAGCACGCCCTTGAGCACCGGGGTCATCAGGCCGAGCTGGTCGTCGGCCGCCTGGCGCTCGGCCGCATCGCCCGAGCGATGGGCGACATCGGATTTCAGCGCGTTCCAGAGCACGAAGGCGCGGGCCGCCTCGTTGAAGGCCTTGATTGACATCAGCGTGCGGCGCACGTCCGGATGGACGATGATCGGATCGGCCGGCCTGGACGGTTCCTTGGCGCCGGTCAGCGCCCGGCCCTGCAGGCGCTCCTTCGCATAGGCCACCGCGTTCTGATAGGCGACCTCGGACTGGGCGAGGCCCTGGATGGCGACGCCGAGGCGGGCCTCGTTCATCATCACGAACATGGCGTTGAGGCCGCGATTCGCCTCGCCGACCAGCCAGCCCTGCGCGCCGTCGTAGTTCATCACGCAGGTGGCGTTGCCGTGGATGCCCATCTTGTGTTCGATCGAGCCGCAGGTGACGCCGTTATTGGCGCCCACCGAGCCATCCTCGTCGATCCTGTTGCGCGGCACGACGAAGAGCGAGATGCCCTTGGTGCCGGCCGGCGCGCCCTCGATGCGGGCGAGCACGAGATGGATGATGTTCTCGGTGATGTCCTGCTCGCCGGCCGAGATGAAGATCTTGGTGCCGGTGATGGCGTAGGAGCCGTCGCCGTTCGGCACGGCCTTGGTCTTGAGCAGGCCGAGATCGGTGCCGCAATGCGGCTCGGTCAGGTTCATCGTGCCCGACCAGGTGCCGTCGATCATCTTCGGCAGATAGGCCCGCTTCTGCTCCTCCGAGCCATGGACATGGAGCGCGGCGATCGCGCCCATGGTCAGGCCCGGATACATGGCGAAGGCCATGTTGGCCGAGGAGGCATATTCGTTCATCACGGCGCCGAGCGTGTAGGGCAGGCCCTGCCCGCCATATTCAGGGTCCATGGCGAGGCCGATCCAGCCGCCGCCGGCATAGGCTTCATAAGCTTCCTTGAACCCCTTCGGCGTGGTCACGCTGCCATCGGGGTTGCGGGTGCAGCCCTCCTGGTCGCCGGAATAATTGAGGGGCTGGAGGATTTCCTCGCAAAGCTTGGCGCCCTCGCCGAGCACGGCCTCAACCACATCCGCGCTGGCATCGGCGAAGCCCGGCAGGTTGTTGTAGCGCGCGATGCTGAAAACGTCGTTGAGCAGGAAAAGCGTATCGTCGACGGGCGCCTTGTAGACCGGCATCGTGGTCCTCCCTCACGTCGCAGGGCGGCATCCGTCGGGGTGCCGCCGCAAGATAGTTCATATATAAACAATCTTGGCCGACTTGCAATGGCCTTGCCCAGCCGCAAGGCCGCCGCCGCAATGTGGGCGCCGCGCTCCGGCCGGTCCATGGCCCGCCATGAAAAAACCCCGGTGGAGCCGGGGTTTCGGGAAAGCCGGGACAGGCCGGCCGGGAAAGGGGGCGGAGGAAGCCGGGCTCAGGCCGGCCCCAGCCGGCCCAGGGCGTCCTCCAGCTCCTTGATGGCGTCTTCGATCTCGGTGCGCTGGCTGCGCAGCAGATCTAGCTGCTCGACGATCTGCTCGCGCGACAGGTGGAGGCCGCCGACCGCCGCCGACTTGTCCGCGGAAGCCGCCTTCTTGTCCTCGTTGGCGAGCATGGCGCGGATCTCGACCAGGGTGAAGCCGAGCTGCTTGCCCTTGAGGATCAGCGCCAGGCGGGCGCGGTCGCGGGCCGAATAGATGCGGGTCATGCCCGAGCGCGCCGGGGCGATCAGCCCGCGGGATTCGTAGAAGCGCAGGGTGCGCAGCGTCACGCCGAAATCGCGGGCGAGATCGCTGATGGTGAAGCCGGCGTCGGATTCTCCGGCCGGGTCTGTGTCCGCACGGGTCTCAGGAATCGAGGAACCCGCCAAAGCCGTGCTGTGGCGCGACATGCGTTCAATCCTTGAAGAAAGAGGGATCGCTCCGCCGACTCATACTGGCAGCGTCGCCGATGCTTGAGCCGCCATGATGCGGCATGCCCTCTCCTAGCGTCAGGTAATATCCGCCCGGCGCGGGGTAAGTTACGGTTAAATGTGCCCAAATGACGCATCGCCCGGCGCCTCTTCGCGGAAAATTAACGGGTGAGGCGGAATTCTTAACCCGGTGTTTACCATGCCGGCGAAATCTCGGAGGCGCGGACCGGTCCCGTGACCTCGTCAACCTTCCTTTCACGGATCGCCGGATCGCGCGGTGGCTGCGGTGCGCAGGGAGCCGCCCTGCCGCGAGACAAGGCCCTGGAGGCGAGCACGAAGATGGCGAACAGCTTGCCCTGGAGCGTCAAGGGCGTCGATCCGAGAACCCGCGATGCGGCGAAGGCGGCAGCCCGCCGCGCCGGCATGACGCTGGGCGCGTGGCTCGACCACAAGATCCGCGACGCGCATGAGGACGCCTTCGAGGCCGAGGCGCCGGCAGCACCGCCGGAGCAGCTCGACATCGCGGCGCTGTCCGAGCGCCTCGCCCAGCTTTCGCAGGGCAAGACCGACACGGCGCCCCGCATCGTCCGCCAGACCCCTTCCCGCTCGGAGATCGACGCGCTGGTGCGCCAGGCCGCCACCGCCGAGAAGCTGACGCGCGAGACCAGCGCACGCACTGCGGGCGCGCTCGACTCGATCGCCCGCTGGATCGAGCAGACCGAGGATCGCCTCGCCTCCGGCGAGCGGGCCGCCGCCGAACGCCAGGAGCGGGCCACCAGCGTCATCGCGGAAGCGATCAAGACGATGGGCGAGCGCATCGTCGAAATCGAGCGCCGCGCCGGCGAAACCCGGCAGCCGGCCGCCGGCGAACGCTCCCCCCGGCTGGCCTTCAGCCGCGACGGGCTCGCCGCGGCCGTCACCGACATCCGCTCGCGCCAGCGCCTGCTCGACCGCGACGAGGACGAACCGGCACCGACCGAGCCCTCCTCCCAGGAGCGCATCTCGGCGCTGCGCGCGGATCTGCGCGAGCTCGGCGCCCGGCTCTCGCCCGAGGCGCGACGCGGCGCGGCGCAGCAGCGGCCGGCCGCGCCCTTCGCCGCGGAGCGCGCCGCATCGCTGGAAAGCAAGATCGCCGCCCTCGGCGAGCGCCTCGACAAGCTCTCCGGCCGCGACCATTTCGAACCGATCCTGAAGCCGCTCGCCCGGCTCGAGGCCGAGGTCTCCCGCCTGTCGCGCGATCGTGCCCAGGGCGACCACCCGCGTCTCCAGCACGACATCGCCGAGCTGGCCGCCAGGGTCGACGCCCTCGCCTCCGGCGGCGCCGGTGTCGATCTGGCGCCGCTGGCGCGCGACATGGCCGAGCTGCGCGGCCTCTTCGCGCAGAAGGACGGCGACCACCGGCTGGAGGAGCTGTCGCAGCAGATCGCCATGCTCGGCTTCGAGATCGGCCGCCTGCGCGAGACCCAGCCCGACATGCGCGAGATGCGCAGCCTCTCCGCCGCCATCGACGACATCCGCGGCAGCCTGCTTTCGAGCCGGCCGCGCGATTTCGAGGCCGCGCCCCTGGCCGCGCTCGCCGAGCAGATCGACAGGCTGTCGCAGAAGTTCGACGAGGTCGCGACGCAGCGCCCCGCCGACCAGCTCGACCGGCGCATCGACCTGCTCCAGCAGCATGTCGAGCAGCTCGCCGCGCAGAGCCCGGCCGCCGTCATCCGCCAGATCGAAACGCTGGCCGAGCGGATCGAGAGCATCGCCGCCTCGAGCGAATTCGCCCGCATGGCCGAAACCCGCGAAGCTTCCGCCGACCTGCGCCCGATCGAGGACATGCTGCGCCATCTCGCCGACAAGATCGACGAGGCCGGCACGCCGGGCGCGAATTCCGATTCCTTCGAGGCGCTGGAGCAGCAGATCGCCGGCATCGCCGCGAGGCTCGACGAGGCCGCCGCGACGCGCAGCGCCGAAAGCGGCCTCGAGCGCACCTTGCAGGACCTCGTCGTGCATCTGCGCTCGATGCGGGACGAAACCGCCGCCGAGCGGGCCGCGCTGGCCCAGGGCAAGGGTTCGCCCGCGCCGGGCAAGGGCATCACCGAGCTGTCGAGCCTGGTCTCCGGCCTGCGCGACACGCAGATCTCGTCCGAGCGCCAGACCCAGGACGCGCTCGGCGCGCTCAACCAGACGCTTGAGGCGATCATGGGCCGCCTCGCCAATCTCGAAGGCGAGCTGCTGGGCGAGCGCAAGCCGGCGGCGGGACGCTCCGCCACCGCGCGCACCCTCGAAGCGGCGATGCGCCCGGAGCCGGCACAGTCGACGGCCGCGCAGCCGCGCGAGCCGGACCTCGCCATGCCGGGCCGCCCGGGCCCGGCCGGCGGCGCGGCCAGGCGCACCGAGCCGAGCCTCGCCCTGCCGGCCTCGGCCTTCGACCTGCCGCTAGAGCCCGGCTCCGGCCGCCCGCGGCCGGAGGCCGCCGCGCCGAGCCCGGACGCGCAATCGGTGCGCCAGAGCCTGATCGCCGCCGCGCGCCGCTCGGCCAAGGCCGCGAGCGAGGCCGCGGCCGCGCCCGCGCCCACGGCCGAACCCGCCGCCAAGAGCCCGAACCGCCTGCGCGAGATCATGGAGAAGCGCAAGCGGCCGCTGCTGCTCGGCCTCGCCGCCCTGATCCTGGCGCTCGGCACCGCCCAGGTGGTGACCACCACGCTGCGCAAGGACACCAGGACGGTCAGCAACCAGAGCCGCGGCCTGGCCGCGCCCGCCGCGACCCCCTCGGAAGCGCCTGCCCCGGCGCCGGCCGAGCCGGTGCCGGCCAAGGACCGGTCCTCGGCCGCGTCGCCCGCCTCCGGCTCAGCCCCCTCCGGCACGGCCACGGCCGGAAACGGCGAGGCCGCATCCTTCGCCACTCCCTCCACCGCCGCGAACCTGCCCTCGCTGGAGGCGCCGC
Source organism: Hyphomicrobiales bacterium (assembly GCA_900466745.1). GTDB lineage: Bacteria > Pseudomonadota > Alphaproteobacteria > Rhizobiales > Beijerinckiaceae > Allobosea > Allobosea minatitlanensis. The sequence continues at coordinate 113,271 of UBNE01000001.1, read as the reverse complement.
AGGCGGCTCCGGAGACCGCCACGGCCCCCGAGCCGGTCCAGCCGGTGACCGGCCTCGGCGAGCTGCCGGCCGGGCTCGGCAGCGCCGGGCTGCGCAAGGCGGCGCTCGACGGCGATGCGCGCGCCGTCTACGAGCTGGCGAGCCGCGCCGCCGACGGTCCCGTCGGAAGCCGCGACCCCAAGCTGGCGCTGCGCCTGTTCGAGCGCGCCGCCGTCGCCGGGCTCGCCCCGGCGCAGTTCCGCCTCGGCAACATGTTCGAGAAGGGCGTCGGAGCGCCGCGCGACATCGCGCTCGCGCGGATCTGGTACCAGCGCGCCGCCGAGCGCGGCAACGCCAAGGCGATGCACAACCTCGCCGTGCTTTCGGCCGAGGGCGCGGCCGGCAAGCCGGACTACGCCACGGCGACCGCCTGGTTCGCCAAGGCGGCGGAGCTCGGCGTGCGCGACAGCCAGTACAACCTCGCCGTCCTGCTCGGGCGCGGCCTCGGCGCCCCGACCGACCTGGCGCAGTCCTATGTCTGGTTCACCGTCGCGGCGGGCCAGGGCGACGAGGACGCCGCCCGCAAGCGCGACGAGGTCGCCCAGCGCCTCAAGCCCGACGAGCTCGCCGCCGCCAAGGCCCGCGCCGCCGAGTGGAAGCCGAAGCCGCTCGACGCCGCCGCCAACGAGGTCGCGCCGCCCCCGAAGGGCTGGGATGCCGGCCCCACCGCCGCGGCGGCGAAACCCGGCAAGCCGTCGCGCAGCTAGAGCATCGGCCCGAAGAGCGGAACGCGGTTGTCCGGGGCGAGCCGCCGCAGGATCGACGAGCCGGCGGATCTGACCGGATACGATGTTCAGCCCGATACGCCGGGCTCCGCCGATACGTCATGCTTCCGACGTATCGGCGCGGCAGGAAGATGAATCGTCTCCGGAGACGGGCCGCGCGAGCGCCCGTCTTCTCTTTTCGACAGTTCGCCTTAACCCGGCTAGCCTAGAATCAGCGGCGCCCAGGGACCGCCCGGGCGCCGTCCGTGAGGGAAAGACGTGCAGATCTACCTGCCGATTGCCGAGCTTCCGATCAGCGTGCTGATGGTGCTGGGCCTGAGCGGCGCGGTCGGGTTCATCTCCGGGCTGTTCGGCGTCGGCGGCGGCTTTTTGCTGACGCCGCTGCTGATCTTCCTCGACATTCCCCCGGCGGTGGCGGTCGCCACCGTCGCGGCGCAGGTCGCCGGCTCCTCGATGACCGGCGTGCTGACCTATCTGCGGCGCAGGGCGCTCGACCTCAAGCTCGGCGGCGTGCTGGTCTCCGGCGGCATCGTCGGCACCGTGCTCGGCGTGCTGTTCTTCAACGCGATGAGGCGGCTCGGACAGCTCGAGCTGGTCATCACCCTGTCCTATGTCACGCTGTTCTCGATCATCGGCGGGCTGATGCTCTACGACGCGCTCAGGGCGATGCTGCGCGTGCGGGCGGGCAAGCCGGCCCGGCGCAGGCGGCGCGGCGGCATGCATCCCTGGTGGATGGGCCTGCCCTTCCGGCAGCGCTTTCCGCGCTCCGGCCTGTATTGCAGCGTGATCCCGATCGCGCTGCTCGCCGTCGTCATCGGCTTCATCGGCGCGGTGCTCGGCGTCGGCGGCGGCTTCATCCTGGTGCCGGGGCTGATCTATTTCTTCCGCATCCCGCCGGCGGTCGTCGTCGGCACCTCGCTCTTCCAGATCCTGGTGACGATGACGGGCGCGACGCTGCTGCACGCCGTCACCAACCAGTCCGTCGACATCATCCTCGCCACCCTGCTCCTGCTCGGCGGCGTCATCGGCGCGCAGTTCGGCGGCAGGGCGGCGCGCAACCTCAACGTCGAATCCTTCCGGCTGCTGCTCGCCCTGCTGATCCTCTCGGTCGGCCTGCGCTTCGCGATCGAGCTGTTCTTGGCGCCGAGCGAGCCCTTCTCCGTGGTCGTGCCGGAGAGCGCGCGATGAGACGGCTCCCGCATCTCGCCGCCCTGCTGCTCCTGCTCCTCCCCGCGGGGATCGCCGCCGGCCGGGCCGAGACGCTGATCGCGGCGATGTCGAGCCACCAGATCCAGATCACCTCCAACTATACCGGCAGCCAGCTCACCGTCTTCGGCCAGGTCGAGCGCGACGGGCGCAGCGTCTCGCGCGGGGACCCCTACGACATCGTCGTCACGGTGCGCGGCCCGCGCCGCATGCTGCTGGTGCGCCAGAAGGAACGGCTCGGGCCGATCTGGATCAACGCCACCCAGCGCCGCTTCCCGGAAAACCCGGTCTTCCTGCTCGTCGCGAGCAGCCGGCCGATCGCCGAGATGATGAGCCCGGAGACGGCCCGGCGCGACCGCGTCGGCCTGCTCAACGCCGAACGCACCTCGCAGGGCTGGTACGACGACAGCGCCTCGACCACCCTGTTCCGCGAAAGCCTGGTGCGGATCATGCAGGGAAAGGGCCTCTACGCCTATGAGGAGCGGGGCGTGACCTTCCTCTCCAGCGCGCTGTTCAGCGCGCCCATCGACGTGCCGGCGACGGCGCCGACCGGCTCCTACACCGTCGACGTGGTGCTCTATGCCGGCGGCGTGCCGCTGGCGCGCCAGCAGACCAATTTCGAGGTGATCAAGACCGGCACGGAACAGCGCCTCGCCTCCGGCGCCTATGACTGGCCCTGGCTCTACGGGCTGGTCACGGTCCTGCTCGCGCTGTTCTTCGGCTGGGGCGCGAGCGTCGTCTTCCGGCGGGACTGAGCGGCCGCGCCGGCTCAGCCGAGAAGGGCGGAATAGGGCAGGAAGGGCCGGATCTCGCCCGCCTCCGCCAGCGGCCGCTCCTCCGCGATCTCGACCAGCCCGTCCGACTGCGCCAGCGAAGCGAGCGAGCCCGCCCCCTCGCCGGGATGCCGCCGGGCGAGCGCAACCCCGTCCGCCGCGGGCGCGACCGAGACGCGCAGATATTCGCGCCGCCCGGGCTTGCTGCGATGCGCGAAGCCAAGCCGCACCGGCACCGGCAGAAGCGGCGCGCAGGCCGTCCCGGCCAGCCGCGCCAGCAGCGGGCGCGCCACCACCGCGAAGGTGACGAAGACCGCAACCGGATTGCCCGGCAGGCCGAGGAAAGGCGTGCCCGCCACCGCGCCGAAGGCGACCGGCTTGCCCGGCTTGATCGCGACGCGCCAGAAATCGAGCGTCCCGAGCGCCGTCAGCGCGGCCCTGACATGGTCCTCCTCCCCGACCGAGACGCCGCCGGAGGTCATCACGAGATCGCAGTCGCGCGCCGCCTCGCCGAGCCGGGCGGCCAGGCTGTCGCGCTCGTCGCGCAGGATGCCGAGATCGCGAGTCTCGATGCCGGCGCGCGCCAGCAGGGCGCGCAGCAACGCCCTGTTCGCGTCGTAGATCCCGGCCGGCGGCAGGGGGCGGCCGGGCTCGGTCAGCTCGTCGCCGGTGGAGAACAGTGCCACGCGCGGGCGCCGCCGCACCGCGACGCGCGCGAGCCCGAGCGCCGCCAGCAGGGCGAGATCCTGCGGACGCAGGCGGTGCCCGTCCGCGAGCACGCGCTCGCCTTGGGCGACATCCTCGCCCGCCGGCCTGAGATTGGCGCCACGGCGCAAGCCCGGCGGCAGCGCCACGACGGCGCCGTCGCAGGTCACGTCCTCCTGCATCACCACGGTGTCGGCTCCCGGCGGAATCGGCGCGCCGGTGAAGATGCGCAGGGCGCCGCGGCCGAGCGGCGCGTTCGCCGCCTCGCCGGCCGTGACCCGGCCGAGCAGCGGCAGGCGGGTCTCGGCAGCCGCCGCCAGATCGTCGAAGCGCAGCGCATAGCCGTCGACGGCCGAATTGGCGAAGGGCGGCAGCGGCATCCCGGCGACGATGTCGCCGGCCAGCACCCGCCCGTCGGCCTCGGCCAGCGGCAGCGTCTCCACGCCGGCGACCGGAGCGGCCAGCGAAGCCGCGCGCCGGCCGGCCTCGTCGACCGTCATCATCGCCCGGCCCGGGCCGATGCCCTTCAGGCGCGCCATCGCGGCTCCCGCTGCCCTCGACCGTCCGCTGCCATCGCAATCCGCCTCTCCGGCAGCCGCGGCCGATGCCGCAGCCCCTGCGCTTTCTCCCTTGCCAGGCGCCGGCCGGTCAAGCCGCGGCGACGAGGCAGGTTGCCCCGGCCCGGACAGCCATCATATGAAGCATGACGACCTCAACGACCCGACCGGGCGCGACCATGGACACGATTGCGCTCGATCTGCGCGGCCTGAAATGCCCCCTGCCCGTGCTGCATGTGCGCAAGGCGCTCGGCACGGCGGCGGCCGGCAGCCTGATCGTCGTCCGCTGCACCGACCCGATGGCGGCGATCGACCTGCCGAACCTGGCGCGCGAGACCGGCGACGCGATCGAGCAGCGGGCCGGCGAAGGCCGCACGCTGGTCTTCCACATCCGCAAGGCGGCCTGAGACGGCCGCGCAACGTACGGAGTCTTCCGAGGTGAGCCTTTCCCAAGCCGACATCCTGCGGGCGCTCGAACTGGTGAAGCTGCCGGCGAGCGGGCAATCGCTCGCGGCGTCGGGCCGTGTCGCGGACATCCTGATCGACGGCGGCAAGGTGATCTTCGCCATCGGCATCGACGCGACCGAGGCCCATGCGATGGAGCCGGTGCGCAGGGCGGCGGAAAGCGCGGTCGGCGGGCTGCCCGGCGTCACGCAGGTGCTGGTCGGCCTGACCGCCGACAAGGCGCCGGCCTCCGCCGGGATGCAGGCGCGCCAGCAGGCGCATCGCCCCGGCGGCGCGCCGCCGAAGCCCGCGGGCGTGCCCGGCGTGAGGCAGATCATCGCGGTCGCGAGCGGCAAGGGCGGCGTCGGCAAGTCGACCACCGCCGCCAATCTCGCCGTCGCCCTGGCGACGCTCGGGCTCAAGGTCGGCGTGCTCGACTCCGACATCTACGGCCCCTCCATGCCGAAGATCTTCGGCATCGCCGGCAAGCCGCAGATCGTCTCGGGCCGGACGCTGGCGCCGATGGAGGCCTATGGCCTCAAGGTGATGTCGATCGGCTTCCTCGTCGACGAGGAGACGCCGATGATCTGGCGCGGGCCGATGGTGATCTCGGCGATCACGCAGATGCTGCGCGAGGTCGCCTGGGGCGATCTCGACGTGCTCGTGGTCGACATGCCGCCCGGCACCGGCGATGCCCAGCTCACCATGGCCCAGCAGGTGCCGCTCGCCGGCGCGGTCATCGTCTCGACGCCGCAGGACCTCGCCCTGCTCGACGCGCGCCGCGGCGTGGCCATGTTCCGCAAGGTCGCGGTGCCGATCCTCGGCCTGGTCGAGAACATGAGCTATTTCATCTGCCCGGAATGCGGGCACCGCTCCGACATCTTCGCCCATGGCGGGGCGCGGCACGAGGCGGAGCGGCTCGGCGTGCCCTTCCTCGGCGAGATCCCGCTCGCCATGCCGATCCGCGAGACCTCCGACGGCGGCCGGCCGATCGTCGCCAGCGAGCCGCAAAGCGCCCATGCCAAGGCCTATCTGGCGCTCGCCCGGCAGGTGCAGGCCTCGCTCGGCGGCGCGACGCGGGCGGCGCCGCGCATCGTGATCGAGTAGAGCGCCGAGCGCCGCAGCGTGCCTCCGTGAACATGGAGCAGCCTCGAGAGCACCGGCCGCCGGCGTCGAAAGGCGCTTGACGGCGCGGGCTTTATGTTCTTCCTTTGTTCTAAACGCGAGCAGTGGAGGGCATGCGATGGCCGTCTTCCCCACCCGGCATATCAGCATCGGCATCGCCCGGCCGGCCGAGGAGGTCTACGCCTTCCTCGCCGACCCCGCGCATTTCCCGCAATGGGCCGAAGGGCTCGGCCACAGCTTCGTCCATGTCGAGGGCATGACCTGGCAGGCGGAGACGCCGATGGGGCGGATGCGGGTGCTGTTCAGCGAGCCGAACAACCATGGCGTCCTCGACCATGCCGTGATCCCCGATGGCGGCCCGGCCATGCACAACCCGATGCGCGTCGTCGCCAATGGCGACGGCGCCGAGGTGATCTTCACCCTGTTCCAGCGCCCCGGCATGTCCGACGACGAGATGGCCGCCGATGCCGGCATGGTGGCGCGCGACCTCGCGGCGCTGAAGGCGCTGCTGGAGGGCGGAGGTCGTTAGAGCCTGTCGATTCTGTTCAGAAAGACGCGGTCATCCCGGGCTTGACCCGGGATCCGTGCCCTAGATCATCGCGCGTCCTTTCGGACGCGGTAACGATGATCTATCTTATTGTTAGTGCATCGGATTTTTCCGAAAAGTGGATTCCACTTTTCGGTCCGATGCGCTAGCCTGTCCGGCAAAGGCATGGATCCCGGATCTCCGCGGCGTTTATCCTCGGGCCGATCGAAGATCGGACCCGGGCGCTGCGTCCGGGAGGACCCGAACTCGGCTTTCGCTAACGCAGTCGCCGCAGAAGGCCATCCGCCTCGGCCAGTTCCTCCGGCGTGTTGATGTTGAAGAAGGGGTCTACCGGCTCGGCCGGCCATTCGGCGACGGCCACGCCATGCTTTTCGGTCCATCGGCCGAGCCGGCGCTCGCCCGAGGCCAGGGCGGCGCGCAGATCGTGCCGCAATTCGACCGGCCAGAGGCCGATGGCGTGATGCCGCCGCCCGGCGGAGGCGGCGCAGGCCAGCGCCGTCCCGGCCGCGGCGCGGGCGGCATGCAGGCGGGCGACCAGATCGTTCGGGGCGAAAGGCGTGTCGGCGGCGACGCTGACGAGCCAGCCGGCGCCCGGCCGCGCGGCGGCGAGCCAGTCCAGCCCGGCGAGGATGCCCGCGAGCGGCCCGGCGAAGCCCGGCACCGTATCGGCCAGCACCGGCAGGCCGTAGGCGGCGAAGCGGGCGGGATCGCCATTGGCGTTGATCAGCAGGCCGTCGCACTGCCCGCGCAGCCGCTCCACGACATGGGCGAGGATCGGCCGGCCGGCCAGCATCCGGAGCGGCTTGTCGCCGCCGCCCATGCGGCGGGAGAGGCCGCCGGCGAGGACGAGGCCCGGCGTCGCCGCCGGCACGGCGCCGCTCATCGCGGCACGCCGGCAGCGGGCGACCGCGCGGCGGGGGTTGCGGCGCGGTCAGGCCGCAAGGCGCGTCGCATCGATGACCCAGCGCTCGACGGTGTCGGCATCGGCGGCGAGCTCGGCCCAGTCCTCGCCGACGAAGGCGCGCCAGGCCGGAAGGAAATCCAGCCGGACCGCGAGCAGGACCGGCAGCCCCGCCATCACCGCCTTCGCGATCTCGTCGCGCAGGCCCTCGCCCAGGGCCTCCTGCTTGCCGAACTTGTTGACGACGACGAGATCGGCGCGCTCGGCGAGCGCGCCGGCAAAGGCGGAAGCGGCGGCGGCCAGCCCGGCGGCGTCGAGCCGGCATCCCTCGGCGGCGGGGCCGAGATCCTGGCTGATCGGAAAGCGGGCGCCGCTGGCGAGATCCTCGAGCGACATCGCCATGCAGCGGTCGGCGCATTCGGCATCGTTGTGCTGGATCACCCCGCCGAGCCTGAGGCCGCGCCGCCGCAGCCGCGCGACGACGCCGTGCATGAAGGCGTCGATGCTGAAATCGCTCGCATAGGGAATGGCGGCCAGGCGGGTCATCGGCGAATCATCTCACGAAGCCGCGGCAGGTGCCAGCGTTCCGCGCGAGGATCGGCTCCTGGCGAGATGCCGGCCGAGTGTTGCCGCGCACCTACAGCCGGGCCCGGAGTCTGCCGCTAGGGTGGCGGCGGCTCAATCCGGGCGGCCGGGCTGGCCAGAGGCCCGTCATCGATCCGGAACGCATGAACCGACCTTCTCCCCCCACCCAGCTCGACCCGGCCGCGGACGCCGCCCGGCTGCTGCGGCGCATCGGCTTCGCCACGCTCGTCCTGGTCCTGCCTCTGGCGGCGCTGGTCTCGCGCCGCGCCGCCGTGGTGCTGGTGCCGATCGGGATCAGCCTGCTGATCATCGCGGCCCTGGTGGAGGAGCCGGGCCAGTTCCTCGCCGCGCTCAAGGCGGCCCTGCTCAGCCGCCCCGGCCTGATCCTGCTCGGGCTGATCGCCTGGTCGGTGCTCTCGCTGGTCTGGAGTCCCTTTCCGGGCACGGCGGCGGAGAAGGCGGGGAATCTGGCGCTCGCCGTCGCCCTCGGCTTCGTCGGGCTTGCCGCGTTGCCGGAGCGGATGCGCGCCTCCAACCTCAACCTCGCCGCGCTGGGCACCGGCATCGCCGGCGTCTTCGCGCTCGGGCTGATCGTCGTCGCGGCGCTGCGCCATGCGGATGCGCCCCAGGGCGCCGTCGAGCGCGGCGTTTCGATCATCCTCATCATGGCCTGGCCCGCCCTGGCCTGGCTGCTCTCGCGCGAGCGCGGGATGACCGCGCTCGGGCTCGCCCTGGTCGTCGGGCTGCTGGCGCTGACCCGCTTCGAGGACGGCGAGACGATGGCGATGATCTTCGGCGCGGTCGCCTTCGGGGCGGTCACCGCCAGCCGCGACGGGGCGACCCGGGCCATCGCCGCCATCGTCGCCGGGCTGATGCTGTTCGCGCCGCTGCTGCCCTTCCTGCTGGCGCCGCTCGTCTCGCTCCTGCCGGACGGCTCCAGCGACTTCGCGCAGATGCTGTCGATCTGGGCCGACGTCATCCGGCAGTCGCCGGTCGAGCTGGTCACCGGCCACGGCCTCGACACCGTGCTGCGCGGCCAGATGACGGGCGTGCTGCCGCAGCCGGCCCCGGCGACGCTGCTGTTCGAGACCTGGTACGAGCTCGGGCTGGTCGGCGCCGCCACGGCCGCCGCCTGCCTGTATTTCGCGATCAGGGCGGCGGGGCGGATGCCGGGCGCCCTCTCGGCCGGCGGCGTCGCGGCGTTCACCACCGCCTTCGCGCTCGGCACCTTCGGCTTCGCGCCGCTGCTGCCCTGGTGGCTGATGACGCTGACCGCCGTGGTGCTGATCTTCGGCGCGATCGCGCGCGGACAGTACCGGACCGACCGACCGGCGGTGCCGCTGCCGACGCGGCATGCCAGCCCTGCCCGCCCCAGGGCGGGGACGCCTCCGGCCTCCGGCTCCTAGAGCATCTAGCTCTTTGATTCTGCATCGGCTTTTCCCGAAAACCGCCTTCCACTTTTCGGGCCGATGCTCTGGAATCTCGAATCGGCCTGGGCCTACGGGCTCGGCGCCGCGACCAGCTTGAGCTTGGGCATGTTGGAGACGTCGACGGGGATGTCGTAGGCCTCCTTCATCGCATAGCTGAGCGTCTGGTCGTAGAGCGGCAGGTAGATCAGCTCGCCCCGGAGCTTCTGCCAGAGTTCGGCGATGATCGCGTCGCGCCGCCCCCGGTCGATCTCGCGCGACAGCCTGTCGATCATCTCGTCGGTCTGCGGGTCGCTGTAGCCGGTCGCGTTGTAGAAGCCGCGCAGCCGGTCGCGGGTGTGGTAGAGCGCCGAGAAGACCTGCTCGCTGTCATAGGTCGGCGCGCCCCAGCCGGCGAGGAAGAAGTCGGGGCCCGGCGTCCGCAGCAGCGCCCGGGACAGTTCGGCCTGCGGCCAGGCGACGACGGTGACGCGCACCCCGACCCGGCCCAGCATCCAGGCCACGGCGTGGCAGGTCTCCTCGCCGAAGACATAGCGGTCGTTCGGGCAATAGAGCGTGGTGGAGAAGCCCTTCGGATAGCCGGCCTCGGCGAGAAGCCGCCTCGCCCGCTCCGGGGCGAAGGGCGGCGGCGTGTCGAGCTCGCGGGTCCAGCCATTGACGAGGGGCGGGATCACGACGCCGCTCGGCAGGGCCTCCCCGCGCATGACCATACGCTGGATCTGGTCGCGATCGATGGCAAGGTCCAGGGCGCGCCTGACGCGGATATCGGCGAAGGGATTGCGCCCGCCCGCCTCCGTCGCCCGCAAGCGCGGCGAGGCCAGGTCGAAACCCAGGAAGATCGCGCGGTTCTCGACGCCGGAGGTGACCGTCAGCCCCGGCTGGGCGCGCAGGCGCGGCAGCTCCTGGATCGGCACGTCCTGCAGGAAGTCGACGGTGCCGGCGAGCAGCGCGGCGATGCGCGCGCCTGCCTGCGGGATCGGCAGATAGGTCAGCTCGGCGAGGCCGAGCGGGACATGGCCGCGATTCCAGTAGCCGTCGTTGCGCCGCAGCTCGGTCCTGACGCGCGGCTGGCGCGACACCAGCATGAAGGCGCCGGTGCCGTTGGCGTGGGCATTGGCGAAAGAGGCGCCGGAGGCCGGCTCCTCCGGGACGAGCGCGGCTCCATGCCGCTCCGTCCAGGCCCGGCTCATGATGAAGATCGTCGGCGTGCTCTCGATGAAGGCGGGGTTGGGTCCGCGCGTGATCACGCGCACGGTGAGCTCGTCGCGCTTCTCCACCGCGACCACTGTGGCGAGATGGTCGCGGAAGCCGGAGTTCCGCTGCATCGCGCGCCGGTAGGAAAAGACGACGTCGTCCGCCGAAAACCGGCTCCCGTCCTGGAAGAAGACGTCGCCGCGCAGCCTGAACTCCCAGACCCGCGGATCTTCCGGCAGCATGCGCCAGGAAACGGCGAGCAACGGGCCGAGCCGCCCGGTGCGGTCCCGCTCGGTGAGGCCTTCATAGATGTTCTGGATCAGGGCGACGGTCGGCCCTTCGTCGACCGCGTGCGGGTCGAGCGTCAGCGCGTCGCTCGAGCGCGCCCAGACGAAAGCCTGCGCCGCGGCCGGGGCGAGAAGGGCCAGCCACGCAGACACAAGGGCGGCAGCCAATCCGCGCGGCATCTCCCCTCCTCTGCTGTGTCGGCAACGCGGCAAGGCCCCTGCCGTTCCAGGCCCCGCCGCAGCCGGCTCAGCGCGACAGCTCCGCGATGAGCCGGCGCACGAAGCGCGTCCCGGCCTCGAGCTGCTCGATCGCGAGGAATTCGTCGGGCTGATGCGCCTGGGCGATGTCGCCGGGACCGCAGACCACCGTCGACCAGCCCGCCTGCTGGAACAGGCCGCCCTCGGTGCCATAGGCGACGACGTGCCGGCCGTTGTCGCCGGTCAGCCGGCGGCAGAGCGCCTCGGCCGCGCCCGCCTCCTCCGGCCCCATCGCCGCCGTTTCGGAGGTGACCTCGATGTCGATGCCGCTCTGCGGCGCGATCGCCTGCATCGCCGCCTCGCATTCGGCCGCCTTCGCCCGGTAGCGGGCCTGGTAGTCGTCGAGCGATTCGCCGGGAATGCCGCGCACCTCATGCGTGAAGCTGCAGCGCTCCGCCGTGATGTTGACCGCCGAGCCGCCGGCGATCTCGCCGACATGCAGCGTCGAATAGGGCGGCTCGAAGAGGCTCTCCGCCGCCGCCCGCGCCCTGTTCTCGGCCATGGTGGCGGTGTGCCAGTGAACCAGCTCGCCCGCGACCATCACCGCCGGCACGCCGATGTCGACGCGGCTCGAATGCACCGCATAGCCGCGCACCGTGGTGCGCATGCGCAGCACGCCCTTGTGCCCGGTGACGACCTGCATCATCGAGGGCTCGCCGACGATCACCGCCGAGGGCTTCAGCCCATGCTGCTGCATCGCGGCGATCATGACCCGCGCGCCGCGGCAGCCGACCTCCTCGTCGTAGGAGAGCGCGATATGGATCGGCCGGGTCAGCGGCGCCGCCAGCATCTCCGGCACCAAGGCGAGCGCGATCGCGTCGAAGCCCTTCATGTCGCAGGCGCCGCGGCCGTAGAGCCGGCCGTCGCGCTCGGTCAGCGTCCAGGGGTCGGAGGTCCAGCTCTGGCCCGCGACGGGCACCACGTCGGTATGGCCGGAGAGGATGACGCCGCCGTCGCGCTGCGGGCCGATCGTCGCATAGAGATTGGCCTTCTCCCCGTCGGGGCTGGGGACCAGCCGGCTCTCGACGCCGAGCGAGGCCAGATAGTCCCGGCAGTAATGGATCAGGTCGAGATTGCTGCGCTGCGATTCCGTATTGAACGAAACCAGCCTGGCCAGCATCTCTCTCGGCGTCATCGTCACGGCATCTCTCCCTCGGAACGTTCGCATCAGGCCCGGTAGCGGGACGCCGCCGGGCCGCGAGGCTCCCGCATCCCGCCGCAGGCAGATTCCGTGCCGGCAGGCTAGAGGCTGAGCCCGGCCGCGGACAAGCCCGGTCGCGGCGGGTTCTTGACGCATGCCCCCGCCGCACGCTCTCGTATCGCCCGAACCCGGGCAGACGAACAGGACCGCGCGACCATGGATTTCGACGTCACCCTCGCCGATGTGCAGGCCGCCGCGACGCGCATCGCCGGCAAGGTGCGGCGCACGCCGACCTACCACAGCGCCGGCCTCTCGGCCCGGCTCGGGGTCGAGACCTGGATCAAGCTGGAAGGCCTGCAGCTCGCCGGCTCCTTCAAGGTGCGCGGCTGCTACAACCGCCTGACGGGGCTGAGCGAGGCGGAGCTGAGGCGCGGCGTCGTCACCGTCTCCGGCGGCAACCACGCCATCGCCGTCTCGCTGGTCGCCCGGGCAATGGGTACCCGCGCGCTGGTGCTGATGCCGCAGGCGACGCCGGCGCTCAACATCCGCCTGACGCAGGAGGCCGGCGGCGAGGTCGCGCTCTGCGCGGATTCGCTCGCCGCCTTCGCCAGGGCCGAGGAATACGAGCGGCAGGGCATGGTCCATGTCCATTCCTATGACGACCCGGCGATCATCGCCGGGCACGGCACGCTCGGGCTCGAGCTCGCCGGCGATGCCGGCGGCCGTCTCGACCATGTCTTCGTCGCGATCGGCGGCGGCGGTTTCGCGGCCGGCGTCGGCACGGCGCTGAAGGGGCTCGACCCGGCCGTCCGGCTGCACGGGGTCGAGACCGAAGGCGCGACGACGATGACGCAGGCGCTGGAGGCCGGCAGGCCGGTGCCGATCCGCCCAAGCTCGATCGCGCGCACGCTCGGCGCCCCCTTCGCCACCGAGCGGACCATGGCCGCCGCCCGGCAGCTCCTGTCGGAGATCGTCGTGGTGCCGGACGCCGAGGCGGTGCGGGAACTGGTCTGGCTGCTGCAGAACGAGCGCGTCCTGGTCGAGCCCGCCGCGGCCTGCGTCGTCGCGGCGGCGCTGGCGCGGAAGGACAGCTTCCAGCCCGGAGAGCGCATCGGCCTCGTGCTCTGCGGCTCGAATGTCGCTCTGGAGGAGGTGGCGCGCTGGCGCGGCGAATTCGCGGTCTAGGGCATCGGACCGGATATCGTATCCAGTCCGATGCTCCGGCTCCTCGATCCTGCATCGGCTTTTCCCGAAAACCGCGCGCCGCTTTTCGGGCCGATACCCTAGCCGCGCCGGCGCTCGGGCTCTAGAAACCGCCGCATGAGCGACCATGCCGTTCCAACGTTGCAGACGCAGCGCCTGATTCTGCGGCCGCTGGCCGAAGCCGATTTTCCCGCCTATGCCGCCTTCATGGCCTCGCCGCGATCGGCGGCGATGGGCGGCCCGTTCCCGCTGCGCCAGGCCTGGGGCATGTTCTGCCACGATGTCGCCTGCTGGGCGCTCTTCGGGCATGGCGCGCTGATGGTGACGCTGCGCGCGGACGGCGCCTGCATCGGACAGGTCGGCATCAATGACGGCCCGCTCTTTCCCGAGAAGGAGCTCGGCTGGCTGCTCTATGACGGCCATGAGGGGCATGGCTACGCCACAGAGGCGGCCGGCGCCCTGCGGGACTGGGCGGTCCGGACGCTGAGGCCCGCCAGCCTGGTGAGCTATGTCGCCCGGGGCAACGCCGCCTCGGCCGCGGTGGCGGAGCGGCTGGGCGCGCGGCCCGACGCCGACGCCGAAAGGCCCGATCCCGAGGATCTGGTCTTCCGGCATCCGCTGGCCGCCGCGCCGCGCTGAGGCGGGCCGAGGTTGCGTCAGCCGCCATTGCGGGCGAGGCGCGCATAGCGGCCGCGCTTGCGGGCCGCGACATAGCGGCTGCGCTTGTGACCGTGCCAATAGGCCTCGCGCGCGCCGACATCGGCATGGACGAGGCCGTTCGAATAGGTCCCGACGCCGCCGACGGCCGCGAGAGAGCGGGCCGCGGCGGCGGCCTTGCGCGGCGAGGTCGCGAGCGGCCGGAAATCGATGGCGCGTCCGAGATAATGTTGCGAATGCCGGGCGTGGCGCCCGCCGCAGGTCGAGGTGATCTGGATCGGGCCGATCTTGGCGACGAGCTCGGTGATCATCGAGCGGGTCTCGGGCTTGAGGCAGTTCAGGCCTTTCACCTGCGGCTGGAAGGAGACTTTCTGGATCGGCTCGTCGGCCAGGGCGGCAGCAGGCAAGAGCGCGGACAGGCACGCAAGCAACATTAATCGACGCATAATCAACCAGACATGATGGGGAAGGTGAGCCAAGTCAGATCGGCAATCGCGAACGATCTGAGCGGAGAGGCCGCTTCGCTATTGGCTGGAAAAGGCCAAATCATGGCTGAGCGCCGTTTTATTTATTCGGCTGCTTTGCGGAGATCCGATGAACGCTCGTTCACAATACGGCCTGCGGCTCCCGATCGCTTCCGCCATACCGCCAATGCCCATCCCCTGCGCGCCGGACGGCTTGGACAGGCGGCGGGAGACTGGTCTAGCTTGCGCGGCGGCACCCGCTTTCTGCGCGGTCGCTCAAGCCATCTCAGAGGACAAGATGCCCAAGACCGACATCATCGCGGCGCTGACCCCCGAAATCACGGCGATCCGCCGCGACATCCACCGCCATCCCGAGCTGATGTATGAGGAACACCGGACCGCCGGCCTGGTCGCCGAGAAGCTGAAGGAATGGGGCGTCGATGAGGTCGTCACCGGCCTCGGCCGGACCGGCGTGGTCGGCGTGATCAAGGGCAAGGGCCAGGGCTCCGGCAAGGTCATCGGCCTGCGCGCCGACATGGATGCCCTGCCGATCCATGAGGAGACCAATCTCGAGCACCGCTCGACCGTCCCCGGCAAGATGCATGCCTGCGGCCATGACGGCCACACCGCCATGCTGCTCGGCGCCGCCCGCTACCTGACCCAGACCCGCGACTTCGACGGCACCGCCGTGCTGATCTTCCAGCCGGCCGAGGAAGGCGGCGCCGGCGCCAAGGCGATGATCGACGACGGGCTGATCTCGCGCTTCGGCGTCCAGGAGGTCTACGGCATGCACAACAAGCCGGGCGTGCCGGTCGGCAAGTTCGAGATCGCCAAGGGCCCGGCCATGGCCGCCGCCGACCGCATCCACCTCAAGATTGAGGGGCTGGGCGGGCACGCCGCCGCGCCGCACCGGGTCAACGACCCGATCGTCGCCTCCTGCGCGCTGGTCAGCGCCCTGCAGACGGTGGCCTCGCGCAATGCCGACCCGCTCGAGTCGATCGTCGTCTCGATCACCGCGCTCAATGCCGGCGAGGCCTTCAACGTCATTCCCCAGACGGCGGAGATCAAGGGCTCGGTGCGGACGCTAACGCCGCAGACCCGCGCCCTCGCGCAGAAGCGCATCACCGAGATCGTCGACGGCGTGATGAAGGCCTTCGGCATGAAATACGAGCTGGAATACCATCTCGGCTATCCGGTGACCTTCAACCATCACGGCCAGACCGACTTCGTCACCAGCGTCGCCAAGGAGGTGTTCGGCTCCGACTCGATCACCACCGACGTCCCGCCGACCATGGGCTCCGAGGATTTCTCCTTCATGCTCGAGGAGCGCCCCGGTGCCTTCATCAATATCGGCAACGGCGACTCGGCCGGCCTGCATCACCCGGCCTACGAGTTCAACGACCAGGCGATCCCGGTCGGCGTGAACTACTGGGCGAGCCTGATCGAAATCGCGATGCCGCAGCGCAGTTGAGCGCCGCGAGGCCGGCTTCGGCTGGCTTCGCCATCGAGCAGCCCATCCCGGCCAGCCGGGATGGGCCGGAGAAGGACGGCATGAGCGATATCGATTGCCTGGTGATCGGAGCCGGCGTCGTCGGCCTCGCAGCGGCCCGCGAACTGGCGCTCGCCGGCCGCGAAGTCGTGATAGCGGAGGCGGCCGAGGGCATCGGCACCCAGACCTCGGCGCGCAATTCCGAAGTCATCCATGCCGGGATCTACTATCCGCCCGGCTCGCTCAAGGCGAAGGTCTGCGTCGAGGGCCGCAGGAAGCTCTACCGCTATCTGGAGGAGCGCGGCCTGCCGCACAGGATCTGCGGCAAGCTGATCGTCGCCACCTCCGAAAGCCAGAAGCCGGCGCTGGAGACGATCATGGCGCGGGCGCGGGCCTCCGGCGTCGAAACCCTGCGCTGGCTCTCCGGCGCGGAAGCCCGGGCGATGGAGCCGGAGGTGCGCTGCGAGATCGCCCTGCTCTCGCCCGAGACCGGCGTGGTCGACAGCCATGCGCTGATGCTGTCGCTGCTCGGCGAGTGCGAGGCGGCCGGCGGCTCGCTCGCGCTGAACACGCCGATCACCGGCTGGCGGCGCGATGCGGACGGGTTCAGCGTCGATTTCGGCGGCGCGGAGCCCGCGACCTATACGGTGCGGACGGTGGTGAACGCGGCCGGACATGGCGCACCGAAGCTGCTCGGCCTGCTCGACGGCTTTCCGCCTGAACATGTGCCGGCGCAGCATTATGCCAAGGGCAACTATTTCGCGCTGACCGGCAGGCAGCCCTTCACCCATCTGGTCTATCCGGTGCCGGAGGCCGCGGGCCTCGGCATCCACGCCACCATCGACATGGGCGGGCGGGTCAAGTTCGGCCCCGATGTCGAATGGGTCGGGAGCGACCAGGATCTGGTGGTCGATCCCGCGCGGGGGGACAAGTTCTACGCCGCGATCCGGACCTATTGGCCGGCGCTGCCGGACGGGGCGCTGGTCGCGGATTATGCCGGGATCCGGCCGAAGCTGCACGGGCCGGGCGAGCCGATGCCGGATTTCCGCATCGACGGGCCGGAGGTGCATGGCGTGCCGGAGTTGGTCAATCTCCTGGGCATCGAGAGCCCGGGGCTGACCAGCTCGCTCGCGATCGCGGAAATGGTGCGCGAGAAGCTGTCATAGGATGTCATCCCGCACGCGCCGCGGCACGCGGTGCTGCTGCGCAGATGCGGGATGGCGCGCTTCTTTCCCTGCTTCTTATCCCCGCGCCTTCTGGAACGCTTCCCTCGCTTCGCGCGCCAACATCTCGATCCGCTTCCAGTCGCCCGCTGCGATGGCGTCGGCCGGCACCAGCCAGGAGCCGCCGACGCAGATCACCTGCGGCAGGGCGAGGTAATCGCCGAGATTCTTCAGGCCGACCCCGCCCGTCGGGCAGAAGCTCATCTGCGGGAACGGCCCGGAGAGCGCCTTCAGCGCCGGCGGGCCGCCAGCCTGCTCGGCCGGAAAGAACTTCGCCGCGACGCGGCCGGCCGCGACGGCGCGCATGCAGTCGGACGCCGTGGCGACGCCCGGCAGCCAGGGCAGCCCTGCCTGGCGCAGCGCCTCGTCCACGCTTTCGCTGAAACCGGGGCTGACGACGGCCTGGGCGCCTGCATCCTTCACCTGCGCGACCTGCGCCGGGGCGACGACCGTGCCGGCCACCGCCAGCGCCTTCGGCACCGACTTCGCGATGGCGGCGAGCGCCTCCAGCGCGGCGGGACGGCGCAGCGTGACCTCGACGACGTCGATGCCCCCGGCCACCAGCGCATGGGCGAGATCGACGGCGCGCGAGGCGTCCTCGATCACGACGACGGGGATGACTCCGCAGCTCTTCAGCCGGGCAATCGCGGCAGCTTCGTCCATGGCTTGGTCTTTCAATCGATTTGCAGACGGAAAACGGGCTCGCTGGCCTGCCCTACTCCTTCGCCCAATAGACGTCGAGCCCCCGCATGCGGCCAAGCAGCATGTCGACCGGCAGCGGCACGGAGCGGCTGCCGGCCCCTTTCAGCACCGCCTCCTTGGCGGCGCCGGAGACGAGCAGCCCCGCCCAGCCCGCCTCGACCAGCCTCCTCGGCGACAGCGACAGGCGCGGCGGCAGCCCCGGCGGACGCGCGACCACGATGCCGCTGTCGGGCACGGCGTCGAAACTCGCTTCCGCGCCCGGGAAGAGCGAGGCGATGTGGCCATCCGCGCCCATGCCGGAGACGACGAGGTCGAGCGGCGGCAATTCGGCGAGCTCGGCGCAGAGCTGCGAGGCGGCGGCCTCGATGTCGCTGCCATGGCCGTGGAAGGACAGGAACCGGACGCGCCCCTGCGCCAGCGGTGCGAACTGCGTCCGCAGCATCCGCTCGTTCGACGCCGGATCGTCGGCGGCGACGAAGCGCTCGTCGGTCGGCAGCAGCGTGACCTGTTCCCAGGGCAGCTCCTGCCGGCCGAGCGCGGCGAGGAAGAGCGCCGGCGTGTTGCCGCCTGGCACCACCAGCGAGGCCCGCTCCTGGCGGGCCAGCAGATCCTTCAGCCGGATCGCGACCGCTTCCGCCAGCGCCTCGGAGGCATCGGCGAGCGTGGCGAAGCGCTGCCAGGCGACGGCTCCGCCCGCCATCAGACCAGGTCCGGATCGGCCCAGGAGCGGCCGTCGCGCTCGATCAGGCCGATCGCCTGAGACGGCCCCCAGGAGCCCGCCGCGTAGCGGTGCGGATGCGGCGTGTAGTCCTGCCAGCCGGCGATGATCGGATCGACCCAGGCCCAGGCCTGCTCGACCTCGTCGCGATGCATGAACAGCGTCTGGTCGCCGCGGATGACGTCGGTGAGCAGCCGCTCATAGGCGTCGGGCGTGCGCTCGTCGAAGGCGGTGGAATAGCGCAGGTCGAGCTGACGCGGCACGATCTTGAGCCGGCCGGAGCCCGGCACCTTCATCATGAGCTGGAGCTGGACGCCGTCGTTCGGCTGCAGGCGGATGAACAGGCGGTTGGCGTCGAGCCGGTCGCAGGTGCCGTTGCCGAAGATCGAATGCGGCACCGGCTTGAAGGTGACGACGATCTCGGAATAGCGCTGCGCCATGCGCTTTCCGGTGCGCAGATAGATCGGGACGCCGGCCCAGCGCCAGCTATCCAGCTCGCAGCGGATCGAGACGAAGGTCTCGGTGTTGGAGGCATGGCCCAGCTCCTCGGCATAGCCGCGCACGCGCTGGCCGTCGATCTGGCCGGGCCCGTACTGGCCGCGCACGGTGTAGCGCTGGACATCCGGCCCGACGATGGGGCGCAGCGCCTTGAGCACCTTGATCTTCTCGTCGCGGACGGCGCCGGCCTCCAGCATGTTCGGCGGCTCGATGGCGAACAGCGTCAGCAACTGCATGAGATGGTTCTGCACCATATCGCGCATATGGCCGGCCTTGTCGTAATAGCCGGCGCGGCTTTCCAGCCCGACCGTCTCGGCCACCGTGATCTGGACATGGTCGATGTCCCGACTCGACCAGGAGCGCTCGAACAGCGTGTTGGCGAAGCGCAGGACGAGCAGGTTCTGCACCGTCTCCTTGCCGAGATAGTGGTCGATCCGGTAGGTCCGGCTTTCCGGCAGGATGCGCGCGACGGCGTCGTTGATCTGGCGGGCGGAGGCGAGATCGCGCCCCAGCGGCTTCTCCAGGATGACGCGCGAGGTCGGCGTCAGGATCTGCGCCTTGGCGAGGTTTTCGCAGATCGGGATGAACAGGTCGGGCGGCGTCGAGAGATAGAAGGAGCGCACCCGCTCCGATTCGCCGAGCGCCTTCTTCAGCGACGTGTAGGTCTCGGGCTTCAGCGCATCGAGCAGCACCATGGTGAGCCTGCGCAGGAAGGTCTCGACCTGGTCGGCCGGGATGCCTTCCTCGCGGAGCCGCTGGGCGATCTGTCTGGGCAGGCCCTCGACATCCTCCTCCTTGCGGACGACGGCGAGAACCCGGCTCTCCTCCGGCAGCACCCCTTCGCGGTTGCGCTGGGCCAGCGCCGGGAAGAGCTTGCGCAGGGCGAGATCGCCGCCGGCGCCGAAGATCACCAGATCGAAGGGCGGGACCGGCGTGCGCTCGGGAATGGTTTCGGGCCGCAGCCCCTGATCGACGATGGCGTCCATGGCACTCGCAACTCCGTACGGCTCTCCGGATTCGGCTAGCCGATCGCTGCGGCCAGAGTGAGACGGTTCGGCCGGCTTGCAAAGGAGAAAGAACGCGCCGCCGCCATGTCTCCCGGCGCCGCGCGGCGCGCGAGGCCGGTTTCGCCGGCGAAGCGCCGGCACGAATTCCCGCGCGGCGACGGCGTGACGGCTCGCGCGCCGCGAGGCGATCGGTCATAGTCCCGCCGGTCCGGCGATTCCGCCGGAGGAACGCAGCGCCGCAGTCCCGCCCCGGCCGGATATGCGGCGCCCGGCATGGGTCTGAGCGAAGCGCATGGCAGTGCAGGGCCGCATCCGGTCTGGACGCACCAAGGAGGAGCGGCGCGCGGCGCTGCTCGCCGGCTATCGCGCCCTGCCCGGCACCCATGACGAGCTCGTCGACGCGGCAGGGGCCGTGCGGCCCCACTGGGAACCTTTCCTCCAGGAATGGTGCGCGCTGTCGCCGGACGAGTTGCGGCAGCGCTTCGGCCTCGCCGACCGGCATGTCCACGATACCGGCGTCTCCTATCGCGTCCACGGCGATATCGATACGCACGATCCCAGCGCGGGCGAGCGCGCCTGGCCGCTGAGCCATGTGCCGCTTCTCATCCCCGGCGCCGAATGGCAGAGCATCGCCGCCGGCGTCGCGCAGCGGGCGCAACTGCTCGCGCGCCTGCTCGACGACGTCTACGGCCCCGGCGACTTCGTCGCGAAGGGCCTGCTGCCGGCGGCGGTCGTCACCGGCAGCCCGGATTACCTGCGCCCCCTGCACGGCACGCCGGGCGGCGGCGCGCTGCAGCTCTACGCCGCCGATCTCGGCCGCGGGCCGGACGGGCGCTGGTGGGTGCTGCAGGATCGCGCCCAGGCGCCCTCGGGCGCCGGCTACGCGCTGGAGAACCGGCTGGCCCTGACGCGCGCCTTCCCGGACATGTTCCGCAGCATGAACATCGAGCGGCTCGCCGCCTTCTTCCAGGGCTTCCGGGCCGGGCTGGTGGCACGGTCGCGGCGGGTCGAGCCGCGGATCTGCCTGCTGACGCCCGGCCCGCTCAACGAGAGCTATTTCGAGCAGGCCTATCTCGCGCGCTATCTCGGCTTCCTGCTGGTGGAAGGCGACGATTTGCTGATGCGGGAGGGCCGGGTGCATGTGCGCACCATCGCCGGGCTCAAGCGCGCCGATGTGATCTGGCGGCGCATCGACGGCGATTTCGCCGACCCGCTCGAGCTCAATGCGCGATCGGCGCTCGGCGTCGCCGGGCTGGTGCAGGCCGTGCGCGGCGGCCAGGTCCATGTCGCCAACGGCCTCGGCTCGGGCGTCGTCGAGGCGCGGGCGCTGATGGGCTTCCTCCCCGCCCTCGCGCGGCAGGTGCTGGGCGAGGAGCTGATCCTGCCGAATATCGCGACCTGGTGGTGCGGCCAGCCGCGGGAGCGCGAGGCCGTGCTGGCGCGACTCGACGAGATGAGCGTCGCGCCCGCCTTCCGCAGCGCCGGCGGCGAGCTCGGCCGGGAATCGGTGCTCGCCGGCGAGTTGCCAGCGGCCGGGCGCGCGGCGCTGCGCGCCCGCATCGCTGCGCGCGGCCTGGACTATGTCGGGCAGGAGGTCGTCAGGCTCTCGACCATGCCGGTGTTCCAGAACGGCCGGCTCGAGCCGCATCCGATGACCTTGCGCGTCTTCGCCGCCGCGACGCCGGACGGCTGGAAGGTGATGCCCGGCGGCTTCTGCCGGATCTCGGAGGAGCCGGACGCACGCGCCGTCAGCCTGCGCAACGGCGTGCGCTCCAGCGATGTCTGGGTCACCGCCGACGCGCCGGTCGAGCCGATCACGCTCCTGCCGGCGCCGGACCGGATCAGCATCCAGCGCGTCACCGGCACGCTGCCGAGCCGCGCCGCCGACAACCTGTTCTGGCTCGGGCGCTATCTGGAACGCGGCGAGGCGACGCTGCGCCTGGTGCGCGCCCTGCTCGGCCGGCTGATCGATTCCGATCCCTCGCCGGGACGCGGCGACACGGTGCGCCGGCTGGCCGAGCTTCTCGTCGCCTGGGGGGCGGCTCCGCATGACCGCGGCCGAAACCCAGCCGCGCAGGCCTATTCGGCGCTCTACAGCCTCGACGACTACGGCTCCGCCGCCGCCTCGGTGCGGGAGGCGCGCCGCACCGCCTCGGTCATCCGCGAGCGGCTCTCGGTCGACGCCTGGCGATTGTTCGGCGACCTGCAGAAGCAGCTCACGCCGCAGGACGGGCGCAGGCCCTCGGAGGGCGAGGCCTACGAGATCGCCGACCGCGCCCTGAAGACGCTCGCGGCCTTCTCCGGCCTCAGCCAGGAGAACATGGTGCGCGGCGCGGGCTGGCGCTTCCTCGATATCGGGCGGCGGCTGGAGCGCGGCATCGCGACCTGCCGCTTCGCCCGGCAATTCACCGAGAACGAGCCCTCGGGCGAAGCCCTCGACGCGCTGCTCGACCTGACCGATTCGCAGATCACCTATCGCTCGCGCTACCTGCTCGGGGCGAGCCTGCAGCCGGTGCTCGACCTGGTCATGCTGGACCCGTACAATCCCCGCTCGGTCGCCTTTCAGGTCGAGCGGCTCGAGGCCGAGATCAGGGGCCTGCCGACGCTGGCCGAGGACGGCATGCTGGAGACGCCCTACCGCCTGGTGCTGCGGCTCGCCGCCGATTGCCGCATCGCCGAGGCCGGCCGGCTCGACCGCACCAGCATCCTGCTGTTCGAGCAATTGCTGATGGGGCTCTCCGCCGCCATCGCCGACCGGTACTTCCTCCAGAACAGCGGCCCGGAAGGATCGCGACTGACGGGCATCGCGTGATCTACGACGTCCGCCACGTCACCACCTACGACTACAGCCGGCAGGTGCCCTTCGCGCGCTGCGTGATGCGGCTGCTGCCGCGCGACGGGTCGGGCCAGCACGTGCGGAGCAGCGAACTGCTGATCACGCCGCGCCCGGCCGAGCGCAGCGACGCGCCCTGCTTCTTCGGCAACCGGATGACGATGGCGACGATCGCCAGCCCGCATCACGAACTCAAGGTCGAGATGCGCGCGCGCGTCGCCGTCGAGCGCCCGGCCCCGCCCTATCCCGGGCTGACGCGCGGCTGGGAGGAGGTCGCGGCGCTGGCGCTCGCCTCCTGCAGCCTCGCGCCCGCCTCTCCCGCCCATCACCTCTATCCCAGCCGGCTCGTGCCCGAGGTCGCCTCCGTCATCGCCTATGCACGCGAGAGCTTCGGGGCGAGGCGGCCGGTGCTGGAGGCCGCGAGCGAGCTGATGGCGCGGATCCGGCGGGACTTCGCCTACGATCCCGACGCGACCGAGGTCTCGACCCCCCTGGCCGAGGCCTTCGCCCGGCGCCACGGCGTCTGCCAGGATTTCGCCCATATCATGATCGCGGGCCTGCGCGGCCTCGGCCTGCCGGCGGCCTATGTCAGCGGCTATATCCGCACCATCCCGCCGGCCGGCCAGAGGCGGCTGGAAGGCGCCGATGCCAGCCATGCCTGGGCGCTGCTC
Organism: Hyphomicrobiales bacterium; assembly: GCA_900466745.1. Taxonomy (GTDB): domain Bacteria; phylum Pseudomonadota; class Alphaproteobacteria; order Rhizobiales; family Beijerinckiaceae; genus Allobosea; species Allobosea minatitlanensis. Next base: position 89,892 of record UBNE01000001.1, on the reverse strand, counting down.
TGGTGCGGGCCTGAAACCGGCTGGATCGGGCTCGACCCGACCAACGACCTGATCGTCGCCGACGACCACATCGTCACCGCCATCGGCCGCGACTATGCCGATGTCGCGCCGCTCGACGGGGTGGTGATCGGGCCGGGCTCGCAGCAGATCGGGGTCGCGGTCGACGTGATTCCGGTCGGCTGAGCGCCCGTCACGACAGGGCGGCACACGCCTTCGCACAGGCGCGGCAGGCCGCGACGCAATCCTCCATGCCGCCGAGGCGCTCGCAATCGGCGGCACAAGCCTCGCAAATCTCGATACATTCCGGGGCGAGATGCCTGGCATGCGGCGAGGCCATCATCAGCAGATGGGCCATGGTCCGACAGATCTCGGAACAGGCCAGCATCAGCGTCAGATGCCCCGGTTCGGCATGGGCGCCTCCGACGGCGAGGCAATGCGTCGTCGCCATGCCGAAGCAGTGCTTGTAGCAATCGAGCGCGAGATCGACGATCTCGCGCGTCTTCGGGTCGGGGTGGTGCATGTCGCGGCTCCGATCGGGAGAAGTGCGTTTCCCGATCAACCGCCGCGACCGCAGCCTGTTCCGAGATCAGGCCAGCGTGTAGGCCGTCTTCACCGTGCTGTAGAACTCCTTGGCGTAGGCGCCCTGCTCGCGCGGACCGTAGCTGGAGCCCTTCCGGCCGCCGAACGGCACGTGATAGTCGACGCCCGCCGTCGGCAGGTTGACCATCACCATGCCGGCCTCGCTGTTGCGCTTGAAATGCGTGGCGTATTTCAGCGAGGTCGTGCAGATGCCCGAGGAGAGGCCGAACTCGGTGTCGTTGGCCACGGCGAGCGCCTCGTCATAGTCCTTGACGCGGACGATGTTGGCGACCGGGCCGAAGACCTCCTCGCGCGAGATGCGCATGGCGTTGGTGGTCTCGGTGAACAACGCCGGCTGGAGATAGAAGCCGGGAGTCTCGCGCTTCAGGAGCTCGCCGCCGAAGGCGAGCCTGCCGCCCTCGTCCTTGGCGATCTGGATGTATTTCAGGTCCTGGTCGAGCTGGCTCTGGTCGACGACCGGGCCGATATGGGTGCCGGCCTTGAGCGCGTCGTCGACGACGACGCCCTTCAGCCGCTCGATGCAGGCCTCGACGAATCTGTCGTGGATGCCGGCCTGGACGATCAGGCGCGAGGACGCCGTGCAGCGCTGGCCGGTGGAGAAGAAGGCGCCGTTGACCGCGACCTCGACCGCCGTCTTCAGGTCGGCGTCGTCGAGCACGACGAGCGGGTTCTTGCCGCCCATCTCGAGCTGGACCTTCTTCATCGGGCTCGAGGCGATGCAGGCGGCCGCGACCTTGCGGCCGGTCGCGACCGAGCCGGTGAAGGAGATCGCCGCGACGTCCTTGTGCTCGAGCAGCGCCTGGCCGACGACCGAGCCGCGGCCCATGACCAGGTTGAGCACGCCCTTGGGCAGGCCGGCACGCTGGATGATGTCAACGAGCGCCCAGGCCGAGCCCGGCACGAGATCGGCCGGCTTGATCACGACGCAGTTGCCCCAGGCCAGCGCCGGGGCGATCTTCCAGGCCGGGATCGCGATCGGGAAGTTCCAGGGCGTGATCATGCCGACGATTCCGACCGGCTCGCGGGTGATCTCGACACCGACGCCCGGGCGCACCGAGGGAACCATCTCGCCGCCGGCGCGCAGGCATTCGCCGGCGAAGAAGGCGAATATCTGGCCGGCGCGGGCGGCCTCGCCGATGCCCTCGGCCAGGGTCTTGCCCTCCTCGCGCGAAAGCAGCCGGCCGAGCTCGTCCTTGCGGGCGAGGATCTCGTCGGAGGCCTTCTTCAGGACCTCGTAGCGCTCCTGCGGCGTGGTGCGGCTCCAGGCCGGGAAGGCGGCCTTGGCCGCCGCGACGGCGTTGTTCAGGTCCTCGACCGTCCCTTGCGCGTATTCGCCGACGACGTCGCCGGTATTGGAGGGGTTGATGTTGCGCGACGCGTGAGCCGCGGCGGTCCATTCGCCGTCGATCAGGTTCTTGAAGGGCGCATTCATCAGCTTCACTCCCACGGAAGACGGTGTCCTGCAGGCGGTGTTAACCTCTTTGGACCGCGAAGGCCAATGCCCTCGCGCCTGCCCGCCATCCGCTGCCCGCAAGGCGCGCAGCCGCCTCGGCCGTTCATTTCTGCTGGATCGAGAGCCCGTTCTTGCCGACCGAAATCTCGACCCCGTCGGGCTGCTTCTTCTCCTGATAGAGGGAGTAGCCGGTGACGGCGAGCGCCGCCAGGAGCACGACGACGAGAACGATCAGCAGATTGCGCGATGCAGGCATGGGCTTTCCCGAATGAGGCGGCCGGGGCCGCGGCGGGAGGCGAAACCGCCGGTCCGCGCAAAAGTTCCGCGCAAAAGTTCGGTGATCGTGGAACGCCGCCGGCCGCCGCGCGTTTCACCTGTTCGGACAGCGGATATCGCGTCGCAGGAGGGGGCGATGTCGGAGACGGAATGGCAGGAACGGATCTGGACGGCGCTCGACGCCCATCCGGTCTACATGGTGTCGCTGATCGCCGGCGACATGCTGAAGACCCGTCCGATGGCGGGCCATATCGACCGCGAGCGTCATCGCCTGCTCTTCATCACCCACCGCCATACCGGGATCATCGAGGCGGCGCTGCACTCGCCCTCCGTCTCCGTCGCCATCAGCCAGGAAGACCGCAACTTCTATGCGGCGATCGCCTGCACGGCCTCGGAGGTCACGGACCGCGAGCTGCTCCACCAGATCTGGACGCCGATGGCGGGCGCCTGGTTCCCGAACGGCCCGGACGACCCGGATGCCGGGCTATTGGCGCTGACGCCGGTCTCCGCGGAAATCTGGGACGGGCCGTCCAGCAGCGTGCTCGTCGCCTTCAAGCTGGCGACCGCCAAGATCCTCGGCCGCACGCCGGATCTCGGCGTCAACGCCACCATCGACATGCGCTAGACCCCTCGCATGACCGGGAGGCGGCTCACGCGGGATCGAGATCGCTCGCCCGTCGGCCGGCCCAGGCCGTCGCCAGGCTCGACCAGACCACGCCGAGGCACCAGCCGCCAAGCACGTCGGTCGGCCAGTGGACGCCGAGATAGATGCGGCTCAGGCCGATCAGCAGGATCATCGTCGCGGCGAGGAGCAACGCGAACAGGGCGATGTCGTCGCGCCGCGAGGCGAGCCCGACGAAGCCGGCGATGCTGAGCAGCACCGCGGCCGAGAGGAAGGCGTGGCCGCTGGGGAAGCTCGCCGTGAAGGTCAGGGCGGCATGGGCGACGATGTCGGGCCGCTCGCGGGCGATCGCGATCTTCAGCCCGCTGCTGACGAGCACGGCCAGGAGCACGCTGGCGACCAGCCCGGCGGCGAGGCGGCGCCGGCCGCAGATCCAGAGCCCCAACGTCGCCCCCACCATCATGAAGAACAGCCCGACGAAGCTGCCCAGCCCCGTCATGTCCCGCACCGCTTCCTGGAACCAGGCCGGGCCGAGCGGAACCGCCGGATTGCCCGGCTCGCGGAACAGCAGGATCAGGCTCCGGTCGAAAGCGAAGCTGCGGCCCGAGGCGATGGCGGCGGCCAGCGCCAGGAACAGCAGCCCCGCCACCGCCGGAACGACGAGCCTGGGATGCAGCAGGGCGGGAACCCTGCCGGATGCGGAACGGGACATGCGGTCTTCTCTCTCAAGGTTTCGTCGCGCGCGCCGCTATAACGCGAAAAGCCCGCGGAAGCAGGCTGTATGACAGAGGCCCCGCCTTGCGCTCGACCTCCCCGTCGAAAGTGACGTGGCCCCGGCGCTTGTCGCGCCGCTGCAGCACGACCGCGTCGCCGCGGAAGGAGGCAAGGTTGCCGGAGGCCCGCCAGCCGCCGGAAACCACCGAAAGCGCCGCCTTGCTGCGGGAATAAAGGCCGCCGGCATTCAGGACATGGACCTCGAAGACGCCCCCGTCGAGCGCCTCGCGGCGCCATTCGGCCCCGTCGAAGCGGTTGACGGTGATCAGCACCGCATCGGCCTCGACGACGAGGTTGTTCCCGCCGACGCCGATCTCCACCGCGATCGATCGGGTAAACAGGATCGAGCGCGCCGCCGCGAGCGCAAATGCGGCGCCGCGGCTGAACGGGATGCGCCGGCGGGCCGATTCGCGCTCGCGCGCCATCAGGCTGAAGAAGCCGAGGCCGGAGAGCGAATGGAACAGCCGGTCGTTCACCCGCCCGACATCCATCGCCACCGGCTCGCCGTCGCAGAGCGCCGCGACCTGCCGCTCCAGCGGGCCGTACAGGCCGAGATCGCGCCCGAGCACGTTGACTGTCCCCAGCGGCAGGATGCCGACGGGCCGCCCCGCCCGGATCAGCACCGGCAGCACGCCGTTGATGGTGCCGTCGCCCCCGGCGACGACCGGAACCGCATCGCCGTCCGCGACGGCCAGCGCCAGCGCCCCGGCGACGTCGCGCGGCGGGACGAGCCTCACCTCGGCCTGCGCGCCGCGCGCGGCGAAGGCGGCCTGCAGCCGCGCCGCGAAGGCTGCGGTGCCCGCCTGGAGAACCGTGCCCGCGCGGGCATTGACGACGACCGTGTATCGCATCGCTCGACCGTGACGGAATACCGGGCCTTCCCCGCGCGGCGAGGCGGCTCAGGCCGCGGCCTGGCCGGCCCCGTAAGGTCGCGCGGGGGCATCCAGCAGCGCGATCGGCACCGGCAAGGCCTCGACCTCCTCGGTGACCACCTCGAAGCAACCCAGGGCATGGCGGCCGAAGGTGCTGAGCATCGCCACATCCGTCGCGTCCCGCCCGCGGGCGATGACGATCCGGCCGATGCGCGGCCGGTTGTGGCGGGCGTCGAAGGTGTGCCAGCGCCCGCCGAGGAAAACCTCGAACCAGGCATTGAAGTCCATCGGCGCCGGATCGGGCGGCACGCCGATATCGCCGAGATAGCCGTTGCAGTAGCGGGCCGGGATGTTCATGCAGCGGCAGAACGCGACCGCGAGATGGGCGAAGTCGCGGCAAACGCCGACCCGCTCCTGGAAGGCCTCGGCGGCGGTGCGCGTGCTGCGGGCGAAATGGTAGCCGAAGCTGAGATGGTTGTGCACGAAATCGGCGATGGCCTGGACGCGCGCCCAGCCCGGCGCAGCCTCGCCGAACAGATGCCAGGCCTGGTCGCAGAGCCGGTCGGTCTCGCAGTAGCGGCTGCCGAGCAGATAGGGCAGCACCTCGTGCGGCAATTGCGACGGCGGCACCTCCTGCGCCTCCGGGAACTGGCGGTCGGGCTCGCCGGAATCCTCGATCACCCCCTCCGACTCCAGCCTGACCCCGCCGGGCGGGGCGACCAGCCGGCGGCCGATATTGCCGAAAGCGTCGCGGTGCTGGGTGACGGCGAGCGGGCGCGAAGGATCGCGCAGGGCCGTCACCCGCATCTCGTCCGGCCTGACGAGGTCACGGCGGCGCGAAGGGTGGACGTCCAGCAGAGTCACGATCGGCGTGTCGTGCTCGCAGACGAGCTCGATCCGGTAGCCATAGCGGATGTGCATGTGTCTTCCTGATTGAAGGGAAGCCTTCCGCGGGAAGAAGCCGCGGCGGCTCGTCGTTTCCCCCGCAGATCAGACGCGGAGCCCGTCGGCAAAGTTCCGGCCCGCGGCAAAAAAAGCGGTGCCCCGCGCGAAAACGCCCCCGGAAAAAGAAGATGCGGGCCTTTCGGCCCGCATCCCGCCGTCGCGACGGTTCGGCTGGGGGGATAGCGACCGCCGCGACCTGCGTCTGGCTGCCGCTACATCATCCAGTAGGGCATCGTGCCGTAGTAGTCGTGGACACGCTTGCCATAAGCCTTGTCCTCCCAGTCGGGCTCCCCTTCGCTGTCATACATCGGGGCCGCTTCGAGCTTCTCCTTCGTCAGCGGCACGACATAGCCGCCGCGCTGCGGGTCGTAGTCGAGCACGCTCCAGGGGATGGGATGGTATTTCTCGCCGAGCCCCAGGAAGCCGCCGAAGGACATGATGGCGTAGGCGACCTTGCCGGTCTGCTTGTCGAGCATGATGTCGTAGATTTCGCCGAGGTGATCGCCCGCGACGTTGTAAACGTCCGTGCCGGCGACCCGCGCGCCGGCGATCAGCGGATTCGCGCCGCCAGCAGCATTGGACATCGTCATCGTTCGCTCCATCCGGTTTGCTCGCCCCGCGGCCTGCCGGCCGGGAGCCGTTGACCAACTCGCCGAAGCAACTCACCGTCGTGGCGAAGGTTCCGACGGATCGCGCCTGCGTTGCCGGTCGTCCGGGGCCGCGAGGCGGGCGCCTGGAGAGGAGGCTTGCGGCGGCGGCCTTTCCCCGCTCCCGCCACCATCCCGCCCCGTTCCCGCCGCAGCCGGACCGGAACCTTCGCCGCACCGCGCCGTTGGGATCGGGAAGAGACAGGCGCAATCGAGAGGAGGAGTTTGCATGAAGAAAATGATGCTGATCATCACGCTGGGCGCCGCGATCGGCGCCGGCGCCTGCACGCCCCGCGAACAGAATGCGGGCACGGGCGCCCTGATCGGCGCGGGCGCGGGCGCTCTCATCGGCGGCGCAGCCACGGGCCGCGCCGGCGGCGCCCTGGCCGGAGCGGCCATCGGCGGCGCCAGCGGCGCCATCATCGGCGGCGCGGCGACCCCCCAGCGCTGCTACGGACGGGACGAGTGGGGCCGGCGCGTGGTCTACGACTGCTGAGAGCGCCGCCGCGAAGAAACGCATCGCAAGGCCCGCCAGCACTGGCGGGCCTTTTCGTTGCGGCTGGCGAAGCGACGCTGCGCTCAAGCATGGGCGTGGGTAGAACCTGGCCGCCTGTCAGATCTGACCATAGGGGCCGAAGCGCCCGACGAAGCGGTGGCGCGGGCCGGGATAGAGCAGGCGCACCGCCGTCACCGGGCGATCCTGGTTCCAGGTCCGCCGCTCGACCAGCAGGCAGGGCTCGCCGACCGCGATGGCGAGCAGCCCCGCCTCCTCTGCCTGCGCGCCGACGGCGCTGATCGCATGCTCGGCCTGCGACCAGAGGCTGTGCTGCAGCAGCCAGTCGCCAGGCGGAGTTTTCGCGAAATCCTCCCCGGCCACGCCCGGCACGGCCGCGACGTGAATGACGCGCTCCTCCAGCACATGCGGCTTGCCGTCGGCACGGTGCAGCACAAGGAGATGGGCCACCTTGTCGGAGCGCCGCAGACCGAAGCGCTCGGCGACCTCCGCCGCCGGGCGGCCGTCGCCCCGGGCGAGAACGTCGTAGGAATAGGCTTGCCCGAGCTGCTCCACCTCTTCCGGGATCGACAGGATGTCGAGCATGGCGTGGCTGGCCGGAGGGCTCGCGACGATGGTGCCGGAACGGCGGCGGCGGACGATCAGGCCCTCGCGGGCCAGTTGCACCAGCGCCCGGTGCACGGTCATGCGCGAGGCGCCGAGCTGCTCCATCAGCGCATGTTCGGGCGGCACGCCGGTGCCCGGCGGCCAGGCCCCGCTGACGACGAGGTCGCGGATCGCGCGGCGGATCTGGTCGTAGACCGGCCCGGCGCCGTCCAGCTTCACCGCGTCGGGCTGGGTCTCCGCCATCGTCTGTCCCGACCTGCCTTGCCTATGCCGCGAGCAGGCGCCGCATCACCCCGGCGAAGCGCGCCCGCACCGAATCGCGGGCGATGTGCCGCCCCTCTGCGACGACACTCCTGCCACCGACGACGACATCGCGCAAAGGCAGGGCGTTCGCGGCGAAGATCGCGCTGTCGAGGGCCTCGCTCCCGGATTTGCCGAGGATGGCCGGGTGATCCGCGTCGAGCGTGACGAAATCGGCGCGATGGCCCGGCGCGATCGCGCCGATGGCGCGGCCGCAGGCGCGCGCGCCGCCGGCGCAGGCCGCCTGCCAGAGCGCGAGCCCGGTCGAAGCATGCTCCGCCGCGAAGAGCGCGCGGCGGCGATCGCGCAGGCGCTGCGAATATTCGAGCTGGCGCAGTTCGGCGCCCGCGTCGATCTGGATGTTGGAATCGCTGCCGACGCCATAGGCGCCGCCGGCCTGCGCATAGCGGATGCCGTCGAAGATGCCGTCGCCGAGGCTCGCTTCCGTGATCGGGCACAGGCCCGCGACCGCGCCGCTCAGGGCGATGCCGTCGCGCTCGGCATCGGAGAGGTGGGTGGCATGGATCAGGCACCAGCGGCCATCGAGCGGAACCGTATCCATCAGCAATTCGACCGGCCGCCGGCCGGTGATCTTCAGGCTGGCCTCGACCTCGGGCACCTGCTCGGCGACGTGGATATGGACCGGATCATGCGGCCGCAGCGACGCCACCCAGCCGAGATCGTCGAGCGCGACCGCGCGCAGCGAATGCGGCGCGACGCCGAGCCGGGCGTCCGGCAGATCGCGGATCGCCGCGGCGCTCCCCTCCAGCAGGCGCTGATAGGCGTCGCGCTGGTTGACGAAGCGGCGCTGGCCATGGACCGAGGGCGCCTGACCGAAATTGCCGAATCGGTAGAGCACCGGCAGCAAGGTGAGGCCGAGGCCGGTTTCCTGCGCGGCGGAGGCGATCGCCTGCCCCATCGTCGCGATATTGGCGTAGGCGCGCCCGTCCCTGTCGTGATGGAGATAGTGGAACTCGGCGAGCGCGGTGAAGCCGCCCTCCAGCATCTCGACGAAGGCCTGGGCTGCGATGGCCTGCACGTCCTCGGGATCGAGCCGGTCGAGGAAGCGGTACATCACCTCGCGCCAGGTCCAGAAGGAATCCTCCGGCGCGCCCCGCCCTTCGGATAGCCCCGCCATGCCGCGCTGGAAGGCGTGGCTGTGCAGGTTCGGCATGCCGGGCAGCGCAATACCCGCAAAGCGGAGCCCCGCGCCGGCCGGCGCCGCATCCGGCTCGACGGCCGTGACGAAGCCGTCATCGACGGTCAATTTCACGTTGCGGGCAAAGCCTTGCGGCAGAAGCGCCTCGGCCAGATGCAGGGTCTCGGTCACCGCTTCGCTCCACTGTCTCGCTGCTCGTTCAATTGCATATGCAAATACGCGCTTGCCATTTGCATATGCAATTAGATAGCATAGGCCTCGATCAAAGAGTAGCGGGAGGATGCGCGGTGGCGAAAGCGCCCGGTGAAACGCTGGCTTGCGACAAGCTCTGGACCCATGCGCGGCTGGCGACGATGTCGCCGGCGATCGACGCACCCTATGGCACAATCGAAGACGGCGTGATCGCAAGCCGCGAGGGGCGCATCCTTTACGTCGGTCCGCGCGCCGAAGCGCCCGCCTTCGCCGCGGCCGAGACCGTCGACTGCGCCGGCCGCTGGATCACGCCCGGCCTGATCGATTGCCACACCCATCTGGTCTATGGCGGCGACCGCGCGCATGAGTTCGAGCTTCGTCTCGAGGGCGCGACCTATGAGGAGATCGCGCGGGCCGGCGGCGGCATCCTCTCCACCGTCAAGGCGACGCGCGAGGCGAGCGAGGACGCGCTCTTCGCCTCCGCCGACCGGCGCCTCGCCGCGCTGATGGCCGAGGGCGTCACCACCGTCGAGATCAAGTCGGGCTACGGGCTGGAGCAGCAGGCGGAGCTCAAGCAATTGCGCGTCGCGCGCCGCATCGGCCGCGAGCGGCCGGTCACCGTCCGCACCACCTTCCTCGGCGCCCATGCCGTGCCGCCGGAATACAAGGGCCGCTCGGGCGATTACGCCGCGCTCGTCGCCGGCCCGATCCTCGATGCCGTCGCGGCCGAGGGGCTGGCGGACGCCGTCGACGTCTTCTGCGAGGGCATCGCCTTCTCGCCGGAGGAGACGCGGCAGGTCTTCGAGGCCGCCAAGGCCAAGGGCCTCGCGATCAAGCTCCATGCCGAGCAGTTGTCCAATCTCCACGGCGCCAGGCTCGCGGCCGAGATGGGCGCGCTGTCCGCCGACCATCTCGAATATCTCGACGAAGACGGCGTCGTCGCCATGGCCAAGGCCGGCACTGTCGCGGTCGTGCTGCCCGGCGCCTTCTATTTCCTGCGCGAGACGCAGAAGCCGCCGATCGAGCTCATGCGCAAGCACGGCGCGGCGATCGCGCTGGCGACCGACGCCAATCCTGGCTCCTCGCCGCTGACCTCGCCGCTCCTGGTGCTCAACATGGCCTGCACGCTCTTCCGCATGACGCCTGAGGAGGCGCTGGCGGGCCTGACCCGCCATGCCGCAAAGGCACTCGGCCTTCAGGAGGAAATCGGCACGATCGAGGCCGGCAAGCGTTGCGATCTCGCGATCTGGGAGATCGAGCGCCCGGCGGAGCTCGCCTACCGCATCGGCTTCAACCCGCTTCACACCCGCATCTGGAACGGACAATGACCACGGTTTCGCTGAACCCGGGCGCAGCCCGCCTCACCGACTGGCGCGCCATCCTCGACGGCGCCGTCGCCTCGCTCGGCGGCGACAGCGCCACCTCCATCGCTTCCGGCCAGAAGATCGTCGAGGAGATCGTCGCCGCCGGCACCGTGACCTATGGCGTCAATACCGGCTTCGGCAAGCTCGCCAGCGTCCGCATCGCCGATGCCGATCTCGCCACGCTCCAGCGCAACCTGATCCTCTCGCATGCGGTCGGCACCGGCCCTGCCCTGCCCGACGGCGTGGTGCGCCTGCTGCTGGCGATGAAGGCGGCGAGCCTGGCGCGCGGCGCCTCCGGCGTGCGCCCCGCCGTGATCGAGGCGCTGACCGGCGCGCTCGGCGCCGACGCCCTGCCGGTAATCCCGGCCAAGGGCTCGGTCGGCGCCTCCGGCGACCTCGCCCCGCTCGCCCATATGACCGCGGCCCTGATGGGCTTCGGCGAGATCCGCCTGAAGGGCGAGACCCTGCCGGCGGCCGAGGCGCTAAAGCGCGCCGGCCTCACCCCGCTCGCGCTCGGCGCCAAGGAAGGCCTCGCGCTGATCAACGGCACGCAGGTCTCGACCACGATCGCGCTGACCGGGCTTGCGGCAATAGCCCGCGTCTTCGATGCCGCGCTCGTCGCCGGCGCGCTCTCCGTCGATGCGCTGAAGGGCTCCGACACGCCGTTCGACCCGCGCATCCAGTCGCTGCGCGGCCAGCCCGGCCAGATCAAGGTCGCGAAAATCCTGCTCGACCTGATCGCCGGCAGCGCCATCCGCGAGAGCCACCGCCATGGCGATACGAAGGTGCAGGACCCCTATTCGCTGCGCTGCCAGCCGCAGGTGATGGGCGCCGTGCGCGACCTCATCGGCAACGCCGCCGCGACGCTCTCGATCGAAGCCAACGCCGTCACCGACAACCCGCTGGTGCTCGGCCCCGGCGAGATCGTCTCGGGCGGCAATTTCCACGCCGAGCCCGTCGCCTTCGCCGCCGACATCCTGGCCATGGCGGTCTGCGAGATCGGCAACCTCTCCGAGCGCCGCATGGCGCTGCTGGTCGACCCCGTGATGAGCGGCCTGCCGCCCTTCCTCGCCCGCGATGCCGGGCTGAACTCCGGCTTCATGATCGCGCAGGTCACGGCTGCGGCTCTGGCTTCCGAGAACAAGCAGAAGGCCTATCCTGCTTCCGTCGACACCATTCCCACGTCGGCCAACCAGGAAGACCATGTCTCGATGGCGACGCATGGCGCCTTCCGCCTGATCGACATGGCGAAGAATGCCGCCAGCGTCATCGGCGTCGAACTGATGGCGGCGGCGGAAGCGATCGAGCATCACCGCCCGCTCAGGACCAGCGCCCGGCTGGAGCCGGTGCTGGCGCTCCTGCGCGAAAAGATCGCGCCGCTGACCGAGGACCGCTATCTCGCTCCCGACCTCGCGGCCGCGACCGAGCTCGTGCTCTCCGGCGCCGTCGGCAAGGCGGCGGGCCTCGACAGCTTTGCCGAGTGCAGCGCATGAGCACCGAGATCGTCACCGTGACGCGGGGCCCCTCCCCGCTCATCCTCTCGATGCCGCATCCCGGCACCGGCGTTCCCTCGGAGGTCACGGCGCAGCTCAACGAACGCGGAAAGCTGGTCGAGGATACCGACTGGCATATGCGCCAGCTCTACGGCTTCGCCGCACCGTTCCGGCCGACCATCGTCGAGGCCCAGCTCTCGCGCTTCGTCATCGACCTCAACCGCGACCCGGCCGGCGTCTCGCTCTATCCGGGCCAGGCGACGACCGAGCTGGTGCCGACCACGACCTTCGACGGGGCGCCGATCTGGCGGACGGCCCCGGACTCGGCCGAGATCGAGCGGCGCAAGGCGGCCTATTTCCAGCCCTATCACACGGCGCTCGCCAACGAGATCGCACGGGTCAAGGCCGAGCACGGCTATTGCGTGCTCTGGGATTGCCACTCGATCAAGTCGGTGATCCCGCGCCTGTTCGAGGGCACGCTGCCGACGCTCAACCTCGGCACCAATTCCGGCCAGAGCTGCGCGCCCGGCGTCGAGACCGCAGCCGTCGCCGCCATGGCCGGCCAGCCTCTCACCCAGATCCTCAACGGCCGCTTCAAGGGCGGCTGGATCACGCGCCATTACGGGCGCCCCTTCGAGGGCGTCCACGCGCTGCAGATGGAGATCGCGCTCTCGGCCTATCTCGCCGAGGAAGCCGCGCCCTGGACCTTCGACGCGACGAAGGCCGCCAGCCTGCAGAGCGCCCTGTCCGCCATCATCGAAGCCGCGCTTGCCGCAGCAGCAGCCATCGAACGGAGCCGTTCATGACCCGCCTCGACAACACCCGCACCATCCGCGCCGCGACCGGGACCGCGCTCACCGCCAAAAGCTGGCTGACCGAGGCGCCGCTGCGCATGCTGATGAACAATCTCGACCCGACCGTCGCCGAGAACCCGCATGAGCTGGTCGTCTATGGCGGCATCGGCCGGGCCGCGCGCTCCTGGGAGGATTTCGACCGCATCGTCGCGGCGCTGCGCGGGCTCGAGGCCGACGAGACGCTGCTCGTCCAGTCCGGCAAGCCGGTCGGCGTGTTCCGCACGCACAAGGACGCGCCGCGCGTCCTGATCGCCAACTCCAACCTCGTGCCGCACTGGGCCAACTGGGATCATTTCAACGAGCTCGACAGGAAGGGGCTCGCCATGTACGGCCAGATGACGGCCGGCTCCTGGATCTATATCGGCACGCAAGGGATCGTGCAGGGCACCTACGAGACCTTCGTCGAGGCTGGCCGCCAGCACTATGGCGGCAACCTCAAGGGCAAATGGGTCCTGACCGGCGGCCTCGGCGGCATGGGCGGCGCGCAGCCGCTGGCCGCGGTGATGGCCGGCGCCTCCTGCCTCGCCGTCGAGTGCAATCCGGATTCGATCGAGTTCCGCCTGCGCACCCGCTATCTCGACGAGAAGGCGCAGACGCTCGACGAGGCGCTGGAGATGATCGCCCGTTGGACCAAGGCCGGCGAGGCGAAGTCGGTCGGCCTCATCGGCAACTGCGCCGAGATCCTGCCCGAGATGGTCCGCCGCGGCATCCGCCCCGACATGGTCACCGACCAGACCTCGGCGCACGACCCGGTCAACGGCTACCTGCCGAAGGGCTGGACCATGGGCGAGTGGAAGCAGCGCCGCGAGGGCGATCCGAAGGCGGTCGAGAAGGCGGCGCGCGCCTCGATGCGCGAGCATGTCGAGGCGATGATCGCCTTCCAGCAGATGGGCTTGCCCGTCTTCGACTACGGCAACAACATCCGGCAGGTCGCCAAGGAAGAGGGGCTGGAGAACGCCTTCGCCTTCCCGGGCTTCGTCCCGGCCTATATCCGCCCGCTGTTCTGCCGCGGCATCGGCCCGTTCCGCTGGGCCGCGCTCTCGGGCGATCCGGAGGATATCTACAAGACCGACGCCAAGGTGAAGGAGCTCTTGCCCGACAACGCGCACCTGCACAACTGGCTCGACATGGCGCGCGAGCGCATCGCCTTCCAGGGCCTGCCGGCACGCATCTGCTGGGTCGGCCTCGGCGACCGCCACCGCCTCGGCCTCGCCTTCAACGAGATGGTCGCCAAGGGCGAATTGAAGGCGCCGGTCGTGATCGGCCGCGACCATCTCGATTCCGGCTCGGTCGCCTCGCCGAACCGCGAGACCGAGGCGATGAAGGACGGCTCGGACGCGGTTTCCGACTGGCCGCTGCTCAACGCCCTGCTCAACACGGCCTCCGGCGCGACCTGGGTTTCGCTGCATCATGGCGGCGGCGTCGGCATGGGCTTCTCGCAGCATGCGGGCGTGGTGATCTGCGCCGACGGCACGGAGGACGCCGCCGCCCGCCTCGGGCGCGTGCTCTGGAACGACCCGGCGACCGGCGTGATGCGCCATGCCGATGCCGGCTACGACATCGCGCTGGACTGCGCCCGCGAGAAGGGGCTCGACCTGCCGGGCATCCTGGGCTGAGCCTTCGTGTCATTCCGGGGCGGCGCGCCAGCGCCGAGCCCGGAACCTGGAACCGATGCCGATCTTCGCATTGGTTCTGCAAACTCCCCGATTCATTCGGGTAGGGTATCGGTTCCGGGTTCCGGGCTCATGGCTTCGCCATGCCCCGGAATGACACGCGGTTCCGAGCGGAGAAACAAGGATCATGCGCATCATCCGCGCCGCCGACTGCAAGGTCATGCCCTGGAAGAACGGCGGCGGCACCACCACCGAGATCGCGGTTTTTCCCGAGGGAGCCCCCCTCAGCGATTTCGACTGGCGCATCTCGATGGCGCATGTGGGCGCAGACGGGCCGTTCTCCGCCTTCCCCGGCATCGACCGGACGCTGTCGGTGCTGACCGGGAACGGCATCCGCCTCGCCTTCGACGACGGCGAGACGGTTTCGCTCGACCGTACCGCCGCCCCGTTCTTCTTCGCCGCGGACCGGGGCGTGAAGGGCGTGCTGGTCGACGGGCCGATCGACGATCTGAATGTCATGAGCCGACGCGGGGCGTGGCGCCACAGCGTCGAAAGGCTGAGCGGCGGATCGCGGGAGATCGCGGCCGAGCGGGGACTGCTGGTTCTCGTGGCGCATCAAGGCGATTGGCAGGTGGACGGCACGGCGCTCGCCGCCGGGGACAGCGCCGTCCTCGCAGCTCCCGCCACAGCAAAACTCGCCGCCCGGAACGGCGGCGAGCTGTTCGTCGTGAAGCTGGCCCCGGCGCGCTAGGTCATCGCGCGTACTTACGGATGATCCATCTCATTGCTGGCGCATCGGATTTTTCCGAAAAGCGGATTCCACTTTCCGGTCCGATGCCTAAGCCGCCTGCCGCGGCTGCGGGCCGACATAGACCGATTGCGGGCGGATCAGCTTGCCGCCGGCGATCTGTTCATGGGCATGGGCGAGCCAACCCGTCGTCCGGCCCAGCGCGAAGACGCAGGTGAAGGAATCCGGCGTGAAGCCGAGCGCCTCCAGCAGCAGCGCCGTGTAGAACTCGACATTGGTCTCCAGCGTCCGGTTCGGCTTGCGCTCGCGCAGGATGGCGAGCGCCGCCTGCTCGACCGCCTCGGCCAAGGCGAGCCGCCCGGCATCGGCGCCGAGCCGGCGGATCGCGCCCTTCAGGGCGTCGGCGCGCGGATCGCGCACCCGGTAGATGCGGTGGCCGAAGCCCATCAGCCGGTCGCCCCGGTCCAGCGCCGCCTCCAGCCAGGCGCGGGCATCGGCCGGCGCGCCGATGGCGTCGAGCATCTCGATGACCGGGCCGGGCGCGCCGCCATGAAGCGGCCCCTTCAGGGCGCTGATCCCGGCCAGCACGGCCGAGACCAGGCCGGCCCGGGTCGAGGCGACCACGCGCGCGGCGAAGGTCGAGGCGTTGAGGCCGTGATCGGCCACGGTGACGAGATAGGTGTCGAGCGCGGCGGCCTGCTGCGGGGTCGGCGCCGCGCCGGTCAGCATGCGCAGCGTATCGGCCGCCTGCGACAGGGACGGATCGGGCGCGACCGGGGCGAGCCCGCGCCGCAGCCTGAGCGCCGCCGGGGTGAAGACCGCCGGCGCCGCCAGCAGCTTCAGGACCACGCCGGCGCCCTCGCCGTCCGGGATCAGCGCCGTCATCGCGCGGACCATCTCGACGGGCGAGAGCGCCGCCGGCACGGCATCGCTGACGATCGTCTCGAACAGCTCCTTGCGGGCCTCGCCCAGCGCGACCTGCAACTGCTTCTGTCGTGGCAGATTCGGCACGAAACCGTCGAGCATCAGCGCCGCCATCTCCTCGAAGGAGGTGTGGCCCGCGAGCGCGTCCAGGCTGTGGCCGCGCATCACCAGCCGGCCCGCCGCTCCATCGACCTCCGAGAGCACGGTATGGGCGGCAACGACATCTTCAAGGCCATCGGACATGGCGGATTCTCCTCAACATCTGACGCCTTGAGGATCGTGAGCTTCGGCGCTAGAATCAATCTTGATCGATATAATCAATATATATTCCGATGAACGACTGGCTGACGGCGCAACAGGCAATGGCGCGACTCGGGCTGAAGCCGCAGACGCTCTACGCCTATGTCAGCCGCGGGCTGATCGAGGTGCGCGGCGACGCGGCCGATTCGCGACGCCGCCTCTACCGGGCCGAGGACGTGGCGCGGCTCGAACGGCGCAAGGCGCGTGGCCGCAAGCCCGCCGCCATCGCCGAGGATGCGATCGCCTTCGGCGAGCCGATCCTGGCCTCGGGCATCGCCACGATCCAGCGCGGCAGGCTCTGGTATCGCGGGCAGGACGCCGAGAAGCTGGCCGAGACGGCGAAGCTGGAGGATGTCGCGCGGCTGCTCTGGGATTGCGGCTCGCAGCGCTTCCCGCCGCTGTTCACGATCGTCCCGGAGGCACCGGCCCGGCAGCGGATCTTCGCGGTCATCGCCGCGCGCGCCGCCGGCGATGCCGCCATGGCCGGGCGCGCGAAGAAGGCGCTCTATCTCGAGGCCGCCTCGGTGCTCGACGCGCTGGTCGACGCCATTGCCGGGCGGCCGGGCCAGGGGCCGATCCATCTTCGGCTGGCGCAGGCCTGGGGCTGCGATGCGCGCGGGGCCGACCTGATCCGCCGCGCTCTCGTTCTGCTCGCCGACCATGAGCTCAACGCCTCGACCTTCGCGGTCCGCGTCGCGGCCTCGACGCGCGCCTCGCTGGCAGCCTGCGTGCTGGCCGGGCTCGCCACGCTTTCGGGGCCGCTGCATGGCGGCATGGCGTCGCGCGTGCTCGGGCTGATGCGGGAGATCGCGGAGGACGGGACGAAGGGCGCGATTTCCGCCCGCCTCGCGGCGGGGGTGCCCTTGCCCGGCTTCGGCCACCCGCTCTACCCTAACGGCGATGCGCGGGCGCGCGGCCTGCTCGCGGCCTTCACCTTGCCGCCGGCCTATGAGGAGGTGCGCCGGGCCGTCGCGGCGCTGACCGGCGAGGAGCCCAATATCGACTTCGTGCTGACCGCGATCGCGGCCCGGCTCGGGCTGGCCCCGGACGTTTCCTTCCAGATCTTCGCGGCCGCCCGCTGCACGGGCTGGATCGCCCATGCGCTGGAGCAGAACGAGACCGGCCGGCTGATCCGGCCTCGCGCCCGCTATGTCGGGCCGGAGCCGGCTTAAGCTGCAACCGCGCCGTCATTCCGGGGCTTTGCGCAGCAAAGAGCCCGGCACCCAGAACCGGCGTGCCTGATTGAGAGGCGCACCGGCAAAAGCCCTTTTGAAGACCCGCATCGGTTCTGGGTTCCGGCTTCGCCGCCTAGCGGCGCCCCGGAATGACGCAGGCGGGGCTTGCCTAAGCCGACCCGGCAACCTTCGCCGCAGCCGGCTCCCGCCCAAGCTCGCCCTCGCGCGCCTCGATATAGCCGCGCGTGACCGGCAGGCCGTCGAGTTTCTTGGCGAGCTGGAACTGGAACACCACCAGATCGTCATGCCGGAAGCTCGCCTCGGAGGCGGCCAGATAGAATTCCCACATCCGGGCGAAGCGCTCGTCATACATCGCCACCGCCTCCTTGCGCCGGGCGAGGAAGTTCTCGCGCCAGGCCTTCAGCGTCTCGGCGTAATGGATGCGCAGCACCTCGACATCGGTGATGACGAGCCCTTCCTTCTCGATCGCCGCCGCCACCTCCGACATGGCGGGAATATAGCCGCCGGGAAAGATGTACTTGGCGATGAAGGGGTTGGTGGCGCCCGGCGGCGAGGAGCGGCCGATGGTGTGGATCAAAGCGACGCCGTCATCGGTCAGCAGTTCGCGGACCTTGCGGAAATAGTCGCGATAGTAGCCGACGCCGACATGCTCGAACATGCCGACCGAGACGATGCGGTCGAAGCTCTCGGTCAGGTGGCGGTAGTCCTGCAGCCGGAATTCGACCGGCAGGCCGGATTCGGCGCCGCGCTGCCTGGCAATGGCGAGCTGCTCCTCGGACAGGGTGATGCCCGTGACGGAAGCTCCCGTCTCGCCCGCGATCGACAGCGCCATCCCGCCCCAGCCGCAGCCGATATCGAGCACGCGCTGGCCCGGCGCGAGGTCGAGCTTGCCCATGATATGGCGCTTCTTGGCGAGCTGCGCCTCGGCCAGCGTCATCTCGGGCCGGGCGAAATAGGCGCAGGAATACTGCATGTCGGGATCGAGGAAGAGCCTGAAGAAATCGCTCTTCAGATCGTAGTGATGCGCGACGTTGCGCTTCGCCAGCGCCGGCGTGTTGTGCTGGTGGAAACGCCGCAGCGCCGTGCGCAGCCCGGCGAGCGTCTTGCCCCAGCCCCGCGGCCTGGCCTTGTGGACCGCCGCCACCAGCGCGTCGAGCAGGTCGTAGAGCGAGCCCTGCTCGACGACGACGCGCCCGTCCATGACCGCTTCGCCCAGGGCGAGTTCGGGGTTGAGCGCGAGCCTGAGCTCGGTCGGCGTATCGACGATGCGCATGCGCAGCCGCGGCACCGTGCCATGCCCGACCGTCTGCAGCGTCCCGTCCGGAAAAACCACGTCTATCCGCGGCTCGATCGCCAGCCGCGACAGCATCCTTGCAACCAGTGAACGCATTGGCCCCACCTTCGGCAGCGCCCCCTTGTTGTTCAAAAGATGGCAAGAGAAATGCTGGGCGTAACTCCGTTTGAATGCAAGGGTGCCCCTCGCCTGCGGCATGACAGCGCAGCATAATTCCCGACAGCCCGCAAAGGAAGCATGGCCGCCCTGCGGGAGCGCAAGCCCGGTTCAGGGCCCGGCGGCCACGACCTCGGCGCGGATTTCCTCGACCAGCCGCTCCTTCAGCGCCACGAATTCCCGGCTGGTCTTGATCGTGTAGGGTCGCGGATGCGGCAGCTCGACCGGGATGTCGGCCTTGATCCGCCCCGGCCTGGCGCTCATCACGACCACGCGGGAACCGACGAAGATCGCCTCCTCGATGTCGTGGGTGACGAAAAGCACGGTCTTGCGCTCGCGCTCCCAGATGCCGAGCAGCATCTCCTGCATCAGCGAGCGGGTCTGGTTGTCGAGCGCGCCGAAGGGCTCGTCGAGCAGCAGGATCTTGGGGTCGTTGGCGAGCGCGCGGGCGATCGCGGTGCGCTGCTGCATGCCGCCGGAAAGCTGCTTCGGGAAATGGTCGACGAAGCCGGAGAGGCCGACGCGCCCGGCCCAGTCGCGGGCGATTTTCAGCCGTTCGGCTTCCGGCAAGCCTTTCTCGCGCAGGCCGAAGGCGATGTTCTGCTGCACGGTGAGCCAGGGGAAGAGCGTGTAGCTCTGGAAGACGAAGCCGCGATCGGCGCCCGGCCCCGCGACGGCCGCGCCGTCGAGCATGACCCGGCCCTCGCTCGCGCTTTCCAGCCCGCCGACGATGCGCAGCAGCGTGGACTTGCCGCAGCCCGAGGGACCGAGGATGGCGATGAAGTCGTTGTCGGCCACGGTGAGCGTGGTCGGCATCAGCGCCCGCGTCGGCTCGGCGCCGTGCTGGCCCGGGAAGACCTTGCCGACATTCTCGATAACGAGTTTGCTCATAGGCGCGCCCATGGGAACAGGCGCTGGTTGACCGCCTTGAACAGGAAATCCGAGACCAGGCCGATCAGCCCGATGACGATGATGCCGAAGATGATCTGCCCGGTGTTGAGCAGCGCCTGGCTGTCGGTGATCATGTGGCCGATGCCGGAGGACGAGCCGATCAGCTCGGCGACGATGACATAGGTCCAGGCCCAGCCGAGCACGAGGCGGAAGATCTCGGCGATCTGCGGCGCCGCATTGGGCAGGAGCACGCGGCGCACCACCGACCGGTCGCTGGCGCCGAGCGTGTAGGCGGCGTCGACGAGATCGCGCCGGACCCCGCCGACCGCGACCGCGATCATCAGGATGAGCTGGAAGACCGAGCCGAGGAAGATGACGAGCAGCTTCTGGGTCTCGCCGATGCCGGCCCAGAGGATCAGCAGGGGAATGAAGGCCGAGGCCGGCAGATAGCGCGCGAAGGAGACGAAGGGCTCCAGGAACGCCTCGATCGGCTTGTAGGCGCCCATCAGGATGCCGAGCGGCAGGGCGACCAGCGCCGCCAGGACGAAGCCGCCGACGACGCGCCAGACGGTCATCAGGATGTCGAAGCCGAAGCCGTAGCGGGTCATCAGGCTCCAGCCTTCGCCGACCATGGTCAGCGGGTCGGCCAGGAACAGGCGCTGCACATAGCCGCCGAAGGTGGCGGCCGACCAGAGCGCGACGAAGAGCGCGAAGAAGGCGATGCCGTAGCCGATGCGCTCCGTCGCCGAGACGGGCCTGAGCGGTTTCATGGCGTGTCGAGCTCCGTCATGGCGAGCGCCAGCTCCTTCCAGGGTTCGGGCGACCAGTAGCCCGCCGCCGCGCCGGAGGTCGAGGGCAGGACGAAGATTCCCGCGCCGGCGAAGGTGCCGGGCTGCCGGCCATAGGCGAGCGGGCCGGCGGCCGCGCCGAGCGCGGCCCGCGCCGCGCGCTTGCCGTTGAAGGCGAGCAGGCGCGGGCGATGCGCGGCGATCCGCCCCCGCAGGCCGGCGACGTCGAAATGGTCGCCGCGCAGGTTGGAATCCGGGCCCGAGCTGCGCTTGGCGACGTCGGTGAGGCCGATGCCCCAGCGCGGCAGCTCGCGGAAGCGCTCCGGAGCGAACCGCTCCGGCACCAGCCCGACCTGATGGATGATCGTCCAGAACTTGTTGCCCGGGCCGGCGTAATAGGCGCCGCGCGCCGCCGAGGCGGCGCCGGCCTGCGTGCCGCAGAAGACGACATGCAGGCCGGGCTCCAGGACATCCGGCAGGATCGGGGCCGCCTGTTCGCAGCCCGTGGTCGCCTTGCGGCCCTCGTGCCGAGAAGCGGGTTCGGTCATGCCAGGCAATATCCGGAACGACGGAGCCATGCCGGACGCGGCGGAGCGAAGATCCGGGATCCATGCCTGAGCCTCCGCAAGCCAAGCTCCGGCACGGATCCCGGGCCTCCCTGCGGTCGCCCGGAATGGCTCGCTGCTTTCAGAATGCCCCTCGCCTCACTTGCCCTCGCCTCACTTGCCCTCGACGAAGCGGGTGTCGACCAGAGAAGCGAGGTCGGGCTTCGCCTTGATCAGGCCGATCTCCAGCAGCACCTCGGCCGCCTTGGCGTTGAAGGCCTGCCACTCGCCGGCGAAGAACGTCCTGTTCCCCTCGGCATCCGACCAGCGCAGATAGGCCGCCGACTTGCCGAACTGCTCGCCGGTCTGCTTCACATCGGCGCCCATGATCTCATAGGCCTTGGCCTGGTCCTTCTTGATCATGTCGAGGGCCTCGAAATAGCTCCTGGTCAGCGCGGCCGCGGCCTTCTCGTCGGCGAGGAAGGCCGGCGTGCAGCCGACCGTGTCCATCACCATCGGATAATCGAGGGTGGTGGCGATGATCTTGCCGGCATCCGGCTTCTCGCGCACCGCCGAGAGATAGGGCTCGTAGGTCAGCGCGGCGTCGTTCTGGCCGGCGATGAAGGCCTGCGCGGCCGGGCCGGGCTCCATGTTGACGACCTTGACGTCCTTCACCGACAGGCCGTTCTCCTTGAGCATCCAGGCGAGCGCGAAATAGGGCGAGGTGCCCGGCGCCGAGGCCGCGACGGTCTTGCCCTTCAGGTCCTTGATCGCGGCGATGTCCTTGCGCACCACCATGCCGTCGGCACCGTAGCTCTTGTCGAGCTGGAAGATCTGCTTGGTCTTGATCCCGGCCGCATCCCAGACCAGCCAGGTCTCGACCGTGGTCGCGGCGCACTGGACGTCGCCCGAGGCGATGGCGAGGTGGCGGTCCTTCTGCGGGATCTTCTTGATCGTCACGTCGAGGCCGTTCTTGGCGAAGATGCCGGCCTCCTTGGCCAGGACGAGCGGCGCGAAGCCGGTCCAGCCGGAGATGCCGATCGCGACCTTCGTCTGCGCCTGCGCGCCGCCGGCCGCGAGACATGCCGCGAGGCCGAGGCCGAGCGCGGTGCCGATGCGCGTGAATGCTGCCATGGTTGAAACCTTCCCCTGCATTGTCCGGCCCGCACCGCCGCCCCGGAGATCCGGAGCCTCATTCCCGGCGCGATGCAAGCCTCGTTCCAAGCGACGTTAAATGCCTATGCAAATCCGTCAAGCGGCCGATCACGGCCGCTTGGGAAAGCCATGACATTCTCTCGTTTGACATCCGCTCCGCAATTTTCTCCCCTCATCCGCGCGAGGCGCTTCGCCTCTGTTCTCTTCCAGTCTTTCTGAGGTTTCCCGGATGAACGGTGCCGACCGCCTTTGCGACACGCTGCTGGTCAACGATGTCGATGTCTGTTTCGCCAATCCGGGCACCTCGGAGATGCATTTCGTGGCGGCGCTCGACCGCAAGCCGCAGATGCGCTGCGTGCTCGGCCTGTTCGAGGGCGTGGTCACCGGCGCCGCCGACGGCTATGCCCGCATGGCCGACAAGCCGGCCGCGACGCTGCTGCATTGCGGCCCCGGCATGGCCAACGCGCTCGCCAACATGCACAATGCCAGGCGCGCCCGCACCCCGATGATCAATGTCGTCGGCGATCACGCCACCTATCACCTCCAGCACGACGCGCCGCTGACCAGCGACATCGAGAGCCTGGCGCATCCGATGTCGCATTTCGTCCGGCGCATCGCCTCGGCGCAGGATGTCGGCCCGGCGATCGAGGAGGCCTATGTCGCCTCCCTGACCCTTCCCGGCGTCACCACCGTGATCCTGCCGGCCGACTGTGCCTGGAACAGCGTCGAGCCCGCCGCGCTGAAGCCGGTGAAGCTGCCGGCGCTGAAGCAGGTCGATCCGGCCACGCTGCGCGCCGTCGCCGCCGGGCTGCGCAAGCATGGCGCGCGCGCCGCGATCATGCTGACCGGCCTTGCGCTGCGCGAGCAGCCGATGGAGATGGCGGCCCGGATCTGCGCCGCGACGGGCGCGAAGATCTTCAGCCAGATGTCGAACGGGCGCATCCAGCGCGGCGCCGGCCGCGTCGCCATGCCGAAGATCTTCTACCCGATCGACAAGGCGCTCGAGCAGCTCAAGGACGTCGACTATCTGGTGCTGGTCGGCGCGCAGGTTCCGGTCGGCTTCTTCGCCTATCCCGGCAAGCCCGGCCGGCTCGTCCCCGAGGGCTGCGAGGTCGCGACCCTCGCCAGCCCCGGCGACGACCTGCCGGCCGCGATCGCCGCCCTCGCCGAGGAGACGGGCGCGACGAAGACGGCGCCGGCCTATATCGCCCCGCCGCGCAAGGATGAGCCCGGCCTGCCGACCGGCAAGCTCGACGCCGACAAGGCCTGCGCCATCGTCTCGGCCCTGCTGCCGGAGAACTGCATCGTCTGCGACGAATCCGTCTCGTCGGGCCGCAGCTTCTACTATGATTGCCACAGCGCGCCGCAGCACGACTACATCCAGCTCACCGGCGGGGCGATCGGCGAAGGCATCCCGCTCGCCGTCGGCGCGGCCGTCGCCTGCCCGGACCGCAAGGTCATCGGCATGCAGGCCGACGGCTCGGGCATGTACACGGTTCAGGGGCTGTGGACGCAGGCGCGCGAGAATCTCGACGTCGTCACGGTCGTCTTCGCCAACCGGACCTATCAGATCCTGCATGGCGAGATGCGCGCCGTCGGCGTCAACGATTTCGGCCGCAACGCCACGCTGATGCTCAATATCGACGAGCCGGCGCTGGACTGGGTGTCGATGGCGCGCGGCATGGGCGTCGAAGCCGCCCGGGCGACCACGGCCGAGGAGTTCGCCAGCCTGTTCAAGGCCGCGCTGGCGAAGAAGGGGCCGTTCCTGATCGAGGCGGCGATCTGAAGGGTGTCATCCCGCACGCGCCGCGGCACGTGAGCAGCCGCTGCGCAGATGCGGGACCGCCTTCAGGAAGAGGCGCCTCATTCTGCTCGCGGTCCCGTGTCAGCGCCGCAGCGTTTCACGCTGCGGCGCTGACACGGGATGACGGGCGCTATTTGAACCCGCCCAGGAACGCATCGAGGCAATCGCCGATCGCCGCGATGGCGTAGCCGCCTTCCTGCACCACCAGCGTCGGCAGGCCGAGCGCCTTCACCTGCCGGCCGATCGTGCCGAAATCGGACGCCTCCAGCTTCAGCACGCCGATCGGGTCGTCCTTATGGGCGTCGTAGCCGAGCGCCACGACCAGTACCTCGGCACCGAAATCGCGGATCGCCCTGCCGGCCCAGTCGACGGCCGCCTGCATCTCGGCGCCGCCGGCGCCATGGGCGAGCGGCAGGTTGAGGTTGAAGCCCTCGCCCGGCCCGTTGCCGCGCTCATCCTCGTAGCCGGTATAGAAGGGATAGTAGTTCGACGGGTCGGCATGGATCGAGACCGTCAGCACGTCGGGCCGGCGGTAGAAGATCTGCTGTGTGCCGTCGCCGTGATGGGCGTCGACGTCGAGGATCGCGACCTTGCCGAATGTCGAGCGCAGGCGCTGGGCGGCGACGGCCGTGTTGTTGACGTAGCAGAAGCCGGTGGCGCGGTCGGCACGGGCATGGTGGCCGGACGGGCGGCAGAGCGCATAGACGGCGTGCTCGCCCGACAGGACCGCATCGGCAGCGGAGACCGCCGTCTCGGCCGAGCGCAGGGTCGAATGCCAGCAATGCTCCCCAATCGGAACCGAGAGATCGCCCAGATACCAGCCGAGCTGGCCGATGAAGCCGGTCGGGCGGCAGGGCGGGCGGACATCCTCCTCGGGCCGGCCGCTCCAATAGGGGAAGGTGCTCGGCCAGACCTCGGGCCCGCGCTCGGCCGGCAATTCCTGCCAGCGGCTCCAGGCCGTCTGCAGGAAATCGACGAAGCCCTTGTCGTGGATGGCGAGGATCGGCGCGACGCCGTGGGCGGCCGGCCGCTCCGGCGCGATGCCGTGTTTCTTCAGCGCGCCGAGCAGCTTGTCCGTGCGCTCCGGCAGGTCCTTGGGCGCGACGACCTTGCCGAAACGCATATATTGCTGGGGATCGTGGAGCGCCTGCTCGGGATGGTAGAAGGCACGCATCGGCTGGAGAATCCTCTGGCAGGGCCGCCATGGCGGCAATCAGCCGTCATCGTAGCAAGCTGCCCGGCCTCCGCCAGTCGTTCCACGCCATGAGCCCCTGCATCCGGGACGGAGCGCTCAGGCCGCTTCCGGCGAGATCAGCGCCGCGAATTCGCGCGCCAGCGTCGCGATGTCGTGGCGTTCCGGGCGGTACCAGTCGGTCGAGCCGTTGAGGGCGCCGAGCAGGAAATTGCGCAGCACATCGGGCGAGCGCTCTCGCGGCAGCGCGCCGGCCTGCTGCAATTCGGCGATCAGCCCGCGCCAGACCTCCTCATAGGCACGACGCACGGCGCGCACGCTCTCCGGGGCCGGCGCGGCACCGAAATTGAAGACCTTGATGCTGGCGGTGGTGTAGTCGCCATGGCCGTGCAGCGCCGCGAGATGGCCGCGGATCGCCGCCTCCAGCCGCACTCGGGGAGCCTCGCCCTCGGTCGCGGCGAGCGCGGCGACGACGCCCTCATGCACGAAGCGCACGCCGTCATTCACCACGGCCTCGACGATCTCCTCCTTCGAGGCGAAGTGGTAGTAGAGGCTCGCCTTGCGGATGCCGACCGCCTCGGCGATCTCGCGCAACGTCGTCTGGTGATAGCCGCCATTGCGCAGTAGCCGCGCGGCATGGTCGAGAATCTGGCGGCGGGAGCCGGTTTCGGTGTCGCGCTGGAGTCGTTCCGGCGAGGCGCTCACTGTCCGCCCCCGTCATTCCGGGGCTGGCCGAAGGCCCGAGCCCGGAACCCATGAACACCGCCCATGCCACGAGAGGCGCCGGATTCGTCGCGCATCGTCCGGATAAACCCGAGTGCACGGGTTCCGGGCTCATCGCTACGCGATGCCCCGGAATGACGGTGGAGCGTCATCACAGCCGCTTCGCCACCTCTTCGAGCATCACCTCGGTGGCGCCGCCGCCGATGGACTGGACGCGGGCGTCGCGGGTCATGCGCTCGATCGCGCTCTCGCGCATATAACCCATGCCGCCATGGAACTGCAGGCAGTCATACATCACCTCGTTGACCAGCTCGCCGCAATAGGCCTTGACCATCGAGACCTCGCGGGTGGCGTCGAAGCCCTGCGCATCGAGCCAGGCGGCGTGATAGACGAGCTGGCGCCCGGCCTCGACCTTGCCCGAGAGCTCCGCGAGGCGCTGACGGATCGCCTGCTTCTCCCAGAGCGGCGCGCCGAAAGCCTTGCGCGTCTTCACATAATCCAGCGTCAGGTCGATCGCGGCCTGCGACTCGCCGATCGCCATGGCGCCGATCACGGTGCGCTCGTTCTGGAAATTGCTCATGATCGCGTAGAAGCCGCGGCCCTCCTGCCCGAGCAGGTTCTCGGCCGGCACCTTGCAATCGACGAAGGACAGCTCGGCGGTATCGGAGGAGCGCCAGCCATGCTTGTCGAGCGCGCGCGAGACCGAAAAACCCGGCGTGCCCTTCTCGACGATGAAGATCGAGACCGATTGCGAGGGGCGCCCCTGCGGATCTGTCTTGGCGGCGACGCAGTAGAGATCGGCATGGACGCCGTTGGTGATGAACATCTTGGCGCCGTTGAGGACGTAATGGTCGCCCTCGCGCCGCGCCGTGGTGCGGATGCCCTTCACGTCCGAGCCGGCATCGGGCTCGGTGACGGCGACCGCGACGATCTTCTCGCCGGCGATGATATCGGGGAGATACTTGTCCTTCTGCGCCTTGGAGCCGGCATTGGCGATATGGACCGAAGCCATGTCGGTATGAACCAGCGCCGTGATCGCGACGCCCGAGAAGGTCGAGCGGCCGAGCTCCTCCGCCAGCACGACGGTCGCGAGCGTGTCCATCTCCGAGCCGCCATATTCAGCCGGGTAGCGGATGCCGAAGAAGCCGAGCGCGCCCATCTTGCGCAGCAATTCGCGCGGAACGAAGCCGTCCTCCTCCCATTGCAGGGCGTGCGGCTTGATTTCGGTCTCGACGAAACGGCGGACCTGGTCGCGCAGCGCCTCGTGCTCCTCGGTGAAATAGGGCGAGCGGCGCGCGCCCCCGCCTGCAAGCGTCTCGACGGCGGACATGGCTTCCTCCCTGCTTGACCGCGGCGCCGCGATCGGACTACCTACCGGAAGGTAGGTGAATGTCGCGGCGAGATCAAGCTCGGTCATTTGCCAGAAGAAGAACAGGCCATCCCGGGCAAGCCGCGATAGCGGCGCCGATCCGGGATCCTTGCCGGAACGGTTCAGGCATGGATCCCGGGTCTCCGCGAAGTTCATCCTTGGGCCGATCGGAGATCGGCCCAAGGGCCTCGCCCGGGATGACAACCAGCGGGAGTCGGCATGTCGGAAGCAACCTCTTCAGCGATCGCCACCCCTCCCCCGCTCTTCGCCATGCTGGAGACGCTGCGTGAGCGCCACGGCCTCGTCGCGCAGGGCGGCGGCGAGAAGCTGCGCGCCCGGCACGAGGCGCGCGGCAAGATCATGGTGCGCGAGCGCATCGACCTCCTGCTCGATCCGCAGACGCCTTTCCTCGAACTCTCGCCGCTGGCGGCCTGGGGGCTCTACGGCAACGAGGTGCCCGGCGCGGGCATCGTCACCGGCATCGGCATCGTGCAGGGCCGCGCCTGCATGCTGATCGCCAACGACGCCACGGTGAAAGGCGGCTCCTTCTTCGCCGAGACGGTGCGCAAGCATCTGCGGGCGCAGGAGATCGCCGAGGAGCATCGCCTGCCCTGCCTCTATCTCGTCGATTGCGGCGGCGCCTTCCTGCCGGAGCAGGACCGGGTCTTCCCCGACCGGGACCATTTCGGCGGCTCCTTCTACAACCAGTGCCGGATGTCGGCCGCAGGCATCCCGCAGATCTCGATCGTCTTCGGCGGCGCGACGGCCGGCGGCGCCTATATCCCGGCGCTGTCCGACCAGGTCATCATGGTCAAGGGGACGGGGCGCATTCATCTCGGCGGCCCGCCGATCGTGAAGGCGGCGGTGCACGAGATCGTCGACGGCGAGACGCTGGGCGGGGCGGAAATGCATACGCTCACCTCCGGCGTCAGCGACCATCTCGCCCTGACCGAGATGGAAGGGCTCGCCAAGCTGCGCGAGATCGTTGGCGCGCTCGGCGAGATCGGCAGGATCACGCCGCCGCTGCAGGCGCCCGCCGCACCGAGGCTCGACCCGGCCGATCTGGTCGACATCGTGCCGACCGATCTGCGCCGGCCCTATGACGTGCGCGAGGTGATCGCCCGCATGGTCGACGACAGCGCCTTCAGCGCCTTCAAGCCGGATTACGGCGCGACGCTCGTCACCGGCTTCGCCCATATCCACGGCTATCCGGTCGGCATCCTCGCCAATAACGGCGTGCTGTTCTCGGAAAGCGCGATCAAGGGTGCGCATTTCATCGCGCTTTGCGACCAGCGCCAGATTCCGCTGCTGTTCCTGCAGAACATCACCGGCTTCATGGTCGGCACCGAGGCCGAGCGCGGCGGCATCGCCAAGCATTCGGCCAAGCTGGTCTATGCCGTCTCGAATGCGCGGGTGCCGAAATACACCGTGCTGATCGGCGGCTCCTATGGCGCCGGCAATTACGGCATGTGCGGGCGCGGCTTCCGCCCGCGCTTCCTGTTCTCCTGGCCCAATGCCCGGATCGCGACGATGAGCCCGGAGGTCGCCGCGACCGTGGTGACGGAACTGCGCCGGCAATCGCTGAAGGGCACGGCGGACGAAGCGGCCATCGCCGAGCTCGACCGGCGCACCCGCGCCCAGTTCGAGGAGCAGAGCGACCCCTATTACGCCACCGCCCGGCTCTGGGACGACGGCATCATCGAGCCGGCGCAGACGCGCGACGTGCTGGGGCTGTGCCTCGCGCTCGCGGCCGGCGAACCGCGCGACACCGGCAAGCGGCCGGTCTACCGGATGTGACGGCGATGCGGGACAACCTCCACCGTCATTCCGGGGCGGCCCGACGGGCCGCACCCGGAACCCACGACTGGGTGAACCCGATTCCAGACTTCAACGCCCGCCCAGTCGTGGGTTCCGGGTTCTTCGCTGCGCGAAGCCCCGGAATGACAAAGGTGCACTGATGTTCGACACAATCCTCATCGCCAATCGCGGCGAGATCGCCTGCCGCATCATCCGCACCTGCCGCAAGCTCGGCATCCGCGCCGTCGCGGTCTATTCGCAGGCCGACGCGGACGCGCTGCATGTCCGGCTCGCCGACACGGCCGTGCCGATCGGCCCGGCCCCGGCGCGCGACTCCTATCTGCGCGCCGACCGCATCATCGAGGCCGCATTGCAGACCGGCGCGCAGGCGATCCATCCGGGCTACGGCTTCCTGTCGGAGCGGCTCGACCTGATCGCCGCCTGCGAGGCGAACGGCATCGCCTTCATCGGCCCGTCCGCTTCCGCCATCGCGGCGATGGGCGACAAGATCCGCTCCAAGCAGATCGCGCGCGAAGCCGGGGTCCCTGGCGTACCGGGCTATGACGGCGCCGACCAGTCGCCCGCGACGCTGAAGCGCGAGGCTTTGCGCATCGGCCTGCCGGTGATGGTGAAAGCCTCGGCCGGCGGCGGCGGCAAGGGCATCCGCAAGGTCGAGGCCGAGGCCGATCTCGACGCCGCGATCACCGCCGCCGGCCGCGAGGCCGAGGCCGCCTTCGGCGACGGGCGCCTGCTGATCGAGAAATTCGTGACGCGGCCGCGCCATGTCGAGGTGCAGGTTGCCGGCGACAGGCACGGCAACATCGTCCATCTGTTCGAGCGCGACTGCTCGGTGCAGCGCTCCAACCAGAAGCTGCTGGAGGAGGCGCCGGCGCCGAACCTCAAGCCCGAGACCCGCGCCGCGCTGCACGGGCACGCGCTGAAGCTCTCCCGCGCCATTGCCTACGACAATCTCGGCACGGTGGAATTCCTGGTCGATGCGGTGACGCAGGACGTCTTCTTCCTCGAGATGAACACCCGGCTTCAGGTCGAGCATCCGGTGACGGAGGCGATCACCGGGCTCGACCTCGTCGAATGGCAGATCCGCATCGCCGCCGGCGAAACGCTGCCGCTCGGCCAGGCGGAGATCGCCTGCACCGGCCACGCCATCGAGGCGCGGCTGACCGCGGAGCGCGCCGATGAGGGCTTCCGGCCCGACACCGGCACGATCGCGCTCTGGCGGGAGCCCGAGGGCCTGCGCGTCGACAGCGGCGTCGAAACCGGCAGCACGGTCTCGCCCTTCTACGATTCGATGCTGGCCAAGGTCATCGCCCATGGCCCCGACCGCGAGGCGGCGCGTCGGCGCCTCGCCGACGGCCTCGCGCGCATGACCGTATTGGGGCCGGCGACGATCCGGCCCTTCCTCGTCGACGCCTTGCGCCAGCCGGTCTTTGCCGCTGGCGAGGCGACGACGCTGTTCATCGCCGAGGCCTGGCCCGCCGGCTGGCGG
The DNA here is from genome assembly GCA_900466745.1 of Hyphomicrobiales bacterium. Classification (GTDB taxonomy): domain Bacteria; phylum Pseudomonadota; class Alphaproteobacteria; order Rhizobiales; family Beijerinckiaceae; genus Allobosea; species Allobosea minatitlanensis. The sequence goes on along the minus strand of UBNE01000001.1, from coordinate 59,219 downwards.
CCGCGCCGGGAGGAGGCTGGCGCGCGCGATGCGCTCGCCGCCGCGATCTGGCTGAGCGGCACCGGGCCGAGGGCTGCCGGCCCCTGGGGCGCGCTGGGCGATTTCAGGGTGCTCGGCACCGCCGGAAGACCCGGCACGAGCCATCTTGCGCTGAGCGATGCCGGCACGTCCCGCCGGCTCAAGGTCGAAAGCCGGGACTGCAGCTTCCGCGTCGTGGCGGAAAGCGGCGAAACCACTGTCGCCCTGCCGGAGCGGAGCGAGCCGACGCGCTGGCCGGCGATGCTCGACGGCCGGCGCCTGACGGTCGATGCGGTGCGGGACGAGGGCGGGGTGTGGCTGCGCTGGGGCGCCCGCGAAGGGCGCGTCGAGATCGCGCTCGCCGTCGCGGCGGAGGCGGCGGCCCGCCAGGCGGCGGGCAGCGCCGGCGATTCGGTGCGCGCGACCATGCCGGGCACCATCGCCGCCATCCATGTGAAGGAAGGCGACAGTGTCGCCATGGGGCAGACCGTCGCCGTGCTCGAATCGATGAAGCTGTTCATGGACCTGAAAAGCCCGGCGGCCGGAACCGTCATGCGGGTCGCGGCCAGGCCGGGCGCGACGGCCGCGGCCGGCGAATTGCTGATCGCGATCGCGCCGGCCTGACCGGGACGAGAGGAGGAAGGCCGGGCCTCCCTCCTCCGCCGACCCGACTCAGTTGCAGCCGCAGCCGTGACCCAGGCCGAGGCCGCCGAGCAGGCCGCCGACCAGACCGTTCTTGCTGACGATCGCCTTGACCGGCGCGACGACGCCGAGCTTGTTGCCGTTGGCGATCGGGCTGCCGCTCAGCACGCTGACATTGTTGAGCGCATTGAGCTGGACGCCGGAGACGGCCGCCGTGACCGGCGCCAGGACGCCGCCCAGCAGGGAACCGCCCGCCAAGGAGCCGCCACGGCCGCCCGCCAGGGCCGGCGACACAGCGAAAGCCGCAACCGCAGCGAGTACAAACGCGTATTTCATCTCACTCTCCCCTGGTGTCGCTCCGGGCATCGAAGCGATGACACATCGTATAAGTTGCATATATCCGCCAAGACAACCTTATCCATTGGTTAACCATACTTGCTACCGTTAACGGCAGGACCACCCGGAATCGACAAATACTTATGAAGACAATGTTCATGTATATCTATTTACTATTCTGAACTCCTATTTGAATACATACATATGGAAACCAAATATTAAGTATAGATATCTAACGTCGCCACATCATCGAGGGCGACATGAAGCATGTTCTCTCCATTCCTCTGGCGTTGGTCCTTGTGGCGAGCGCCCGCACGGCGTCCGGCGCCGAGAATGCTTCGCCAATCCCGGAGCGCTCGGTCGCGGTCGTCGGGCTGAAGGGCGGCTTCGACAGCAATCCGTCAGGCGTGGAGGGCGAGAAGGGCAGCCCCGTCGCCGCGCTCTATGCAAGCTGGGATTACCTTCACGGCACGATCGAGGACGGCTACGGCCTCAACCTGACATTGCTGGAAACGCAATACGACCCGCGCAACCTCGCCGCCTCGCGCGCCCATGCGCTGACGCTGAGGCACAGCCTCAGCCCCGGGGCGGCGACGGTGATCCAGTCCTCCCTCACCGCCGGCGACGAGCAGACCTGGTCGCGCCGCAAGAGCAGCCTGGCCTGGCGCGAGCGGATCGACCACGGGATCGGCCCGTTTCGCCTCTTCGGCAGCGCCGAGGCGCGCGTCACGGCGCTGAACGAGCGCAACGTCTTCAATCTCGGCGATTTCCTGCCGCACAACCAGAACTTCGGGACGCTCGCGGGAACCGCCGGCCTCGCCTGGAAGAGCGGGCAGACCGAGATCGGCTTCTCCTTCGGCGCCTCGCAACTGCGCTATTTCGACGGCATGGACTATATCGGGCTGCGCCGCGACCATTACCGGCTGCAACCGAACCTGTTCTTCTCGACCCTGATCGGCGAGGCCGCGCTGGAAGGCTCGCTGTCGCCCTTCCGCGCCACCTTCCCGGACAAGGAGTTCGATACCGTCGACAGCCTGCTCTATACGGCGAAGCTCAAGCTGCCCTGGAAGGCCCTCACGCTCGAACTCGGCTCGAACCGCGCCGTCGAGGACACCACGCTGCCCTTCACGGTCATCGACCTCGTCACCACGCATGAGGCGAAGCTGACCGCCAGGATCGACGAGCGCAACGCGGTGAGCCTGGTGGCGCGGCGCAAGACCGACGACTATGTCGGGCTCGACGCCCGCTCCGACCAGAAGAGCATCGGGCTCGAATACCAGCGGGCGCTCGGCGACGGGCTGACGGCGACCGCTTCGGGGCAATGGCGCCGGACCAAGGAGACCGGGCTGACGCCGGTCGATTCCTTCAACCTGCTGCTCGGGCTGCAGAAGCAGATCGACCTGAGCCGAGACGGCAAGGCCAAAGGCGAGAGCAAGGCCAGGAGCGAAGGCTGAACCGCCCGCCTTCGGCCTTCATCCCGGGATGCCGCGACAGGGCGGCGCGCCCGGAGCGGAAAGCGGGATCGAATGGGCGCGGCGCCGTCGCGTCACGGCGTCCGGGTGCTCTGCGTGCCGAGATAGCAGATGCCCTCCCCCGGCTTCGCTTTGGGGTTGGGGAAAATGATGAAGCCGTCGCGCGGCATGGTCACGACCGTGCCGTCGGCGCGGCGGGCGATCGGGGTACCGCTGGCGACGCTATCCCCGGTCTTCCACGTTCCCTCGATGCGGTCGCCCTCGGCCTCGCAGATGACGAGGTCGTCCATATGGACGACGGTGCGCTTCGCCGCGGCGGGCGGCGCCTCGTCGGTCAGGCCGAGATGGGCGAGGACGTTGCGGATCGCCCGGTAGCCGACCTCGACGGAGGCCGGATCGTCATGCCGGCCGCATTCGAGCGTCACGCCGTAACCGCCGGCGAAACGCATGTATTCGGTGGTGCCGAAGCCCTCGGTGACGGCGAGGCGCGGCAGGTTCAGCCGCTCGCGCGCCGCGATCAGCCGGACATAGATGTCGAGCCAGCCATGGATCATCAGCTCGACCCCGAGACAGCCGGCAAAGGCGATTTCGGCCGCGGCATGGCGGAAGGGCTCGAGCGTGCCGCGATTGTCCTGCGGCCCGAAGAAGACGAAGGGCACGCCCTCCCCCGTGAAGGAATGGACGTCGAGCAGCATGTCGTGCTCTTCGAGGATGGCGGTCAGGCGATTGCCGATCCGGTCCTCGTTGTCGGCCGGCTGGGGCCGCACGCGCAGGTCGCGGTTGAGGTTGCGGTCGCCCTCGCGGGTGTTCTGCCGATAGGCCTTGGGATTGGCGACCGGCAGGAAGGTGACCTCGCCGCGCCGGATCGAGACGCGCCCGGCGCGGCAATCCTCGACCACGCGCGCGATCGCGTTCGGCCCGCAGGTCTCGTTGCCGTGGACGGCGCCGAAGACAAGCAGCTTCGGCCCCGCTCTCAGCCCATGGAAGCGGACGGTTTCGAGCGGCGGATCGAGCGTGTCTTCGGTCGTCATCGGTCTCTGGTCAGGCTTTGCGGAGCTGGGAATGCGGATCGAGGATGTCGCGCAGGCCGTCCCCTAGCAGGTTGAGGCCGAGCACGGTGAGGAAAATCGCCAGGCCCGGGAAGATCGAGATCCAGGGCGCGGTCGAGATCTGGTCGCGCGCATCCGAGAGCATCGAGCCCCAGCTCGGGAAGGGCGGGCGGATGCCGAGGCCGAGGAAGGAGAGCGAAGCCTCCGCCAGCACCGCGCCGCCCATGCCGAGCGTGCCGATGACGATGATCGGGCCGGCGACATTGGGCAGAATCTGGGTCAGCATGATGCGGAAAGTGCCATAGCCGAGCGAGCGCGCCGCCTCGACATAGCCGAGCTGCTTGACCGAGAGCGCGGCGGCCCGCGTCAGCCGGCAGGTGAAGGACCAGTTGGTCAGGCCGAGCGCGATCAGCAGGCTGGTCAGGCCCGGATTGAGGATCGCCATGATCGCCAGCGCGAAGATCAGCGAGGGGATCGCCAGCATCATATTGGTGAGGCCGTTGACGAAATCGTCCCACCAGCCGCCCCAATAGGCGGCCGAGAGCCCGAGCGCCACGCCGATCACCGTGTTGATGAGCTGCGAGACGATGCCGACCGTCAGCGAGATGCGGGCGCCGTAGAGCACGCGGCTGTAGATGTCGCGGCCCTGCGCGTCGGTGCCGAACCAGAATTCCGAGCCCGGCGGGATCTCGGCATTCATCAGATTGGCGTCCATCACCGGGTCGGTATGGGCGAACCAGGGGGCGAAGACGCCGCCTGCCACGACGAGCGCGAAGCAGGTGGCGCCGATCCAGAGATTGGCACGGAACTTCATGCGGGCGACCTAGCTGTACTTGATGCGCGGATCGACGACGGCGCAGAGCACGTCGACGGCGATGTTCACGACGAGGAAGAACAGGACGATGGTCAGGATGCAGCCCTGCACGACCGGGATGTCGCGCCAGGTGACGCTGTCGACCAGGAGCGAGCCGAGGCCCGGCCAGGCGAACAGCTTTTCGACCACCACGGCCTGGCCCAGCACCGAGCCGAACTGCAGCCCGAGCGTGGTCAGCACGATGACGAGCGCGTTGCGCGCGACATGCCAGCGCATCACCCGATAGGAGCCGGCACCCTTGGCGCGAGCCGTGCGGACGAAATCGGCATGCATCACCTCCAGCACCGCCGCCCGGGCCGTTCGCGCCAAAAGCGCCAGCGGCGAGACGCCGAGCGCGATCGCCGGCAGCACGATGTAGCGCGGGTCGCCGTCGCCATAGCCGAAGCTCGGGAACCAGCCGAGCGTCAGGGCGAAGGCGTACATCAGCAGCAGGCCCAGCCAGAACATCGGCAGCGACAGCCCCGAGACGGCGAAGACCATCGAGAGCATGTCGACCCAGCTTCCCGGCTTCAGCGCCGCCAGGAAGCCGAGCGGCACGCCGACGACGACGGCGAAGAGCATGGCGGCGAAGGCGAGCTGCAGGCTCGGCCAGAGCCGCTCGCCGATCAGCCCGGTCACCGGCTGGCGGGTGCGGAAGGAATCGCCGAGATCGAAGGTGGCGAGCCCGCCGACATATTTGGCGAAACGCAAAGGCAGCGGGTCGTTGAGGCCGAACTGCTCGTTCATCCGCGCGATGGTCTCGGCGTCGATATTGCTGCGCCCGTCGGCCATCTGGCTGGTGGCGAAATTGCCGGGGATGACGCTGAACAGCACGAAGATCAGCGCCGCGACCGCCAGCAGGATCGGGACCGCCTGCAGCAGGCGGCGAGAGACATAAGGCAGCATGGCGAGCTTGATTGCGGCGGGCCGGCATGCCGCTATCGGAAAGGTCTTGTTCCAGCGTCATCCCGGGCGGAGCGAAGCGCAGACCCGGGATCCATGCCGGAACGGTTCAGGCATGGATCCCGGATCGGCGCGGCTTTGCCGCTTGTCCGGGATGACCGGAGCGGTTCCGCCACCCGGACGGCTAGGCCGGGTGGCGTAGCGCGGCCTATTTCGCCGCGGGCGAGGTGGCGTCGACCCAGAGGTCCTCATAGCGCTGGAGCGCGAGCTCCGTCGCGTTCGGCTGGAGGCCGTGCAGCCAGGGCTGATAGGCCATGACCGCCTTGTTGTAGTTGAAGAACCAGACGGGGGCCTCGTCCTGCAGCAGGGCGTTGGCCTTCTTCAGGAGTTCGAGCTGCTTGGCCGCATCGGTCTCGGCCGAAGCGTCGTCGATCAGCTTGTCATAGGCCGCGTTCTTGAAGGTGGTGTAGTTGCAGGAGGAGCGCGGCGTCGACGAATGGAAGCATTTCAGCGCCGTCAGCGAATCCGGGCCGGAGGTGTTCGACCAGATATAGGCCTGGAAATCGCCCTTCACGATGACGCCGCCCAGCGCCGAGGTCTCGACCGGCTTGACCTTCACCTTGATGCCGACCTTGGCGAGCATCGGGATCGTCGCCTCGACGATCGGGATGCCCCAGCTCTCGTTCGGCGTCGCGGTCCATTCGAACTCGAAGCCGTCGGGATAGCCGGCCTCGGCCAGCAGCTTCTTGGCCTTCTCCGGATCATAGGCATAGGGCTTGGCGTTCTTGTCGAAGGCCGGCGAGGAGAGCGGCAGCCAGCTCACCGCGCGATAGGCCTTGTCGCGGACCAGGCGCTTGATGATCAGGTCGCTGTCGATCGCGTAGTTGATCGCCTGGCGCACGCGCTTGTCGGAGAAGGGCTTGAACGCGGGGTTCATGCCCATGTTGCGGGTGAAGACTTCCGCGACTTCAAGCAGGCCCTTCGACAGGTTCGGGTCGGCCTTGTAGGCGACATACTGGGTCGAGCCCAGGATCGAGACGTCGATCTCCTTGTTGCGGAAGGCGACGTCGCGCGCCGCCGCCTCGCCCATCGGCGAGATCACCAGCTTGTCGGCATAGGGCTTGCCGGGCTGGTAGTATTTCTCCCACTTCTCGAAGACCATGCGCGAGCCGGGGACGTGCTCGACGAACTTGAAGGGACCCAGCCCGATCGGCTTGTTGAAGAAGTCCGGCGCCTGCGCCTCCTTGGCGGGCATGATCGCGGTGGTCGCCTGGAACAGGAAGTAGCCGGGATCGGCCTTGTCCGTCAGCGTCATCTCCAGGGTGAAGTCGTCGATCTTCTTGAGGCCGGAGATCTCCTTGGCCGTCCCTTTCTGGACGTCGGTCGCGCCGACGATGCGGGCGATGTAGCGGGCACCCGGATAGTTCTTCGACCCGTCCATGATGCGGGTATAGGACCAGATGATGTCGTCGGCCGTCATCTTGCGGCCGTTATGGAAGAGCGCGTCGTCGCGCAGCTTGTAGGTGTAGGTCTTGCCGTCCGGCGAGACCGTCACGCTCTTGGCGAGGTCGAGCGCCGGCTTGCCGTTCTTGGCATCCCATTTGTAGAGCATGCTGTGCAGCGCATAGCCGTAGATCTCGTCCTGGATCTGGTTCGAGACATGGCTGTCATTGCTGACGAAGGACGCGCCATAGGGCGCGGTGAAGCGGATCGTCCCGCCATGGCGCGGCTCCTGGGCCTGCGCCTGCACGGTGAACGCCGCCAGCGTCAATGCGGTGGCGAAGGCCAGTTTCTTCAACAACACGATTGCTCCTCCCGTTTCTTCATCGGCTCCGGCTGATCCGGAGTTTTTGCTTCCAAGTGGAACCATAGCGGCTTTGCCGCGCTTGTCTGCCCCTTGCCGGTTTAGCCCTTCGGTCAGGGCGCCCGCTCGTAGACGACCTCGCCGCCGAGGATGGTGAGGTCGCAGCGCGTATCGTTCAGGATATCGGCCGGGTCGGCGGTCAGCAGGTCGCGCGAGAACACGGCGACATCGGCGAGGAAGCCCGGCGCGAGCCGGCCTTTCACATGCTCCCGCTTCTGCGAGAAGGCGCCGTATTCGGTATAGGCCTGCAGCGCCTCCTCGATCGAGACGCGCTGCGCAGCGTCCATCACCGTGCCCTTCCAGGTCTTGCGGGTCAGCATGGTGTGGAAGTTCGGGAAGGGGTTCGGGTCGCAGACCGGCGCGTCGCTGCCCGTCGCCGGCTTCAGGCCGAGATCGAACCAGGTGCGGAAAGGATAGCTCGGCAGCGCCCGCTCCGGCCCGAGCACCTCCACATAGGCATCGCCGAAATCATGGATGAAGACCTGCTGCGGGCAGGGATAGATGCCGGCCTTGACCATGCGCGCGTGCTGGGCCGGCGTCGAGAAGCCGCAATGCTCGATGCGATGGCGGCGGTCGGGATCGGGATGGGCGGCGAGCGCCTTCTCGTATGCGGTGATGAGCTGCTCGATCGCGGCGTCGCCGATGGCGTGGCAGGCGAGCTGGTAGCCCTTCACATGGGCGTCCATCACCATGCGCTCGAGCTCGGCATCCTCCCACATCCAGACGCCTTTGGTCTTGTCCTCGCCGAGATAGGGCTCGCTCATCCAGGCGGTGCGGCCGCCGGCCGAGCCGTCGAGGAAGAGCTTGACCGCGCCGATCATCAGCATGTCGTCGCCGGTGCCGGAAATCAGCCCGGCCTCATGGCATTGCGGCACGATCGAGCGGCCGTCGTCGCCGAGCAGCGTCAGCCAGGTGCGCACTGGCAGGCGCCCGTCGCGCTTGGCTCTGGCGTAGGCCGCGATCTCGCCGAAGCCGCCCTTCTGGCCGACGGCGGCGTCCATGCAGCTCGTGATGCCGAGCGAGAGCAGGTAGCGGCCGCCGCGCTCGATGCCGGCGATGATGTCCTCCTCGGTCGCGGGCGGGATCGCGGCCTGCACCGGGGCGCGGGCATTCTCGGCGAGCAGGCCGGTGAGGCGGCCGTTCTCCTGCTCGATCAGCCCGCCCTGCGGCGTCGGGGAGCTTTCGTCGATGCCGCCGAGGCGCAGCGCCTGCGAGTTGCAGATGGCGATATGGCCGCAGGTCCGCACCAGCATGACGGGATTGTCCGGCGCGGCGCGGTCGAGTTCCTCGCGCCGGGGGTGGCGGCCGACATCGAGCTTGGTCTGGTCGTAGCCGCGCGAGAGGATCCACTCGCCCGGCTTCGACTGCGCGGCGCGGGCCGCGATGGCGTCGAGCAGCGCCTCCAGCGTCGGCGCGGCCTCCGGCTTGGAATCGACCCAGCCCATGGTCATGCCGAGCGAGACGAGATGCAGGTGCGAATCGTTGAGGCCCGGCGTCGCCAGCCGCCCCTTCAGGTCGATCACGCGGGTCCTGGGCCCGATCAGCGGCGCGATCTCGGCCTCGCTTCCGGCGGCCAGAACCTTGTCGCGGAAGATCGCCAGCGCCGCGACCACGCCCTCCTCGCGCCCGCACCAGATCGGGCCGTTGCGCAACACGATATCGGCCTGCACTGCCATGGTTTCCTCCTGAATGCCTGTCGCGGCGCCGGCCCTGTCCGGCCCGCGGTCAGATGTCGTCGAGCGGGAAGATCGGCCGGCGCACCTTCCGGTAGGGCCGCTCCTTGAAATTGCGGGTCGAGAGCGCGCCGGTATCGACCTCCAGCACCTCGCGGGCGATCGGCTCGAAGGCGGCGCGGAAATGCTGCATCGACTTGACGATCACCGTCGATTTCCGCGTCGGATCGACGCCGAGCGAGGTGAACTGGGCGAGGTCCGTCGCCTGGCCGTTATGGGTGATGACGACGATCTCGACATCGTCGACCCTGAGCAGCGCCGAGAGCCCGTAATGGCGCCAGGTGCCGCCGCCCATCGGGCCGTAGCAGATGAAATGGCCGTCGGTCAGCGCCACGACATGGGCGTCGAGATCGAGCGGCCCGCCGCCCATCGTCGGATCGACCTTGCCGCCGAGCTTCAGCCGGACGCGGTTGCCGACGCCGGCAGCCTGCGCCGCAAGCACGGCTTGCGGGTCGCAGATCGCATGGAAGCCGACATTCTTCAGCTTCGCCGCCAGCACGGCGCGCAGCAGATGGGTGGCGTCGCCATAGGCGCCGGAGCCGGGATTGTCGGAATAATCGGAGATCACCAGCGGCTTGGCGCCGGGCTTGCCGGCATCGGCCTCGCCGGCCTTGGCGCGCATGATGGCTTCCGCCAGCGGCGTGAAATGGATCGAGGAGAAATGGCGCTGCTCCCAGGCATAGTCCATCAGCTCCTCGGCGATGCCTTGAGCCTTGCCGCGATCATCGGCCGTGACCGCGACCGAAGGGCCGATATCGTGAACGTCGGCCGAGGAGAAGCCGGCCTGGACGCTGACGACCAGCGCCTCGCCGGAAGCCTCCAGCGTATCGCCGCGGCGCAGCAGCTCCAGGAAGGGCGGCGAGGTCGTGCGCCCGCCGTCGAGCGCATAGAGGATCGGCCGGCGGGCGAGCGCGACCTTGGGCCGGATCTCGCCCTTCATGGCGCGTTCCAGCAATTCGGCCGCCTGCCAGGTGCGTTCGTACTGGTCGATATGCGGATAGGTCCGGTAGGAGATCAGGGCATTGGCGTTGTCGGCCATAAGCTGCGTGACGGTCGCATGCAGGTCGAGCACCACGACCACGGGCACGTCCGGGCCGATGCGCCTGCGCAGCCGCGCCAGCAATTCGCCCTCGCCGTCGTCGGAGCTTTCGGTCGCCATCGCGCCGTGCAGATGCAGCAGCACGCCGTCGACCCCGTCGGCCGCTCCGACGATCCATCCGGCAAAGAGGTCGAAGGCGGCATCGGTGACGCGCCCCGACGGATTGGCGCCGGTCACCAGCGGATGGACCAGGCTCCAGCCGAATTTCCCAGCCGCCTCGAAGGCGGCGCCCATCGCGCTGCGGGTGCCCCGGAAGGCCTCGGGGATTTCGTTGTCGCGATAGGCGCCATGCGCCCGGAAGGCGGCCTCGTCCGTGAGCTGAACACTGAACGTATTCGTCTCATGCATGAATTCGGCAATCAGCACGCGCCGCGTCATTCATCCCCCGCTCAATTTTTTGTCCCGCTCAATTTTTTTGACAGTCTTGGCGGTTCACCGGCACCGCCACCACTGATTTCAGCGCATACATGCCCCTGGCTGCAACCGCTTGTCCGCCAGCGGTGAATATGCTGAACTTAAGGGGAGCATCTTGAGCTGGCCGGGCTCCCCCGGCGAGAGGCGCCGCCCTGGCGTTCCTGCCTATCTCCGGCAGCCGCCACGCCCGAGGCGCCGGCAAAGGCGAGCCTGGCCGCAGCGGTGCCGAAAAAATCAGCAAATCCGCATAATCATCTGGAATCGCTGGATAAACTAATTCTCTCCAGGGAGGAACCCGCAGCGCCGATTCGGCGTTCCCCCGCTGCTGAACCTTCACGGCGGAGAGGGAGATGGACGAAGAGAGAATCAAGCGGATCGCCCGCGCGATGTGCCGTGCAGCCCGGATCGACCCCGACAAGCCGGCCGGCAACAAGGGCCCGTTCACCATGTCGATGCAGGCGCCCGGGCATGAGAGCCCGCAGCCGGCCTGGATGCTGTTCCGGCAGGAGGCGGCGCATTTCGCCGCGCGTCACCGCGACATCGCGCAGACGCTCTGAGCCCAAGGCGCCAAGCCGCAAGGCCACAGCCGCCCCGAATAGGCGGCGACGCCTTCACAAGCCCCGGACCTCCTGGCGGTGGCCGGGGCTCCCGCTTTCCCGACAATCAGGCGCCGGCAGCCGCCCGCACGGCGTCAGAGGCTCTTGAAGCTCGGATAATAGCCGCGGAAGCTGGTCTCGAGGATCCTGGCCCCGCCGCGCTGCTTCAGCACCTCGGCCGCGGCGACCCCGATCCGCTCCGCCTGCTCCGGCGGACCGGACTCGGCAGCGACGACATGCTCGGAACCGTCGATCGAAGTGACCTGGGCGTGCAGCGTCAGCGCACCGTCCTTCCATTCCGCGCAGGCCCCGACCGGCAGGCTGCAGCCGGCGCCGAGAGCGTGCATCATCGCCCGCTCGGCCTCCACCTCGGCCCGCGCCTTCGGGCATTCGATCGCCTTCAGCACCGCGATGACGGCCTCGTCGCCGGCCCGCGCCTCGAGCCCCAGCGCGCCCTGCCCGACGGCATAGGGGAAGCGCATCGCGTCGAGCACCTCCGAAGAAGCCTCGTCGAGCCCCAGCCGCTTCAACCCGGCGCAGGCCAGGATGACGGCGTCGAGCGCGTCCTCGCCGTCGATCTTGGCGAGGCGCGGGCCGACATTGCCGCGGATCGGCACCACGGTCACGTCGGGCCTGAGGCTGAGGATCTGGGCGCGGCGGCGCAGGGAGCCGGTGCCGACATGGGCGCCCTGACGCAGGCTCAGCATGGTGGCGCCGCAGAGACCGTCGCGCGGGTCCTCGCGCTCCGGCACCGAGGCGAGGGTCAGCCCTTCATGCAGCGTCGTCGGCAGGTCCTTGAGCGAATGCACGACGAAGTCGACCTCGCCCTTGACGAGCTGCTGCTCGTGCTCGACGGCGAAGACCCCGACCATGCCGAACTGATGGAACTCCGACTTCCGGTCCCGGTCGGCGATCGTCGCGATCTGGCAGAGGGTGAATTCGGCCTGCGGAACCTTCGCCTTGATCAAGCCCATGACATGATGGGTCTGGGCCATCGCCAGCGGGCTGCGGCGCGTGCCGATCCTCAGATGCATGGGCTGAACTTCCGTCCTTCTCTGGGCCGCGGCCGCGCCGATGCGCGGCGGCCCGCAATTCCGTCGCGCCGCTATACCAGCCGCCCGCCGCGCTGACGAGTGCGCCCGTCTCGGCCGGGACCTGCGCCGCCGGCGCCCGTCTCAGCCCTGCCGCAAGGCCCGCAGCGCCCGCTCCAGCACCGCATAGACCCGGGGCTCCCCCATCTGCGCCACGTTGAAGCGCATGAAGTCGCCCGCCGTCTGCGCCACGCTGAAGACGTTCCCCGGCGCCAGGACGACGCCCTCGGCCAGCGCCAGATGCGAGAGCCGCACCGGATCGGCGCCCTCCGGCAGGCGGCACCAGAGATAGAAGCCGCCGCGCGGCATCAGCCAGGGCGTGATGCCCAGCCCCTCCAGCCTGGGCGCCACGGCGCGCCGGGCCTGGGCGAGCCGGCGGCGGATCTCCTCCATATGCTTGCGATAGCCGCCGCTCGCCAGGATGTCGGCGACCAGCCCGGCGGCCAGCGGGCTGGGCCCGCCGAAACTGGTCGCGATCTGCAGGTCGACGAGCCCCTCGATCCAGTCCGGCCGGGCCGCGACATAGCCGCAGCGGACCGAGGCCGAGAGCGTCTTGGAGAAGCTGCCGACGCGGATCACCCGCTCGAGCCCGTCGAGCACGGCGAGACGCGGCGACGGCTCGGGCTCGAAATCGGCGAAGATGTCGTCCTCGACGATCGTCATGTCGTGCGCGGCGGCGATGCCGAGCACCCGATAGGCCGCCTGCGGCGAGAGGCTCGCGCCCGTCGGGTTGTGCAGCGCCGAATTGGTGATGTAGAGGCGCGGCCGCTCCGCCGCCACGACGGCCTCGAAGGCGGCGAGGTCCGGGCCCGAAGCCGTGCGGGGCACGCTCAGCAGGCGCAGACGATGCACCCGCAGCAAGGCCCGGAAATTGAAGTAGCAGGGATCGTCCACCAGCACGGTGTCGCCGGGCTGGAGCAGGAAGCGGCAGATGAGGTCGACAGCCTGCGTCCCCGAATTCGTCAGCAGGAGCTGTTCCGGCGACAGGTGCAGCCCCTCCTCGCCGAAACGCCCGAGCAGGAGCCGGCGCAGCGGCAGCGAGCCGCGCGTGCTGCCGTAATCGGCGAGGACCGCGTCGCTGCCGCGCGCGAGGGCCCGCAATCCGCGGCGCAGCGCCGCCTCCGGCATCCAGCCGGCCGGCAGCCAGCCGCAGCCGGGCTTGAGCATGTCCGCCTCGGCATCGAGCGACTGCCGCGAGACCCAGAAGGGATCGACCGCCCGCGGCACCGCCGGGCGCGCCAGGCTCAGCGGCGGCAAACCGTGCCCGGTCAGGTAGAAGCCCGAGCCGGGACGCGCGCGGATCAGCCCTTCCGCCGCGAGCCGGTCATAGGCCTCGACCACCGTCGACGGCGAGACCCGCATCGCCGCGGCGCAGCGGCGGATCGAAGGCAAACGCTCGCCCGGCGCGAGCTGGCGCGCCGCCGCCTGCGCCCGGATGGCGGCCATGACGTCCTCGGTCCGGGTCTGCCTGCGCCTGTCGCTCATCCTGCGTCACCGTATTGCCCATGATACCCATACAGTTTCGGCCGATCGTATGGAATTGTTTCTGTCGCGCACGGCCCCGGCCGCCTAGACCATGGCCGGCTTCGGGGGATTTCGGGCCGCGCCGGCGGTCGCGGCGCCGCCGGGGCGGGAAGCGAGGCAGGATGTCGTTTGCAGGCAAGGGCTGGGGCAGCGGGCTCCTCGGCGTGGTGATCTTCAGCGGCTCGCTGCCGGCGACGCGCGTCGCCGTCGCCGGCTTCTCGCCGCTGTTCCTGACCTGCGCCCGCGCCGTCATCGCGGCGCTGCTCGGCGGCGTCTTCCTCGCGCTGCTGCGCCAGAAGGCCCCGGCGCGGAGCGACCTGCTCCCCCTCGCCATCGTCGCGCTCGGCGTCGTCGTGGGGTTTCCGCTGCTGACGGCGCTGGCGCTGCTGCACATCACGGCGGCGCGCTCGATCGTCTTCATCGGGCTGCTGCCGCTGGCGACAGCGATCTTCGGCGTTCTGCGCGGTGGCGAGCGTCCGAGGCCGGCCTTCTGGCTGTTCTCGCTCCTCGGCAGCGCGACGGTCGCGGGCTTCGCGCTGCTCCACAGCGATGGCGGTTCCCTCGCCGGCGACGGGCTGATGGTCGCCGCGGTCGTGCTCTGCGGGCTCGGCTATGCCGAGGGCGCCACCCTCTCGCGCCGCCTCGGCGGCTGGCAGGTGATTTCCTGGGCGCTGTTCCTGTCGCTGCCGGCGATGGCGCTGCTCGCGCTGATCCAGCTCCCGGCATCCTGGGACGGCATCGATGCCGCCGCCTGGCTCGGGCTCGGCTATGTCTCGGTGTTCAGCATGCTGGTCGGCTTCGTCTTCTGGTATCGCGGGCTGGCGCTCGGCGGCATCGCGGGCGTCGGCCAGCTCCAGCTCCTGCAACCCTTCTTCGGGCTGCTGCTGGCCGGGCTGCTGCTGCACGAGCCGATCGCCTGGAGCATGGTCGCCGCGACGGGCGTCGTCGTGCTCAGCGTCGCCGGCGCCAAGCGCTTCGCCTAGCCTGGCTCCCCCCGAACGGCTCCGCCAGGCTCGCCGGCGCGAAAAAACCTGAGGTTTCGCCGCCGCGACGGCGCCTGCCCTCTCCATCGCCGCCCGGAATCAGGCGTAAGCTCGCTCGCCGGCAGCAGGGGGATTCGGGGCATGTTCATCGTTTTCCATCAGTTGCCGCTGGCACCGATGTTCATCGTCATCCTGTCGATCAGCACCCTGGTCTGCTGGCTGCTGATCGGGCTCGTCCGCTTCTGCGTGCCGCGGCTCGGCTATCCGCCGGACGAGCCTCTGCCGATCCGGGATTCGATCATCAACACCAGCGGCGCGCTGTTCGCATTGATCGTGGCTTTTTCCGCGGCGGGCATCTGGAACGACGCGGTGTCGGCGCGCAACGCCGTCCAGCGCGAGGCGGATGCGGTGGAGAGCGCGATGATCCTGTCGACCGCACTCCCCGAGGAGGCCCGCGCCATGCTTCTCGCGCGCCTGCGCGCCTATCTGAGCGGCGTGATCGCCATCGACTGGCCCGCCATGGCAGCCAGCACGCCGACGGACGACCCGGTCTTCGACCAGTCCGAGCGGCACCTGCTCGGCGCGCTGGAGCACGTCTCGCGGCAGAACGCGGCCCCCGGCGGCTCGGCGGCCTATGGGCCGCTGCTCGACCGGTTGATCGAGATCCGGCAGGCGCGGCTCGCCCGGCTCGCCTCGTCGCAGTCCGGCGTCTCCTGGGCGCAATGGTTCGCGATGTGGCTGATCTCGACCGCGACCCTGCTGTCGATCGTGATCTGCAACAGCCACGCCTTCCGCATGCAGATCGTCGCCGCGCATCTCTACGTCATCGTCGTTTCAGCGGCCTATTTCGTAATCCTCACCCATGACCGTCCCTTCATCGGAAAGGTCTCGGTCCAGCCGACAGCTCTGCAGGCCCTGGTGGCGCATTGAAGCGCAAGCCTGGCGGCATGCGGCCGACCTCGGGGTGAGCGAGCCACCGGGACGATATGCGCTGCGGAAAGGAGGAGGATGGTGCGCAAGAGGGCTGCGCAAAAATTCTCCATCCAATTGGTAAATAACGATTTTCCGAACAGAATTTCATTATAATATCAACAATCCTACCAACATTTCGCGCGGTGAGTCTTTGACCGCGCCGGGGCCGATGCAGGCCGAATGTGTGATCAGGCGACCAAAATAGCCTCGTCGCCGTTCATGTTCCGCGCAAACTTAGACGAACATGGACGACCAAGGATGCCAGTGAATGACCGCCTACCGGATTAGTCAAATCGCAAAGCCGCACGGACCAATCAGCCGCTCGGCGATCTATAACGAAATCGCGGCCGGGCGTCTGGTCGCGCGAAAAATTGGCCGGGCAACTTTCGTGCTTGAGAAGGACTGGCTCGCCTTCCTCGAAAGCGCACCGATCATAGGCGGGGGGAATCATCAGCCCAATCAAAAAAGCTGAACGACCGCCTTAACGCAACGGATCGCCAACGGATAACCAACGGACCTAAACGGATAAATCCGTTGTAAATTCAATAACTTGACTGTCACTCGATTTCGTTGATCATCCCGATTTGTCGGGATCGCTTCCCTTCAACACGACCGCCCAAAACGCCACGCAATCCCGCGCGGTGAACGGCGAACCATGCCTTGGAGAACACAATGCTCAAAAATCTTGCCTACGCGGCTCAACTCGCCACTGCTCTCGAAGAGGGTTCCCTCGAAGACGGAAGCCATCTCGGGGTCAGCGATAGCGAATACATCGCCCGCATTCTTCGCGAACTGATCGTTCATATCCAGGACGGCGCCGTGCCGCACACGATTCTGAAGCGCCCTAAGTGATCAATGCATGTCATCGTTCGATCGGGCTTCACGATCAAACTTGGCCGGATTGCGGGGCATCATCCCATAGGCAATCGAAGCATCCCTAGTCGTGACGGGCTCCCGTGGTCCGAAAGAGTCCAAATTCGTCCACGGGAGTCCACATGATCGCCTACCGCATCAAACAGCTAGCGAAGCCGAACGGCCCTATCAGCCGCTCCAAAATCTTCGCCGACATAGCTGACGGGCGCCTCACGGCCCATAAGGTCGGGGGCGCCACGATCATCATCCATAGCGATTGGGTCCACTATCTAACCAGCGAATGCCGGCCCCCGACAGAAGCCGCCAAAGGCCCGCGCCTGAGTGTTCGCCGATGATTTTCGACAACCTGCCTGACGATCCGGCCGAGTGCGCGGTTGACTAATGACTCTTCGATCGCACTCGCGCGACGTCGAAACCGACGAGCGCAGCCTTGTCGCCCGCATCCTCGATCTAGAATCCTACGCCGATTAGCCGCTCGGGATATGAGCTTCAATCGAAAGCGCAGATGCCAACTATCGAGCGCCACTTTCTCCCCAAAACCTCCTGAAAATGAAAGCCCGGACTCTACAGTTGGTCAATAATTTCGGACAGGGAGGCACCTGCTATTCGGGCCTGCCCTTCCGCTTGGCCTTTAGCCGATCGAGTTCGTCGGCCCACCACTGAGCCATCTGCACGCGCTCATCCCAATGCTGGCCGCGAGCATATGCGCGGCGAACAGCATCCTTATCCTGATGCGCTAAAGCACGCTCGATTGCGTCGGCGGACCACTTTCCGCTTTCGTTCAGGAGCGTGCTCGCAGCAGCCCGGAAGCCGTGGCTCGTCATCTCGTCTGCGCCGAAACCCATTCGGCGCAGCGCGGCATTCAGCGTGTTCTCACTGATCGGACGCGGGGCTACTGTCCGCCCCTCGCCCCCGCTGATGCCGTAGCCCGGAAAGACCAGTTTCCCGTTCCCGGTCAGGGTCTTAAGGTCTTTCAGGATCGCTAGCGCCTGACTCGGCAAAGGAATCCGGTGCTCTTGGCGCATCTTCATACGCGAGGCGGGAATCGTCCAAACCGCTTCCTTCAGATCAAACTCCGACCATTCAGCCGGGCGCAGTTCGCCGGGCCGAGGAAATAGCAGCGCCATCAGTTGAAGCGCGGCCTTCGTGGTCGGCTGCCCCTGAAACCCGTCAACCGCCCGCAGCAGCCCGGCGAAGTCATCTTCTTTGGTCAGGGCCGCACGATGTTTCACTTTCGGCGCCAGTAGCGCGCCCCGAAGCGCGAAGGTCGGGTCGTTGGCGGCTCGCGTGGTCGCGATGGCGAACCGGAAAACCTGACCAATCACGGCGCGCAGGCGCTTGGCGGTCTCCCGGTGCCCCTTGGCTTGAACACGCTCCAAAACGTCGAGAACTTCGCGAGCGCTGATTTCTGTGATGGGTCGGTCGCCTAGCGACGGTTTTGCGAGATCGAACAACCAACGCGTCTTTTCCAATGTGCGCTCTGCCTTGCCGTCCTCTTCCTTCTTCCGAAGGAGCTCGTCGGCTACGGCGCCGAAGGTATTTGCGTCACTAAGCGCCTTGGCCCTCTTGTCGGCCTTCTTCTGCTCGCCCGGATCGATACCATCGGCAAGGAGTTTGCGCGCCCGCTCACGCCGGTCGCGCGCCTGTGACAACGCCATTGTCGGATAGGCGCCTAACGCCAAGAGTTTCTGCTTGCCCTGATGGCGATAAGCGAGACGCCAGAGACGAGACCCGGCAGGCATCACCCACAATTGCAGGCCGGCTCCGTCCGAAAGTTTCTGAAGCTTCCCGGTCGGCTTAGCGTTTCGAATCGCCACGTCGGTTAGCGGCATGTTGGTATCACCCCGCGTTGGTATGCGCTGATACCAACAGAAAGACCAACAAAGCTTTTGGCTGTCAATGGACGCCGCTGGACGGCAGCGGACGGACCGACTGAGAAACAAGCGCTTTTCGGCCTGTTTTCGCCCGCCTCAACACGTCTATGGACAATGATGGAAGAAGAAGTGGTGCCGCAAGAGGGATTCGAACCCCCGACCCCCTCATTACGAATGAGGTGCTCTACCAGCTGAGCTATTGCGGCGACGGGTGGCGCTGTAACAGCCGCCGCGGGGCTTGGCAAGCCATACTCGATATCGCGCACAATGCCCGGCCGAGACAGCTTCGCGCGGCGCATGCGGCCGGCCGGCGAGGTCGGGCCGATGGGCGCCCGGCACCTCAATCCTTGCGCAGCTTCTCGGTCTCCGGCTTCTCCTGGCCGAGCGCGACGATGCCGCGGCGGATGGCGCGGGTGCGGGTGAAATGCCTGTGCAGCGTCTCGCCGTCGCCGTAGCGGATGGCGCGGGTCAGCAGCGCCAGATCCTCGTTGAAGCGGCCGAGCATCTCCAGCACCGCCTCCTTGTTGTGCAGGAAGACGTCGCGCCACATCGTCGGATCCGAGGCCGCGATGCGGGTGAAATCGCGGAAGCCGCCGGCCGAGAACTTGATCACCTCCGACTGCGTCACCGCCTCCAGATCCTCGGCCGTGCCGACGATGTTGTAGGCGATGAGATGCGGCAGGTGGCTGGTGATGGCGAGCACGAGATCATGGTGCTGCGCGCTCATCACCTCGACCAGCGCCCCCATGCCTTCCCAGAGCTGGCGGGTCTTCGCCACCGCGCCGGCATCCGTGCCCTCCGGCGGCGTCAGGATGCACCAGCGGTTGAGGAAGAGGCTCGGGAAACCGGCATCGGGACCGGAATTCTCGGTGCCGGCCACGGGGTGCGCCGGGACGAAGGAGACGCCCTCCGGCAGATGCGGCAGCACCGCATCGACCACCGCGCCCTTGACCGAGCCGACATCCGAGAGGATCGCCCCCGGCTTCAGCGCGGCCGCGATCTCGGCCGCGACGGCGCCGCAGGCGCCCACCGGCACGCAGAGGACAATATGGTCGGCGTCGCGCGCGGCCTCGGCCGCCGTGTCAGTGACGGCATGGCCAAGATCGAGCTCGCGCGCCCGCTGACGAACGGCCCCGTCGCGATCGGAGAGGACGATCGTGCCGGCGAGGTTCAGCTCCTTCGCCGTCCGCGCGATCGAGGAGCCGATCAGCCCGATGCCGATGATGGCGAGGCGGCCGAAGACCGGCTCGCTGCGGCGCGGCGCGAAGCTCTCTGCCATCGGCGTCAGGCCTTGCCGGCGAGGAAATCGGCGAGCGCGGCGACGACGAGGCGGTTCGCCTCCTCGGAGCCGATGGTCATGCGCAGCGCGTCCGGCAGGCCGTAGGAGGCGACGGCGCGCAGGATCAGGCCGCGCTGCGTCAGGAAGGCGTCGGCGTCCTTCGCCGTCCGGCCTGCTTCCTTCGGGAAATGGATGAGGATGAAGTTGCCGACCGAGGGCGTGACGGTCAGGCCGAGCTTTTCCAGCTCGGCCGTGGTCCAGGCGAGCCATGTCTCGTTGTGCTCGATCGCGGCGGCGACATGGGCCTCGTCGGCGATCGCCGCGGCGCCGGCCTCGATCGCCGCGCCGTTGACGTTGAAGGGGCCGCGGATGCGCTCGAGCGCATCGACGATGGCGGCCGGCGCATAGAGCCAGCCGATGCGCAGATTGGCGAGGCCGTAGATCTTCGAGAAGGTGCGTGTCATCACGACGTTCTCGCTCTCGGCTACGAGCTCGAGGCCGGCGGCGTAGTCGTTGCGGCGGACATATTCGGCATAGGCGGCGTCGAGCACCAGCAGGACATGCGGCGGCAGGCCAGCCTGCAGGCGCTTGACCTCGTCGAAGGACAGATAGGTGCCGGTCGGGTTGTTCGGGTTGGCGAGGAAGACGATCTTCGTCTTCGGCGTCACCGCGGCGAGGATGCCGTCGACATCGGCGGTATAGTCCTTTTCGGGCACGACGACCGGCTTACCGCCGGCCGCGAGAATGGCGATGCGATAGACCAGGAAGCCGTACTGGCTGTAGATGCCCTCGTCGCCCGCGCCGAGATAGGCCTTGGTGACGAGCTCGAGCAATTCGTCCGAGCCGTTGCCGCAGACGATCCGCGCCGGGTCGAGGCCGTAGCGGCCGGCGATCGCCTGCTTGAGCCGGCTCGACGAGCCGTCCGGGTAGAACTCCAGCTTGGCGGCAAGGCCCTGGAAGGCCTCGACCGCCTTCGGGCTCGGGCCGAGCGGCGTCTCGTTCGAGGAGAGCTTGTGCAGCTTCACGCCGGCGGGCGCGGCGGATTTGCCAGGGACGTAAGCCTCGATGTCGAGGACGCCGGGACGGGGAATGGGGCGGGAGGCGGTCATGATGCAGCTCTTTCGATCTCGTCACCACGCCGTCATCCCGGACGGAGCGAAGCGAAGATCCGGGATCCATGCCTGAGCGTCGACCGGCAGCGTTCAGGCATGGATCCCGGGTCTCCCTGCGGTCGCCCGGGATGACCGCGTCGTGGTTTCAGACGGTGAAAATCATCGCGGCTAGGAACGGGCGGATGCGACGGCGAAGCGGGCGGCGTGGCTGCCGACTTCCGAGAAGTCGCTGAGGCCTGCAGGGGCCAGCGCGTCGCTTATCGCGGCCTGGTCGACCTCGCCGGAGGCGGCGACCAGCAGCGACAGATGCGAACCGTCGGCGGCCGAGGCCGAGACCTCGGCGAGATGCTCGGCGAGGCCGTGGCGCAAGCCTTCCGACCAGCGCTCGACACGGGCGGCATAGAGCACGATCTCGCGCACGGCGGCATCGGCCAGCGGCTTGGCGACGCAATAGACCGGCGTGCCGGCCGGGTGGTCCGGCCGCTCGATGAAGGGCAGGCGCGCGATGATCTTGGGCTTGTCCGGCCCGATCAGGTCGCGCCACCAGATGCCGGCGCTGGCGCCCTGGTCCATGCGGAAGATGCCGAGATCGCCGGCCGATTCCGCCACGGCGCGGATGACGGCGCGGGCATCCTCATGCGGAACGAAGGGGACCGTGAAGCCGAAATGGAAGCGGGCGGAATCGCGCATCGCCGGGTCGCCGCCGGAGACGTCGGCATGAACCGAATAGTTCGCCTGCACATAGGTGAAGGTGGCGATGATGATGCGCCAGATGCTCTCGACCGTGTCGAGCGGCAAAAGCCCCTTATGGCGCAGGGCGAGGCGCTTCATCATGTCGGCCTCGCGGCCGGGGCGGAAGGCGGAGCCGGAGGCCTGCGTCTTCTTCACCGCGATCAGCGTCTCGATGATCTGCGAGCGCTCCATCAGCAGCGCGTGCATCTCGCTGTCGATGCGGTCGATCCCGGCACGGAGGTCGGCGAGAGTGGTCGGGGCGGCTTCGGTCATGGGCTACGCGCTTTCCGGCAGAGCCACGCTCCTTAGCGCTCCCGCCGCGCCTTGGCAAAGCCGGCAGCGCAATCCCGCGTTGACAGCGCCGCCGTCACGCGGCATCGCTAGTTCGATTTTCCGAACGAATGGACCGGCAAGACAAATCCCGCTGCCGAAGCTGACGATATGAGCGATCTTTCCCCCAGCCTGGCCGACCCGCTGAAGGAAGCGAACGAGCCTTCGAGCCTCGTCGCGCGCTTCGGGCCGGAGGCGCCGCTGCTGATGGATTGCGGCGTCGTGCTCGACCGCTGGCAGATCGCCTACCAGACCTATGGCACGCTGAACGCCGGCAAATCCAACGCGATCCTGGTCTGCCACGCTTTGACCGGCGACCAGTACGTCGCCAGCCGCAACCCGGTCACCGGCAAGGGCGGCTGGTGGACGGCGATGATCGGGCCGGGCAAGCCGATCGACACGGAACGCTTCTTCATCATCTGCGCCAACGTCATCGGCGGCTGCACGGGCACCACCGGCCCGGCCTCGACCAACCCCGAGACGGGCAAGCCCTGGGGCCTGTCCTTCCCGGTGGTGACCATCCGCGACATGGTGCGGGCGCAGGCTGCGCTGGTCGATCGCCTGGGCATCGAGACGCTGTTCTGCGTCGCCGGCGGCTCGATGGGCGGCATGCAGGTGCTGCAATGGGCGGCGAGCTATCCCGCGCGCGTCTTCTCGGCCTTGCCGCTGGCGACCGGCGCCAAGCATTCGGCCCAGAACATCGCCTTCCACGAGGTCGGGCGGCAGGCGGTGATGGCCGATCCCGACTGGCGGCAGGGGCGCTATCTCGAAGAGGGCACCCGGCCCGCCAAGGGGCTCTCGGTCGCGCGGATGGGCGCGCATATCACCTATCTGTCGGAACAGGCGCTGCACCGGAAGTTCGGCCGCAAACTGCAGGATCGCGAGGCGCCGACCTTCTCCTTCGACGCGGATTTCCAGGTGGAGAGCTATCTGCGCCATCAGGGGCTGAGCTTCGTCGAGCGCTTCGACGCCAATTCCTATCTCTACGTCACCCGCGCCATGGATTATTTCGACCTCGCCGCCGACCATGACGGCGTGCTGGCGCGCGCCTTCGCCGGCACCAAGACGCGCTTCTGCGTCGCCTCCTTCACCTCGGACTGGCTGTTCCCGACCGCCGATTCCCGCGCGATCGTGCATGCGCTCAATGCGGCCGGCGCCTCGGTCTCCTTCGTCGAGCTGGAGAGCGACAAGGGCCACGACGCCTTCCTGCTCGACGAGCCGAACCTCTTCGCCACCACGCGCGGCTTCCTGAGCGCGGCGGCGCGGGCGCGGGGGCTTTGACGATGGCGCTGACCGACACCCAGACCCACCGCATCGACCTCAAGCTCGTCGCGGAGATGGTGCAGCCGGAGACGCGCGTGCTCGATGTCGGCTGCGGCGACGGGGCGCTGCTCGCCCTGCTCGCGGAGACCCGCAAGGTCGATGCGCGCGGCATCGAGCTCTCGCGCGAAGGCGTGGCCGACTGCGTCGCGCGGGGTCTTTCCGTGATCCAGGGCGACGCCGATACCGATCTCGCCGACTATCCCGACGATTCGTTCGATTACGTCATCCTGTCCCAGACGATCCAGGCGACGCGCAATCCGCGGCTGGTGCTGGAGCAGATGCTCAGGATCGGCCGGCGCGCCATCGTCTCCTTCCCGAATTTCGGGCATTGGCGGATGCGGGCGCAGGTCTTCTTCCAGGGCCGGATGCCGGTGACGGAGGCCCTGCCCTATAGCTGGTGGGACACGCCGAACATCCATTTCTGCACGATCCGCGACTTCGTCGCGCTCTGCGATCTCGTCGGGGCGGAGAAGGAGCGGGCCGTGGCGCTCGACGCCGCCGGCGGCAAGGTCGGTGTCAATGCGCCGTGGTGGTTCTGGAACCTGTTCGGCGCGCAGGCGGTGTTTCTGCTGAAGCGGGGATAGCGCCGGCCGGCCCCCTCTCCCCTTGCGGGAGAGGGTTGGGGTGAGGGGTCGCACTGCGCTGAATCGTCGGTGCAGCTTCAGCGACGCTTCTTCCCGAAGGTAGCGAGACCCCTCATCCGTCTCGGCTTCGCCGAGCCACCTTGCTCCCGCAAGGGGAGAAGGGAAGGCGCGTGGCCTCAGTTCAGCGCCACGCCGGCCGGCCGCTTCTCCTTCACGGCCGCGACATGGCCGAGCATCAGCGTGCCCGGCCCGACGGTGATGGGCACCGTCTCGCCATCCTTGATCTCGCCGGCGAGGATGGCCTCGGCCAAGGGATCCTGCACCGACTTCTGGATCACGCGCTTCAGCGGGCGCGCGCCATAGGCCGGGTCGTAGCCCTTGTCGGCCAGCCACTCGCGCGCCTCCTTCGAGAGCTCGAGCGTGATCTTGCGATCGGTCAGCAGCTTCTGAAGCCGCCTCATCTGGATGTCGACGATCGCGCCCATGTCCTGCCGCCGCAGGCGGTGGAACAGGATGATGTCATCGATCCGGTTCAGGAATTCCGGCCGGAAGGCGTGGCGGACCACGCCCATCACCTCGTCGCGGACCGCGTCGCTGTCCTGCCCCTCGGGCTGGTTCACCAGGAATTCCGAACCGAGATTCGAGGTCATGATGATCAGCACGTTGCGGAAATCGACCGTGCGGCCCTGGCCGTCGGTCAGGCGCCCGTCGTCGAGAACCTGCAGCAGGACGTTGAACACGTCCGGATGCGCCTTCTCGATCTCGTCGAACAGCACGACCTGATAGGGCCGGCGGCGGACGGCTTCCGTCAGGGCGCCGCCCTCCTCATAGCCGACATAGCCGGGAGGCGCGCCGATGAGCCGGGCGACCGAGTGCTTCTCCATGTATTCCGACATGTCGATGCGCACGAGCGCCGTCTCGTCGTCGAACAGGAAGGAGGCCAGCGCCTTGGTGAGTTCCGTCTTGCCGACGCCGGTGGGGCCGAGGAACATGAAGGAGCCGATCGGCCGGTTGGGGTCCTGCAAGCCGGCTCGCGCCCGGCGGACGGCGGTCGAGACCGCCTCCACCGCCTCGCGCTGCCCGACGACGCGGGAGCCGAGAACCTCCTCCATGCGGAGCAGCTTCTCCTTCTCGCCTTCGAGCATGCGGTCGACCGGCACGCCGGTCCAGCGCGAGACCACCTGCGCGACATGGTCCGGCGTGACCGCCTCCTCGACCATGCCGGCGCTCTCGCCCTTCTCCTCGATTTCGGCCAGCTTCTTCTCCAACTGCGGGATCTCGCCATAGGCGAGCTCGCCGGCGCGCTGGTACTCGCCCTTGCGCTGCGCCTGGGCGAGCTCGTTGCGGGCATTGTCGAGCTTGGTCTTGATCTCCGCCGCCTGGCCGAGCTTGTCCTTCTCCGCCTTCCACTTGGTGGTGATGGCGTCGGAGCGCGCCTCCAGATCGGCCAGTTCGGATTCGAGCCGCTTCAAACGCTCCTTCGAGCCGGCGTCGTTCTCCTTCTTGAGCGCCTCCTGCTCGATCTTGAGCCGCACGATCTCGCGGTCGATCGAATCCAGCTCCTCGGGCTTGGAATCGACCTGCATGCGCAGCCGCGCCGAGGCCTCGTCGACGAGGTCGATCGCCTTGTCGGGCAGGAAGCGGTCGGTGATGTAGCGGTTGGACAAGGTCGCGGCCGAGACCAGCGCCGAATCCGTGATGCGGACGCGGTGATGCTGCTCGTACTTCTCCTTCAGGCCGCGCAGGATCGAGATGGTGTCCTCGACCGTCGGCTCCTCGACGAAGACGGGCTGGAAGCGCCGCGCCAGCGCCGCGTCCTTCTCGACATATTTGCGGTACTCGTCGAGCGTGGTCGCGCCGATGCAGTGCAGTTCGCCGCGGGCGAGCGCGGGTTTGAGCAGGTTGGAGGCGTCCATGGCGCCGTCGGTCTTGCCGGCGCCGACGAGCGTGTGCATCTCGTCGATGAACAGGATGATGCCGCCGTCGGAGGCCGAGACCTCGGTCAGCACGGCCTTCAGCCGCTCCTCGAACTCGCCGCGATATTTCGCGCCGGCGATCAGCGAGCCCATGTCGAGGGCGAGCAGTTCCTTGTCCTTCAGGCTCTCGGGCACGTCGCCATTGACGATGCGCAAAGCGAGGCCCTCGGCGATGGCGGTCTTGCCGACGCCGGGCTCGCCGATCAGGACGGGATTGTTCTTGGTCCGGCGCGAGAGAACCTGGATGGTGCGGCGGATCTCCTCGTCGCGGCCGATCACGGGATCGAGCTTGCCCTCGCGCGCCGCGGCGGTGAGGTCGCGGGCGTATTTCTTCAGCGCGTCATAGGCCTGCTCGGCCGAAGCGGAATCGGCGGTGCGGCCCTTGCGGATCGCCTCGATCGCGGCGTTGAGCGCCTGCGGCGTGACGCCGGCCTTCGACAGCGCCTTGCCGGCCTCGGTGTCCTTCTCGATCGCCAGAGCCAGCAGCAGCCGCTCGACCGTGACGAAAGAGTCGCCGGCCTTCTCCGCCGCCTTCTCCGCCGCGTCGAAGACGCGGGCGAGGCCCTGCGTCAGGTTGAGGCCGCCGGCGCCGCCGCCCGAAACTTTCGGGAGCTTGGCCAGCGCCTGGTCGGTGAGCTGCAGGGCGAGCCTGGAATTGCCGCCGGCCCGGTCGATCAGGCCCGCCGCCATGCCCTCATTGTCGTCGAGGAGCGCCTTGAGCAGATGCTCCGGCGTGAACTGCTGGTTGCCCTCGCGCAAGGCGATCGTCTGCGCCGCCTGGAGGAAACCCTTGGCCCGATCCGTATATTTCTCGATGTTCATTCACGTCACTCCGCCCGCGAAACGCGCCCCGTGGCGACGGGTTCCGCTGCCCTTCCGTCAGGATGGGGCGCCGCTCCGGGCCGCCCCTCGCCCATCAAGATAGTGTGACATCGGCGCAACGGAAGAGGGGCGACCGACAATTGACCCGGCGCCCGCGGCAGGCCCAGATCGGGCATGGCCGGGACCAGGCGACAGCAGGCGATTCGCAGGGCGCTGAGGGCGCTGGCACCGGGCATTCCGCTCTCCGACGCCGAGGCGGTGATCGCTCTCGCCGAGCGGCGGCACATGAAGGAGCTGCCGCCCGCGACGGCGCTGTGGCTGGCGCTCGGCAGCCATGCCCGCCACGTCTATACCGATTACGACCGCTTGCTGGCGGAGGGCTATGACCGCGATGCGGCTCGCTTCTTCGTCGCCGGCGACACCGACGGCGTCCTCGCCGGCTGGGGCTGCACGCGCTCGGTCAGCGAAAGCGAGGATGCGGAGGAATGATCGAAACGGATACAGAATTTGATCTGTCAGGGGGCTGGAAGGCGGATATGGTCCCCGCCGACCCGAACGCCCCGCTTCCTCGGCCCTCGCCAAGGCTGCGATGGCCGAAGCCTTCCAACCGCCGGACCGACCATGCGCATCGAGACGCTCTACCGCTACCCCGTGAAAGGCCTCTCGCCGGAGCGGATCCCGGAAGCCGCGCTCCCGACCGGCGGCTATTTTCCGGGCGACCGGCTCTTCGCCATCGAGAACGGCCCCTCCGGCTTCGATGCCTGCGAGCCGGTGCATCAGCCGAAGATCAAATATCTGATGCTGATGCGCAACGAGTCGCTGGCGCGGCTGCGCAGCCGCTATGACGACCCCACCGGCGAGCTCGTCATCCAGCAGGGCGGCCGCGAGGTGCTGCGCGCCGCGACCGACAGCGAGAGCGGGCGGGCGGCGATCACCCGCTTCTTCGAAGACTTCATGCCGGACGAGCTGCGCGGCGCGCCGAAGCTGCTGACGGCGCCGCCGACCTACCGCTTCACCGATTCGCGTTCGGGCTTCGTCTCGATCATCAACCTCGCCAGCGTCGCCGACCTCGAAGCGCGCCTCGGCCGGCCGGTCGATCCGCTGCGCTTCCGCGGCAATCTGATGGTCAGCGGCCTGCAGCCCTGGGCCGAGAACGAGCTCGTCGGCCGCGAGATCGGCGGCCCGGGCGGCCTGAAGCTCCAGGTCATCAAGCGGATCGAGCGCTGCGCCGCCACCAATGTCGACCCCGACAGCGGCGCCCGGGACATGCAGATCCCAAAGGCCCTGATGAAGAATTACGGGCATGTCGACTGCGGCATCTATTGCCGCATCCTCGCCGGCGGCGTGGTGCGGGAGGGCGACGTCCTCGTCCCGGCCGAGGCCTCCGCCGCGCTCGACACGGCCTGACGCGGCGGCCGGGGCCCGGATACGAAAAAGGGCCCTTGCGGGCCCTTTCTCATTCCGTTGGTCGCCGGCTCACTCGGCCGGGCCGTCAGCCTCGGAGCCGAGCGCGTCCATGACCTCGCGCGGCGAGCGGCGGCGACGCGTCCGCTTGGCCGGAGCGGCCTCCGCCTCGGCGGAGCCTTCCGCCGCCGCTGGCGCCGGAGCCGGCGCGGCGGTTTCGGCCGGGGCAGGCGCTGCGGCGGGCTCGGCGGGAGCCGGCGCGGCGGCGCGCACGGGGTTGGTCAGGAAGGACGGCAGGGCGCCGGAGACGTCCTCGGCCTCCGCCTCGGGCTGCCGTTCGCGGCGCGGGCGCCGCTCGCTGCGCTGCGGGCGCTCGGCACGCTCGACAGCGCGCTCGGCCTGCGGCTGCTGCTCGGCGGCGGCCTCGACCGCCTCCTCGGTTCCGCCGACGGGGATGTCGGAGCGCGGCGCGTCGGGACGCGGGGTGTAGCCGCCCTGGCCGCCCTCGCCGTTGCGATCGAAGCGGCGCTCGCCGCGATCCTGCCGGTCGAAGCGGCGCTCGTTGTTGAAGCGGTCGCGGCGGTTCTGGCGGTCGAAGCGCTGGCCGCCCTGCTGCTGGCCCTCGCCGGCCTCGCCCTCGGCCCGCTGGCCGCCATGACCGTTATAGCCGTTGCCGTTGCCGTTGCCGTTCATATGGCCGTTGGCGCCGCGGACATCCGGCTGCGGTCCCGAGCCGGGCACGAAGCCGCCTTGCCCATCCTCGTCGCCCTCTTCCTCGAGCTCGTCCTCGACCTCGACGAAGGCGCGATTCGGCGGGAAGGTATGGCCGAACTGCTGCGTCATCTGCTCCTGCGCCGCGAGCAGGATGCGGTAATAGTGCTCGGCGTGCTGGAAATAGCTCTCGGCCGCAACGGTATCGCCCGAGGACTGCGCATCGCGGGCGAGCTGCAGATATTTCTCGGCGACATGCTGGGCCGTGCCGCGGACCTTTACGTCCGGTCCATTGGACTCGTAGCTACGCTGCAGCGGGTTGGGAGATTTACGATTGCCGTTATTGTTGCCGTTATTGTTACGGCCGCGCATACGCCGGTTCTGACCTGGTCTCATTTCGCGTCTGTCTCGCGCTTCTGTGTTCAAAGCAACCGTGGCGTCGTCATGCGCGTTTCGATACACAGCGGGTTGCGACGCTGTGTCGGACTGAGTGGACCTGAAGGGGCCTTGCGCCGTTTCTGGTCTTCACGCGCTCTTATCCAAAAGGGGGGCATCCCCCGCGAGCCGACCGGCGCCGCGGCGCCTTCGGTGTCCAATCTGGCCTGTCAGTCGCATCGCTTCAGGGAACATGCCCGCAAACAAACGCTGATCCTGGGCAAAGGCCTACCGATGAAGGGGCCGCCCAAGGCTCCGGCTCTGACGCCGCCAGCTTCGGCTGGAAGCTGCATAACCGCTTTTCGCCGCGTCTCCAAGCGAAATCGACCAAAAGCCTGTGTATTTCAGGCGGGCGCGAAGATCAGCGCGCGCTCATGACCTCCAAGATCATGACGGCTGCCCCGGAGTTCAAGCCCCCCGGCCGCCATGATCGCAACAACGTCGTTCTTCTGCCCGGCGCCGATCTCGAAGACGATGAAGCCGCCCGGCGCCAGCAGCGCCGGCAGGCTGCGCGCGAAGATCCGGTAGGGTCCGAGCCCGTCGGCCCCTCCGTCGAGCGCGAGGAGCGGGTCATGCTCGCGCACCTCCGTCGACAGTGTCGCGATCTCGGCGGTCGGAATATAGGGCGGGTTCGAGACGATGAGATCGAAGGCGCCAGCAAGGCCTTCGGCCCAGCTCCCCTTGCGGAAGGAGGCCCGTGCGGCGACGCCGTTCAGCATCGCATTGCCGGCCGCGGTGCGGCAGGCTTCCTCCGAGAGATCGACGCCCAGCCCCCGCGCCTGCGGGCATTCGCTGAGCAGCGCGACCAGCAGGCAGCCGGTCCCGGTGCCGAGATCGAGGAGCGAGAGGTTTTCGCCGCGGCGCGCGCCCAGTTGCGCCAGGGCCGCCTCGACGATCGTCTCGCTGTCCGGGCGCGGCTCCAGCGTCGCCGGCGACAGCCGGAAGGTCAGCCCCCAGAATTCGCGCTCGCCCAGGATGCGCCAGACCGGCTCGCCCGCGGCGCGACGCTGCAGGTAGCCGGCGAAGGTGGCCGCCGCGGCGGCGTCGAGCGCGCGTTCCGGATCGAGCGCGCGCGTCCCGACGCTGCCTTCGAGCAGCAGCCTAGCCTCGAGCCCGGCCGCGGCGATGCCGGCCGCGCGCAGGATCGGCACGGCGCGGCGTCGCGCCTCCCTCACGGTCGGCGCGGCGCCTTCGCCCGATCCGGCGCTGCGAACGGCAGCCGGCCTCAGCCGTTGCCCTGCATCTTCTGGTCGACGCACTGCTTCATCTTGATGCGCAGCGACTTCTTGCTCTCGCGGGCGCCGCGCATCTCCAGCCGGCAGGCCTTGCGGGCCTGGGCCTGGGTCATCGAGCCCTGAAGCGCGGCCGGCGGGCCGGAGGTCAGCTTGCGCATGGTCCGCTCCTGCGCCTGCGAGACGCCGCTGACCGCCAGCGTCATCAGCCCGGCCATCGCGATCATCGATACGGTCTTGAGCATGGGAAGAAGCCCCCTTTCCTGGTGTCGATGCGTCATCAACGCGAGGAGAAGATTTTGGTTTCATCGCCGCCCCTTCAAGCGACATCTTCTTCCGACAAAAGCCGCGCCTGATGCTCGGCCGTCAGCGCGTCGATGATCTCGTCGAGAACGAGGCCCTGCATCATCTCGTCGAGCTTGTAGAGCGTCAGGTTGATGCGATGGTCGGTGACGCGCCCCTGCGGGAAGTTATAGGTGCGGATGCGTTCGGACCTGTCGCCGGAGCCGACCTGGGCGCGCCGGTCGGCGGCACGCTCGGCATCGGCGCGGCTGCGCTCCAGATCGTAGAGGCGGGCGCGCAGCAATTCGTAGGCGCGGGCCTTGTTCTTGTGCTGGGAGCGCTCGTCCTGCACGAGCACGACGGTATTGGTCGGAATATGGGTCAGGCGCACGGCCGATTCGGTCTTGTTGACATGCTGGCCGCCGGCGCCGCCGGAGCGCAGCGTGTCGATGCGGATATCGGCGTCGTTGAGGGCGACGTCGACCTCGCTCGCCAGCGGCAGCATGGCGACGGTCGCCGCCGAGGTGTGGATGCGCCCGCTCGCCTCGGTATCGGGCACGCGCTGGACGCGGTGGACGCCGGATTCGAATTTCAGCCGCGCATAGACGCCGCGGCCGCTGATCTCGGCGATGACCTCCTTGTAGCCGCCGACCGTGCCTTCGCTCTCGGTCAGGACATCGACGCTCCAGCCCTTCTGGGCGGCGTAGCGCTGATACATCCGCAGCAGGTCGCCGGCGAAGAGCGAGGCCTCGTCGCCGCCGGTGCCGGCGCGGATCTCGAGGATGACGCCGCGCTCGTCGGCGGCGTCCTTCGGCAGGAGCGCGATCAGGATCTCGCGGGCGCGCGCCTCGATCTCGGCCCGAGCGCCGTCCCGCTCCTCATAGGCGAGATCGCGGAACTCGGGCTCGGTCGCCGGGTCCGCGATCAGCGCCTCGGCCTCGGCCAGGGTTTCCTGCGCCCGGTGCCAGGAGGCGATGGCCGCCACCACCGGATCGAGCTCCGACAATTCCTTGGCGAGCTCGACGGTGCGGGCGGGGTCCGCGGCATGGTTGATCTCCTCGGTCGCCGCGGCATGACGCGCCACGATGGCGTCGAGACGATCCTGAGGGAGCTGTAGGGACATGGGGGAACTCTGGGAACGAACGGAAAAGCGGGCCGCGCAGCCGGGGAGCGGCGCTAGACCGGCACCTTGAACTCGGAGGCGAAGGCCGCGAGCTGCGGACGCAGGTTGATCGTGCCTTCGGGCGAGGCGAGCATCCAGTCGAGCCGCTCGCGGAGCTTGCCGGCATCGAGCGCGCGCAGCATCGCCTTGACCGGGCCGATCGAGGCCGCCGACATCGAGAAGGCCCGGTAACCCAGACCGATCAGGGCCATGGTCTCGAGCGGCCTGCCGCCCATCTCGCCGCAGACCGTGACGGGGCAGCGGGCCTCCTCCGCCGCATCGACGATGCGCCGCAGGGCGCGCAGGGCGCCGACGCTGAGCGGGTCGAAACGGTCGGCGACGCGCTTGTTCTCGCGGTCGGCCGCGAACAGGAACTGCATCAGGTCGTTGGTGCCGATCGAGAGGAAATCGGCCTCACGCGCGATCTCCTGCAGCTCGAACAGCAGCGAGGGTACCTCGACCATCACGCCGACGCGCAGGTCGCGCGGCGGCGCCACGCCCTGCTTCTCCAGCATCGCCTGCTCGCGGCGCAGGATCACCCGGGCGCGGCGGAACTCCTCGGTCGTCGCGACCATCGGCAGCATGATCTTGAGGTTGCGGCCGGCGCCGGCGCGCAGCATCGCGCGCAACTGCGCCCTGAGCAGGCGCGGCTTGTCGAGGCCGATGCGGATCGCGCGCCAGCCCAGCGCCGGGTTCTCCTCCTCGATCCGCTCCATATAGGGCAGCACCTTGTCGCCGCCGATATCGAGGGTGCGGAAGGTGACGGGCCGCTCGCCCGCCACATCGAGCACGGCAGCATAGAGCGCCTGCTGCTCGGCGGTGGTCGGCATGTGCTGCGCCACCATGAACTGCAATTCGGTGCGGAAAAGCCCGATGCCGGAGGCCGCCGTCGCCGCGATGTTCGGCATGTCGATGATCAGCCCGGCATTGATCTGCAGGGTGATCCCGACGCCGTCCCTGGTGACGGCGGGCAGCTCCTTCAGCTTCTCGTACTGCTTCTGCTTGCGGGCGCGCAGCCGCGCCTTGTCCTTGTAGGCGTTCTCGACGTCGGGCTGCGGGCGGATCTGCACCTCGCCGGCCTGGCCGTCGACGATGATGGCGTCGCCCGGCTGCACCAGCGCCGTGGCGTTGACGACCTCGCCGACCGCGGGAATGCCGAGCGCGCGCGCGACGATCGCGATATGGCTCGCCGGGCCCCCTTCCTCGAGCAGGACCCCGCGCAGGCGGGCCCTGTCGTAGTCGAGCAGCGCCGCGGGCCCCATTGAGCGCGCCACCAAGATGGCGTTCTCGGGCAGGTCCTCGCGCGCGACGCCGTTGGCCTTGCCGGTCAGCGTCCGCAGCAGGCGGTTGGCCAGGTCGTCGAGATCGTGCAGGCGCTCGCGCAGATAGGGGTCGGTCTGGCGCAGCATCCGGGCGCGCGTGTCGGACTGCACGCGCTCGACCGCGGCCTCGGCGGTGAGGCCGGTCAGCACCACCTCGCGCATGCGGCGCAGCCAGCCCTGGTCATGAGCGAACATGCGGAAGGTCTCGAGCACGTCGCGATGCTCGCCGGTATGGGCGACGTCGCCGCGCTCGATTAGTTCGTCGATCGAGGCGCGCATCTCGCCGATGGCGGCCTCGAGCCGGTTGACCTCGGCGGTCGGATTCTCGGCGATGAGGTTGGTGATGGCGACGCGCGGCTCGTGCAGCACCGCATGGCCGAGGCCGACGCCGTCGGCCAGCGAGACGCCGACGCCATGGATCGGCCGGTCGAGGCCGATCGAGGCGCCCGGCGCCGCCAGGGATTTGAGGCCGCCGGCAGCGATCATCTCCGCCATGATCATGGCGGTGGTCTGCAGCGTCTCGATCTCCTCCTCGGAATAGATCCGGGAGGCGCGGTTCTGGATGACGAGCACGCCCATCACCGCGCCGCCGCGCAGGATCGGCACGCCGAGGAAGGAGCGGTAGACCTCCTCGCCCGTCTCCGGACGGTAGGAGAAGGCCGGATGCGCCTGCGCATCCGACAGCGCCAGCGGCTCCGCCTCGCTGGCGATGAGGCCGACCAGGCCCTCGCCGGCGCGCATGGTGGTGAGGTGCACCGCCTCGCGGTTGAGGCCTTCGGTGGCGTAGAGTTCGAGCGAGCCGTCCTCGCGCAGGACGTAGACGGAGCAGACTTCCGCGACGAGATTGCCGGCGATCAGGACGACAAGCCGGTCCAGTCGCTCCTGCGGGCTGATGGATGCGGCCATCACCTCGCGGAGGCGGCGCAGCAGAACGCCCGGTCCTCCGAGAGCGCCTCGCATCGATCTCAGCCCTCCGCCCGCCTCCTCAGCCATCGACGATACGATGCCTGTCCAGACCCCCGAGTCGCCCGCTCGGGTCCTTGCGCCTTCTAGCGACCAAAACCCGCCTTCGGCAAGAGCTTGATGCGCGGGGCGCCGCGCGGGAAACGATCGCGCGCCGATTTCGGCGGGCGCCCGGCCGCCCCTTCGCCTCAACGGACGAGGGTCAGATGCGAGGCCTCGCCGGCCGCGGAAGCCCGCTTCCGGCCCGGGCCGGCGGAGGCGTCCCGAGCCTCGCCGCGCTCCTGCGCGGCCGGGCGGGTCGTTGATCGCGCCGATCTCGCGCCCGCGCGCCGGGCCGGCGTCTCGGCCTTGGCCCCGGCCTTGCCGGGCGGCTCGACATCCTCCGCCGCGACGGGCTCTCCGGCGAGCGCCTCCAGATAGCACCGCGTCCACCAGTGGATGCCGCTCGCCTCGATGATCTGATAGAGCGCCTCGAAGCGGCGGATGCGCTCGCTTTTGGGCATCGCCAGCGCGGTGCGGATCGCCTCCGCGACCTCGTGCGTGTCGTAAGGGTTGACGATCAGCGCCTCGCCGAGCTGCTGCGCCGCGCCGGCGAAGCGGGAGAGCACCAGCACGCCGGGGTCGGCCGGGTTCTGGGCCGCGACATATTCCTTGGCCACGAGGTTCATGCCGTCGCGCATCGGCGTCACCAGCCCGACCTGGGCGCTGCGGTAGAGACCGGCCAGCGCGGTGCGGGAATAGGCCTTCTTGACGACGCGGATCGGCGTCCAGTCGAATTCGCCGAGCTGGGCGTTGAGCCGGCCGGCGACCTCGTCCGACATGCGGTCGAGCTCGGCATATTCCGGCACGTCGCTGCGCGACGGCGGGGCGATCTGCAGCAGGCCGACACGGCCGCGCTCCTCGGGATGGCTGCGCAGGAACTGGCCGAAGGCCTCGAGCCGCTGGACGATGCCCTTGGAATAGTCGAGCCGGTCGACGCCGATCACCAGCTTGCGCTCGCCGAGCGATTCGCGCGTCGCTCGCAGCGGCGTCGCCGCCTGCCGGACCGAGGCCGCCGCCAGCCGGCGGAACGCCTCGACATCGATGCCGATCGGGAAGGCCCGCACCGCCGTCTCGCGCAAGCCGAGACGGACGCGCCGCCCATCGAACTTCGCGCCGCACAGCATCACCAGGCAATCGACCAGATTGCGGGCGTCGAGCCGCGTCTGCACGCCGACGAGATCGTAGGCGGCGAGCGTGCGCACCAGCGTGGCGCTGAACGGCAGGGCGGTCAGCGTGTCGGCCGAGGGCCAGGGGATATGGTGGAAATAGCCGATCCGGTTGGTCACGCCGCGGCGGCGCAGCTCGGCCGCGAGCGGGATCAGGTGGTAGTCGTGGATCCAGATGACGTCGTCGGGCCGGATCATCCCGGCCAGCTCGCGCGCGAAGCGGCGGTTGACGCCGAGATAGCCCATATAGTCGCTGCGCTGGAACTCGGTCAGCCCGAGCCGGTAATGCATGATCGGCCAGAGGGCCCGGTTCGAGAAGCCGAGATAATAGCTCTCGCGCTCGGCCTCGCTGAGATCGGTCACCGCATAGGTGACGTTGCCGCGCTGGGTCTCGCGCAACTGCCGGGCCGCGCCGACCACCCCGCTCCAGCCGAACCACAGGCCGCCATGCCGTTCCAGCGCCTCGCGCAAGGCGACCGCGAGCCCCCCTGCCGTCGCCTTCTCGTGGCGATCGGGGATGGTGACGCGGTTGGAAACGACGACCAGGCGCATAGGCGGCGAGTTCTCCGAAGGAAGGCCGCCCGATTTTCGCCACCGGCGGCCGGAACAGAACGCCGGAAAAGACGTAATGTTTCCGTGGAGCAGAGCCGGGAGCGTGGCGAAGCGATGGCGACCCTGCGGGGAAATCGTGGTCCTTATGTTAGGCTCTCAGTAGATCGAGACAACCCCGAGGACGAATTTTCAGCGGCCACGGTCGAGAAATCGCTCAAACGAAAGGATTCGCGGGCCAGGCGGCCGTTCTTCTGCCGCCTTCTCCGCACAGATACAGAATCATGACGACCCTGATCGAACCCATATCTGCCCGCAGCGCTTCCGATACCGCTCCCGCCGCCCAGCAGCTCGCTCTCTTCCTGGATTTCGACGGCACGCTCGTCGAGATCGCCCCCTCGCCGGAAGACGTGAAGCTCGACCGGCGCGTGGCGCCCGCGCTCGCGGCGCTGCGCGGGACGCTGGGCGGCGCCCTCGCCCTGGTGTCCGGCCGGCCGATCGCCTTTCTCGACGCGATGCTCGCGCCTCATCGTTTCGACATCGCCGGCCTGCACGGCGCGCAGATCCGGCTCGACGGCGAACTGCACGCGCAGTCCGCCCAGCCCGGCAGCCTGCGCGAGGCGCTGCGCGACCTCGTCCGCTTCGCCAACAGCCATGTCGGCATTCTCGTCGAGGACAAGCGCGTCTCCGTCGCGCTGCACTGGCGGCTCGCCCCCTCGCTCCAGGACGAGGCGCTGGCGCTGATGCGCCGCACCGCCGCCCGGATCGGACCGGGCGTGCGCCTGCAGGAGGGCAAGTCGGTCGCCGAGATCGTGCCGGCGAACGCCAGCAAGGGCCACGCCATCGCCTGGCTGATGGCGAAGCCGGCCTATGCCGGCCGCCGGCCGGTCTTCATCGGCGACGACATCACCGACGAGGACGGCTTCGCGGCGGTCAATGCGATGGGCGGGCTGTCGGTGCGGATCGGCGCCGACCGCGAAAGCCAGGCCGGCCTGCGGCTGGCATCGCCGACGGCGCTGCGCCACATCCTTCTCGAAGCCGCCGAAAGCGGCCATCTTTCCGCCGACGACTTCGCCCGGACGAACCAGGACTGATCATGACCGTAACGACCACGGCCGCGGGGCATCACTCCGCCTCGCTCGACCTCGGCGTGATCGGCAACTGCTCGATCGCCGCGCTCATCGACCGGCGCGCCCGCATCGTCTGGGGCTGCTTTCCGCGCTTCGACCGCGACCCCGTCTTCTGCTCGCTGATCGACAACGAGGCGGATGACGGCGACGAGGCGCCGAAGAAGGGCTTCTTCGCGATCGAGCTCGTCGGCATGACGCGCTGCGAGCAGAGCTATCTCGACAACACCGCGATCCTCTCCTCGGTCCTCTCCGACGACCAGGGCAACGCCATCGAGATCCTCGATTTCGCGCCGCGCTTCGTGCGCTACGAGCGCTTCTTCCGCCCGCCGCAGCTCGTGCGGCGGGTGCGGCGGGTCTCGGGCCGGCCGCGCATCCGCGTCCTGGTCAGGCCCTGCCTCGGCATCGGCGAGGAGCCGGACGAGGTCACGCGCGGCTCCAACCATGTCCGCTTCGTCGGCGCCGCCCAGACCATCCGGCTGACCACCAACGCGCCCCTCTCCTATGTCGTCGAAGGCATCCCCTTCGCGGTCGACCAGACCTATTCCTTCTTCATCGGCGCGGACGAGGCGCTGCGTGCCGAGATCGAGACCACCTCGCGCGAATTCCTCGACAAGACCACCGACTACTGGCGCGACTGGGTGCGCTCGCTCTCGATCCCCTTCGAATACCAGACCGCCGTGATCCGGGCCGCGATCACGCTGAAGCTCTGCGCCTTCGAGGAGACCGGCGCCATCGTCGCGGCGCTGACCACCTCGATCCCCGAGGCGCCGGGCACGCAGCGCAACTGGGACTATCGCTATTGCTGGCTGCGCGACGCCTATTTCGTGGTGCATGCGCTGAACCGCCTCGGCACGACCCGGACGATGGAGGACTATCTCGGCTTCATCACCAATATCGTCGATTCCTTCTCGGAAAGCGGCGCCGAGCACCTGCCGCCGCTCTATCCGATCACCCGCGGCGGCACGCTGACCGAGTTCGAGGCCGGCAATCTCTCGGGCTATCGCGGGCACCGGCCGGTGCGCTTCGGCAACGGCGCGGCCGTGCAGATCCAGAACGACGGCTATGGCGCGGTGGTGCTGGCGGCGACGCATTCCTTCTTCGACCGGCGCCTGATCCAGCCCGGCAAGGACACGCTCTTCGCCCAGCTCGAGCGCATGGGCGAGCTGGCGCTCTCCGTCTTCGACAAGCCCGATGCCGGCCCCTGGGAATTGCGCGAGAAGGAGGCCGTGCACGCCTTCTCCAGCGTGATGTGCTGGGCGGCCTGCGACCGGCTGGCCCGCATCGCCGGCACGCTCGGCCGGGCCGACCGCAAGGAATACTGGAAGGACCATGCCCGCCGGCTCAAGGAAATCATCGCCGAGCGGATCTGGAACGAGCGGAAGGGCCATTTCGTCTCGACCTTCGACGGCGAGGATCTCGACGCGACGCTGCTGCTGCTGGCCGAGATCGGCTTCGTCAAGCCGGAGGACGCGCGCTTCGTCGCCACGGTCGAGGCGATCGGCCGCGACCTGAAGCGCGGCGACCTGCTGCTGCGCTACGCCACGCAGGACGATTTCGGCTACATGCACACCGGCTTCCTGATCTGCGCCTTCTGGTATGTCGATGCGCTGAACGCGATCGGGCGCCACGAGGAGGCCAAGGAACTGTTCGAGCGCATCCTGCAGCGGCGCAACAGCTTCGGCCTGCTCTCGGAGGACGCCGACCTCAAGACCGGCGAGCTCTGGGGCAATTTCCCGCAGACCTATTCGATGGTCGGCATGATCAACTGCGCCATGCGCCTCAGCCGCAATTGGGAAGAGGCGTTCTAGCACCCTGCCCTGCGGGCGGAATCCGCTCAGCGCGGCGCGCCGAAGCGGAAGGCGATCGGGATCACGCCGTAGACCATCGCCACCACCATGGGCGGCACGGCCAGGGCCGTGACGCCGGGGATGGACCAGCCCGCGGTGAAGGGCGCCAGCGCCCCGAGGACGAGATTGATCGCCGCGTAGGCCCCGGCGATCGCGACGATCAGAAAACGCAAGCGCGAGGCCAGGCGCGAAAACGAGGGGCGGGTCATCGGGCATCTTCATGTAACGAAACGTTCCGTTTCTATTGATTGAATTAAACGGACCGTTTCGTTATGTCAAGGACCGGAGCGATGCGCGGATGAGGTTCGCGGGAATGGAGACAAAACCGAAGCGCCGTGCCTCGATCGGCGCGCGACGCAGCCCGGAGACCGAAGCCGCCGTCAAGGCGGCGGCGCGCGACCTCCTGGCGGAAAAGGGCTATGCCGGCTTCTCGATCGAGGAGGTCGCGCGGCGCGCCGGCGCAGGCAAGCCGACGATCTATCGCTGGTGGCCGAACAAGGCCGAGCTGTTCATCGCGATCTACGGGGTCGAGAAGGACGCCGCCATTCCCGTCCCGGACGAGGGCTCGCTGCGCGCCGACCTGCTGCGCTACACGATAAATCTCTGGCGCTTCTGGCGCGAGGACGCGGCAGGACGCGTCTTCCGGGGGCTGGTCGCCGAGGCGCAGACCAGCGAGACGGCGCTCGCCGCCCTGCGCTTCAAGTTCATGCCGGAACGCCTCGCCTCACCGCGCCGGATGTTCGTGCGCGCGGCCGAGCGCGGTGAATTCGAGCCTGCCGAAATCGACGACCGGCTGGAACTCTGGGTCGGCTTCAACTGGCTGCACGTGCTGACCGACCGGCTGAGCGAGGACGAGGCTTCGCTCAGCCGCAAGATCGATCTGCTCTGCCGCTGAGCTCCTTCACTCCACCTTGGCCGCCGCCCGCATCACCGCGAGCGCCAGCACCTGCGCCGCCGGCACCAGGCTCTCGACCTCGAGGAACTCGTCCGGCGTATGGGCCATGCCGCCGATCGGGCCGACGCTGCACAGGGTCGGCGTGCCCTGCGCCGCGGTGAAGCCGGAATCGGCGCAGCCGCCGGTGAATTCCGCCGTCACGCCGATGCCGAAAGCCGCGGCCGCCTCGCGATAGGTGTCGTAGAGCGCAGCCGATTCCGGGGAGCGCTCCAGCGGCAGGAACTCGCCCTTGATCGAGAGCGCGGCGCCGGTGCCGGGGACCTCCGGCGTCTCGACGATCGCCCTGATCCTGCCGACCATCTCGTCGCGCTGGGCGGCGGTGACGTAGCGCAGGTCGATCTCGCACCAGGCGCTCGGTGCGACGGTGTTGACGGTCTGGCCGCCGCCGATCAGGCCGACATTGACGGTGACGCCCTTCTCCAGATCTGTGAGGCCCTGGAGCTTCGGGATCTTGATGCCGAGATCGACGATGGCCGAGGCGCCCTTCTCGTAATTCGCGCCGGAATGGGCCGGCTTGCCGGTGAACTCGGCGCGCATGAAGACGCCACCCTTGCGGCCGCTGGTGACCGATTGCCTGTGGTCCTTCGCGAAATCGGTGCCGGCCGGCAGGCGGCTCGGCTCGGCGTTGAAGACGCAGCGCGATTCGCGCGCCGCCGCCTCGATCACCGGGCGCGAGGAGGGCGAGCCGATCTCCTCGTCGCTGGTCGTCAGCATCATGAGCGGCGCGGCGAGCCCGCCGCATTCGGCGAAGGCGGCGGCGACGAAAGCCTCGATCACCACGCCGCTCTTCATGTCGGCGACGCCCGGGCCATAGGCCCGCGTGCCCTTGATGGTGAAGGGCCGGCGCGTCGGCTCGCCCTTGGGGAAGACCGTGTCGCGATGGCCGAGCAGCAGCACCGGGCGCTGGTCGTTGGCCGCCGGATTGGGCAGGCGCGCCTTGACGGCATCGCCGAAGCGGCTGTCCGGCACGATCTCGACCGCGAGGCCGTTGGCCTCGTGGAAGCGCGCCAGGACCGCGCCGGCCGCATCGACGCCGGCCTTGTCGTAGGAGCCCGAATCGGTGTCGACCAGCTCGCGCAGCAGCGCGACCATGCCCTCCTTGCGGTTCGCCAGCCACTCCGTGACCTTCTGTTCCTCGGGGGTCAACGCGCTCATCGGCTCACTCGCATTCGTTCCGGATGGGACAAGGCCGGCAGCTTAGCGGCTGGGCGGCATGCGGCAATGGCGGATGGCCGCGGCGACGCCATTCATGCCGCGCATGCCGCCGGGACGCGTCACAGCAGGCCGGCTGACCAGGCGGCGACATAGACCGCCGTTCCCGCCGCCATCGGCACCAGCGGGTTCACCTTGGAGCGGTAGGTGACGAAGGCCGTCGCCGCCGTGATCGCGAAGCCGAAGAGGCCGGCATCGGCGGCCAGCGCCGCGACCGCGCCGCTCGCCAGCATCAGGCCGAGCGCGATCGGCACCAGCGCCAGGGTGACGACCCGGACGATGCGGTTGTCGCCGAAGCGCCGCAAGCCGCGGCTGCAGACGAGCGCGAGCACGGAGGACGGCAGCAGCATCGCCGCGGTGGCGACCAGCAGGCCGCCCGTCCCGGCGACATGCCAGCCGACGATGCTGGCGAGCATGACGTTCGGCCCCGGCGCGGTCTGGGCGATGGCGAAGAGCCGGGCGAAGGTCGGCGCGTCCATCCAGCCGAGGATCTCGACGATCTGCCGGTGAATCTCCGGCACCACGGCATTGGCGCCGCCGATCGCCATCAGCGAGATCGTGCCGAAGGTGACGACGAGCTGACCGAGGACGCCGCGTTCCATCAGAGCCGCCGCGCTCCGAGCGAGGCCGCGGCGAGGCCGAGCGGCACGAGCACCAGCAGGCTCGGCAGCATGGGCAGGCGCAGCACGCCGACGGCGAGGAAGGCGGCGGCCGCCATGAGCCAGGCCCAGCGCGCCAGCCCCGCCTTGGCCATGAGCCGCGCCGCCGTGCCGAGGATGAGGCCGGCGGCGCTGGCGGCCGCGCCGGTCAGCGCGACCTGCGCCAGCGGATGGCCGGAGACCGCGTCATAGATGTTCGCGAGCGCGACCAGCGAGAGCAGCGGCATGGCCATCAGCGCGAAGACGCAGGTCAGCGCCCCGGCCGCGCCGCGAAAGCGGTCGCCCAGCATGACGGCGGCGTTGACGGTGTTGGCTCCGGGCAGGGCCTGGCAGATGCCCATCAGCTCGGCATAGGCGCGGTCGTCGAGCCAGTTGCGCTCGGCGACGATGATGTGCCGCGCCACGGGGCCGACGCCGCCGAAACCCATCAGCCCGATCTTGAGGAAGCCGGTGAACAGGTCGGGCAGGCCCGGCCGGCCCGCCTCCGTGGCGGTTTCGAGGGCGCCCATCGGCAGCTAGCGGCGGGCTTCCATCGCCATGCGCAGGGCGAAGCCGGCCAGCACCGTGCCCATCAGCCAGCGCTGCACCAGCGACCAGAAGGGCCGCGTCCTCAGGAAGAGGGCGATGCTGCCCGCCGCGATCGCGATCAAGGCGTTCACGCTGCCGCTGACGACGATCTGGGTGAAGCCCAGCACGATCGACTGGCCCAGCACATGGCCGGCGGCGGGGTCGATGAATTGCGGCAGCAGCGCGAGATAGAGCATCGCGATCTTCGGATTGAGCAGGCTGGTCAGCAGGCCCATGGCGAAGAGCTTGCGCGGCCCGTCATGGGGCAGATCGCGCAGATGGAAGGGCGAGCGGCCGCCGGGGCGCACGGCCTGCCAGGCGAGCCAGAGCAGATAGGCCGCGCCGCCGAGTCGCAGCACGTCATAGGCGTAAGGCACCGCGAAGAGCAGCGCCGTGATGCCGAAGGCGGCGCAGACCATGTAGACGACGAAGCCGAGGACGACGCCGCCGAGCGAGATCAACCCCGCCGCCCTGCCCTGCGCGATCGAGCGCGAGATCAGGTAGATCATGTTCGGCCCCGGCGTCAGCACCATGCCGAGCGCGATCAGGGCGAAAGTCGCGAGTGTCGTCGTCTCGGGCATGGGCGAGCGCTCCGGCGGGATCCTGCGCATGGAGCATGGATCGCGGCCGCGGACAATCGACGGCGCCGCCGGGACGGCCATGCAGCGCCGGGATGCATCGAGACCCGCATCGCCACCGCCGGGCGGAACCGGCGGGAGCACCATCGGTTGTCGGCAGCAGGCACAGGGGAAAAACATGACGGTCTTCAGCCGGCTGCTCTACACCGTGATCTCTCTCGCGCTGCTCTGCGCCTCCGTGATCCTGATCGGCGTCGCGGTCTGGCGCACGGCCACGGGCTACTGGAACGGCGAGGACGCGCTCGGCGCGATGCTGGACGCGATCGGCCTCGTCATCATCGCGGTCGCCGTCGCCGATGTCGGCAAGTTCCTGTTCGAGGAGGAGGTGATGGCGGATCGCGAGATGCGCCGCCCCGCCGAGGCGCGCGGCTCGCTGACCAAGTTCATGTCGATCATGATCGTGGCGCTCTCGCTGGAGGCGCTGGTGCTGATCGCCAAGACCACCCGCGAGACGATCGCCGAGATCGTCTATCCCGGCCTGCTGGTGCTGCTGGCCGTGCTCATCCTGGTCGGCCT
Organism: Hyphomicrobiales bacterium; assembly: GCA_900466745.1. Classification (GTDB taxonomy): domain Bacteria; phylum Pseudomonadota; class Alphaproteobacteria; order Rhizobiales; family Beijerinckiaceae; genus Allobosea; species Allobosea minatitlanensis. Next base: position 15,973 of record UBNE01000001.1, on the reverse strand, counting down.
CGGCCTGTTCCAGAGGCTGAGCCAGCACGCCACCGCCGCCGTCCCGCCGCAGCATGAGGATGCCGCAGGGAAAGCCGAAGGCGTTGAACCAAAGCCCTCGGCGGAAGACCCGGAACACGGGTCAACCCGGCCGAAGCGAAGCGCAGGGCCGGGTTCCATGCCCGAGCCCATCCGATAAAAGTTCAAGCGTGGATCCCGGATCCCCGTCCGGTCGCCCCGGATGACGGTGCTGCTTCAACGCGCCTCGTCGACCAGGAAGAGGTCGGTGTCGTCCGGCTTGGCGCCGGCCGCCGTCAGCATGGCGTGGATCTGGCCGCGATGATGGGTCTGGTGGTTGAAGAGATGGGCGATGACGAAGGCGCGCGGCCTGCCCATCTCCCGGCCGGCGGCGCCGGAATACCAGATCAGGGTGCCGCGCAGCCAGTCGGGCTGCACGCCCTGCGCCCAGTCGAGGATCGCCCGGTCGCGCTGGCGCCGGCGGGCGCAGAACGGGTCCCAGCCCTCGATATAGGCCGCTGAGCCGCGCCCGCCGACCGTCGGCTTCTCCGTGCCGAGGAGCCGGCTCAGCCAGACCTCGTCGGCCCAGAGGATGTGGTTGAAGGTACCGTGGATCGATTTGAAGAAGGCGCCGCGATCGAGCCTGCGCGCCTCGTCCGTCAGCCCGGCCGCTGCGGCCATCAGGTTCTCGTTCTGCCAGGCGTTGTAGCGCGCCATGGTCAGGACGAAAGCGGGGTCGACCATGGCTGGCTCCTCTCGGCTTGCCGCATTCTCGCGATGCGAACCGGCATCCGCTTCGCGCGGGGACGCTTCGGCTCAGATGATGTTGGCCTCCGCCAGCGGCCTGCCCGCCACGATGCGCTCGTGGCCGAGATCGGCAAGGTCCAGCGAGCGATAGCGGCCATGCGCGATATGCTCGGCGATGCCGCGCCCGACCGCCGGCGACTGCTGCAGGCCATGCCCGGAGAAACCGTTGGCGAGATAGAGGTTCGGCAGGCCGACGGCCGGGCCGACAATGGCGTTGTGGTCGAGCCCGCACATGTCGTAGGGGCCGGCCCAGGCGCGGCCGGGCCTGATCTGCTCGAAGGCCGGGATGCGATGCGCCAGCGGCGCCCAGACGGCCTCCTCGAAGAAGGGCCAGTCGACGTCCTCGGCGGCCGGATCGGTCTCGATCCATTCGACGTCCTGCTCAGGGGTCAGCGGCGAGCAGCTTCCGATGAAGAGCTGGCCCTCCGCCGTGCGCTGCCCTTCCGGCCGGCACCAGGCGCCGGCGGTGTCGATCAGCAGCGGGCAGTTCCCGACATCGCCCTTGCAGTGGAAGGTGAAGATGTAGCGCTTCATCGACCGGACCGGGATCGCGACGCCGGCGGTGGCGGCGAGCCTGGCGCCATGGGTGCCGCTGGCGTTGACCGCGGCGCCGCAGGCGATGCGGCCGCCATCGGCGAGCTCGACCCCGGTGATGCGGCCGTTCTCGGTGAGATAGCGCGCGACCTCGCCCTGGCGGTATTCGATGCCGAGGCTGCGCGCCTTCCTGCGGAAGGCCTGCAGCAGAGCCCAGCCGTCGAACCAGCCCTCGCCGCTGACGCCGTAGCTGCCGCAGGCGAGATCCTCCGTGTTCAGCCAGGGAAATCTGCCCCGCAGCGCCTCAGCGCCGTAAAGCGCGATATCGGCGCCTTCCTGCCGCTGAAGCCTGTGGTTGGCTTCGAGGATTTTCTTGCCCTCCGCGTCGGCGAGATAGAGGTAGCCGCCCTCGTGCAGGTCGATCGCCGGCACCTCGCCGTCGACCGCGAGATGGCGGCCGATATGGCGCAGGAAGTCGATGCCGAAGAGCGAGATGCGGATATTGACCGCGCTGGAGAATTGCTGGCGGATCGAGGCGGCCGACAAGGCCGAGGCGGAGTAGCGGTAGGTCGGGTCCTTCTCGATCACCACGACCTTGCCGGAGAAGCCGGGCTCGGCCGCGAGATGATAGGCGACGGAGGAGCCGATCGCGGCGCCGCCGCAAATCACGACATCGGCGGTTTCGGAGACGGACGGCATGGCGGGCCTCGCGCGACGGCTCCGCAGGGAGCCGGTTGGTGAATTCTTCGCATGAATGACGCGGCCGGGCGCGCTTGTCGAGAGGCGAGAGCGCGAGGCATGCGCCAAGCGCGAAGCGGCGACCGGGCGGCCTGCCGGGCGCCGCTTCGCTCCAGGGCATCAGGCGGAAGGGGCGCACTCCGCCAGGAGCCAGTCGCGGAACGCCGCCACCGTCGGCAGGCTCGCCTTCTCCTCCGGGTAGACGAGGTAATAGCCCTCCCGCCCGATCAGCGAGCGTTCGACCGGGATGACAAGCGCCCCGGAGCGCAGCTCCTCCTCGACGAGGAAGCGCGGCACGATCGCGAGGCCCAAGCCCGCCACCGCCGCTTGCGAGACCATGGCGAACTGCTCGAAGCGCGGCCCCATCAAGGCGCGCTGCGGCGGCAGGCCCTGCTCTTCCAGCCAGTTCGCCCAGGCGCGCGGCCGGGTCGATTGCTGCAGCAGCGGCGCCTTCAGCATGTCGGCCGGCTCGGACAGGCCGAAACGGGCGACCAGCGCCGGCGAGGCCACCGGCACGATCTCCTCGCCCATCAGCCGGTGCAGCCTGGCCCCGGGCCAGACCGGGTCGCCGAAATGGACGGCGGCGTCGAGCGGCTCGCGCGTGAAGTCGAAGGGCACCAGCTTGGTGGCGAAATTGATGGTGATGCCGGGATGGGCCTCGGTGAAGCGCGGCAGGCGCGGGATCAGCCAGCGCGTGCCGAAGGTCGGCAGGATGGCGAGGTTGAGCACGCCGGCCGCCCCCCGGAAGGCCATCGCCGAGACGGTCGCCGCGGCGAGCCGCGACAGCCCGTCGCGCACCTCGGCAGCATAGGCCGCGCCCGCGACGGTGAGGCTGACGCGCTTCTTGACGCGCTCGAACAGGCTGACCCCGAGCACCTCCTCAAGATGGGCGACCTGCCGGCTGACGGCGCCCTGGGTCAGGTTCAGCTCCTCCGCCGCGCGGGTGAAGCTGCTGTGCCGCGCCGCGGCCTCGAAAGCCGCCAGCGCGGAGAGGGACGGCACCGAGAGGCGGCCGGGAACGATGGCGTCATCCATGAATAAAACTCACCAAGTGGTGAGAACATATCGGTTGCCCCCGCACTAGGAAAGAGGGCATTCTCCGCTGTGAATGCCGGGCCGCCCCCGCGGCCCGATACGAGCCCTCATCCTGAGGAGCCGCGCAGCGGCGTCTCGAAGGATGTTCCAGTCCGCACCATGGAGGCCGGCTGGAGCATCCTTCGGGACGCGCTTCCGTCGGAAGCGCTCCTCAGGATGAGGGCTGTGGTTCGCTGGCGATCAGGATCAAACGCATGACGACCTCCCTTCCCCAAGACACGCTCGCCCTGCTCAAGCGCCTCGGCGTCGCCGAATCCGCCTATGCCGCCGCGGGCCTGTCGGCGCGCTCGCCGATCACCGGCGAGAGCGTCGCGACGCTGCGCGAGACCAGCGCCGCCGAGGCCGAGGCCGCGATCGGCCGGGCCCAGTCCGCCTATCTCGCCTGGCGCAAGGTGCCGGCGCCGCGGCGCGGCGAGTTCGTCCGCCTGCTCGGCGAGGAACTGCGCGCCGCCAAGGCCGATCTCGGCCTCTTGGTGACGCTGGAGGCCGGCAAGGTCACCTCCGAGGGCCTCGGCGAGGTGCAGGAGATGATCGACATCTGCGACTTCGCCGTCGGCCTGTCGCGCCAGCTCTACGGCCTCACCATCGCGACCGAACGCCCGAACCACCGGATGATGGAGACCTGGCATCCGCTCGGCGTCGTCGGCGTGATCTCGGCCTTCAATTTCCCGGTCGCGGTCTGGTCCTGGAACGCCGCGCTGGCCTTCGTCTGCGGCGACAGCGTCGTCTGGAAACCCTCCGAGAAGACCCCGCTGACGGCGCTCGCCGTGCAGGCCATCGTCGAGAAGACGATGAAGCGCTTCGGCCCCGAGGCGCCGGCCGGCCTCTCGGAGCTGCTGATCGGCGGCCGCGAGATCGGCGACGTGCTGGTCAACGACCACCGCGTCCCGGTCGTCTCGGCGACCGGCTCGACCCGCATGGGCAAGGAAGTCGGCCAGAAGCTCGCCGCGCGCTTCGCCCGCGCCATCCTGGAGCTCGGCGGCAACAATGCCGCGATCGTCGCGCCCTCGGCCGATCTCGACATCGCGCTGCGCGGCATCGCCTTCGCGGCGATGGGCACCGCCGGCCAGCGCTGCACCACTTTGCGCCGCCTGATCGTGCATGAGGACGTCTATGACAAGCTCGTGCCGAAGCTCGCCAAGGTCTATGCCAGCGTGAAGATCGGCGATCCGCGCGAGGCCGGCGTGCTGGTCGGCCCGCTGGTCGACGAGGCCGCCTATCAGGGCATGCAGAAGGCGCTGTCCGAGGCCAAGGCCGAGGGCGGCAAGGTCCATGGCGGCGAGAAGGTCGATGTCGGTTCCGGCGGCTTCTATGTCCGGCCGGCGCTGGTCGAGATGCCGAAGCAGTGCGGCCCGGTCGAGCGCGAGACCTTCGCCCCGATCCTCTATGTGATGAAGTACAGGTCGATCGAGGAGGCGATCGCGATCCAGAACGCGGTCGGCGCCGGCCTGTCCTCCTCGATCTTCACGCTGGACATGCGCGAGGCCGAGCTCTTCGTCTCGGACGAAGGTTCCGATTGCGGCATCGCCAACGTCAATATCGGCCCCTCGGGCGCCGAGATCGGCGGGGCCTTCGGCGGCGAGAAGGAGACGGGCGGCGGCCGCGAGGCGGGTTCCGATGCCTGGAAGGCCTATATGCGCCGCGCCACCAACACGCTGAACTACGGCACGACGCTGCCGCTGGCGCAGGGCGTCAGCTTCGACGTGGATGCGTAATCGGCAGGTTTAACAACATCCGCGTCGTCATCCCGGCCGGAGCGAACCGCAGAGCCGGAATCCATGCCTGAACCGTTCCGGCATGGATCCCGGGTCTCCCTCCGGTCGCCCGGGATGACACCGCAACAGGTTCAAGGGAGACGACAACCATGGCCGCCAGCCACAAGCTCGCGAAGTTCACCTGGGACGACGCCTATCTGCTCGACGAGCAGCTCACCGAGGACGAGCGTCTGATCCGCGACACGGCCCGCGCCTATGCGCAGGAGAAGCTCGCCCCCCGCATCCACGACGCCTATCTCGACGAGAAGACCGACCGCTCGATCTTCAACGAGATGGGCGAGCTCGGCCTGCTCGGCGTCACGGTTCCCGAGGAGTACGGCTGCGCGGGCGCCAATTACGTCTCCTACGGGCTCGTCGCCCGCGAGGTCGAGCGCATCGACTCCGGCTATCGCTCGATGATGTCGGTGCAGTCCTCGCTGGTGATGTACCCGATCCATGCCTATGGCAGCGAGGAGCAGCGCAGGAAGTACCTGCCGAAGCTGGGTTCGGGCGAATGGGTCGGCTGCTTCGGCCTGACCGAGCCGGATGCCGGCTCCGATCCCGGCGGCATGAAGACCCGCGCCGAGAAGGTCGCCGACGGCTACAGGCTGACCGGCTCCAAGATGTGGATCTCGAACTCGCCGATCGCCGACGTCTTCGTCGTCTGGGCGAAATCGGCCGCGCATGACAACCAGATCCGCGGCTTCATCCTCGAAAAGGGCATGAAGGGGCTCTCGGCGCCGAAGATCGGCGGCAAGCTCTCATTGCGCGCCTCGATCACCGGCGAGGTCGTCATGGACGGCGTCATCGTGCCGGAAGAGAACCTGCTGCCGAACGTCTCGGGGCTCAAGGGCCCGTTCGGCTGCCTCAACCGCGCCCGCTACGGCATCTCCTGGGGCGTGATGGGCGCCGCCGAGGACTGCTTCCACCGCGCCCGGCAATACGGGCTCGACCGCAAGCAGTTCAACAAGCCGCTGGCCCAGACGCAGCTCTACCAGAAGAAGCTCGCCGACATGCTGACCGAGATCACGCTCGGCCTGCAAGGTAGCCTGCGCGTCGGCCGCCTGATGGACGCGGGCAAGATGGCCCCGGAGATGATCTCGCTGGTCAAGCGCAACAATTGCGGGAAGGCGCTGGACATCGCCCGCGCGGCCCGCGACATGCACGGCGGCAACGGCATCCAGATCGAGTACCAGGTGATGCGCCACGCCGCGAACCTCGAGACGGTGAACACCTATGAGGGCACGCATGACGTCCATGCGCTGATCCTCGGGCGGGCGATCACCGGCCTGCAGGCGTTCTTCTGAGCCCTCCCCACCCCCTCCGCGTCATCCCGGGCGAGCGCAGGTCGGCCCGGGATCCATGCCGGACCGGCGCCGATCGGCGGTCAGACATGGATCCCGGCTCTCCGCTTCGCTCCGGCCAGGATGACGGCGCGGATCGAGCCCGATGACTTCGACCCCACCGCTGACCGGCCTGCGCGTCCTCGAACTGGCGCGCATCCTCGCAGGTCCCTGGATCGGCCAGCTCCTGGCCGATCTCGGCGCCGACGTCGTCAAGGTCGAGGCGCCGGAAGGCGACGACACCCGCAAATGGGGGCCGCCCTTCGTCGAGGGCGCGGGCGAAGAGCATCTCTCCGCCGCCTATTTCCACGCCGCCAATCGCGGCAAGCGTTCGATCACCGCCGATTTCCGCACGCCGGAGGGGCAGGCGCTGGTGAGGCGGCTGGCCGCCCATGCCGACGTGGTGATCGAGAACTTCAAGGTCGGCGGCCTCTCGAAATACGGGCTCGACGCCGCCTCGCTGCGCAAGGACTTCCCGCGCCTCGTCTATTGCTCGGTCACCGGCTTCGGGCAGGACGGCCCCTATGCGCCGCGCGCCGGCTACGACTTCCTCGTCCAGGGCATGGGCGGGGCGATGTCGATCACCGGCGAGCCTGAGGGCGCGCCGATGAAGGCGGGCTATGCCGTCGCGGACATCTATACCGGGCTCTACGCCACGGTCGGCATCCTCTCGGCGCTGCGCCAGCGCGACGCGACCGGCGAGGGCGCGACGCTCGATCTCGCCCTGCTCGACGCTCAGGTCGCGGTGCTCGGCAACCAGGCGATGAACTATCTGGTCGGCGGCAACCCGCCGCCGCGGCTCGGCAACGCCCATCCGAACATCGTGCCCTATGACGTGTTCCCGGTCGCGGACGGCCATATCATCATCGCGACCGGCAATGACGGGCAGTGGCGCAAGCTCTGCGAGGTTCTGGGCGAGCCGACGCTGGCCGACCATCCCGACTATCTCGACAACAGGTCGCGGGTGAAGAACCGCGTCGCGCTGACGGCGAAGCTGCACTTGCTCTGCCAGCGCTATGCCAAGGCCGACCTGCTGGCGGCGCTGGAAAAGGTCCATGTGCCGGCCGGGCCGATCAACGATATCGGCGAGGTCTTCGCCGACCCGCAGGTCATCGCGCGCGGCGTCAGGGTCGATTTGCCGAGCGAGGCCGCGAAGGCAGGCACCATTCCGACCGTCGCCTCGCCCATCGTCATGAACGGCGTGCGGCAGGTGGCGGGGCGCCCGAGCCCAAGACTCGGCGAGCACGCGGACGACATCCTGAACGATCCGGCCTGGGGCGGAGGCGGCTGAATGCGGCGCTCACCAGAGACGGCGTGCGCCGAGCGCGTCGAAGGCGAGGTCGGGAGACATGATCGTCAAATCTTCCACGATCGCCTGACCGGCAAGCATGCGGTCGAAGGGATCGCGATGCTCGCCTGGAATTGTGCCCCCGACAAGGGCGTGCTCATGGCGAAGCGCCAGCAGTTCGAAGCCTTCAGCCGAACATTGCGCGGCGAAGGCTTCGACAAGCGGTTTGACCTGGGGCAGCTTGCCGATGCGCAACTTGGTCGCCAGCTCCATCGCCGTCACCGAACTCACCAAGATTCTCGGAGCGGAGCGAATGGCGTGCTTGGCAGCAACACTCAGCCGACCACTATCCAGCACCCACCAGATCAGCGTCGCGGAGTCGAGGAGAAGTCCCAATCATCCCTCCCTTCCCACAGGCGCAGCTCATCTTCGGGTAGGGGATCGAAAATCTCGTCGCCGATTTCGAACAGCCCTTTCATCCGCCCCGGCTTGCGCTCCGGGCGCGGCTGCTCGATCGGGACCAGCCGCGCGACCGGCTTGTCCCGGCGCGAGATCACAACCTCGCCGCCCTTCTCGACCTCTTCGAGCAGGCGGGAAAGATGCGTCTTGGCCTCATGCACGGTGACGCGCGTCATCACGGCCTCCTTCAACCTGACCAACTTAGCCAACCAGCGGGAACGCCGTCAATGACCACACCTCGCACCGGCGGACAGATCCTTGTCGACCAGCTTCTGATCCATGGCGCCACCGACGCCTTCTGCGTGCCCGGAGAGAGCTATCTCGCCGTGCTCGACGCGCTGCACGACGCCGCGATGAACGTCACCATCTGCCGGGCCGAGGGTGGCGCCTGCATGATGGCCGAGGCCGCCGGCAAGCTCACCGGCAAGCCCGGCATCTGCTTCGTGACGCGCGGCCCCGGCGCCACCAACGCCTCGCCCGGCATCCATATCGCCGACCAGGATTCGACGCCGCTGATCCTCTTCGTCGGCCAGATCGAGCGCGGCATGCGCGAGCGCGAGGCCTTCCAGGAGCTCGACTACCGCGCCGTCTTCGGCACCATGACCAAATGGGCGACCGAGATCGACGATGCCGCGCGCATCCCGGAGATCGTCAGCCGCGCCTTCCATGTCGCGACCTCCGGCCGGCCCGGCCCGGTCGTGATCGCCCTGCCCGAGGACGTGCTGACCGACCTCGCCGAGGTCGCCGATGCCGAGCCCTACAAGGTCACCGAGCAGCATCCCTCGGCGGCGCAGATGGACGAGCTCGCCAGGCGCTTCGCTTCGGCCAAGTCGCCGATCGCGATCCTCGGCGGCTCGCGCTGGAGCCCGGAGACGATCGCGGACTTCCAGGCTTTCGCGGAGCGCTTCGACTTACCCGTAGCGGTTTCGTTCCGCCGCCAGATGCTGTTCCCGGCCGCGCATCCCCATTTCGCCGGCGATGTCGGCATCGGCATCAATCCGAAGCTGCTGGCGCGCATCAAGGAGAGCGACCTCGTCCTGCTGGTCGGCGGGCGCCTCTCGGAGATGCCGAGCCAGTCCTACACGCTATTCGGCATTCCCAACCCGGGCCGGCCGCTGGTGCATGTCCATCCCGATCCGGAGGAGCTCGGACGGGTCTACCGCCCGACGCTGGCGATCAACGCCTCGCCCGCCGGCTTCTGCGCGGCGCTTCAGGCGATCGCGCCGCCCGAGGCTCCGGCCTGGGCCGGCGCGGGCGCGGCGGCTCACGAGGCCTATGTGGCCTGGAGCGAGCAGCCGGCCGCGGTGCCGGGGCGGTTCCATCCCGGCGAGATGGTGCGCTGGCTGCGCAGCCGCCTGCCGGACGACGCCATCCTGTGCAACGGCGCCGGCAATTACGCGACCTGGGTGCATCGCTTCCACCGCTTCAACAGATTCGCGACGCAGCTCGCCCCGACCTCCGGCTCGATGGGCTATGGCGTGCCGGCGGCCATCGGCGCCAAGCGGATCTTCCCGGAACGCACCGTCGTCGCCTTCGCCGGCGATGGCTGCTTCCTGATGAACGGGCAGGATTTCGCGACGGCGGTGCAGTACGATCTGCCGGTGATCGTCGTCGTGGTCGACAACGGCATGTACGGCACGATCCGCATGCATCAGGAGCGCGAATATCCCGGCCGGGTCTCGGCGACGACGCTGAAGAACCCGGATTTCGCAGCCTATGCCAAGGCCTTCGGCGGCCATGGCGAGCGCGTCGAGACGACCGAGGAATTCGCCCCCGCCTTCGAGCGCGCGGTGCGGAGCGGCAAGCCCGCGATCATCCACTGCCTGCTCGATCCCGAGGCGATCACCCCGGCCAAGTCGCTCTCGACGATCCGGGCCGAGGCGCTGGCGGCGCGCGGCAAGGGCTGATCGGCCCGCCGGGACGACCGCCGCGGCATTGAACCTGCCACGGCCCTCGCGCGACCAAAGCTCGTCACTCCCGTCGGGGGAGGAGGAGAGCGGCAATGGCGCGCGCAGGCCTGGCAAGGTTCGCAATCGTAACCGCGCTCACCCTGCCGGGCGCCTCTCAGGCGCAGGCGGCCGGGCTGTTCGATTCGCTGGCGCGCGCCATCTTCGGCGGTCCGCGCCTCCATGCGACACCGATCTATGAGCAGGACGAGCCGCTGCGCCGCCCGGCGCGGCGCCGGCCGCCCGAGGTCGCTGCGAAGCCGAAGCCGGCGGCGGTCCGGCTCGATCCGGCGGCCGACCCCGACTGGCATCTGAAGGATCCGACCCTGCGGCGCGGCGATATCGTGGTCACGCGCCGCGGCATCCTGGTCTATCGCGGCCGCAGCGCCGATGCTCCGGCCGCGGGAGATTTCGCCGCACTCGGCGGCACGCCGGGCGACAGGGGCTGGAAGGAGCGTCTGCAGGCCGCGGCCGCCGGGGGCCGCAGCTTCTTCCGGGCGACGGCTCCGGGAGCGGCCGCCACCGCCTCGCTCGGCCAGCCGGCGCCCGGCCCGGCCGAGCCGGCGGCCCGCTGAAACGGCTCAGCGCTGCGCGCGCTCGCCGTCGAAGGTCGAGCGGATCGCCAGCGCCAGGGCGACGGCGGCCCAGCCCTGGAAGATCAGCTCGATGGCGAGGAAGGTTCCGAGCACCCACAGGCTCGAGGCCGGCCACTGCGCCAAGATCAGGCCGCCGAGCACGAGCGACAGGAAGCCCGAGAAGGCGACCCAGCCCCAGAACGGCAATTCGCGATTCTGGAAGGCGACGACCAGGCGCAGCACGCCGGTCGCCACCAGGCCGCAGCCGGCGAGCAGCGTCAGCGAGGCCGTGGCGACCAGCGGATTGACGAAGGTGACCACGCCGACCGCCAGATAGAGCAGGCCGATCAGGATGTGCAGCAGCCGGCTCTTCCAGCCCTGATGGCGGAAGGCGTCGAACAGCACGACGATGCCGCCGACGAAGATCATCGCGCCGAACCAGACCGCGCTCGCGACGCTCAGCAGGGCGACCGCGCCGAGGCCGAGAACGCCGAGGACGATGAGGGCGATGCCGGCGGCCATCAGCCAGCCCCAGTTCCGCCGCAGCGGAACGAGATGCGAGCCGAGCGAGGCGGGCTGAGGCGCGGAGGTTTCAGAGGGTGTGCTCATGGCGAACCGGCTCCTTGGAGGCGGCCATCGACGATCGCGACCGCCAGTCGAACCCCGCCATGAGACCCCCGCACAACCGCCGCGTCAATCCGATGCGGCGCTCGCGCCTCAATAGGTCGCACGGCCGCCGGAGAGATCGAACACGGCCCCGGTCGAGAAGGTGCAGCGCTCGCTCGCCAGCCAGGCGACGAGTTCCGCCAATTCGTCGACGGTGCCGAGGCGCTTGAGCGGGCTCTTGCCGATCATGGTCTGCACCGTCTCCTCGCTCATCTGCCGGAGCAGATCGGTCTCGATCGCCGCCGGAGCGACGGCATTGACCAGGATGCCGGTGCCGGCCAGTTCCTTGCCATGCGCCTTGGTCAGCGCGATCACGCCGGCCTTGGCGGCGCTGTAGGCCGAGAGCGTCGGGGTGCCTTCCTTGCCGGCGAGCGAGGCGATGTTGACGATGCGGCCATAGCCGCGCGGCATCATTACCGCCGCGACGGCGCGGGCGCAGAGGAAGGCGCCGTCGAGGTTGACCGCCTGGATCTTCCGCCATTGCGCCAGCGGCGTGTCCGCGACGGTGGTCGAGGGGCCGGTCAGCCCGGCATTGTTGACGAGCACGGCGATGGGGCCGTGCTCGCGCTCGGTCGCCGCGGTCGCCGCTGCCACCGAAGCCTCGTCGGCGACGTCGCAGCGGATATGGGCCGGCCCCGCCGCCGCCGGCGCCGCGATGTCCCAGGCGACCGGCGTCAGCCCGTCCCGGGCGAGCCGGGCGGCCACCGCCGCCCCGATCCCCCCGGCGCCGCCGGTGACGACGGCGATCCGCGGCCCGGCCATGCTCAGGCCAGCTTCTCGGCGACGAGCTTGCGCAAGCTGCGCAGGTCCTTGACGAAGCCGCGGATGCCTTCCGCCAGCTTCTCGGTCGCCATCGCATCTTCGTTCATGGCGAAGCGGAAGGCCTTCTCGTCGAGCGCCAGCTTCGCCGGCGCCTGACCGGGCGCCTCGGGCTTCAGCTTGCGCGGCAGCTCGCCGCTCGCGGCGGCGAGCTCGTCGAGCAGGCCGGGACCGATGGTCAGCCGGTCGCAGCCGGCCAGCGCCTCGATCTCGCCGGTGTTGCGGAAGGAGGCGCCCATCACCACCGTGTCGATGCCGTAGGTCTTGTAATAGGCGTAGATGCTGCGGACCGAGACGACGCCGGGATCGGTCTCGGCGGTGTAGGGGCCGCCGCCGGCCTTGACGTGCCAGTCGAGGATGCGCCCGACGAAGGGCGAGATCAGGAAGGCCCTGGCATCGGCGGCCGCGATCGCCTGCGGCAGGGCGAAGAGCAGGGTCAGGTTGCAGTCGATGCCCTCGCCCTGCAGCACCTTGGCGGCCTGCAGGCCCTCCCAGGTCGAGGCGATCTTGATCAGGATGCGCTCGCGCCCGACGCCGCGCTCCTCATAGGCGGCGATGATGGCGCGCGCCTTCTCGATCGTCGCCTTGCCGTCGAAGGAGAGGTCGGCGTCGACCTCGGTCGAGACGCGGCCGGGCACGATCTTCGCGAGCTCGGTCCCGAAGCTCACGGCGAGGCGGTCGCAGACCGCCTGGACAGCCTTGTCGCCGCCGCCCTGCTTGCGGCCCCAGGCGATCGCCTCCTCGACGAGATGGGCATAGGCGGGGGTCTCGACCGCCTTGAACAGCAGCGTCGGGTTGGTGGTGCAGTCGACCGGCTTGAGCCGGCGCACCGCCTCGATATCGCCGGTGTCGGCGACGACGGTGGTCATCTCGCGGAGCTGGTCGAGCTTGGAAGCCATGATCTGTTCCCGGTGTCTTCGTGCTTGGACGGTCGGTTGCAATGTGGCGCCTCTGACCTGCCATTGCGAGCCCGCCATGGCAATGCCGCCATGCAATCCCGGAGGCGGGGCCGTCCCGCCGGCCCCTTCATGGAACTGTCATCTCCAGCAGCTACCGCCAGCGCCATTCCGCAGATGCGGCCAGAGATGGAGAGTCAGATGCAGCGTAAGGCTTTGAGCGCATTCACGATTGCCGCCGGCCTCGCCCTCGCGGCGCCGGGCGCGCAGGCGCAGGGCGTCGAAGGCAAGCTCGTGCTCTATACGAGCCAGCCGAACACCGACGCCCAGCAGACCATCGACGCCTTCAAGGCGAAGTACCCCAAGGTCGAGGTTTCCTTCGTCCGCGACGGCACGCCGCGCATCCTCGCCAAGCTCCGGGCCGAGTTCGAGGCAGGCAGCCCGCAGGCCGACGTGCTGCTGATCGCCGATTCGGTGACGATGGAAGGGCTGAAGAAGGAAGGCCGGCTCGAAGCCTACGACAAGGCCGACGTCTCGGCCTACCCGGCCGGCATCCATGACCCCGGCAAGGCCTGGTTCGCCACCAAGCTGATCACCACCGGCATCGTCTACAACACCAGGGCGACGATGAAGCCGACGAGCTGGCTCGACCTGACCAAGGCCGAGGCCAGGAACCAGGTCGCCATGCCGAGCCCGCTGAACTCGGGCGCCGCGCTGATCCACACCATCACGCTGACCGGCAACCTCAAGGACGGCTGGAAGTATTACGAGGCGCTCAAGGAGAACGGCACGCTCGCCGCCGGCGCCAATGGCGACATCCTGCGCCAGGTCGCGACGGGCGAGAAGCTCTACGGCATGATCGTCGACTTCATGCCGATCCGCGAGAAGGCCAAGGGCGCTCCCGTCGCCTTCGTCTTCCCGAGCGAGGGCGTCTCCTCCGTCAGCGAGCCGGTCGCCATCCTGAAGGGCACCAGGAACGAGGCCGCCGCCCGCGCCTTCATCGACTTCGTGCTGTCGAAGGACGGGCAGGAGGTCGCGCTGAAGCAGGGCTACGTCCCGGCGCGCCCCGATGTCGCGCTGCCGGCCGGCTACCCCGCCCGCGACGCCATCAAGCTGATGCCCTTCGATGCCGCCAAGGCGCTCGCCGACTCGGACGCCGCCCGCAAGCGCTTCAGCGCGATCTTCGAGTGATGCCGGCCTCGGCTTCCGCATGGCCGGCGCCGTGACGCTGGCCATGCGCCTCTCCCGGAAGCGGGAGTCCGTTCCGGCGGCCCCGCTTCCGCATGTCCGCCTGCCCGCCGAGGCCGCCCTGCCGGCGCTCGTCGTCGCGGTCGCGCTGCTGCTCGGCGGGCTGCCCTTCCTGCGGCTGGCGCTCGCTGCCTTCGCGCCGGGCTGGCAGTTCGCGCCGGAGGCCGCCCTCGCCGCGATGACCGGCCGCTCGGCCGTCGCCGCCACGCTGCACACGCTCGACACCTCGCTCCTCTCGGCGCTGGGCGCGCTCGGGCTCGGCGGCGTGGTCGCCCTGGCACTCGGCGTCACCGATATCCGCGGCAAGCGCCCGCTCGCCTTCGCCTTCGTCTTCACGATGATGATCGCGCCGCAGGTGGCCGCGCTCGCCTTCCTTAGCCTGCTGGCGCCGAATTCGCAGATCCTCGCCCTGCTCGGGTTGGCGCCGGAGCCCGGCTCCGCCAACCCGCTGCTCGGGCGCGGCGGGATCATTCTGGTGATGGCGCTGCATCACGCGCCGCTGGTCGCGATCACGCTCTGGACCGGGCTGCGCGGCATCCCGCACTCCCTGGTCGAGGCGGCGCAGATGGAAGGCGCCGGCCCCGCGACCATCACCGCCCGCATCATCCTGCCGGTGCTGCGGCCGCAGCTCATCGCGGCCGGGCTGATCGCCTTCGTCGCCGGCGTCGGCAATTTCGGCATCCCGGCCCTGCTCGGCCTGCCGGTCAACTACCTCACTTTGCCGACGCTGATCTATCGCCGGCTGTCGAGCTTCGGCCCGGAGAGCCTGCCGGAGACGGCGGCGCTGGCGCTGCTCGTCGGCGCGGTCGCCGCGCTCGGCATCCTGGCCGGCATGGCGGTCGCCCGCCGCCAGGGCGGCAGGGTCGAGATCGAAAGGCCGCTGGAGCCGTTCTGGCTGCTGGGGCGCGCAAGGCCGCTGGTCGCCGCGGCGCTCTGGCTGCTGCTTGCGGTCAAGCTCGGCCTGCCCTTCCTGGCGCTGCTGAGCGAGGCGCTGACCCCGGCGCTCGGCGTGCCGCTCTCCTGGCAGAGCCTGACCTTCGACAAATTCGCCGAGGTGCTGCTGCGCCAGGCCGTGACCGTCCGGGCCTTCTGGAACTCCTTCTGGTTCGCGGCGAGCGCCGCCGTGCTGCTCTCGCTGGTCTCGATCGCCTTCGCCTACGGGCTGGAACGGCGCCTCGGCAGGCTCCGGCGCCCGGTCGAGCTCGTCGTCGAGCTGCCCTATGCCCTGCCCGGCGTGGTGCTCGCGATCGCCTGCATCCTGCTCTTCCTGAAGCCGCTGCCGCTGATCGGCGTCAGCATCTACGGCACGCCCTTCATCATCCTGTTCGCCTATCTCGCCCGCTTCCTGCCGCTGGCGCTGAAGGCGCCCGTCGCGGCGATGGCGCAGATCGAGGCGCATCACGAGGAGGCGGCCCGGCTCGACGGCGCCGGGCTCTGGCAGATGCTGCGCTTCATCGTGGCGCCGATCCTGGCGCCTGCGGCCGCGGTTTCGGCCCTGATGGTCTTCCTCGTCGCCTTCAACGAGCTGACCGTCTCGGCGCTGCTCTGGTCGTCCGGCACGGAGACGCTCGGCGTCGTGCTGTTCAGCCTCAAGGAGGCCGGGCTGGCGGGCGAGGCGGCGGCGATCGCGATCAGCGCCTCCGCCGTGATCCTCGCGGCGATGCTCGCCCTCGACCTGCTCGGCCGGCGGCTGCCGCAGAATGTGCTGCCCTGGCGCATCTAGCGCACCGGACCGAATGCCGTATTCAGCCCGGCGCTCCCGTTCTTTGACCTTGCATCGGCTCCTCGCGAAAACCGCGTTCCCCTTT
>UBNE01000021.1 GCA_900466745.1 Hyphomicrobiales bacterium | reverse complement strand
CGGGCGGGGAAGGCTGGTCATCATGCGAATCGCGCTGGAACGGGCGGCGGGCGCCGGAACGCGCTTTGTGCCATCGCGAGCCCGAGCAGGACAAGCGCGGGGCGGGGAAGCATGGGGGTGCGGTTCCGCCCCGGGCTGTCCGGACGCCGATCGCATCCCGGCCCCTGCGACCTGAAAACCACAGCCCGCGACAATGCCCGGCCGGCGCCGATATCGATATTGACATGCGGAATGCGTTCCGCACTGTAGGATACCTTGTTGCAAACTCGCGAGCCACGGCCCTGTCCCCAGCCAGCGAGACACGTCCGATCCGGGGATCGTCATGTCATCCAAGCTTGTCCTGATGCGCGGCGTCAGCCTCGTATCGCTCCTCACCGTCGCCGCCGCCATGCCGGCCTTCGCGCAGAGCGGCCCGGCTGCGCCCGCCGCGACGGCGATCGAGCTCGACACGATCACGGTCACCGGCGAGAAGGTCGAGCGCGACCTCCGCAGCACCGCCTCCTCGGTGGCGGTGAAGACCGCCCGGGACATCGACAGGGAGGATACCGGCAACGCCTCGGTCTCCGAGGTCCTCACCGGCACGCCCAACGTGACCTACACCGACACGGTCGGGGCGCCGATCATCCGCGGGCAGGACACGCAAGGCCCTCTCACCGGCCAGAACTCGTTCTGGGGCGGCACCGTGCCCCGCGCCACGATCAATGTGGACGGGCATTATCTCAGCTACAACGAGTTCTATTTCGGCGCGACCTCGCCCTGGGACGTCAAGAGCATCGAGGTCTTCCGCGGGCCGCAGACGACCTCGCAGGGCGCCAACGCCATCGCGGGCGCGATCGTCGTCAACACCAAGGACCCGACCTTCACGCGGGAGGCGGCCTTCCTCACCGAGTTCGGCAGCTATTCGTCGCGGCGCACCGCGCTCATGCTCTCCGGGCCGATCATCGCGGACCAGCTCGCGGGCCGGATCTCGCTCGACTATTCCGGCCGCGACAGCTTCATCGACTATGTCAGCCCGAATTTCCAGCGGCGCTACGCCGATCAGGACTTCCGGGCCCTGAACCTGCGCGCCAAATTGCTCTGGCGCCCGACGGACCTGCCCGGATTCGAGGCGAAGCTGACCTTTTCGCGCAATTCGACCAACCGCCCGAGCCAGGAGGCGGCGTCCGCGCCCTTCGATAGGCTGAAGCACACCACCACCACCATGCCGAGCTGGCGGCAGGACACCACCACCGGCATCCTCGACCTCAGCTATGATTTCGGCAACCGCTTCAAGCTGTTCAACCAGAGCCAGTACAGCGACCTCTCGGTGAGCCGGAAGACCGGGCTGCTCGGCAATGGCGATGCCTATATCGACCAGTGGAACGCCTCCAACGAGACCAGGCTCACCTATGGCGAGCAGGGCGACGTCCTGAGCGGCGTCGCCGGCATTTACTATGCCCATACCAAGACCGACGAGATCCTCTACCTCTCCGGCCGCTCGACCTTCGACGACACCAAGCGCAATCTCGGCATCTTCGGCGAGGCCAGCTACCGCCTGACCGACCGCTGGACCTTCACCGGCTCGCTGCGCTTCCAGCAGGACCAGATCGAACGCGCCGGCCAGACGGTGCTGGCGCGGCAGGGCGTCGATTTCGACAAGACCTTCCAGGCCGTGCTGCCCAAGGCCTCGCTCGCCTATGCGGTGACGCCGGACTGGACCGTCGGCGCGATGGTCAATCGCGGCTACAATCCCGGCGGCGTCTCGCTCAACCTCAATGCCGGCCAGTGGCAGCCCTTCAAGGAGGAGACGCTCTGGAACTATGAGCTGTTCACCCGCGCCAGCCTGCTGGAGAACCGGCTGAACGTCAGCGGCAATCTGTTCTATACCGACTTCAAGAACGCCCAGTACTTCATCCCGGTCGTGCTCGCCACCGGCGTCGTCCAGTCCTACGGCATCAACGCCGAGAAGGCCCATGCCTACGGCCTGGAGGTCAATGCCGACTACCGCGTGCTCGACAACCTGACCCTCAAGGCCGGCGCCGGCCTGCTGCGCACGGAGATCGACAAGATCTCGGCCAATACCGGCTACAAGGGCAACGAATTCGCCAAGTCGCCCGGCTATATGCTCAGCTTCGGCGTGAGCTGGGACGTCACCAGCAAGTTCAACGTCACCGGGCAGCTCCGGCACACCGACGGATACTATTCCGACGTGGCCAATACGCGCCTCTACCTGATCAAGCCCTATACGATCGCCGATTTGCGCGCGAGCTACCAGTTCACCGAGAACCTTCAGCTCTACGGCTATGTGAAGAACATCTTCGATGCGCGCAAGCCGACCTATATGCAGCAGAATCGCGGCATCGGCGGCACCGAGGCGAGCATGACGGAGCCGCGGATGATCGGCGTCGGCCTGAAGGGCACCTTCTGAGCCGGGCCCGGCCGCAAGGCCCGGGCGGGGCTTTCTCCCGGCCGGGCCGTGCGGACCGACAGGCGCCCGGCCAGAGCCTCGGCCCGAAAAGCGGGACGCGGGGTGCGGGAAAAGCCGGTGCAAGATCAAAGGGCTGGAGCATCGGACTGAATACGATGTCCGGTCCGACACTCCCAGCCGGACGCAACCGCCGGCCCGCCTGCCGCCACACGCTCGCCCGCGCGGGATTCCCGCGCTCCCGGCGGGGCCGGGCGGCCTCTCGCCGCTCATCGATGGATCGGCCCGCAATGGGTGGTCTCACGGCCGCGCCTGTCCGGCGCGGCCTCGCTTATTTCGTCAAGATCAGCTTTCCCTGCCGCGTGATCCGCAGGCGGTAGAGCTCGCCGTGATGCTCGATCCCGATCTCGGTTTCCCCGCCGAAGACGCTGGAGCTCGGAATCAACTTCGCCGGCTTCGGCGACGGACTCGCGACGGCTCGCCGGGAAGCGCTCCAGGCAGCTTGTCTCGGCGGTCGGGCAGGGGTCGGGGTGTTCACGTGAGCGCTCTGGTCGGTGACGGTGCCGCGGAAGGCGGAGACTATCTGCCATCAAACAAAAAAGACAGCAATTACAATAATTTATACCTATAACGATTCAAATCTTCTTCTTCCTTGGCGAACGGTCCGGAGAGCCACTGCATCGGGTTTCTCGACCTCCTCGACACGGTGCGCTCGGCGATGCGCGATCCGACCTGGGCATCGCCGTGCTCGAGGGCTATGTCTTCACGGCGCTAGCCTATGCGGTGCTCAGCTACGGCAGGGGCTCCTACAGCGGCTTCGTGGAGCGCCGCCTCAAGACCTGCCATCGCGCTTGCGCGGCGGAGCGCCCGGCATGTCGAGAACGCGGATTCCACTTTTACGCCAGATGCCTTAGGCGGTTCGTTGCGGGGCCGCTTGCGCTTCCGCAGGGCGACAGGAGCTCGCAGCCACGATGCCGAACTACCCGGATACCTTCTATGCCCGCACCGCCGCGACGACGCAGGAGCGCGCGCCGCTCCAGGGCCGGGTCGAGGCCGATTGCTGCATCGTCGGCGGCGGGCTAGCGGGACTGACCTGCGCCCATGAGCTGGCCAGGGCGGGGCGCTCCGTCGTGCTGCTCGAGGCGCAGGCCGTCGGCTGGGGCGCCTCGGGCCGCAATGGCGGCTTCGTCGGCACCGGCTATGCGCGCAGCCACGCCTCGATCGCCGGCGCCATCGGCGAGGCCGGGGCCGATGCCCTCCACGCGCTCTCGATCGAAGGCATGGAGATGGTCCGTCAGACCATCGAGGAACTCGGCATCGCCAGCGCGGAGCCGCTGCCGGGCAAGCTCGGCGTGGTCCGCTACGACAGCGGCGATGCGCTCGAGCGCAGCCGCGACAGGCTGGCGCGCCAGCATGGCTACGAGGTCGAGTTCTGGCCGACCGAGCGGGTGCGGGCCGTGCTGCGCTCGCCGAAATACCATCAGGCGCTCTACGATCCGCATTGCTTCCATATCCACCCGCTGAACTATGCCCGCGCGCTCGCGGCCGCGGTCGAGGCCGGGGGCGGGCGCATCTTCGAGGCCTCGCGGGCGGTCGGGACGGAGCTTTCCGGAGCGGAGAAGCGCGTCGCCACGGCCTCCGGCGAGGTCCGCGCCCGGCACGTCGTCTTCGCCGGCGGCGGCTATACCGACCGGCTGGTGCCGAAGCTGCGCGCGAGCCAGCTTCCGATCGCCACCTATGTGCTGACGACCGAGGAGGCGCCCGAGACGATCGCGTCCGTGATCCGGACGCGCGCCGCGATCAGCGACGACCGCCGGGCTGGCGACTATTACCGGCTGGTCGAGGGCGGCCGGCGCCTGCTCTGGGGCGGGCGGATCACCACGCGCACCAGCGAGCCGCGCGACCTCGCCGCCCTGCTGCGGCGCACGATGATCTCGACCTATCCCGAGCTCGCCCCGCTCAGGGTCGAGCTGGCCTGGTCGGGGCTGATGTCCTATGCGCGCCATCTGATGCCACAAATCGGCGAATTGCAGCCGGGGGTCTGGTACTGCCAGGGTTTTGGCGGCCACGGGCTCAACACCACCGCCATCGGAGGGCGCGTCGTCGCCGAGGCCCTGCTCGGCCGGGGCCGCCGGCACGAGCTCTTCGCGCCCTTCGGCCTGGTCTGGAACGGCGGCCCCTTCGGGACGTTCGCCGTGCAGGGCACTTATTGGGGCTACCAGCTCATGGATTGGTGGCGCGAGCGCTGAGCGCGCCGCCGGCTGGGCGCGGGGCAGGCTTCGCGCCCGTTCTTTCGGCGCATCCTCTCCCTGCCATCGACGCGGTCCGGCTCCCGGCCGGGCTAGCCCGAAAGGGGTACCCCATTTGTGCGGACGGGAATCCCTTTGCTCGCTTCGTTTTGCGGTGCACCAAGCGTAAGCTGGGCATTCAATTGGGTCGAGTGAGGGTCGTGTCGTGCTGCCGAACAGGATTTCTTCCGAAACCGCGATCACTCCGGCGGAGTTGAAAGTATCGGCTCAGAAAATCAAGGATCTTCGTCTCTCGGCGACCGCGAGCTCGGTCGAGATAGGCAGGGAACTGCTTAGAGTCAAGGAAAAGTTGCCCCACGGCATTTTCGTCAAGTGGGTCGAAAGAGCCTGCGAGTTCAAGATCAGGACGGCGCAGGATCTGATGAAGCTCGCGCGGGAGGCGGAAACCGACGCGAAGCTGGTCGCCCTGATGGTGCCTTCGACGCTGCGCGTCTACCTCTCGAAGAAGACCCCGCCCTCGGTCCGCGAGGCCATCCGGCAAAGGCTGGAGAACGGCGAGCGCGTCTCGCGCAGCGATCTGCATTCCCAGATCGCGGACATCAGGGCGAAGGCCGGGGCCGAAACGGGGGCTCCGCCGGCGCGGGAGGGGTTTTCCTCCTCCTTCCTCTCGTCCGGCCTGCGCGGATCCGTCGACGGGCGGCGCAGCGACGGGGGCGGCGACAAGGCCCGCAAGGTGGCCGAGCTGCTGCTCAGCCGCCTGAGCGCGGAGGATTACGACCAGATCATGGACGGGACGAGCTGGGAGGTCTGGAACAGGGTTTTCGTCTGGATGAGGGCCGCGCGGGGCGCGCAGACCGGAGAAGCGGAGCCGGCCCTTTCCAGCGCGCCCGCCCCGTCCCTCGCCATCGCCGACATGCCGTCGGCCAAGCTCCAGTAACGATCATCGCGGTTGCCTGTTCGGTTGTTCCCGGTTCGAGACGCGTGCCCCTGAACCCGCTTTCCGGCGGCGAAGCATGATGCGGGCAGCGCATGGCCGGCGGATTGGAGAAAGAGCGGAAAGCCAATGTCGGGTGATGTCGACGATCCTCGGTCCCTGTCGCCGCTCGGCTGGCTCACCCTGCGCCGGCGCTGGAAGCTGATCTGCGCCTGTGCCGCGGCGGGGCTGCTGCTCGGTGCGGCTTTCGTCGCGCTGAGGGGCGCGAGCTACACGGCCTCGACGCAGTTCCTGGTCTATGTGAAGGAGGTCCAGCCCGGCTCGGAGCTCGTCGTCTCCCTCGGGCGCGCCGATCTGACCCAGGTCGAGAACGAGATCGAGATCATCCGCTCGCGCGGCACGCTGGCCAAGGTCGTGGATGCGCTGGGCCTGGCCGACGACCCTGAATTCGGGCCCGCCGCCTCGCTGCTCGGCAGCGGCGCCCGCTGGCTGCCCGGCGCGTCGCGGGCCGCTTCCGAGGACGCGCGCGGCCGGCGCGAGATCGCGATCGAGGCGCTGGCGCGGCACATCGCGATCAGGCGGATCGGCACGAGCCACGCCATCCTCCTTGCGGTCACCACCGCCGATCCGCAGAAATCCGCGCTCATCGCCACCGGCATCAGCCAGGTCATGCTCCAGGCCCGCGTCAGCGCCGAGCAGGACGGCGACCGGTCGTCGCTGCTGCGCGAGCGGCTGCAGGGGCTGGGCCCCAGCGTCTATGTGATGACGCCGGCCCTGGTCCCGGACAGGCCGAGCGGGCCGCGCAGGATCCTGCTCGTGCTCGGCTCCGCCATGGCCGGCCTGCTCGCCGGCGTCGTGCTGGCGCTGTTGCGCGACCTGGCGGACCGGACGATCCGCACAGCGGCCGAGCTGGAGGGTTTCGGGCTGGAATGCCTCGGCGCGGTGCCGTGGATCGCGCAGAGGGGGCGGGGGGCACGCGGCCGGCACCTGCCGGGCGAAGCGCCGCGCGCCGCGGAAGCCGTGCCCGCGCCGCTCGCGAACCAGACCTTCCTGCGGATGGTGGCGGCGGCCGAGGCGGCGAAGGCGCGCCTCGTCGGCATCGCCTCGCCGCTGGCGGGAGAGGGGGCCGCGACCGTGGCGCGGCATGTCGCCCGGGCGGCGGCGCGCAGCCGCAGGACGGTGCTGCTCGTCGAGGCCGGCGGCGCGGCGCCCGCGCTTCGGGACGGGGAGACGCCCGTGCCGGCCGTGCTCGGCGACGCCCTCTTCCAGCGCCATGGCGGCGTTCTCCGGCATGGCGGCGGCGAGGAGCCCGACATTCTCATGGTCGCGCCGCAGGGCGAGGGCGGCATCGCCAACTGGCGGCTGCGGGCGGACCGCAGCTTCCTCGCCGCCTACGACCTGATCGTCATCGGCCTGCCGCCGCTCGAGCAGGGCCCGGTCTTTCGCATGGCGGCGCAGGGCGTCGACGGGATCCTGCTGGTGACGCGCTGGGGCGGGGCGAGGATGGAGCGGATCGAGCGCGCCTTCACTGTCTCGGGCGCGGTGCCGTCGGATTTCATCGGCGCGGTGCTGAACTGGGTCGACGACCGGATGATCGGGCGGTTCGGCGACGGATTCTGGCAGGCGGAGGCGTCGATCGCGGCCCGGCGACGCCCGTTCGCGGCGGCGACATCGTCCATTCCGGCCGCAGGAACAGCGTAACGGAGCAGCGTAACGCGGAGAGGTGCTACAATGAAGCGGAACCGTTCATGGGTGAATTTCGTCGGCACAACGTCACTGCTTCTATGCATGCTCGACGGCAATGCGGTTCGCGCCACGTCCGACTACGTGGTCCGCGCCGACGACAA
Organism: Hyphomicrobiales bacterium; assembly: GCA_900466745.1. Classification (GTDB taxonomy): domain Bacteria; phylum Pseudomonadota; class Alphaproteobacteria; order Rhizobiales; family Beijerinckiaceae; genus Allobosea; species Allobosea minatitlanensis. Next base: position 12,078 of record UBNE01000021.1, on the reverse strand, counting down.
GCTCAAGATCAAGGTCTTCCAGTATCCGGAGCTGAGCGGCGAGTACAAGGTTCGCGCCAACGGCACGATTTCCATCGCGCCGCTCGGCGATATCCCGGTCAACGGCCTGTCGACCAAGGAGATCGCCAACCAGATCTCCGAGCGCTTCGTGCGGGCGGGGATTTCCGACAAGCCGGGAACCTCGGTCGAGGTGCTGGAGACGCGGCCGGTCTATGTGCTGGGCGATGTCCAGAAGCCGGGGGAATATCAGTTCCGCCCGGGCATGACGGTGCTGCAGGTCGTCAGCCTGGCGGGCGGCTGGCTGCGCTTCAACGATCCCGGGCTGATGCGGCTCGACCGCGACAGCATCACCATCACCGGCGAGATGCGCAATCTGGTCCGGCGTTATTATGAGCTGACGGCGCGCCGGGCGCGGCTGAACGCCGAGCTGGTGATGAAGACCGACGTGCAGTTCCCGGCCGAATTGGTCGCGCGTTCGCAGAGCGACCCCGGGCTGAGGCAGTTGATCGACGAGGAGCGCTCGCTGCTGAACATCCATGTCGATGCGCTGAAGACCCAGATCGACAGCCTGGAGCAGAACCGCAGCCTCTACGAGCGCGAGATCGAGGCGATCGGCCGCCAGATCGAGGCCAACAAGGTCCAGGCGGCGAGCGTCGAGAAGGAGCTGGTGGAGGTGCGCGGCCTGGTCAAGCGCGGCCTGACCACCATCGGCCGCCTGGCCAATCTCGAGCGCATGCAGGCCCAGCTCGAGATGAACGAGCAGGGCTTCCAGACGCTGATCCTGCGCTCGCGCCAGAACATCACCCAGGCCGACCAGCGGATCTTCGACCTCAAGAGCGAGCGGAACGCCTCGCTGACCGCCGAGGTCCAGAAGGTCCGCATGGATATCGACGACATCAGCGTCCGGTTCGACACCAACAAGAGCCTTCTCGTCGAGGCCAAGGTGACGGTCCCGACCCTGGTCGGCGTCTCCGACGGCGCCGTCGAGACCCGCAGCCTCGTGGTCGTGCGCATGCAGGACGGCAAGGCGCTGACGATCGACGCCAGCGAGCATACCGAGCTCCTGCCCGGCGACGTGCTGCGGGTCCAGCGCAGCATCCTTCCCGATGCGCTGGGGATCGGCCCGCTCGAGCAGACCGGCCTGGCGGCGCCGGCCGCCGGCCTCACGACCCCGGCCGGCGTCAAGCAGTAGCCGCGCCGCAAGGTCCGTATCCAATCAGTATCGTTGCGTGTGGTGCCTTGTTTCGTCCCGTGGATGCGAGTGGGAGAGATCGACGATGGCCTTCGGAGACGGTGATCCCGGAAAGAAGGGGGCTGGCGAGCCCTCCATCCAGCAGCAGATGCTGGCGTTCGAGCCGCAATTGCGTGCCTATGCCATGTCCCTCAGCCGCAGCGCTGACAGATCCGACGATCTCGTGCAGGAAACGCTGCTGCGCGCGATCACCAAGATCGACACCTTCCGGCCCGGCACCAATCTCGGCGCCTGGCTGACGACGATCCTGCGGAATTGCTACCTCTCCGACCTGCGGCGCCGGCGCCACGAGGTCGAGGACGCCGATGGCTGCTATTCCGAGGCGCTGCGCGCCGCCCCGGAGCAGGAGGGGCTGCTCGAATACCAGGAATTCTGCTCGGCCCTGCGGGAGATCCCGTTCGACCAGCGCGAGGCGCTGATGCTGGTCGGCGCGGCGGGGCTCTCCTACGAGGACACCGCGACGCTCTGCCGGACCACCACCGGCACGATCAAGAGCCGGATCAACCGCGCCCGCGCGCGGCTGGCCGCGCTGCTCTCGATCGACAGCGTCAGCGAGATCGGCTTCGACAGCCGCACCCGCGCGGTCATGGCCGGCGGCCAGGCCAGCGTTCCGAAGCGCTGGTCTTTCTGACCGACGGCCCTTGCTTGGGCCGGAACGGCGCCGCCGGCGGTGCCGGGAGTGCGCTTCATTTGACCGAACCAGGCCGTCCTTCCGGNNCCGGAAGGACGGCCTGGTTCCGCGTGAAGCGGACCTGCTCTAGCGTTCGCGCAGGCTGTCGTGCCGGTAGCGGGCGAGCGGAGAGAGCAGATAGCTGATGATCCGCCGCCGTCCGGTCTTGATCTCCGCCGTCACGGCCATGCCGGGCGACAGATTGACCTGCTTGTCCTCGATCGCGAGCTGCGTGCGGTCCAGCGAGATCCGGGCCGAATAGAGCAGCTCCTGGCCGCGGGGCTCGCTGCTGTCGGTGGCCGCGCCCGAGGTCTTCTCGCCGCCGGGGGCCTTGTCGCGCGGGATGGCATCCTGCGAGATGCTGAGGATGTTCCCGCGCAGCAGGCCGTAGCGCGTGAAGTTGAAGGTGTCGATCTTGATCGCGGCTTCCTGGCCGGCGCCGACGAAGCCGATATCCCGGTTCGAGATCATCGCCTCGATCTCCAGCCGGCTCTCCGCCGGGACGATGAACATCAGGGTCTGTGCCGGGGTGACGACGCCGCCGATGGTGTGGATCGCGAGCTGCTGCACCACGCCGTCGACCGGCGCGGTCAGCCGCTGCAGGTTGCGGCGCTGCTCGGCCTTGACGATGTCCCGCCTCAGGCCGGCCGCCTTCTGCTGCGCCTTGCTGAGATCGTCGAACAGGGTTCTCTCGTATTCGGCGATGGTCTTGGTCCGGGTCTCCGTCAGGGCCGCGACCGCGGCCTTGGTCTCGCTGCCGCGCTTCTCCTGGACCAGGATATCCTGGCGCTGGCCGACGAGGTCCTGCAATTCGGCCAGATAGGTGACCTTGGAGCCGAGCTCCTTCTGGAAGAGCTGCTCGCGGATCTCGACGCGCTGCTGGAGCGGCACGATGGTCGATTTCAGCTTGTCGACGGAGGCCTGGATCGTGTCGCGCTCCGCCACCTTCTGCGCGAGCTGGCCGTCGATGGTGGCGAGCTTGGCCTTCTGCTCGCTGCTCTGGCTGACGAGCAGGCCGCGATAGACCTGGAGCAGCTCGGGCGGCGCGTCCGCCGGCGGCGCGAAGACCGAGATCGGGTTTTCCTTGTCGGCGATCGCCGCCTGCAGCCGGGCGATGTCGAGCCGCGCGGCCATCAGGTCGCTCTTCAGATGCCCGAGCTCGGCGTCGACGGTCGTGGTGTCGAGATCGACCAGCACGTCGCCGGCCTTGACGCTCTGGCCGTCATGGACCTGGATCGCGCGCACGACGCCGGTCTCGAAAGGCTGGATCATCTTGGTCCGGTCGCTCGGCACGATCTTGCCGGGCGCGACCGCGACGATGTCAACCGTGCCGATGCAGGCCCAGGCCAGAGCGGCGCCGAAGATCGCGACGATGCTGAGCCCGATGATCCGGCCGAGCGGCGAGGGCGGCGTCTCCACGATCTCGAGCGCCGCCGGCAGGAAGGCGAGCTCCAGCGCCCGCAGGCGCTTCTCGTCGGTCGAGCGGGCGATGACCGCCCGCTGCAGCGCCTGGGAGCGCATGGCGAGGCCGGACACCGCCGAGCGGGTGTTGTCCGCGCCCCAGCGCGCCGTCGTCGCCAGCGCCCGGCGCGCCCGGATCGCCACCGCCCTGTCGAAGCGCGGCACGCGCGCGCCAGCCGTCCTGGAGGGCCTCAGCAGGATGATGCGGCCATCCCATTCGTCCTCGAACTCGGCCCGCGTCATCAGGATCGGCCGCGGGCTTTCCGCCCGGACGACCAGCACCTTCTCGGCATTGGCCTTGCCGAGCAGCAGGAAGCCGCCGTCGCGGAGCCCTGCGATGCAGGGCAGAGGCAGGGCGGCGAGCTTGTCCCAGCCCACCGACCGCAGCCGGCCGCTGAAGCCGCAGGCCCGCGCGCCGCGCAGGATGGCGGCGGCATCGACGGCGCCGCCGCCGAGATGCCGGCGGAGATCGTCCGTGGTGATCGTGGCGCCGCGCAGGCGCAGCAGCATGTCCAGGGCGTGAAGGCCCGACTGATGATGTGTGAACGCTTGCATGGCGTTTGTCTGGCCGCGGTCCCCGCTCGGGATTCAACGCGGCACACTGGTCCCCGATACGATGGAAGGTGCGATTATCCGACGGCGTCCTGGAACGGCTCCTGGAACGGCTCTTGGAGCGGTCCTTGGCGCGCCTCCTGGCCGCGCCTCGCGGCGATGCCCGAAGGCTGGTGCCCCGCGAGCGCCGGCAGCGCCGCGCCGGCATGCGGTTCGGCCCGGCCCGGCCCGCGATGCGCGGCCGCGGGCGCGCCGCCGGCTTCCGGCAGGCCGGACTGGAGCCGGTGCAGCGTGGCGTAGCGGCCGCCCGTCCGCACGAGCTGCTCATGCGTGCCGTCCTCGATCAGCCGGCCCGACTCGATGGTGACGATGCGGTCCGCCATCCGCAGGGTGGAGAGCCGGTGCGCGATGATGAGTACGGTGCGGGACCGCGCGATCTGCGCCATGTTCTGCTGGATGATGTGCTCGCTCTCGTAGTCGAGCGCGCTGGTCGCCTCGTCGAAGATCAGGATGCGCGGATCGGTCGCCAGCGCGCGGGCGATGGCGATGCGCTGCCGCTGCCCGCCGGACAGGCTGCCGCCGCGCTCGCCGACGATGGTGTCGTAGCCCTCGGGCAGCTTGAGGATGAAGTCGTGCGCGCCCGCCAGCTTCGCCGCCTCGATCACCCTGTCGGCCGGGAGGGCCGGGTCGGCGAGGGCGATGTTGTCGCGGATCGAGCGGTTGAACAGGACGTTGTCCTGCAGCACGACGCCGATCTGGCGGCGCAGCCAGGACGGGTCGATCTGCGCGACGTCCACCCCGTCGACCAGCACCCGGCCGTTCTCCGGCACGTAGAGGCGCTGGGCGAGCTTCGCCAGCGTGCTCTTGCCGGAGCCGGAGGGACCGACGATGCCGATCATCTGCCCGGCCGGGATGGTCAGGTTGATGTTGTGCAGGATTTCCGGCCCGTCGATCCGGTAGCGGAAGGTGACGTGCTCGAAGCTGATGTCGCCGCGGATGGCCGGGAGCGCCGTCCGGTTGGGGTTGTAGGCCGGCTCCGGCGTGGTGTTGAGGATGTCGCCGAGGCGGGCGATCGAGAGCCGCGTCTGGTGGAAGTCCTGCCAGATCTGCGCCAGCCGCAGCACCGGGCCGCTGACCCGGCCGGCCAGCAGGTTGAAGGCGACGAGCTCGCCCACGGACAGGTCGCCGGCGATCACCAGCTTGGCGCCGACATAGAGCAGCGCGGCGGTCACCAGCTTGCTGACGAGCTGGACGACCTGGCTCGCGACATTGCCGAGGTTGAGCACCCGGAAGCTCGCCGCGACATAGGCGGCGAGCTGCTCTTCCCAGCGCTGCTGCATCTGCGGCTCGATCGCCATGGCCTTGAGCGTCTCGACGGCGGTGACGCTCTCGACCAGGAAGGCCTGGTTCTCGGCGCCGCGGGCGAATTTGTCGTCGAGATAGCGCCGGAACAGCGGCGTCACGCCCGCCGAGATGCCGACATAGAGCGGCAGCGAGGCGAGCACGATCCAGGTCAGCAGCGGCGAGTAGAAGAACAGCGCCGCGACGAAGACCAGCGTGAAGAACAGGTCGATGACGAGCGTCAGGCCGGAGCTGGTCAGGAAGTTGCGGATGTTCTCCAGCTCGCGCACCCGGGCGACGGAATCGCCGACGCGCCGCGCCTGGAAATAGCCGATCGGCAGCGCCAGCAGATGGCGGAATAGGCGCGCGCCGAGCTCGACGTCGATCCGGTTCGTGGTGTGCGAGAACAGATAGGTCCTGAGCCCTCCGAGGACGACCTCGAACAGCGCGATCGCCACGAGCCCGATCGCCAGCACGTCGAGCGTGCTCAGGCTGCGGTGCACGAGAACCTTGTCGATGACCACCTGGAAGAACAGCGGCGAGACCAGCCCGAAGAGCTGCAGGAAGAAGGACGCCACCAGGACTTCGGTGAGGAGCCAGCGATATTTGTGGATGGCGCCCATGAACCAGGTGATGTCGAAGCGGCGCGCCAGGTCGGTCAGCGTCGCGCGCTTGGTCATCAGCACGAGCCTTCCGTCCCAGACCGCTTCCAGCTCGGCGCGCGACATCATGCTCGGCCGCGGCGCGTTCGGCGCCTGGACGAGGATCCTGTCGTCGCCGCAGCGCCCCAGCACCAGGAAGCCGCCGTCGCGCAGCGCGGCGATCACCGGCAGCGGTGTCTTGGCCAGCCGCTCCCAGCTCGTCGTGATGGAGCGCGCCTTCAGGCCGAGGCCCTTGGCGCAGCGCACCATCTCCGCGACCCCGATGGGGCGCCCGGGAAACTGGTGCTGGATCTGTTCCGGGAGGACGCTGACGCCCTGTCCGCGCAGGATGAAGAGCAGCGCGATCAGGCCGTCATCGGAGATGGGATGGGTATCGTTGTCGGGATTTTCCAATCGCCGTACCCCGCATTCATAATGGTGAACGCGTGCGCGCGGGGATAAGCTCCGCGTGCACGGCTTGGTGAGCGCGCCGGGCGCTCCGGTGGCGTCGCGATCCGGGAAGGCCGGGCGCGGCTCCTCTGCCGGCCCGGCCTCGCTGCGGGATCAGCGATTCGGCTTCGCCAGCGTCTGCGCGGGGTTGTTCCACCACGCTTGCGCGGCCCCGCCGGAGATCGCTGCGGGGGTGGCGAAGCTCGACGCCGCATACTGGTCGAGCAGGGCGAGCCTGGACATCGCCGACCCTTGGGACGAGGTGGCGCCGGCCACGCCGTCCTGCGCGCCCGGATAGCCGACCGTCCTGCGGTTTCCGAAGGAGAAGTCGGAGCCGCTGCCGTGACGGTTGCCGCCGAACCAGGTGCCGGTCGAGGCGGCGGCGGACGCATCCGTGCCGGAGGCTGCCGTCGCAGTCGTCGCCGCCTCCGCCGTGGTCGCCGGAGCCGCGAGGTCGGTTGCCGCGACCCGCGCCGCCTGGCGGGTCGATCCGCTCGACGACGCCGCTGCGACCACCAGCGTTCCGGCCGGCTGGTGCGGCGCGCCGGAGACGTTGACGGCGTTGCCGGCCTTGTCCTTGACGCCGGCCAGGTTGTAGCCGGAGACCTCGAGATCGGAGGCCTTGTCGCCGGCCTGCACCTTGTAATCGAACTGCAAGGTGGTGGTGCCGGCGCCGCTGACGTATTTGGCCGTCCCGTTGCTGTTCAGCGACAGGGTCGGCGTGCCGTCGACGGTCACCGCCTCGTTGAAGTTGACCGAGAGGCGGACGGTGTCGCCGGCGCGAACGGTGCCGTTTCCGTTGGTGATGCCGGAGCCGTTGGCCGCGATCCACTGCACCTTGGGCGCCGTGGCGTCGCCGCGGGTGTCGACGGCGAGCGTCCCGGCCGGCTGGTGCGGCGCGCCGGAGACGTTGACGGCGTTGCCGGCCTTGTCCTTGACGCCGGCCAGGTTGTAGCCGGAGACCTCGAGGTCGGAGGCCTTGTCGCCGGCCTGCACCTTGTAGTCGAACTGCAAGGTGTCGGTGCCGGCGCCGCTGACGTATTTGGCCGTGCCGTTGCTGTTCAGCGACAGGGTCGGGGTGCCGTCGACGGTCACTGCCTCGTTGAAGTTGACCGAGAGCCGGACGGTGTCGCCGGCGCGAACGGTGCCGTTTCCGTTGGTGATGCCGGAGCCGTTGACCGCGATCCACTGCACCTTCGGCGCCGTGGTGTCGCCGCGGGTGTCGACGGCGAGCGTCCCGGCGGGCTGGTGCGGCGCGCCGGAGACGTTGACGGCGTTGCCGGCCTTGTCCTTCACGCCGGCCAGGTTGTACGCGCTGATCTCGAGATCGGCGGTGTTCTGGCCCGCGGCGACCTTGTAGGCGAACTGCAAGGTGTCGGTGCCGGAGCCGCCGACATAGCTGGCGGTGCCCTTGTCGTCGAGCGACAGGGTCGGCGTGCCGCTGACGGTGACCACCTCGCTGAACTTCAGCGTCAGATAGACGGTGTCGCCGAGATGGACGGTGCCGGTGCCGTTCTTGACGCCGGGGCCGTCGGCCGCGACCCACTGCACGGTCGGCTTCGTCGTGTCCTTGCCGGAGGAGGAGCCGCCGGAGGATCCGCCGGTCGCCGGCGGGTTGGTCGTGGCCGGAGGATCGGTCACGACCGGCGGGGTCGTCGTCGGGGGCGTGGTGGTCGTGCCGCCGGACGAGCCCGAGCCGCCGCTCACGCCCTGGAGCAGGGGCGTGATGTTGCCCATGTCGTGCCACAGCGCCGTCATCGTGGCATCGTCGAAGGCGTTCGCCTGCGCGCGGATATTGGTGGTGCCGCCCGCCACGTCGACGACATAGGCGCCGTATTTCTGCAGGGCGGTGAAGACCTCCTGGCCGAGCTTGGAGAGGCCGGCCGGCATCGGCGTGCCCGGCGGGATCGCCAGGAGCTGGCCTTCCTTGACGATGCCCGAGGCGCTGCTGCCGTCGCTGGCGATGGCCTGGCCGATGGCGCCGGACTGGACCAGCTTGGAATCGACCACAAGCTGCAGGGCGTGGTCGATCGAGCCGTCATTGACCTCGTCCTTGACGAGAAGGCCGCCGAGCTGGCTGGCGCCCACGGCCGTGATCCCGGCGCCGAGGAAGGGCGACTTGCTGCCCCAGCCGTCGCCGGTGACGATGTTCTCGGCCCCGAACGAGGCGGCCGAGGCCGTCGTCGCGCTGGTCCGCTTGAACTGCCAGAAATTATAGGCGACGTCGCCGTCGATGACGATGAGCTCGCCATCGGTGCCGGCGGCTCCGTTCGCGGCTGCCGGCATGTGAACGCTGACGGTGCCGCCGGGGTAGCCCCAGCCCGGGGGATAGGTGACCTGGACCAGCGGATCGGAAGAAGAGGCAACGTAAACGGCGGGGGAGTAACTATCCCACGCTACGCTGTAATTGTATCCGGTTGAAGCGGGCCAGTTGAGTTTGGTGAATGTAGCATCGCTAGATACTTGGGTATTCCAACTCGAAGACGCAGAAAACGGCGGGGTTTCGAGTGAGGTCATATGCCTATTTTCCTTGGGTATATAGCAGGAAGCGGACGCGAGCTTGGTAGGCCAGCCGGATAGTGCTCGCTGATCCGTGGAAACGCAGCGGATAGCCAGGCATGCTGCGCGACGTGGAAGGCCGGATGACGGGTCGTCGCCCTCTCAATCGGCGACTCTTAGGCCCATCCGCGAGCGAGGGTGGTGAAATATCGTGTTTGGAATGTGATGCGCAAAGAAATTTGTTGTTAAAAAATTTTCCAAAGATTTTTCAATGAATTATACCGTTTTCTTCTGTGGGAATCTCGTGTCCCCCGCCTGAATCGGGCGTCGGACCGGGCTCCCGGAAGGGCTGTCCGGGCCGATCGGGAACCGGCGGAAGGGCCGCGGATTCGGCGGTCGTGCGGGGGCGGACGGGGCGTCGCAGGGAACGCTAGGGTACGGTCTGCTTCACGCGCCGGAGCAGCGGCGAGATGCGCGCGAGGTCGCGCCGCAGGGCCGCGATCGTCGCCTCGTCATAGGCGTTCGCCTGGGCGCGCAGATTGGTGACGCCGCCGGCGACGTCGACCACGAAGGCGCCGTAGCGCCGATAGGCGCGAAACACCTTTCCGCCCAGGGGCGAGAGCCCGTCCGGCATCGGCGTCGCGGCGGGAATGGCGAGGCGCTCGCCTTCTTGGACCAGCCCTGCCGGGCTGCGGCCGTCGCCGCCGATCGCCGCGCCCGTGTAGCCCGGCTTCGCATAGGCCGCGTCGATCGCGATCTGGAGCGCATGGGCGATTTCGCCGCGGTCGGTTTCGGCCTGCACCAAGAGGCCGGCGAGCTGGCTCGCGCCGGCGGCCGTGATGCCCGCGCCGAGAAAGGGCGAGGCGCGTCCCCAGCCATCGCCGCAGGCGAGATCGGCCGAGGCATAGGCCTGCGCGGTCGCTTCCTCGGGGCCGAGCCGCCTGAACTGCCAGAAATTGTGAACGGTGCCGCCGTCGATCACCAGCAATTCGCCGTCGCTTCCCCGCGCGCCGTCGGCCTCGGCCGGGATGCGGATGGCGAGCCGGCCGGCCGCGCGGCCCCAGCTCGCCGGATAGGCGACCAGGACGAGCGGGTCCGAGGCCGCGCCGACATGGATGGCGGGGGAATAGCTGCTCCAGGCGACGCCGAACAGCGCGTCCGCCGGCCAGTCGAGCTTTTCGAGGGGCGTGCTCGCGGGCAGCGGCGTGTTCCAGGAGGACGCAGCCGCGAATGGCCGCTCTCCCAGGGTGAACCCCCCGGCTGGAGGAGCCTCGGCGGCGGCGCGCCCACCACCGGGCGCGTTCGCCGGGCACCAGCCCGCGATCGCCAGAAGCGCGAGGGAAAGGGCGAGGCGCTGCATCCGGCCGGCGCCCATGGTCATCGCTCCGTGCGGACCCAGTCGATCCGGCGGCGGATGAGGAAGCGGGCATAGGAGGGCAGCTTGCGCAGGCCATAGGCCGGGCCGGCCGCCAGCTCGCGCCAGGAAATCACGTCCCGGCCGAAGCGCCGCCATGCGGCGGCGATGGAGGCGGCGAAGCAGGCCAGCGTCGCCGAGGCGGCAAGCAGCGGGGCCGTCGCGCCCGTCGCGGCAAACCAGGCGAGGCCCGCGCCTTCCAGCAGGAGCAGGGTCAGCGCCAGCAGCGTCAGCGGCGGCGTGCACAGGTCGAGCGTGAAGGCGAGGAGATGCAGGCTGCGCCGCGCGACCGCGCGACGGGCCAGCGGGAGCAGGAATTCGGCGATGATGGCGAGATGGCCGTGCTCCCAGCGCGTGCGCTGCTGGCGCTTTCCGGCCTCGGCGCCGGGAAGCTCGCTGACGATCCCGGCATCCGGGCAGAACAGCGGCGCCAGGCCGGCGAGGGCGAATTCGGCGCCGAGCTTCTGGTCTTCCGCGAGGTGGCCGGTGGCGAGGTCGAACCGGCCGAGCGGCGCGAAGGGCAGGGCCATTCCCGAGCCCATCAACTGGCAGGGCCAGCCGAGATGCGCCGAGCCCAGCGGCCGCACGAAGGTCTTGATCGTCCAGGCCAGCCGCGAAACCTTGTCGGCCGGGCTCGCGAGGGGCGGCGCCAGCATGGCGTAGCGTGCCTGGACGGGGCGCCCCGTCGCGGCGCAGCGCCGGGCGAGCAGCGCCAAGCTTCCGGGCAGGGCCTCGCAATCGGCGTCGACGACGATGACCACCTCCGGCGGCTCGGCGGCGAGGACGCGCAGCCCATGCGCCAGCGCATGGCCCTTGCCGCGCCGCGTCGCGTCCCGGCGGACCGTCACCTGCGCGCCGGCGCGCGAGGCGGCCTGCGCCGTCTCGTCGGAGCAGTTGTCGGCGACCACCAGCAGGCGCCCGGCCTCGGCCAGTTGCGGCAGGATCGCGGCGATGCCGCGGGCGATGATCGCCGCCTCGTCATGGGCGGGCATGATCACGGCGAAGCGCGGGCACGGCCCGGCCGCCGACGGGCCGGGGCGCCGGCCGGGACCGAGCGCCGCGCCGATCTGCACCGCGAGGAAGAGGACGGGCACCGCCGCCAGGAGGCAGGCCGCGAGCAGGGCGAGGGTCAGGGCGCCGGTCATCGTCACGCTGGCTCCACGCCCGGGAGGCTTGCCGGCGAGCGGGCCGCCTCCGCCGCGATCACGGCCTGGAGGACCGCCTGCGCCGGCAGGGCCGCGGCCTGCGCGGTTCCGGCCGCGGCGCCGCGCCATTCGCTTTCGCCGGGCGAACGGGCCAGGACGTCGAGGATCTGCTCGGAGGCGTGCCCGTCGCCGAACGGGTTCCGCGCCTGCGCCATCGCGCGATAGGCCGCGGGGTCGGTGAGCAGTTCCCGGCAGGCCGAGACGATCGCGCCGACCTCGGTCCCGACCAGCCGGGCGGTGCCGGCCTCGACGGCCTCGGGGCGCTCCGTGCTGTCCCGCAGCACGAGGACGGGCTTGCCGAGGGCGGGTGCCTCCTCCTGGACGCCGCCGGAATCGGACAGGATGATATGGGCGCGGTTCATCGCCAGGACGAAGGCCTCGTAGCCCAGCGGCTCGATCAGCGACACGCGCGGATGCGCCCCCAGCATCGGACCGACGACCTGCCGCACGCGCGGGCTGAGATGCATCGGGCAGACCACCCTGAGCTGGGGGAAGGCCTTGAGCAGGATCAGCACGGCTTCGCAGATGCGCCGCATCGGCTCGCCCTGGTTCTCGCGGCGATGCGTCGTCAGGAGAAGGGTGGGGGCGGGCGG